>JBLIFG010000006.1:0-68037 GCA_047633635.1 Cellvibrionaceae bacterium | reverse complement strand
ACTACAGCTGCTTGTCCATCTTTTAATATCGATGGTGTCAGTTTTACATTGCCAGGCTTATAGACGCCGTGGACATTACCAAAAGTAGCCGCCAACATAAAACGACCCATAGAGCCCAGCTCTTTGGCTGCCATCACCATGTCCTCTGGTGTTGTATAAAGCTTATCGGCAGCGACATCAGAGGTGTCGTGACCATCTTCTTCACCGCCGACAATACCGGTTTCTATCTCTAGGATAATATCGCTGTCGACACACGCGCTCATAATCCGCTTCGATTCTGCAATGTTTTCGTCCATTGGTAGCGCCGAGCCATCGTACATATGTGAGCTAAATAGATTAGGCAGGCCTGCAGCGCGGCGACGTTTGGTCTCGGCGATTAATGGCATTAAAAAGGGCTCTACAAATTCGGGGTGACAGTGGTCGGTATGTAGAGCGATGTTGACGTCGTACTCCTCGGCCATCATGTGCGTGTAGACGGCAAGTCCGATGGCACCTTTGACCATACAGCCCACACCAAGACCCGAGGCAAACTTTCCGCCGCCGGTCGATACCTGAATGATGCCGTCTGAGTTGGCCTCTTTAAAGGCTAGTAGTGCGGCATTAATGGTCTCGCTTGAGGTGACATTAATTGCAGGATAGGCAAACTTATTTTGTTTGGCGTTATCGAGCATGTTGCAATATTGTTGGTAATTAGCCACTGGCATGATGTTTTTCCTCAAATTCTGTGTTCGTGTCGCAGCATTTTATGTTGCTATAATTAAGTGTTTAATGAGTTTTTTGGCAAGTTTCGACTGTTTTTAGCTTAAGTCTCGCGCATTCTTTGTTCGAGTATAGCCACGGCTGGCAGTGTTTTACCCTCTACATATTCTAAAAAGGCACCGCCACCAGTAGATATATAAGAAATTTTATCGGCAATATTATATTTGTCAACAGCTGCTAAGGTATCGCCGCCGCCCGCAATAGAGAAGCCGTCGCTATCGGCGATAGCTTGCGCTAAAGCTCTAGTGCCCTCGCCAAACTGATCAAATTCAAACACGCCAACAGGACCGTTCCAAAGAATTGTTTTTGCCTGTTTAATGATTTCAGCTAGATGCCTTGAGGTATCGGGCCCAATATCAAAAATCATTTCATTCTCATTGACTGCAGAGGCTGGCTTTAGGGTGGCAATGGCCGCTTCTGAAAACTCTTGGGCTACGACGACATCACTAGGCACCGGGATATTTGTCTTTGCCATTAATGCTTTTGCATTCGGAATAAGGGCCGCTTCGCAAAGAGATTTGCCAACAGGCAGCCCACTTGCGGCTAAAAAGGTATTGGCGATACCGCCGCCAACAATAATTTGATCGGCAATGTCGGCCAGTGCTTCAAGCACGATTAATTTTGTCGAAACTTTAGATCCACCAACAATAGCGACCATCGGGCGCGCGGGCTTAGCCAGCGCTTTTTCGAGAGCCATAAGCTCGCCCGTCAACAAGGGGCCGGCACAAGCAATGGGCGCAAACTTAGCAACGCCATGAGTGGAAGCCTGTGCGCGATGTGAAGTGCCAAAGGCATCCATTACAAAAATATCGCAAAGAGCGGCATAAGCTTTGGCAAGGCTCTCGCTATCTTTTTTCTCGCCAATATTGAAGCGCACATTCTCTAATAAAACAACTTCGCCGCTCGCGACCTCTATACCTACCTGCCAATTTTTAATAAGACGCACGGGACAACCCAATAAGCCACTTAAATGTTTGGCAACGGGGCCAAGTGAAAATTCATCATCGGGCTCGCCTTCTTGAGGCCGGCCGAGGTGCGACATCAAAATAGTCTTGGCACCGGCTTTACGTGCGGCCTCGATCGTTGGCAGTGCCGCGCGAATTCTTGCATCTGATGTTACTGCTCCATTTTTCAGCGGTACATTTAAGTCTTCTCGAATCAACACACGCTGACCGCTTAAGTCGAGGTCAGTCATTGCAAGCACATTCATAAAAAATTCCAGTTGTACGGTAGCTGGCAGACAAGAAGCCTTTAAAAATCAGGCTAGGTCTAAAGTTTAGCCAGCGGGATTGAAGTTATAAGTATATGTTAGCCTCAAGGGATCGGGACTAGCGACAGCTTTAAACTGCAAGCTTTTAATTTTATCGCAAATAGAACCATTAAATTTAGTGCCTTTCATCTCGGTCTCATCCTCGGCACAACTTGAAATGTTTCCGGCTTGAACAATAGTGAAGTTGACGGTGACGTTGCCTTGCGATTTATTGTCACTTGCCACTAGCTGTGTGTATAGGCTATCTATTGCGGGTTTAATGGTATCAGTGACTGCGCGCACATCGGCAACTGAGCGCGCAGTAATTACGCTTTGAATAGCATTATTTTTCTCGGTGGCTTCAGGGTTAGATTTTATATTACCGCCTTTGATGATTTCGTGCTCAGTATTGGGTTTTCTATCGGAGTAGACGATATTGCCTTGAGAATTTTTGTATCGGTAAATCTTCCCCGCAGCAAGGCTGAGAGTTGTAACCAGTAGGCCTATGACGAGGCTAAAAATAACAACAATAACTGTTTTCATGACTATTTGACTCTAGGTTAAGTTTTCTAATTCTTGTATTTTGCCAACGACATCTAACATGCGATTAGCAAATCCCCACTCGTTATCAAACCATGTTAGAACCTTCACTAAATTCTTGCCAGCAACACGTGTTTGACTAGCGTCAATAATGCCAGACCGAGCGTCATGATTAAAGTCGCAAGACGCTAAAGGTTCGGTACTAAAGCCTAATATCTCCGGCATATGACTGGCAGCGGTCTGCAAGATAGTGTTAATGGTGGCGACATCGACGCTAGTGGCGACGACAACTGAAAGATCTATAGCCGATACGTTAAGCGTAGGTACGCGCATTGCCTGAGCCTCAAAGCGACCTGCTAGGTGTGGCAAGATGCGATCGATACCGCGAGCGAGACCGGTATCGACAGGAATAATTGATTGCATGGCCGAGCGCGTTTTACGTAGATCCGTGTGATGGTAGGCATCGATAACCGGTTGGTCGTTCATAGCCGAGTGAATCGTCGTAATAACGCCACTTTCAACGCCCACTTGCTGATTGAGTGCATCGATAACCGGAACAATACAATTAGTGGTGCACGACGCGCTTGAAATGATGGTGTCTGAGGCTTTAAGTGAAGCATCATTGATACCAAAAACAATGGTTGCATCAACGTCGTTTTCGGCAGGCTGCGAGAATAAGACGCGCCTAGCACCAGACTTAATATGAAGTTGCGCAGTTTTACGGTCGGTAAATGATCCCGTGCACTCTAAAACCAAGTCAACCTTTAAGCTGTGCCAAGGTAAATTGTTGATGTCTTGTTCGTGAAAGATGCGAATACGCTGTTGATTAATCGATAAATGGCCATTGTCCAAACTAACATCACCCAAGAATTTGCCGTGAGTCGAATCATATTTAGTCAGGTGGGCAATGGTTTTATCATCGGCAAGTTCGTTGATAGCAACGATCTTCACTGTGTCTTGCAAGCCCGCCTCGAAAAGTGCGCGCAATACGCAGCGCCCGATTCGACCGTAACCATTAATAGCAATATTGATTGGCATAAGTATTATCTGTTGGTAACCGATTAAGTGATGATCTATTTAATATTGATTTGCGAGGCTACAAGTTATTGTTCTTATATTAATAAGCCTTACAAAACATTATCTACAAACACAGCTAAGTTATGTTGTAGCCTTAAAATGAGGTCTTGTACAATTGTTATGACGCTTAACAGTAAATTTACCTCGCCGGCGAGTAACAACAACATAGGTGTAATCAGGCCAACACTTCATTGCCTTAGGCCGTTATTTACTTTGTCGGCAAACCCAATCTAGACATAGCTGTATTGGGGGCGTAGTCGCGGCTCGGTAGCTTCAGCACAAAGCAAGCTATGAGTAAAAATTTCTTAAATTAGTCGGCTAACAGCTCATCGGCAGTGGCCAATACATTCTCTAGAGTAAATCCAAAGTGTGACATTAAATCGTTAATAGGTGCAGATTCGCCAAAGGTACTCATGCCGATAATACGGCCATCGAGGCCAACAAATTTGTACCAGAAATCTTCGTGTGCAGCTTCTATGGCAATGCGCGCTGCAACTTCAATAGGTAACACCGATTGTTTGTAAGCGGCATCTTGTGTGGCAAATATTTCGGCGCAGGGCATCGACACAACACGTACTTGACGTCCCTGTTCGGTGAGCGTAGACGCAGCATTCATAGCCAGCTCTACCTCTGAGCCTGTAGCAATTAAGATTAAATCGGGTTCGGCATTTAAGCAATCGCTGAGTATATAAGCCCCGCGCTCAATGTTGGCGACCTGATCTTTATCGCGGGCCTGCGGTGCAAGGCCTTGACGAGAAAATATTAGCGCGCTGGGGCCATCGTCTCGATTGATGGCAGATTTCCAGCTAACGGCCGATTCAACCGTATCGCAAGGACGCCATGTGTTTAAGTTAGGTGTTGCACGCAGTGACGTCAGTTGCTCTACGGGTTGATGGGTTGGGCCATCTTCGCCTAAACCAATAGAGTCATGGGTGTACACAAAGATGCTTTGCGTACCCATTAAGGCAGCCATACGTACGGCATTGCGCGCGTATTCCATAAACATGAGGAAGGTCGCGCCGTAATTAACAAAGCCACCATGTAAGGCGATGCCATTCATCATCGCGCTCATGCCAAATTCACGCACGCCGTAATAGAGGTAGTTACCGTTGGCGTCTTTGGCGCTTACAGGTTTAGATCCAGACCAAATCGTTAGATTAGAGCCCGCCAGGTCAGCAGAGCCACCTAGTAGCTCAGGCAGTAACGGACCATAGGCATTTAAAGAGTTCTGTGAGGCTTTACGCGAGGCAACTTTTTCCATGTCGGCTTGACACTGAGCAATATAGGCATCAGCTTTGGTATTAAAGTCGGTAGGTAATTCACCTTTAATAACGCGGCGTTCAAATTCAGCCCCTAGTTCTGGATAGGCACTTTTATAAGCGTTAAAGCGCGATATCCAGTTGCCTTCTCGTTCGGCACCTTTAGTTTTGGCATCCCAGCCACTATATATGTCTGCAGGTATTTCAAAGGGGCCATGGCTCCAGCCTAATTTCTCTTTAGTTAATGCAATCTCGTCAATACCCAGCGGTGCACCATGACAATCTTCTTTGCCTTGCTTGTTCGGTGAGCCAAAACCAATGACGGTCTTGCAGCAAATTAGCGTGGGTCGATCGGTTTCTTTGCGGGCAGTTTCAATAGCAATTTTAATTTCTTCGCTATCGTGGCCATCAACATTAGGAATGACCTGCCAGCCATAGGCTTCAAAACGCTTTGGAGTATCATCGTTAAACCAGCCTTCTACTTCGCCATCGATCGAGATACCGTTGTCATCGTAAAAAGCAATTAATTTACCAAGGCCTAGAGTGCCCGCGAGCGAGCAGGCCTCGTGAGATATTCCTTCCATCAGGCAGCCATCGCCTAAAAAGGTATATGTGTGGTGATCGACAATAGCGTGACCATCGCGATTAAATTGCGCGGCTAATATTTTTTCTGCCGTCGCCATGCCCACAGCATTAGAAACACCTTGACCCAGTGGGCCGGTGGTTGTCTCTATGCCTGGCGCGTAACCATATTCTGGATGGCCGGGTGTTTTCGAGTGTAATTGACGAAAGTTTTTGAGCTCTTCGATGGGAAGGTCATAGCCCGATAAATGTAGCAATGAATATATAAGCATCGAACCGTGGCCGTTAGACAAAACAAATCGATCTCGGTCGGGCCAGGCGGGGTTGTTAGGGTTGTGATTTAAATAGTCATTCCACAAAACCTCGGCAATATCTGCCATGCCCATTGGTGCGCCGGGGTGGCCTGAGTTAGCTTTTTGAACAGCGTCCATACTTAAAGCACGTATGGCATTAGCGAGATCTTGGCGATTTGACATAAATAAAGGGTCCTAACAGTAAAAATGGCGACATTAAAAAGGCGCTATTCTCGCACACTTGAATGGCTGGCAACACTGTTATAGATAAATTTAGTGGTGATATAGACGATCATCGACGCGTTAACAGACGCAGACGCTGAATTTTAAGCTGGAGTCATGATTTAGGCCATAAAAACAACTAAAGAGGTCGCGACGTCCTCGCTTTGTGGGTCAGCTTAAAAATATGCAAACAATGCCGATAGCAACAATGAGTGCAATAAAGACGGCATTCAAGAGTGGAATAAATGTTGAAATAAATAGTTCAGTGACTAGAAAACTCACAGCGAGAACTGACAAAATATATTTATCTATTATTTTTGCCCCGTTAAGAATCAATAACTAGGTGCTATGTTTGGCGAGAGCCCATTAAGTGGCAGCCCAACGGATAAAAAATAATTTGTCAAATACCACATTGAATACTAAGAAAGTGCCGTATATGTAGAGGCTATTCATTAAATAGTAGCTTTAAAATGAGTATACAGTTTAATGCTCGGCAACAGCTAGACATCACTTTCAGACGTTGTTGAGTATTTATGAATCTTGTTGGACTGCGGTTAAGCCAATGCTTGTGCTGAGCTGCAGTGCATAAACTAATATCCTTTAACCGACTAAATTATGAATGAATCAAATCAAAAAATGCTAAATGCATGGTTACTTAAGCAAAAAATCCATCCACAGAGAGAAGTCCTTACTCAAGAACTACACGCTCGGCCGTTTGAAGTTATAAACTCTCCGAGTGAAGTCTTTTTATTCGCAAAACTAACGTCTGAAAAAGTCACTCGTCAAGAATTTGAACACCTCGTGGAATTTTGTCAGCGCTACCAACTGCCAATGCCGGCTAATAATGCGCGACACTATACAGCCACTAAAAATCAGTATCGGTTTCGTTGGGAGCGACATACCGAATTTACCACCTGCACTCTGTTTATATCATCCCATAGCGAGGCGCCGTTCAAAACTCCGCCAGCGGAAGAGGTGTTGGATTGGTTCTCAACTACCGAGGGTGAGCTATTAGTAGCGACGCAAATATCAATCCAAGCATCTAGCTTTGAATGCCGCGAAGAAATTTTATCAAGTTTGTTTGAAGCAGAGTCTATTGTCAGTGCCGAGTTATCTCAAAAAGAAGCTCAAGTCTGGACTGATTTGCGCATTCATGTGTCGGGCTTCAACAGAATTTTATTGGTTAACTACGATATGTCAGCAACCAAACTTGGCCGCATTGTGCAATATTTATTAGACATTGCCACTTATAGAAACATGGCTCTGCTAGCATTACCTATCGCCCAAGCAACGGGTTATAAAATTGCTGAACTTGATGAGCGGCTATCGGCTCTGTTGGCGCAAATGAGCGGCATAGATAAAAGCAGCTTAACTATTTCGGAAGCGATCAAAGTTGATTCAGCGCTACATGATCAGCTTGGTGAGTTATCCCTGTCGATACAACAGCTGGTTACGCACAGTGGTTTTAGATTGAGTGGCTCTAAAGCTTATTATGCGATTCTAAAAAATAGAATTGAAGAACTAGAGGAAGTCAAAGTCATAGGCCGCCAAACTATCGGGGAGTTTATTAGACGACGCTTGGATCCAGCCATGTTGACTTGTAGTTCTATCGATAAAAGGCTCGATGATATTGCCAAGCGAACCTCTCGTGCCGTCGATTTATTAAGGACAAGATTGGATCTTACGATCGAAAAACAAAATCATCAATTACTCGAATCGATGAATCAGCGCGCGCGCTTACAAATGAACTTGCAAGAAACGATTGAAGGTGTCTCTATAGCAGCCGTTACTTATTATATTGTGGGGCTAATCGGTTATTCGACAAAGAGCGTTGCTGAATTTGGCATCGATATTCAACCAGATTTAATTACTGGCATTACGGTTATACCCGTGGCCATTATCGTTTGGTACGGCATAAAGCAAATTAAAAAACGTATTCGCCGTCACGCCAAAGCGAATAAAGATTGACGCTAGGCTTTTACACCATATTTTAAACATTCCTTAAAAATTTGATTCTATAATTAATAGTAGAAAAGCTATTGTCGACTGTGGTGAGAGGTCTAGCTTTAAGTTCCTTAGTTTTTGAAAAAAAAGGCCGTTAGGCTTAACCTGATCGAGACGTTATATCGACACTGAAATAACTTCTTTATAAATCTGTTTAAGTTTCTTTAGTTAAAGTCTATTTTTAGACTATAGTTAATATTTAGGATATATGTTGTTGGTAGCAAAGAGGCTTTTTGATAAAAAATATTTTGAAGAGTGTTTGTGTAATCATGAGCTCATCCAGCAACTCCTGTTTTCTAAACCGCATGCTCAGTAGCGTATATATAAATAATAAAGTCTGATTTGAATTTGTACTGATGCTCACAGTATTACTATTTATGTCGTTAATACGTTAAATATACCCACACAATTAAATCAGGGCATCAATGAAGTCACTGAAAAATTCAACCGGTTGTTATAACAACGCAAAATCTTGAACTTGAAGGAACAGTCAGTTCACGGAGTTATTATCTACTTACTCGCGAGGATTCATAAAAGGATAAATTTTAGTAATGGCCTAACAAGGCTAATTTTAAAAATGTTCTATATCTAGTATGACTAGAAAAGGTGAAGAAAAATGATGAAAGTTTTTGGTCAGATACTTTATCTAGCGCTAAGGCATGCGTTACTATTGTTGATTTTTAGCCTACCGGTAAGCGCTAGTGACGAAAGTAAAAGCTACTGGTTTGGAGTTGTACCGCAACAATCAGCCAGCCAATTAGTCGCATCATGGGGCCCCTTATTGACTTATTTGAGTGAGCAAGCAGGTATAAAACTACAATTCAAAACGGCTAAAAATATTCCTGAATTCGAAAGTCGACTGGCGGTGGGCGAATACGATTTTGCTTACATGAACCCTTATCACTTCACCTTTTTTAATAGAAAGCTTGGCTATCGGGCACTTGTTCTGCGCAAAGACCAACCTATTGAAGGTGTTATTCTAGTCCATAAAGACAGCAGCATTGAGTCACTTAAAGATTTGGAGGGGCAGACTTTAGCCTTTCCCGCACCCGCAGCATTCGCTGCTAGCGTGTTGCCTAGAGCTGAGCTTAACCTTCAACACATTAAATTAATAACAAAGTATGTCTCCTCACATGACTCAGTTTACTTAGGGGTTGCTAAAGGCTTATTCTCTGCTGGAGGCGGTGTTATGCGCACTTTTAATAAAATTAGCCCCGAGGTCAAAGAGCAACTTAAAATATTATGGACGTCAGCAGCATTCACACCACATGCTATTGCAGTACACCCCAGTGTTGACGATGAGGCTTTTCAACGGGTGGAGCGAATCTTAGTCGGAAGGATCAAAAATTCTACAGGTAAAGACTTACTAACATCGTTGAAAATTAAAAATGGTTTTATAAAAGCCACAGATGCTGATTGGAACGATGTGCGCGCATTAAATATAGATCTTTTGAATCAGTTGATAAAGGGTTAGTGAGTTAATGTCTTTACGACTAAAAATAATGTTAGGTATCGGGGCTATTGAAACCGTATTGTTAGTAGTACTGATTGCCATAGTACTAAATCACATGCGCGTGTCTATCGAAGAAAATTTAGAAAACTATGTGTCGACCACCAGTGTATTATTTGCCACTACAACCAAAGATGCTGTGCTTTCCTTTGATTTGGCATCTCTAGAAGATTTTGTTGAAGAGGTAATGAGCAACGAAAGCCTGTTGTACACTCGAATTTTTGACAGTAATAATAATTTGCTCGTAAGTAAGAATAAAAATTATTATATTCCACAAGCATTTACCTTTGATGAAAGCTATCAATCTATCGATGACGATGTCTACGATAACTTTGAAGAGATAGTCGTTAATAACGTTATGTATGGCCGTATTGAAATGGGTTTTTCAACTGAAAAAGTGGAAAAAGAGATCAATATGGCGTGGCGTCTGGGAGGCATTATTATTGTTATTCAAATATCTCTGATGATACTGTTTTCTTTTTTCTTGGGAGTTTATTTAACGAGGCAACTGAAGGTGCTGGCCAACACTTCACGACAAGTTGCAGCGGGGGATCTAAATCAACAGGTAGCAATTAATACTAGTGACGAAATTGGTGAGGTTGCTCACTCTTTCAATAAAATGATAGCCAGCTTAAAAGAAGCAAATGAAAGATCTACCCTCTACGCAGCTGAGCTAAATGATGCTAACGAAAATTTGGAAGAGCGCGTTAATCGACGTACCTCCAAAATTCTTGAGCAAAATAGTAAGCTGGCAATTGCGATTGAAGAAGTTCGAGAAACACAAAAGCACCTGGGTCAATTAGAAAAAATGGCCTCTATTGGGCAGCTAGCTGCGGGGGTGGCTCATGAGATTAATAATCCTGTTGCTTTTATAAAAAGCAATCTGTCGACACTAGTGCAATACATCAGGACGTATCACGAACTTATCGAGAAGCAGCAAGAGACGATAAATTCTATTGATATTGAAAGTGGCCCAGACTTCAAAGAAAAAATGCGCCAAATGAATGAATACATCGAAGATAACGATATTAAATTTGTGAACGAAGATATCATCACCTTAGTTAAAGAGTCGATTGATGGTACGCATCGAGTTTCTGAAATAGTTCAAGGCTTAAAAGCGTATTCAAGAGAATCTGATGATGTCATGCGAGGCTTTGATATCAATCAATGCTTAGACGACACCCTTAAAATGCTCTCAAACGAATTGAAATATGCCTGCGAGGTGGTTACTCACTGGGAAGAATTACCGCTATACAGTGGCAACAAAGGCAACTTGTCGCAAGTATTCACAAATTTAATTGTTAATGCATTACAGTCCATGGTGGATGTTGGAACTTTAACCATCAATACGGCGTTAGTCGATGAGAATATAGTGGTTACTATCGCAGACACCGGTAAGGGAATCATGAAAGAGACAATGTCAAAATTATTCGACCCTTTTTTTACGACAAAAGCAGTGGGTGTGGGTACCGGCCTTGGCTTATCAATTTCACAGGGTATTGTTAACGACCATCAGGGAGAAATTTTAGTTGAAAGTGAGATAGGTAAGGGAGCAATGTTTACAATCATCCTGCCGGTTAAAGCGTAGATGTAAATATCTCGACAACTCTCAACACCGGTATGGTTTTATCCAAAATACATTTAACTGAATAGCCGTCACCTGATCTATCCAGTTGAGTATCTAGTTGCGGTTTCAAAACAGTCTGGCTATAAATATCTCACTGATTAACACGCTAGACTTTTGTAATGCGAAGCCTTGAGATAAGTATCGGAAAACAAGAAGTTAAAGCCGTTATGAGTTGCGAAGGAGGAGCCAACACAAGACTTATTTGACCTAAAGAAGCCCAATAGCTAACCAAATAAGTATATGGTCACCTGATTTTTGATTCGTATACCCATAAAAGTGTGACTTATGTCACATTATGACTAGTAATCCCTAATGCTAGATTAAATAATTATTAGTAACAAAAATGGTTTTAACTTACAACATAAGACTATATGAGCAATGTAGATGAGGTGACTTATGAACCCTTCCGTGCTGTTAGTTGACGATGAGCAATCCATTTGCTCAGCATTACACCGTACCTTTAAACAACATAAATACCATGTGTTTGAGGCCAATTGCGGCCAGCAAGCATTGGATGTTCTTAATAATGTACATATCGACCTAATTATTTCTGATCAGCGTATGCCCGGTATGAAAGGTACACAGTTACTTAAAATCGTGAAAGATCGCTTTCCCGATACTGGCAGAATAATGCTTTCGGGACATGGCGATTTAGAGGACTTAACTGCAGCCATAAACGACGCCAGTGTTAACCAGTTTATTGCGAAACCTTGGAGTGAGGCGCACCTTTTAGCCATGGCCAAACAGTTTTCTAAAAAAAACCCGCGATCGGAGATAGTAGCGCAACAGACGTCAATCAAAAGCAGAACGAAAGATGTCGATATAATAAAGCTAGATACAAAAAAAGTAGCCTTGATTAAACAGCAGGTGCCCCTTGAAACACAAACAAAAAACGATGCCTTAGAGTTAAAAGAAAGGCTGTGCTTTCATCACGCTAATAACAAGGCCTTTAGCTACCTTGATATTTGGTCGGACTCTCTACGTCAAGAGCATAAAAATATTGTGGATATAGCTAACGACTCTGGCTATCTAAATGATTTGTTCACTTGGTACATAATTAATGTCAACACGTATTTAAAAAAAAATAAAAACAGGTCAAAAAGTTTTGTCGTTGACTTTTTTAGTCACGGGTTTTATAACGACGACTTGGCTCAGAGAGCGATGGATGATCTGCTAAGTAATAACGACGATCTTATTTTTCGTATCACCTTCGATTGTTTGAACAAAGAATCCTTTTGCTCGTTACTCGATAAAGCTCATAGAAATAATAATAGTTTTTTAGTAGACATAGCTATGGATGTAACTGATGTTAATTTACTAGAGTCAACGCCAATCATTTACTTAGAAATGAACGGGGGACCCGTAACGATTTGTAATGCCTCATTGACCGAGAATCGCTTAAACATGATCAGTGATGCAAAAGCTCTTGGTATCAGCACCTTTTTAAGTGGAGCCCTAGAGAATCACCATCGTGACTATGCCAATGCAATGGGATTCGATATTTTTAAGAGCGCTTAAACGATTGTCGACAACAGCTACGTGTTTCATTAACTATTTTGATGCTTAGGTTCAGACTTGAAGTTCTCTGCTCTCGATGATTTAGGTCAACAACTGGTGTGATAATAAGTAATACTGTGCCGATAAATATTTTCTCAAAGGCTTACAGCTAGGGATAGCTTCGCGATGGCATGAAGAAATATATTTCTGACGTTTAAATTATGAACTTGCACTTTTCTTGACCTTGTCAGTGTGGTTTGAAATAGAGTTTAGTAGTACCAGAAGTTATAATGTCAAGTCAAAATATAAGGTGCTAGATAACTTTGTGCGGTTGGCACCCTCATTTTTGATAGTTAAATCAATATATATCTGGATTATTTAAGAGAGAGTTTTAACCGTTAAAATATAGTTGATGTGATGCCAAGAGAAGCTATAGATATAAGATCTAAAGTGCAGGGAGAAGGCAACGTGAACGATGTGATACGACCCAGAATTTTGTTAGTCGATGATGAAAAGTCAATATTAGACTCTTTGTATCGCTTTTGTAGGCAGCGTAAATGGGATGCTTTACGCGCCAATAGTGGTGGGGAAGGTCTTGAATTACTGAATACCGAAAAGGTCGACATTATCATCTCTGATATGCGTATGCCTAATATGGATGGCGCTGAATTTTTAGCAAAGGCGAAAATCACTTCACCAAATTCTGTGCGTATATTATTAACGGGATATGCTGATATGGAAGCGGTTGTATCAGCCATCAATGAAGCCAAAATTTATAATTATCTCAATAAGCCTTGGGATGACAATATGCTAGAAAGTGTTATTAACAGCGCCCTTGATTTTAAGAGGAAAGAAGATCAGCGCTTGCGCTTAGTGACAGAGGTTGCAGAAAAAAATAAAGAACTGGCTACAGTGAATATGTCACTTGAAGAAAAAGTGACAGTAAGAACAAAAGAATTACAGTTGGCAGTCGATAGTATCAAGGCATCGAATCATCGCATTACTAAGAATTTTCATAATGCCTTGTCGTTGATTACTGGCCTTATAGAAATGCAAGGTGGCGGAGACAAAAATCAGATCGAGATGATTGCCAATGCCAGCGTTGATATTGCTAAAGCATTAGAAATGAAGCCAATAGAAATCGAACAGATTCGAATCGCCGCTCTGTTACACAATATAGGCAAGTTTTCCTTGCCTGAGCTAATGCGTCAAGTACCGATGGATATGTTAACTAAAGTTGAGTTAGATATATTTCACCTGCACCCTATTCATGCCGAAGCGATTCTTTCAGGTATGACTGGATTAAAAACTATCGCAAAATTAGTCCGTTCTCATCAGGAGTATTTAAACGGCCACGGCTACCCCGACAAGCTCAAGGGAGATGATATACCACTAGGTTCAAAAATTATCTGTGTGGCTAGTGATTTTCAAAAATTAGAAAGTAATCGCTTGGTGAAAAAAATATCTAACCCAAAACAGGCGCTTGAGTACATTAAAAAAATGTCAGGAAAAAACTACGACGCAAGAGTTGTGGATCTATTCGAGGATTATTACAACATACATTTACAAAATTATCGCAGTCACTTAACGTCATTATCTTTGTATCAACTAAAAGCTGGGATGGTTTTGGCTGAAAATTTAGTCTCGGATGCAGGACTAGCCTTGTTAACAAAAGATACCACTATAACTTCAGAACATATCCAAAAATTTACAGCTTATGAGCACGATGTTGGCGGTAAGCTGATTTTCCCTATATTGACTGAATCGATTGATAAGCTGCTTGAAAAAGTCGCTTCGTAACAACTCACCCCCGATAACAGCCAGTGACTTCTGGTATTACAACAGTTAAATAGCTGAGGTTGTGCTCACGTTAAAGATTAAAAAAAGGTATGTGAAAGAATCTAGCGGCTTGTGCTCAACTGAGATACTTTACTTGTGTGCTTTGCCTTTGACTTTTTCGATAGGAAACCGTTCTTTATTTTTCTCTATTTTTTTATTAACGGAAGCCGCTATATCGATATTGAGTTGATCGGCGAGTAATACTAAATACATTTGTATGTCGGCAATCTCTTCTGCGATCGCCTGCTGTTTTTCGTGCTGATGCTGGTAGGAGTCTTGTTCCTTTAACCATTGAAAATGCTCTACTAGCTCGGCTACTTCTACGCTTAGCGCCATGCTTAAGTTTTTGGGAGAATGGAACTGCTCCCAATCACGCTCCTTGGCAAATTGTTTAAGCTTAACTTTTATATCTACTAATTCTGTCATTGTTATCTATTTCACATTGAAAATTATAGTGATGGTTTCTGTTCGAGGGTGCGGCTGTAGCGCGAGAGGCAATAGCATATAAGCCAAAACACAGCGCCAACAAAAATATAACCTTCTTTGGTATAGCGTATCCACTCTGAATTGCTAGCTGTAAACTGCACGATGCCTAAAAAATCGAACATGCCAATAATATAGACTAACGTCGTCTCTTTAATTAAGCTAATAAATGCACTGACAATGCCCGGAATCACTAAGCTAATAGCTTGGGGCAATATAACGATAAACATAGCATGCCAGTAGCTTAAGCCGGTAGCTGTAGCTGCCTCGTATTGACCTTTAGGTATGGCTTGGAGACCGCCGCGAATAATCTCTGCCATATAGGCCGCTGCAAATAAACTGACACCCACCAATACGCGCAATAATGAATCGACATTAACACCCTGTGGCATAAATAGCGGAAACATTACCGAGGCCATAAACAAAACAGTAATTAAAGGTACGCCACGCCAAAGTTCAATAAAACCAATACAAAAAAAGCGAATCACCTTTAATTTTGATTGTCTTCCAAGGGCTAATAATAAACCTAAAGGGAATGAAGTGACGATGCCGACAACAGCAATCACTAAGGTTAAAAATAAACCACCCCAGTAGCGTGTCTCCACAACCGGTAAGTTAAAAAAACCACCGTACATTAAAATAAATGCCACAATTGGGTAGCAAAGCGTCATTAACAACAAACATTTTTTTTGCAGGGCACTGCTGAATTTTTTATGTATCAGCAGTGCAGCTAGCAAAATAATAAATAAACTACTGCAAAGTACTAGCCGCCAAAGCTGTTCGTTAGGGTATTGTCCAAATAATAATTGTCGCCACCATGCTGATATGTACACCCAGCAAGCGCCTGCTTTTGTGCAGTCGCTAGCATTACTACCCAACCAATTGGCATCAATGATAGACCAGTTAATAATTGGCGGAAGCGTAATAGTTAAAAGATAGAATGACAGAAACGTTAAAATAGTACTCGTTACGCTGCCAAAAAATTGCTTATGTAGCCGTTTATAATGCTGATAGTATCGACTTATTAATTCTTGCATATTTATATTTCGACTAACAAAAAGCGTTTGTTGTAAAAGTTCATCGCTAAAGCGATGAGTAAGCTAATCAATAAGTAAACGAGCATCACCATTAATAGTATTTCTATAGCTTGACCTGTTTGGTTAAGAGCGGTGCCGGCGAAAACTAAAACAATATCGGGATAGGCAATAGCCGCTGCAAGCGATGAGTTTTTAGTTAACGTTAGGTATTGGTTTGTAAGCGGCGGAATAATCACACGCATTGCATTGGGGATAATAATAAAGCGTAAAATGTTGAAGGACGATAAACCTAAGGTGCGGCCGGCCTCGATCTGGCCTTTTTCAACCGCTTGAATACCCGAGCGCACGTTCTCGGCAATATAGGCCCCGGTATAGGTTGAGAGTGCAATAAACAGCGCAAAAAATTCTGGCGTAATAACGCTGCCGCCTTCAAAGTTGAAGCCTGTCAACACCGGTACGCTCCAGCTCAAGTCGGTATTCGAAATTATATATACGCTAATATTAATAAAAAATAATACCGTTAAGCGTAACCCCCACCAGACTGGTTTTCTATTATAACCATTTTTGATGCGATACTTTTTTGCCTGTCGATACCAATATAGAGATATACCTAGGCTTATAAAAAATAGGCTAAAAAACCACCCGCTGTGTCCCGATAATTCGAGGCTAGGTAGGTGCAAGCCCCGATTATTCAAAAAAATACGATGAATAAACTCTATACTAGCGCGAGGCGAGGGCAGTGGTTGTAAAACGGCAAAGTACCAAAAAAATACTTGAAGTAATAACGGAATGTTGCGCAATGTCTCTACATAAATAGCGGCAATACGCGCGGCAATAGGATGACCTGATAACCGCATAATACCCACAAAAAATCCAATCGCAGTTGCAAAAATTATCGATATAAAAGACACGAGTAAAGTGTTGAGTAGCGCTGTAATAAATAGGCGTAAATAAGTGCTTGAAGAGTCGTAGTGAATTAAGCTCGAGGCAATATTAAAGCCCGTTGCATCTCCCAAAAAACTAAAGCCGGTGGCGATACCCTGATCGAGCAAGTTACTGCTAGCATTATTAATAATAAAAATTAAAAATGTAATAACGACTATAAAAAGTATAGCTTGATAGCCAGTGCTTCTGACGCGAGTATTATTGAAGAAGCGTAACAGTGATTTCATTATTGCTGGTGATACTTATGGAAAAATGTAGAGAATTTTTTTAATTTTTTAAGGATGTCGAGTTTCTATGCTAAACATCGGCCTATCTATAATCATAGAAAGCTTGAGTTTAGCACTGAAATAAATATTGTAGCGATCGCTATCAATTAATGCAGGGGTATTGCGTATAAAATTCCGCCGTCACGCCACAATTTATTTAAGCCTCGGGGTATCTGCAGTAGGCTTAGCTCGCCTACATTGCGCGCATAGATTTCACCATAGTTGCCAACGGCTTTAATAACATTAGCTGACCAGTTGGGCGCTAAATTCAAGTTTTTACCATTGTCACCGCTCGTGCCTAAGAAGCGCAGAATACGTGGATTATTATTGTTGCTGAACGAATCAATATTTGTTTGGGTTATGTTTAATTCTTCCGCTTCAATTAAAGCCATTAATGTCCACTTAACCACATCAAACCACTCGTCGTCGCCATGACGAACAGCGGGTCCTAAGGGCTCTTTAGAAATAGTATCTTCCAAAATCATATGATCATCAGGTGTTTGCATTTTAAGTCGTTGCGCCGCCAGACCCGATTTATCACTGGTATAAGCATCGCAGCGACCTAGGTCATAGGCGCTTGCTACCTCGCTTGATTTTTCAAATAAAACGGGCTTATAGGTCAGTTTATTTGCGATAAAGAAATCGGCAATATTTGTCTCGGTACTGGTACCGGTATTCATACAAATAGAGGCGCCATCAAGTTCTTTTGCATGGGTAATGCCTAAGTTTTTACGCACCATAAAACCTTGACCGTCATATAAGTTAACGCCAGCAAAGTTGAGTCCTAGTTTAGTATCGCGACTTAAGGTCCAGGTTGTCACACGCGAGAGGACATCGATCTCGCCGGTTTGCAGGGCAGTAAAGCGTGTTTTGCCAGAGGTGGGGACGAAGGTGACTTTGTTGGCATCGTCCAACACTGCCGCGGCAATTGCTCGGCAAACATCGACATCCATACCTTCCCAGTTGCCTTGTTTGTCGGGGTTAGAAAACCCTGTGAGTCCATTGGTGACGCCACATTTTAGGCTGTCTCTAGCTTTAACGGTATCGAGAGTACCGGCTGCAGCTGAAGGCGCGAGCGTAACGAGTGATGCCAAGCAAATAAAACTAAAAACTAAGCTAGCCGTTATCTTGATCATAAATAATTCCCCTAATAACCATCTAAATAAATATTTAAATAAACCCAAAGCAACTGTTGATTAGGGCATTATTCATTATTTTTATAAAAACTGACAGTGTTGAGAGCCTAGGCTATAAAACATTCAAACCGAAACGACATTGAAATAAGCGTGTCAGCGCCTCGCAGAGCATCATCCAACCTAGGTGATGTCATGTCTTGACATGGTATCGTGCACGCTTGAACTGGCATCTAAAACCTTAGCACTTAAGCTATTGACTGTTTAATGCGAGGTGCAAAGTCGAATTAAGGCAGGCATAGCTTAGAGGTGTTCGGGCGCAGTCAATAAGCTTGGCAGAGGTGTTCAAGGCTTTATAAATTGAAGCGCTCTCGTAAAAAGTGAGCGACACCATCCTCTTTGTGATGGCCAATCACATCGGTTGCTGCAGATTTTATCTCGGCTTTAGCATTGCTAGGTGCAAAGCTTTCGTTGGCAACAGCAAACATACTAAGATCGTTATCACTGTCGCCAAAACAGATGACATGCTTGGCTTCTAACTGATCTCTAAGCGCCTCGACTGCACTGCCTTTATTTGCTTGATTATGGTGAATGTCCATCCACTTAAAGCCACTGCCTTCAACCGCAGGACCCGAGTAGGCAATAAGGTGCGTTTGTGAATTAATTAATATCTGGATGGCATCAATATCGTCGGAGTGTCCAATCATACTAATGTTGGTAATGTGTACATCAGTTGGCATCTGCCCAACAGGTAGAATGTTTGAGTTGGCACGAGATAAGTAGGTATCTAGAAGTTTTTTCTCTACGGGGTGTTGCACCGCGGGATGATAAATATGATGTTGATTGTTGTCATCAACTGCAGAAATAAAGGGTGTAATCTTTTGTAAAAAGCTACCTTCTAGCACATATTGAACATCTTCAGTGCTCAATAGGTTATCGAGAGATAAGGATTCATGCTTTGGGTCCCAGACAATCACCCCGTTACTATAAATATGCGGCAAAATGAAATTGTGACCTTCAACAATATGCTCTGCTGAATATTGGGTGCGCCCCGTGGCTACTGTAAAGGCGATATCGTTAACTGAGAGTAGCTGTAGCGTCTCTTTCGTAAAATTAGATATTTGCGAGTTTTCGTTAAGCAAGGTGCCGTCTAAATCAAATACGATAAGATCCATAATATAGCTAAACTTCTTTTTTTGATGTGTATGAAAAGATATCGTTTAAGGCGTGCTGGAAGGATATCGTAAGAAAACACTGAACAATTATTCTATCATTAAACCATATACTCTTTACGATCAATCGCGCCGGTTAGATCGGCTACTATCAATGAACAAAAGTGAGTTCACCGTTGCGCGCTGTTAGTAGCGTTGTATACTAAGACTGGTTTATGTCATTTATAGGGCCAATAAAAAGCTAACGCAACCATCGACTCCAATGGCCAAATACTTACCAGTGCCCAGTACCCTCAAGACCTTTCCATGGGCCGATGATCTCATTGCTAACCCAGCCGCCGTAAAAACCGCCGTCTTGAGGTTTAACTCGCTCATCGTCAATAAAACAATGAATGCGACCCGGATAAAAGGCAAAATGATTTTTAATTGGCATAAAAGCACTTGCCGGCTTAGGGTAACTCCATGCAAGCATTTGCATCGAATCATCGCGTTTGAGAGCCCAGTAACTTGCCTTACCTTTCCACTCACAATTTGAGCTGCCGTCAATAGCTCGCAGTTGTTCGGTATCAATATCAGCAGCCGGGATATAAAAGGTAGGGGGGCTTGCAGTCTCAAGTAAGCGATAGCAATGTGCACTTTTAGCAATGATGCGATCGCCATCGTAGACGCTGACAGTTCTTGAATCTTGCCTTAACGCAGGTGGTCTTGGGTAGTCCCATACAGACTCCTGCGCAGGGTCTGGTTGCATCGCAAATGTTGGCCGCTTGGAGCCGTCGTATTGCCACATACTAGTCGCCTTTGGTTGTCATTATGTTTACGGTAAAGCTTTAATAAGCCCGTTGATATAGGTATCGAAATGATGAATATTGCTGTGATCAGCACCACTAATCACCAACAGACTGCTCGGTTTTTGCGTGAGCTGTTGTAGCTTTTGACTATGGATAATAGGGATGAAATCATCTTCATCACCATGAATTAACAATACCTCGCTCGATACATTTTGAATAATTTTATTGGTCTCAAAAGGGTAGCGTAACAACCAAGATGGAGCAAAAGGATAGCGTTGCTTTGCTATATCGACCATAGAGGTAAACGGTGAAACTAAAACTAATAGCGCCGGATTAACCTGCCGAGCAAGCTCAGTAGCTAGTGCGCTCCCAATCGAGCGTCCATAAATGACAACGGGCTTATCCTTGTATTGCGGCGCTATAAAATCCCAAGCTATGCGCACATCATTTTCAGCTTGAGCTTGGCTTTTGATTTTACCGGTACTTTTGCCATAACCCCGGTAATCAAAAATAAATAAATCGTAATTTGCCTGTCGGTAAAACTCCAAATCAGTAACCCAGTCAACTAAATGGCCAGCATTCCCGTGTAAAAAAAAGATTAGGCCCTTTGAGTCTTCTTGCTTGAAGTGAAGCGCATTTAAAACCGCGCCATCAACGGGAATGTTAATCTCGGTAAAGGCCATATCAAAGCTAAATTTGTGGTCCTTGGGTAAGGTCTCAGCAGGAAATATAAGCTTGTCTTGAAAGATATAAAGCGCAGCCATTGCAGTGATGTAAGTTAACGCGAAAACGGTAGCTAAAAGGAAAAAAGTACTTTTTATCATTAATTTTTCTACGACCAGTTAGTAAATGTGTTTAACTGCATGCTAGCGCCTATTTACGCTCTAATGCCAGCAATTAGTCAGTTATTTAGCATTATTTATACAATTGCTGAAGATCACCATGGTGTTGCTAAGTTTAATACTTGCGGCCAAAACATTTCAAATTATCTATGCCTATGATGTCATTTCTCAATCGAGCGATTATTCAATTCTCGCCTATACTGTTCCCTTTGTTGTGGTCAACTGGCTTTATTGGCGCTAAATATGGTCTTCCCTATATTCAACCTTTTAGCTTTTTGGCGTTACGCTTTCTATTGGTATTAATTTTATTCGGCGGTATCATCCTGTTGCTCCGACCGCCGATGCCGAAGAATTTAAGTGTCGTTAAGGCTGTATTTATTTCGGGGCTATTAATTCATGGCATCTATCTAGGTGGTGTTTTTGTATCCATCAAATTAGGCATGCCGGCGGGTATTGCTGCAGTTATCGTTGGTGCGCAGCCGGTGCTAACCGTATTGCTCGCCAATAGGCTTTCATCGATAAAGCTGTTGTTAGTGGCTCTTTTAGGTTTTGTGGGATTGTTGATGGTGTTATCCGTAGAAAGTTCTGTCGACGACAAACCTCTCGTCTTGTTGACCTATCTTCCCGTTATCTTATCTCTACTCGCCATTACCTACGGCACTATTTATCAGAAAAAATACTGCGCGGGTGTGCATATTATCTCGCAGGCTTTTTTACAGTATATTCCTACTGGAATATTGTTCTTGTTGGCTGCGCTGATTTTCGAAAGCAGCAGCTTCACATCGATCGTATGGCATATTGATCTGTTTTTTGCCTTA
Organism: Cellvibrionaceae bacterium; assembly: GCA_047633635.1. Taxonomy (GTDB): domain Bacteria; phylum Pseudomonadota; class Gammaproteobacteria; order Pseudomonadales; family Cellvibrionaceae; genus CANLBN01. The sequence goes on along the minus strand of JBLIFG010000006.1, from coordinate 46,095 downwards.
TTTTGGCTGGCAATTGTGCTGTCAATTGGTGCGGTATTATTGATGAGCGTGCTCTATCAAAATAATTCAGCCAATGTTGCCGCCAGTTATTTTTATTTGTCGCCGCCATGCACATTAATAATTGCCTACTTTCTGTTTGATGAGCAACTGACCTTGCTTAATTTACTGGGTATCTGTCTTGTTGTTCTGAGTGTTTACTTAACAACAGTTTTGAATAAAAAAATTATGGCAAACATTAAAAAGTGAGAAACTATTTTGGCAATTAAGCCAACAATTTATAAGTTATCAATAGCATTATCAGATATTGATAAAAATTATTATGACCAACTTAATTTAACCGTAGCTCAACATCCGTCCGAGACGCTTGAGCGCATGTTTGTCAGAATATTAAGCTACTGCACCAACGTATCGAGTGGCCTTAACTTTACTGCTGGCCTGTCTACGCCCGACGAGCCAGATATTGTAGAGATGGATTTACAAGGTAGTATGCTGCATTGGATAGACGTCGGCGAGCCCGCTTTTGAGCGTATTAAAAAAGCCTCTAGGGTTGCACAAACAGTGAGCATTTATAGTTTCAATCGAAAAAGTGATACCTGGTGGCAGCAAGAGCGATTATTATTTGATAAGTTAAATATTAATGTTAATCAATTTGATTGGCCGCAGATACAAGCGCTTGCAAGCATGGTTGAGCGAACCATGGAACTATCTATCACCATTAGTGAAAATACGTTCTTTGTTGCTAGCGCAAAGGGTAATGCCGAGGCCGCTTGCATTAATTTAAAGTCAGCCAGTAAGCTACATAATAAAATACGCTAGCTGCTCTTGTTATAGGACTTTACTTTTTTCTGATATGGCTGACTACTGAGCCAAAAAGCTTTAAATAAATTGAGCTACAATATTTTAAAAGCAAGATTCAATAGTATGGCTATGAGTAGATTAAGTGACACACAAAAACTCAAAAGCCTGAGTCATTGCAAACAGCACTTTCTGCTGATTTAAAATTCAGTGTTTGTGAAAATGTGTAGGATATTGATATAAATCTAAGCTAACGCGTTTGTGTTTTTGAGACAGAGTTGAGCATTACCGACTTATTCAATCACCGAATATTGATCGTAATTGTTACGCGATGATTAAATCAGAGTCGACAGGTTTATGGTGGCAAGTCGTCTGCTACATAAAGCTCTTTCTTATTAGGTTAGCACCCATAACAAAAAAGAATATAAGCACAACTTTTTTAAAGTCCTCAGGATTTATACGCTTGCGAATAAGTTCGCCAAGGCTAAAGCCCATCAAAGTAGGAATGATCATCGCCATCGATTGAATCGATATGGTGGGCGTCAGTAGTCCATTATTTAAAAAACCAAGCGTTAGCGGAACACATCCCACTAAGAAAACAAAACCGCTGACACTGACAAATTGATCTTTTTCTACGCCTCGACCCATTAAATACATAGTGATTGGGGGTGAAAATACAGCGGTTAAACCACCCATAATACCCGCTGCAACACCAAAGATGATCTGCATAGGTCGGTTGGCATGATCTGGAATACTGGGGGGCTTAAACAATAAGTTAGTTGATGCAAAAACAATAACCACAATGCCAAGAAAAGCGGTGAGTGCAGTAGATGGTATGTTGGCGGTAAATGTAGTCGCAATCAATATGCTAGCAAAAACAGCCGTGGCGAGTCGCCAATACTGCTTGATGATAAGCAAGTGATTTTTGGCGCGATAAAACTGCCATGTGTTTGCAAACACAATAGGAAATACCATCAGTGTAATGGCAAGCTTAGGATCAATAAACTGTGCCATAAGACCAACGGCTGCGACAGGCAAGCCTAGCCCCGTCGTCCCTTTTATAGTTCCCGCAGTTAAAAAAGCAAAAAAAGAAATGAACAGCCAAGTCTCGATAATGAATTCCCACACAGTGAATGAGTAAAATAACTTGCAAGCAGTCTATACCATTTTCGAGCGGTTTTTTTCGTAGTTATCGTATAAATAGCCAAGGTTGCTCTAAAAGTGCTTTCAACGCAGAGTGAGCGATAACGTACCTTGATTAAAAAACAGCCGGCCTAATGGCTCCATACCATCACAAAGCCGCCGGACATCTTAAGCGCACAAGCTCAGTCAGAGTTAAGTCGTTGTATTAAACTATGGTTTGAACGTAATAACCGCTATTTCACTATCCCGTCATTGCCGCGCAGGCGGGAATCCATGCTAAAAATAGTGCCATATCTTAAATGATCGCCCACCTAGCCGAGAGTGTCTCGCCATTTTGCAATTCAACGCCTACTCGTATGCCTGATTAATCCAGTACCCCTTCGGTTACCTGATTAGTCAACGTGTTTTTGGCAATGACTAGCCCAATGTGCCGACATTCAAGTTATAGGCTTGTAGGTAAAGGTCTATTTCGAGTGGTCATTTAATGTCTGTTAGATCCTTATGAGCAAAAGCTCTAAAAACTATATCGAAATATTTTGATATAGTTTTTAGAGCTTGCTATAGTATCGCAATGAATAGCCAAAGTCTTAGCTTTTTAAGTTTATCGGGGTTCAATAAAGCAATTGGAGAATCACTGCGACTCGAGATTCTGCGCATATTGGCCCAAGATTCTTATAGCGTATTAGAGCTTTGCGAGATACTGCATCACAAGCAGTCGGGGATGAGTCATCACCTTAAAATATTAGCCGAGGCTGGTCTGGTGGCGAAACGTCGCGAGGGTAACACCATTTTTTATAGTCGAGCTCTGCCTAATGCGGGTAGTAGTTTGGCCGCATTACAGAAGCAGCTTTATTTAACACTTGATATCATCGATATCTCGGAAAATATGGTAGCCAGGCTAGAGCAAGTAAAAACTGTACGCGTTAGTCAATCTCAAGAGTTCTTTGCGCTTCAAGCAAATAACTTTAAAGAGCGTCAAGACTTGATCGCCGAGTATCCCGTTTATAGTAATGCAGTTAACGAGCTACTTGATAAAACGGTGTTAGCTGAGCACGATTGCGTTATTGAGGTGGGTCCTGGTGCTGGTGAGTTTTTGCCGGTATTGGCTAGACAATTCTCGCGCGTCATTGCGCTCGATAGTGCTGCGGCGATGTTAAGTAACGCTAAATCTTATTGCAGTGATGAGTTAGTTGTTAATGTCGATTTTGTTGAAGGTGATACACAGTATTTAAGGCACGAACTTGTATCCGCAGATTGTATTGTGATGAATATGGTACTGCACCACACGTCATCTCCAGCAGATATCTTTATGGATGTTAGCGGTGCTTTAAAGTTAAATGGCGCGTTGTTGGTCACTGATTTATGTCGTCATGACCAAGGTTGGGCTAAACAATCATGCGGTGATCTTTGGTTGGGTTTTGAGCCCGAACAGCTTGAGCGCTGGGCTTTATTGGCGGGCTTCAAAAAAGTACAAAGTAACTATTTAGCATTGCGTAATGGTTTTCAAATTCAACTGCATCAGTTTTGTAAGTGCGATTCAACAGCTAAAGTGTTTAATGCCTAGGGCGATCATTCAGGGTGCTCTTTCAGTAGGCATCACATAAACAACAATCGATAGATATGTGGCGAATCATTGAGGAAATAGATATGACAGAAACATCAGCACAAGATACAAAAAGACTTCCGTGCCGTGGTTGCACCAGTGACTGTAAAAATTATGAATTCTGTGATGGTAACTTATGGAGACAGGCTCCAGCGGACGTTCATAAACAACAAACAACCCAAAACAAGTAGCGTAAATAGTTGCGCCATTTTAATCTAAAAACGGCAGTTGAAATATAACGGCCCGTATAGGTAGCCGATACACCTACGAACTTTAAATTTTTCTGTGCACTCCAATAATTTGCCTGAAAGCGACAATCGCTGGGGCACAGATTTTTTGCGACAACGTTAGTTGTTAGATTTATAACTTAATTAAGAGGAGGCAAATATGTCGGAATATTCAGTATTTACATCAGAGTCGGTGTCCGAAGGGCATCCAGATAAAATGGCAGATCAAATCTCTGATGCTATCGTCGATGCGATGTTGAAAGACGACCCTAATTCGCGCATCGCAGTAGAGACGTTGGTGAAAACTGGCATGGTTGTGCTTGCGGGAGAAGTACGTACCTCGACCTACATAGACCTAGAGGACGTTGTCCGCAATGTTATTTTAGATATTGGCTACGATTCAAGTGACGTTGGTTTTGATGGTGCGTCTTGTGCGGTGTTAAATGCCATTGGCAAACAGTCTGTCGACATCGCTGTGGGCGTAGATGAGGCCGATGATAAAGACCAAGGTGCCGGTGACCAAGGCTTAATGTTTGGCTATGCAACTAATGAAACTGATGTGCTAATGCCTGCACCCATTTATTACGCGCATCGCTTGGTAGAGCGCCAAGCCAAAATGCGTAAAAATAAAACGCTCAGCTGGTTGCGTCCCGATGCAAAAAGCCAGGTGACACTGCGTTACGAGCATGGCAAGCCTGTTGCTATTGACGCTGTCGTTCTGTCTACACAGCATGATCCGAGTATTAGCCTAGGCGATTTACGCGAAGCGGTACTGGATGAGATTATTAAACCGGTGCTACCTGAGGAGTGGTTGCATAAAGATACTTTGTTTCATATTAATCCTACGGGTAATTTTGTGATCGGTGGCCCAGTGGGTGACTGTGGATTAACCGGTCGTAAAATTATAGTTGATACCTATGGTGGTATGGCGCGTCATGGCGGTGGTGCTTTCTCAGGAAAGGATCCGTCTAAAGTTGACCGCTCGGCCGCTTATGCGGGTCGTTACGTGGCTAAAAATATTGTTGCTGCGGGTCTTGCTGATCGCTGTGAAATTCAGGTGTCTTATGCCATTGGGGTATCAGAGCCGACATCTATTTCTATCAATACTTTTGGCACCGGCAAACTAAGTGACGAGGAAATTTCAACTCTTGTTCGTGAGCACTTTGATTTGCGCGCGGGTGGTTTGGTGGCGATGCTTGATCTCAAGCGTCCTATTTATCAGCGGACAGCCGCATATGGTCACTTTGGTCGCGAGGAAGAAAACTTTACTTGGGAGAAAACCGATAAAGTGGATGTATTAAAAGCAGCTTTATAGATCTGAATACAGAAACTATCGTAAAAATTATTGTAAAACAGAATAGATAAATTTATTAAGAGTGGCAAAACTTCTCTTTAAACTAATATAAAGGTTATAGCTATGAATGCAGAATTAAAAATTGTTGAAAACTTTACCGATTATAAAGTCGCAGCAACTACGCCAGAACAGTTTCGTCGCGATGCAGAGTACGGTCGTAAAGAAATTCAGATTGCCGAAGGTGAAATGCCAGCACTAATGGCTTTGCGTAAAAAGTATAAAGCTGAGCAGCCACTAGCCGGTGCAAAAATTATGGGTTGTATTCATATGACAATCCAAACAGCGGTGTTGATCGAGACGCTAATTGATCTAGGTGCCGAGGTGCGCTGGTCATCTTGTAATATTTTTTCAACGCAAGATCATGCCGCTGCCGCTTTAGCCGCTGTTGGTATTCCGGTATTTGCTTGGAAAGGCGAAACTGAAGAAGAATTTTTATGGTGTATCGAACAAACGATTAAAACAGAAGTTGATGGCGACCAAGTGTGGGATGCCAACATGATTCTTGATGACGGTGGCGATTTAACCGATATGTGCCACAGTAAATACCCCGCTATGCTCGATGCTATTCATGGTATCAGCGAGGAGACAACAACAGGTGTGCATCGCTTAGTAGAAATGCTTCAAAAAGGCGAGCTAAAAGTTCCGGCAATTAATGTGAACGACGCAGTGACTAAAGCTAAAAACGATAACAAGTATGGTTGTCGTCACAGCTTAAGCGATGCGATCAAGCGTGGTACCGATCACTTGTTAATGGGTAAAAAAGCTTTAGTTGTTGGTTACGGTGATGTTGGCAAAGGTTCTGCTGCATCGCTCAATCAAGAAGGCATGATTGTTAAAATTTCTGAAGTAGATCCAATCTGTGCGATGCAGGCATGCATGGATGGTTTTGAGGTGGTATCACCTTATATTGATGGTGTGAATCTTGAAAATGCAGCATGTATTAATGCTGAGCTACTCGGCAAGACAGACTTAATCGTCACCACCACGGGTAACGCTAATGTATGTGATAAATATATGCTAGCGGCACTTAAGCCCGGTGCTGTAGTGTGCAATATTGGCCACTTTGATAACGAAATTGATACTGCTTTCATGCGCGAAAACTGGCAGTGGGATGAAATTAAAGCACAGGTACATAAAGTTAGCCGCAGCGATGCCGAGGGCGATCACTTGATCTTATTGTCTGAAGGTCGTCTTGTTAATTTGGGTAATGCGACGGGTCACCCATCGCGTATTATGGATGGTTCTTTTGCTAACCAAGTGCTTGCGCAAATGTATTTATACGAAGCTAAGTTTGCCGATTTACCGGCAGCAGAGAAAGCCAGCAACCTTTATCTTAAAGTATTACCTAAAAAGTTAGACGAAGAAGTGGCTGCAGATATGGTGGCTGGTTTTGGTGGCGTACTAACGCGACTAACTACCTACCAAGCAGATTATATTAAGGTTGATGTGGAAGGACCATTCAAGTCTGAGACCTACAAATATTAATCTCAATTAATAATAATTGACCATCTAGTGATGGTCAATTTATCGATTATAGTTAACTAGGTGCGGTGATCTATCGCACCTAGTTGAAAGGTTCTAAGTATTTATGACAGATAACAATTTTCGACTCAGTTTTGAATTCTTCCCCCCTAAAACCGATGTCGGTAAAGAAAAATTAATACAGACACGCAACGCCTTTGATGAGTTTTCGCCAGACTTTTACTCGATGACTTATGGTGCGGGTGGTTCAACACGGGCCAATACCAAAGAGTTAGTGAAACAATTTCATCGAGATGGATTTGTCAGTGCACCACATTTGTCTTTTGGTGGTGATGGTGAAGATGAAATTAAAGCGCTACTTGAAGAGTACAAAACTGCAGGCATTAATCGCCTTGTGGCTTTGCGCGGTGATATTCCGTCGGGTATGGGTGGCGCATCACAAATGGTTTATGCCAATCAATTAGTGGCATTTATTCGCAAACATTTTGGTGATTACTTCTACATAGAGGTAGCGGCGTATCCAGAGATTCACCCAGAATCAACTGATTATCAAAGCGATATACAATATTTAAAAGGTAAATTTGATGCGGGTGCAAACAGTGCCTTAACGCAATACTTTTTTAATCCCGATGCTTATTTTTATTTCCTCGAGAGCTGCCACAAAATTGGTATTGATCAGCCCATTTATCCAGGTATTATGCCGATCATTAATTTAAAAAACTTAACTAGATTCAGTGATTCCTGTGGTGCCGAGATACCGCGATGGTTTCGTAAAGCCCTAGAAGCTTACGGTGACGATCAGGAAAGTATGCAAGCCTTTGCAGCAGATGCTATGACTGAGTTATGTGCTCTGTTATTAGACAATGGCGCACCGGGATTACACTTCTACACCATGAATCAATTAGATCCTGTTAAAAAAATCATCGAAAATTTGAGCTTAAATAGTCAAGTTTGACTATAACAATAGCGGCCAAACTTTTATGCGTACTCCTCGCCTGTATGTTAATCAAAAATTAACTGAGAATTCTGTTGTGGTTTTAGAGCAACAGGCTTCTCATTATTTGTGTAAGGTATTGCGTGTAAAAGCCGGTAGAGAGCTAGTGTTATTTAATGGCTGTTTGTCGGATGCTGGAAGTAGTGGTGAATATCGGGCAACGCTGACCGAGGCTAATAAGAAAGCAGCTGTTGTAGCATTAACTAATTTTACTGCGACGCAAAGCGAATCCAATTTAAAGCTAGAACTTGCATGCTGCCTGATTAAAAATGATCGTATGGATTGGCTCCTACAAAAGGCCACAGAGTTAGGTGTCACTTCAATCTCGCCATTATTTAGTGAATATACAGACGTGAAATTATCAGCAGAGCGCGTTGACAAAAAACAATGTCATTGGCAACAAATTGTAATCAGCGCCTGCGAGCAATCCGGTCGCAGCCAAATACCTGTTGTTAACAGTCCAATACCTATATCCCAGTGGTTAACACAAGATACCTCAGAAAATAAATATGTACTGCACCCCTACGACGCTAAACCCTTTGTGCTCGATAATAAGCCTAGGCAAGATAGCCTTACAGTGGCGCTATTAGTGGGTCCTGAAGGTGGGCTTAGCGATGCAGAAGTTGCCACAGCTCATGTCCATCAATTTAAGTCGATACAACTAGGGCCGCGCATATTACGAGCAGAAACGGCGCCCTTAGTCGCACTATCAATCATACAGTCACAGCTCGGCGACTTTTCTTAAGTGCCCGAATAGTTTGAGTAGACACTTCAGCGTTAATGATAACTCTATCATCACGGAGTAATAAAGATTCATATCTGGCATTAAAGCTTCATAGTGAGGAATAATTTATAGGCTAAATATGCTAAGGTACTTTATTGATTTACCGGTCACTTAAGAATAGAACAGAAGTTTAGGACAGGTAGGCAATATCCTGACATCTTCAAATATAGTCGCTGCTGATCTCGTCGGTCAATTTCAAGTTTAAAGCAGGCTACTCGATAACGGAGATAAAGTGATGAAAGTTTAGTGTTGTAAAGACCAATTGGCTGGGTAACCCAGCCATCAAGGTATAGTTTGGTATTAATGGTATATAGAAACACCGATTATTTCATTTCAGCAATCTCTCCTTTGATGCTGCAAGATATATGTTGCTTGTGGCTAGTTCAGTTTTTCAAAATTGTGTACTTGTTAGTTTGTACATCAAGTCTTTAACTTCAGTCTTCTTACATCTTTAAATTAATCTAAAGCGGATATTCTGACGAACGCATCCATTACATCAACATTGCATTATCTTTGCATGTAAGCCTTTTATAAAAGAGTTATATGTAAGAGCAAGGCTATAAAAAGAATAACACCGAAATCAAAATGGGAACGCCGACGAGCGACATCACTCCGATTTTCGGCAAGACTTAAAGCGTATTTTTTTGAGTAACGAACCACTTAATCACAATACTAAATAAGACTGAGTGAGGCCTATTAAAAAAGAGCTAAGTATGAAAGGTAGACACGCAATCATTGAAGCATATGGTTCCTTATCGTTGTTAGAAAGTGAGCCATTAATGAACCTTATGGTAAAGGCTGCACTTGCAGCAGGTTCAACAGTTCTTGAGAAGAATATCCATTCATTTGGAAAAGGTTGCGGCTACACGGCCACTGTCGTTTTAAAAGAAAGCCATCTTAGTGTACACCAGTGGCCGGAAATTAATTATGCGGCATTTGATATCTTCATGTGCGGTGACGTAGACATCCACAAAGCTATTGATGTACTGGTTGAGGCTAAAGGTGAGGGAGAGCTTTTTATAAAACTCCTTCAGCGTGGCGAAGCTTATGCGCAAGCGAAGAACAAGACAGTTCCTTCACTAATAGTTGAAGAGCTTATTGAGGATAATGAACAGCTAGTATTAAAGGTTCAAAAGGCTTTAGATGTGGGTCGTGATGTCGCGATTAGGGGCTTAGTTGAAACGGTGAAATATTTGTATATTTGCGCCTCTAGCAAGAGGTCAGTAACTCCTTCAATAAAAGTAGGTATGGTTTGGCATGAGATCATTCTGTTCACAAGATCATATGAGAAATTATGCCAAAGTCAATTTGGCCGACTAATTCATCACGAGCCCTTACCTGATGCTGAAGAAAACGAGCACCAGCACACAAAAATAGAAGAATTGTACAGGCAACGTTACGGTATTCCGGACCCCTATTTTTGGGGTGACAATAAAGTAAGCTGCGGCCCATGCGAAGCTGTTTAGTCTAAATTCAAATTAATAACAATCTCAACAGTGCATGCTCATATTATTGAGCAGCTTGATGTAAAGGGTAAGTTGAAAGAGCCAAGTTATTTGAGATGATCAAGTTAAAATTCAAATTGTGGTGTGGTGGTTAAACACTACAAATTTTAAAAGAAGTAAAACAGTTACGGAGTGATAGGAACTTATATGTCAAATTATTTAAAAATATTACTAGTTGTTGGGATCTCGACTGTCCTTATGGCTTGCGGTCCTAGCGCTGCGGAAAAGTATGCCGATCAGCTAAAGACAGCGAACCGAATTGTTAACCAGTCGGTTGATGATCTTGCCTATCATCTAGGGCAAAGTCGTATACCTAATGCGCTTATATTAAATAGTTATGCGGACAGTATATCGACAAATAACCCGGAAATGAGAGGGCTTGCGAATGCGTTAAAAGTCAATGGAACTATAAAGGGCCCGGCTTATCAATCCCTAGTGACAAGACTAAGTGAGACTAAAAAAGTAGCCGATGGCTTCGCTGCGATCAAGGGTGATGTCAAAGCTCAGTTTTTTGATCAAGCAGGCGAACTCAACGCCATCAATACAGCCGCTGCTCCCGGTAATTTCAATTTAATGCTTTCAGACCCTATTAATGTTTTAGCGGGTTTGTCGAACGGTAAGCTATCTAAGGTAGAAGATGGGGTAGAAGGGGAGGCGCCCAAAGGTACAACCCCTGGTTCTGAGTTAGTGGGCAATCCGAATTACGGCCGATGGAATGAAAACAGTTCGGGCAGCAGTTTTTGGGCTTTTTATGGTCAGTATGCATTTATGTCTAGATTGTTTTCGAGTCCTGTCAGTTATGGACGCTGGTCTGATAACCGTACACCTAGTTATTATTCGGATCGTGGTCGTGCTCATTACACCTCAAAACAACAAGCAACTAATTCGAACAATGCCTTCACGCGTGAGCGAAAAAACTTTCAGTCGAAGGGAAAGACATTCTCGAGTCCATATTCTAAAAATACGACGTTAAAGTCTTCAATCAAGTCGCCGAGCAAATTTCAAAGCAGTTATAACAGTAACACTCGCTCTTCGAATAGTAGCTACGGGAATAGACCGACAAGCAACAAATCGGCATTCAGTTCTAGTTACGGCTCAAGATCAGGTTCCAGCTCGTCACGTAGTTATAGCTCGGGCGGCAAATAACACACACAAGATAATAATTTATTTGGAGAAACATATGTTCACATGGCAACTAGCAGTAACACTAATGAATGTCGGCATGGTTCTATTAGCCATCATTGGCTTTAGGTACGGCGCAGCGTTATTAATTGGAGTCAATGCAAAAGATGAGCTAGATAAGAAAGATAATTATGCTTTTGGTGTGTTAATCGGATCAGGTCTATTATCGTTATTATTGGTAATGTCAGGCGCAATTTCTGGTGACGCCCAGGCATCGTTGCAAAACGAGTTTGTATCAATACTAGCATTTGGTTTGGCTGGCATAGTGATGCTTAAAATAGGGTTTCTGGTTCAGGACAAATTAGTTGTAAGAGGCGTATCACTTCTCGATGAAATCAAAAATGGCAATATGGCTGCGGCAATTGTCAGTGGTGTCAATTTAGTCGCTATAGCGATGATCATTCGATCAGCCATCTATTGGTCAGAAGAGAGCACATTAAACGCTTTATTACCTGTTAGTATTGTCTTCGTATGCGCCTTGATTATTTTAACGTTAGTAACAGTTATTCGCTCAACTGTTTACGCTAAACGTAACGCTGGAAAAAAATGGGTAGATGCCATTAAAGAAAATAATATTGCGATCGCTATTCGGTATGCGGGTCAAGTAATTGGCACCGCCATTGCCGTTAAGGGTGTTTCATCTCTGGTAGTGTATTCAAATACATTATTGTTAAATATCGCCATTACTTGGTTAGTCTTTGGTCTTGGCGTGATGCTTCTTGTATGGATTATTTACAAGCTTGTCACACCCATCATTCTTTCTAAGATCAACTTAGTAGAAGAAGTGGACCAGCAAGGAAATATTGGCGTAGCTTTCATTGAAGCGATGATATTTATCGGCATTGCAATACTAACGCTTACCTACTTACTTTAAGGCATCAACATGTCGGCAGTATCTACTAAAAATGGAGCTGAGATGAATGTTACTTTAAAGGACATTCTACTGTTGTCGATCATGACGATTGGTGCAGGCTGTGGAATGATCTATGAGTATATTGTCGCACATTATGCAGGTCGTATAACCGGTTCAGTAGATACAGCCGTCTATGGAATAATTGGGATAATGGTTTGTGCAATGGGCGTGGGTGCATTCTACTCTCGCACTATTAAATGTCCTTACAGTGGTTTTGCTTGGCTAGAGGCAATTATCGCATTGATCGGAGGCACCGCCGTTCTTGCAATGGCATGTGTTTTCTCAATAGCTTATGTACTGCCTTTGCAGCTACATAATTCGTTCGGTTTAGATGATTCGGTGCGAGTGCATGGTGGTATTGTCTTTGTACTGCAGCAAATATCCGCTGCATTCCCCTATATTACGGGTTTTGTCGTCGGCTTGTTAGTCGGTATGGAAATTCCTTTTATTGCTCGAATTCGAGAAGATATCTATAGCGCCAAGGTAGATCATAACGCCGGCACAATTTATGGAGCTGATTATGTTGGTGGTGGTATAGGTGCAGCGGTATTTGTGCTTGTCTGCTTACATATGCCAATTACCTTGGCTGCAGCATTTACAGCATTGCTAAATTTAACATTGGGCTCAATATTTTTAGTTATGTTTTATAAGCGAATCAAGGGTGCCATCTTCTTGATTGCTTTAAAGCTAGCAACATTAGTCGCGTTAACACTCGTAGCCATTAATGGGGCAGCCTGGATTGATAAGCTCAACAACACATTGTATGAAGATAAAGTTATTCATAGTAAGAGTACTCCTTATCAAAATCTTGTAGTGACCGAGCGTATAGCGTCTAAAGCATCGGGCTCTATCATCAACTTATATATCAATGGCAACTTACAATTTTCGAGCGCTGATGAAATTGCATATCATAGCTTTCTAGTGGTTCCGGTAATGCTTGCCTCCGCACGCCATAAAAACATTTTAGTGATTGGTGGTGGTGATGGCTTAGCCGCAAAAGAAATTTTCAAGTGGAATCCAGATAGCATAACGTTGGTAGACTTAGACTCAGCAATGATTTCAATGTTTAGAGGCAAAGACAAGACGTCACCTGATTATCTAAACAAGAGGTTAACAGACTTAAATGCTAATGCATTAAATGATGAGCGTCTCACCTACCTTCAAGGCGATGCATTTAATATCGTCGAGCAGTTGAGTAATGAAGGTAAAACATATGATGCAATTATTGTAGATTTACCTGATCCGAATCATCCCGATCTAAACAAGCTTTACAGTAGTTACTTTTACGCAAAGCTATCAAATCTACTAAGTGGTGACGGTGCGATTGGCATACAGTCAACATCGCCGTATCATTCACGAAAAGCTTTTTTATCAATCGGTAAAACGGTTGAATCGACGGGGTTAAGTATGAATCAGTATCATGCGAATATACCAAGCTTTGGTGAGTGGGGGTGGACAATAGCTACCAAACGTGGTCTAGCACCCATAGATAGGCTTAAGCAACAGTTTCATGAATTTCCAGAGCATGATTATTTAAGTTATGACCTGATGTTGTCATCGTTCATATTTCCTAAATCATTAACAAAAGATTTAAGTGAAATAAAAATAAATCAATTGAGTTCGCCAACACTTTACGGGTATCACTCAAACGGCTGGAAGATCGAAAAAGGTATTTATTTAGCAAACCCATGAACATTTTTTTACAGTCTATTCATTAACCATAGGAATTTCATTATGACAAATATTGCTGAATTAGCTTCAAAGCTAAATGGTGTAGAAACAAAGACGGGCGATATGCTTCAAGCATCAGTATTTGAAGATAATGATGGTATTAAAGTGACAAGTGCCTTAGATCCGAATGCAGCTGTATCGATAATCGCAACAGACGAACAGTTTATAACTATTACGCCGCTATTCAAATTAAGCGATGTAAAAGATAATATGCAACTAGAACTATCACAATATTTATTGAAGTTATCATTAATTCTTCCTCTGTCAGCTTTAGCGCTGCAAGACAACCAAGTTGTTTTATTTGGTAAGTTCTCTGTCAACACAGTGTTTGATAATATTGTTGAAGAAATTGATACTCAGTTAGATAGTTATAGTGATGTTTTGGCGTCATTAAGTGACTTTATTAAAGTCTAGTTTTTAAAAAATTTATTAGGTTTTTAAAACATAAAATATTATTTATATATAGAGGAAAGAAAAATGAAAATATTAAGAGGGATTTATCATGCACTTAGAGGCGGAGCTAGTGAAGTTGGCGAAGGCATTGTAGACGCTAACGCAACTCGAATTTTTGAACAGTCAATCCGAGATGCAGAAACTGGTATTAATGATGCAAATCAAAGTTTATCTAAACTTAAGTCATCTGAAATTGGACTTCAAAAGAAAGTTGCTACGTTAGCTACCGATATTGCAGATTATACTGAAAAAGCAAAAGCAGCTATGGCCCAGCAGAAAGACGAACTTGCCATGAATATCGCTAATAAAATAATAGAGTTAACGTCAGAGAGAGACGAATACGCGGCAGAGCAAGTGTCATTGGATAATCAAGTAAACAAAATTCATAAAATTATTCAAAAACGTAAAAAAGAAATTGAAAAAAACAAGCGTGAGCTACAAAAAGCTAAAAGTTATGAACAGCTACATAAAACACAAAGTGCTGTTGCTAGCGCGATGCCTACCAATGATTCAGCTGCTAAGAGAATGCAGTTTGCAATGGATAGAGTGAAGCAAAAGCAGCAAGACACTGAAAATCAGATGGAGGCTAACGATTGGCTAAGTGAAGCTACAAATGACCAAGATTTAGACAAACAGATTTCTGCTGCAGGTCTTGGAAAACAGAGTCAAAGTGCCAAAGATCTTTTAGATAGTATGCGGCCTTAAGTATTTCTCAATAAAGCGCAAGGATGCGCAATTAAAGAGCATCTAGTATGTTTAGTTTTTTTAAAAAAGATAAAAAAATTCCTGCAAGAATTCTAGAAAGTTTCGATCAACTACAAAAAAACGATATTGTTACCTTTAAAGAAAGAAGTAATATCCCTGTTGAGTTACAAGGGCAGTCATTAACTGTTAAGAAGATTCAGGCGTACCAATATAATGACGGTACTGTCGCTGAGTTTGTTCTACAAAGCGTATCGAATGAAACATTTACGGCCTCTATTTCTGAGATTGAGGACGGAGAGTTTTTAACACTCTCTAAGAGAATACCTGACGGCACTATACAAAACTATTTTAGTCTTGAAAATATCCAACAGTTTATTGATGATGAAAGCTTTAAGCATATGGATTTAATTGAAGGGGTTGACACAACATCAATTGAAGGCTGGGTAGGTTCTCGATATATGAGAACTGAACATATGGGTACAGCATTCTTTTATAAGGCTGATCGTCGCAGTAAAACCAATGATGTCTATCAGAATGATGACTCGGAAGAGCTTCGTTATTGTGAAGCTGTCGGCACTGTTCGAGGAACGGGCTTTAGTGCTGAAATTTGGGAGGGTGGCTTAACTGAATTTTATTTCCAATCAACAATACCTTTAGATGCTATAGCGGAGATGTGGCCTAGTGGTGGATAAAAAATAATTCTACGTTATGAGATAAATAAAAGAAGTCGATTAAAAAATATTATTTCCAATCTGACTTTTTGTCACTAGTCGATATAAAAATAAGGCTTGATGTACAACCAAGCTAAAGATCGCTAGCGTTCTATCCGTTTATAGTGGCGTTGGAGGCTAAATAAAATACGCAGCTTAAGCTTAGTACGTCATTTTCTTAAAGAGGAAGAGACGAGCTTGCTGACTTTCTTTATGTTTATATAGAGATCATAAAATGTTATTTCGACGAATTTATTAAGCTGTAAATAAGTAAAAAAGGAACGTAATGTGTTATTAATC
Organism: Cellvibrionaceae bacterium; assembly: GCA_047633635.1. Taxonomy (GTDB): domain Bacteria; phylum Pseudomonadota; class Gammaproteobacteria; order Pseudomonadales; family Cellvibrionaceae; genus CANLBN01. The sequence continues at coordinate 30,214 of JBLIFG010000006.1, read as the reverse complement.
TCAAGACGGTTATGGGTAAACTATAAAAATACTCGTTTGACCAAGCACCTTTCAGGCAATCTTTTTAAACGAGTACTTAAACTCTCTTTTATTATGATTTTACTAATTATAATAAATTCAGTGTCAATGATTTTTTTTGAAAAAATGAGCCCTGGTGATGCCGTCTGGTTATCGCTGACGACAATGACGACTGTAGGATATGGTGATTTTAGCCCCTCCACTTTTATGGGGAGAGCTACCACCACTATTTTTATGTATGGGTTGGCAATCAGTGTTTTAACAATGCTTATTTCAGAAATTATTGAGTGGCGCATATTTACTGCGCTAAAAAAGAAACAAGGTTTATGGGAGTGGAAGGACATGCTTGATCATATACAAATTATTAATACACCTAAGATTGATGCAGAGCGATACTTATTACGTCTAATTAAAGAAATGAAGTCAACTCCTCAGTTAAGTGACTTGCCTATTCAATTATTAACAAGAAAATATCCCGATGGTCTTCCAGGTAGTTTGGAGTCATTAAAGGTTTTGCATCGTACGGGTGAGGCTGAGGATGGCTCTATACTAAGTACTATCGGTATAGCTTCAGCAAAATATATTGTAATTCTTGCGAGAGATTATAGTGACTCGATTTCTGACAGCGTAACCTTCGATATTTTATCTCGCGTGTTAGAAATAAACCCTAATACAACAGTGGTGGTCGAGGCAATTCTTGATGAAAATAGAAAAAGATTTCTTAAGATGGGAGCTTCTGCAGTGTTGAGGCCTGTTAGAGCATACCCGCAGATTGTTGTTAGATCATTAACAAACATTGGTAGCGAAAGATTACTTGAAAACTTATTTGAGTCACATGGCGATTCTATTCATTGTGTCGATTGCGAATTAAATGGAATTACATGGAAGGATGCAGTGATTAAGTGCATCGACAATAATCTGGGAACGCCGATAGGTTACTTTTCAAAAGGTGAATTGTTTAGCCAGCCAGATTTTAACGTTGAATGTAATGGCGATTCTCTTGCGATCATCGTTAAAGAAAATGTAGATGTAACCAGTGATATGGTGACTAGAGCATTGGCATTGCCTAATGATTAATGTGATATTAAGCAAATTGTGGAGAAGTGTTGGTGAAAAAATTAATAGGCAGTGAGCCTGTTTATTTCGTGGTTATAATCTGGTTGGTGTATTTAATCGATGCTGTCTTACCATTGAATCTAAATCTATGGGGTATTAGACCAAGAGAGATAACTGGATTATCGGGAATTATATTTTCCCCTTTTTTACACGGATCATTTTTCCATATTGTATCGAACACGCTCCCCCTACTTATACTTGGTTCGATAGTGAGAGCTTATGGCAGAGCAATTTTCTGGGGAGTTAGTTTAATAGTAATAGGTATAGGTGGATTATTTGCATGGTTTTTTTCTTCACCAGGTATAGTTATAGGAGCCTCAGGCGTAATTTTTGGATATTGGTCGTTTGCAATTGTGCATGGGCTGTTAAAAAGATCTATTAAATCAATATTGCTCAGTTTATTTGTATTATTATTTTATGGAACTATGATTTTTTCATTCTTTTCGCTGTACGTAAATATTAGTTGGTCTGGTCATTTAGGTGGTGCATTAGCGGGAGTGCTTTGCGCTATAACGTTGAACAAAATGAAATCAAAAAGGGTTTCCGTTTAGACATCATAAGCAAGCTTAAAGCATTGTCAGGTATAGTAATTAAGCCTTGAATTTAAGCTTGATTTTTTTACACTTTTAAAGTGATAACGGTGAATAATTAGTTACCACTGTTATAACCAGTGCATTAATTAGGATTATGATCTTCCCTCGTTAAAATGGATACCAAAGTGACAGCAGGAGTGAAAAAGAAGTAAATGAATCACCTCATTCTGAAGTATGCAAATATAATGAGTCCCGATCTAATTTGAGACTTGTTATATTTGCGATTTCTCATCACATTAGGGCAAATAAAATGAAGAGTCGCCAAGAAGTTAAAGTGCGCGTACTCATTTGATGAGCTTTCTCTGATTATTTAATTGCGGACGTATTTTGTAATTAAACAAGTTAAGTAGCTTTTAGGGTTTTTTAATTGATGTCATCGTTTAACTTATGCGATATGACATTATGTAAAATAGTCGAGACATTGTTGTTATAATTGTTCCAAGGTAAGCTCCCACAAAAAGTAATTGAACCTGTAGCAAAAACACTGCCTCCACCAGGCACATCAAAATAAATCATATCTGCGCGTAATAAATCAGATTTTGCCATTAGCGGCAGTCTACCCAGTATTTTTCAGAAGTTTAGACAAGCTTACTCAGAGATTACGACAGAACCTATTCACGGCTTTACTAACGTTCAAATTAAGGATTTGAAATCAGAAAAGTTAGAGTTTCGATTTTTTACAGGGCCCTGTAACCATCTAGGTATTTCAAGTGTCAACGTACATAACGATCCCTTTGTTGCGGTATTATATAAAAATCATCCTCTGGCGAAGAACCCCCACGTTACTTTAGAAGAATTATCTAATGATTCATTTATTCTTGGTAGTTCCGATGGTTGGCACATTTATCTTGAACATTTATTGCGTATTTGCGAAAAAGCCGGCTTTACTCCTAACATTGTTCAACAAGCATTTAATTCGGATGGTATTTTTGGATTAATTGCCTGCGAAATGGGAATAACTATACATTCAGGGACAACCTTTGCTTACAGAAAGGAAGACTTAGTGGTTGTACCGATAAAAATGTTGATGAAACATTACCTACCTTAGCTACTTAGAAAAGTGAAAATAACTCACAAGTAAGGCAGGTGTCTATAGATTTTTTACATAAAAAGTTTAATGAAATCTGATAGATACCAGCAACACGGCAAACTAATGCAAACCTATAAGTTAGAGATATAGTATATTTTGTATTACCCTTTACTTAGTGACAGACTTTATCTTATTGAATAGTTAAAGCTAGGCTAACTTTTTCTAATAAGAAGTGAGCGCGTACTATAACTCCAATGGCACCCAGATTATGTCACTTTTAAATGTGCACCGATGGTCTTTCTTGAGATGCTTAATGATTTAGTTGCTTCTGACACAAGATGATTAAGAGTGATGTCGCTATTAATATGGAGCCACCATTGTCTCAAATTTGGGTGGTTTCGTCGCTACTGACCCAAAGTTGGATATTTTAAGCTTTAGACTTTAGATTTTAGATTTTATATGCTCAATTGTTTGCTGACATAAAAGGGCTGGTTTTTTAAATAATATGATTGTAGCGAGATGAAAATCTCTTATCACTATTGTGTAAATTTAGATTTATTGCTGTTTAAAAAAGAATTAAATTAAATTAAATACTGAGAAGCTATGAGAGTAAATCTTGCTAATAAACGCATTGACATTGGATTTATATTTTTAGTTTAGTCTCGACAAAAAATACTTATAAACCCAAACGAAATATTTGTTGATTGCCGAGTGTAAGTCCCATTATTTTTTACTTTAAAACTGCCTAACCAATGCCGCAACAACGATGCCCGCAGCAATTGCAATTAATGGTTTTTTTAGCACTAACATGGTGATTGCTGTGGCGAGTAAGGCAAGTTTTGCTCCCACGTCGCCGTTAATGGCTAAGGGGGTTAATAATGCAATTAAGACCGAGCCTGACATAGCGTTGATAAATTGTTGTACCCGGTCATTAATTGGAACAAAGTCCATTATAAAAATCCCGCCCCAACGAGTTGCTAAGGTGACGATTGCCATTACGCCAATAATAATCAAGGCACCAGCACCAGCTGTATCAATGCTCATGCTTTTTTCCCCATCCAAATAGCACCAAAGGTACCTCCGGCCAAGGCACCGACAATTACGTGGCTGTTAGTCGGTAGGTACCAATAAGCTAATAACGAGCTCAATGCGGCTACAACCCAAATAGCAAACACTCTTAAATCTTTTTTGCCATCGACGACCATGGCCAATAAAAAACAAGCCATCACCATGTCCAGCCCAAGGCTAAAGGGGTCTTTAATCGCACTGCCAAAATAAAGGCCTAACAAAGTGCCCAGCACCCAAAACAACCAAAGGGCAATTCCACCCCCGATTAATAATCCTAAGCCTTGATTGCCTTTATTAATGGCCTGTAAGCTCATGGCCCAATTAGCATCGGATACCAGTAGCAAAGCGCCATAACGTTTTGCTTTTGAAAGATGGGCTAGGTGAGGATAAAGGGATGCGCCCATTAATAAGTGACGAGCATTGATTGCAAACACAGTAATAATTACGGGGACTAATGACATCTGCGCACTCCAAAGCTCAAGAGTTGCGAACTGTGAAGCACCGGCAAACACCGACGCGCTCATGGCTAGAGCAGAGTTGTTGTCTAAACCTGATTGAGAGGCGGCTAAACCAAAAGCAAGACCGAACACGATAACAAAAACTGATAGTGGAAGTAGACGTTTAAACCCAGAGTAAATAATCTGGGGGGTAATTTTTTGTTGTGGGTTTGACATTAATATAGAGTCTCTATTTTAAAAATGAATCATGATTTGGTAGATAAACAATTAGATATTAAGCTTGTTATGAGAATAAAGCTTTAGCTGCTAATTCATAGATTTTTAGAGTGGCATAAAGCACTTATTAATTGAAAACGTGTAGTAGCCAAGGCTCGATCTGAAAGTCCCCCGTTTTTGACAAGGTCTTTGCTAGTTTAAGCTTGAGCTAAACACTTTTCAACTCAAACTGTTTTACCGTTCATTAGTATTAGCATTTGCATGAAGATACTTACGCAGCAATTTTTTGCTTGATATATTCGCTCACTATTAAAATAAGTTATACATTAATCAAAATATTTTGTAGTTGCTTAATTTTCTCATAAAGCTTCGTCTTAAAAGTGATCGGATAAAACTCATTCAGAATAATTTTATGGAAGCGCTCAAAGATGACATTTGCCTGAGTTAACATTGCCATCGTCATCATATTTTTGTTAATTGAGGATTCAATACTTCCGGTTTAAAAAGTTGTTGATAACGAGATAAAGTAGGACAGTCTCGATTAAAACTAATAAGTAGTTAACAGTAATGAATACTAAAATGTAACAATTGTCTTTTTTCCGCTTCAGGTAAAAAGTGACTAGCGTTGCAATTTTGAGTGTTAGTCGCCACAAATATGAGACGGTTATTCAATCTTGGATTCAAGTAATAGTTAAATTAAGAGTTAAACTAAATTATTATAAACAATAACCATAGCAATGACTGTAGCGATATAGCGACAGCATTAGAACTAAAAACAGAAAAGGTGTTTTTGTGACTGTAGACTTCGAAACCGATCGCAGAGCAAACTTGATAGGTAGCTTCTGGATGGTTGCTGCGATGGCAGCTTTTGCTGTCGAAGACGTATTTATCAAGGCAGTCTCAGCAAAGCTGCCTGTCGCACAAATTCTGATAATTTTTGGTCTTGGTGGAGCATTATTTTTTGCTTGCCTAGCTATATTCAAGAGAGAGCGCCTGTTCAGTGCAGCAGCTGTATCCGTTCCGATGCGGTTTCGTGTGCTCTTTGAGGTTCTTGGCCGCTTGTTTTATGTACTTGCCATTACGCTGACTCCGTTGTCATCGGCAACGGTCATTCTTCAGGCGACACCGATTGTTGTCGTTGCTGGTGCTGCATTGATCTTTCGCGAAAAAGTAGGGTGTCGAAGGTGGGCAGCAATATTTATTGGTCTGGTGGGGGTTGTTGTTATCATTCGCCCAGGATCTGACAGTTTTTCAATGCTATCGGTTCTGGCAATCCTTGGGATGCTTGGTCTTGCGGGCCGCGATTTGGCAAGCCGTGCTGCGCCGTCCTCACTCAGCACATCGATTTTAGGCTTGTACGGATTTCTTTCAGTTGTCCTCGCTGGTGCTCTATTTTCAGCATGGGAGGCAGTTCCGTTCATTTATCTTGAAGTTGAAACCTCGCTCTGCCTATTGGCGGCGGTGCTGTGCGGTGTTGTAGCTTATTCCAGCTTGATGAAAGCGATGCGTACCGGAGAGGTTTCAGCCGTGACCCCATTTAGATATTCGCGGTTGCTATTTGGTATTGCCTTCGGAGTTTTACTATTTGATGAACAGCTAGGCACTTCGATGCTGATTGGATGCGGCCTGATTGTTGTATCGGGTCTATTCATTCTTTGGCGAGGTAAACAAAGCGTAACCTTGAAATAGCGCCGTTGATGTGGGGGTTATTAATGCCCGCTTTTTTGTGAAATATCAAACGCTTACTGGCTGCTTCTGGCACATTTGAGACCTTACACTCTGGTACACAAGAACTATTTTTCGTCCGTTATCAATAGAAAAGCAGTCACAGTCGGTCGTCTTTCTGCAGTTAACGTTGATTGTAAAACTCCTGAAAATATAGCCTGAAATAAACTGGTGATAACACAGTGGTACGAGTGATGTTTAAGATTATTTTAACGTCGTAAAAATAGTCGAGCCCTATAATGGCTGTTATTGGTCACAAGTTTTCGGGTTTGCCGAAGCCCAGTGGGCTTTAGACTAAAAAATTGGGCAAAAAATTTCTTTTATCACTGTCAGCCGACCCTGACACCCTTTAAAAATTATTAATGTGTCGATTTGTAGCCTATGCGAAATCCGCCCCATTGCTTGTCATTAATGTAAATCGGCACCGATAAATCGTGAACAATTTCACCCGTATCGCGTTTGTAGGTTTGTATTAAAAAGTTTTTATCGTGATTGCCACATCTTGAACCTGTTGGGTCGTCAAAGATGCGTTTTGTTCTATTCTTAACAATGTCGGTGTCGTAGTTGCCCGTTAACGGCTGTGAAAAGCATTTGTTATGAGTGGGAAAATAACCGTTATTGTCGACCGCGCCTGCATACAAAATACATTCTTCACTGAGAATGGGCTCTTGAATATCAGGTAACACTTTATCGGTAAATACATCAAAGCGAGTGCTGTGTTTAAGCGGGTCGGTATTGGGTATTGGTACATAATTTCTATCAAATAAATCTGCTTCTGTAATAGCATTAGTTTTAATCGATTCTTCAAAGCATGCCTCGATAGACTCAACAGCAGCTTGTGCTTTCTGAAGCACTATGGCATGTTCGCCATTTAGTACATCCTCACCGAGTAGCTCATAAATATATTCTGCACGGCTAGATAAACTACTCGATTGCCCAAGAACCGCATCAACATCTTCGCCGGTGGAATTTAGCTCGGCCATTAGCTCGCTAAATTTATTGGCAATGGCGGATTGATGCTCACTATTTTGCTGCGCGTGATCGCGAGCTTTTATGGCTTGAAGATCTACTTTTTCTGATTGAACATTAATCTCTTGAAGAGATATATCGACGTTATTCGTTTTTTCTTTGGTCTCACGAACCACATTAATTAAATCGGTCATCGCAGTGCTAACCTTAGCGATTTCTTGATTAATATTTTTTGCCATACCACTAATTTCATCGGTAGACGATTTGGTTCTATTGGCAAGATTGCGCACTTCATCAGCAACCACCGCAAACCCACGTCCATGTTCGCCCGCTCTAGCGGCTTCAATCGAGGCGTTCAATGCGAGTAAGTTGGTTTGTTCTGCAATGCTATTAATTTCGTTAGTGATAGTAAATATCTGAGATGTTTGAGTATCGAGTTCGTTAACTAATGATGCAACAGCCTCAACTTGATTGACTGTTTTCCCCATATCTGCCGTCGTTGTCTCAATGGCGCTCCGGCCCTCTAGGCTTGCTTTACTCGTCAGTGCTGAGAGCTCACCTAAACGATTGCTGTCATCGAGGGCATGTTGTATGTTTTCGGTAACAATAGCTGAGGTGCTATTGAGTGCCTCGATACTTTTGATTTGATGACTAACGCGTTTTTTTAGTGTGTCGCAAGCAAACGAAACCTCTGCACCCGCAATAGCAACGCTCGAGCAGGTATCGGCAATGCTGGTTGCAGTTTCATAAGAATTCTTGAGACGCTCATCAAGGGCCGAAAGTATTTCTAATGGGGTATTTACACGGCTTTTGTCGCTAAAATATGTCTCTTTTAATAACTTAAGATGACGATTTAGCGGTTTAATTGCTATCCAGTAAAGCACCACAATAACAAATAAAGCCGAGCCTAAGCTAACAACAATCGCAGCCATAAAGCCAAAGAACATGCTCCCAAGAGCGGTAATGCAGGTGATACCAACAGCTAATATCATTGATAGCTGTAGTAAGTGCAGCGGAATTTTTTTCATTATTTGTATGTTCCGTTATAAGTATTATTGAAGATACAAGTCTTGTACATAACTATAGTAAAAAAAAAGTTTTTTTCCAGAATAATTAATATTTCTCAATATAGGTGCGGTGGCCTGTGAGAGGCACCTGCATATTGAGCTTAAAAAACTCCAGTCATAGCACTTAAGCTAGCTCTTAAAATACCACATCGAGTAATTTCTAAGGCTGGTTTGAGATGAGCGGCGATAAGCCTATTGCCGAATGATCTCTGCCTTGGCCTTTAGCTCGATGACTCCATCGTTTATAGCTGCCTTCGCTTTTAGGGATGCTCCGTTGATAGCGGTCTTTCAATATTAATAATGGCTGTCAGCGCTCGTCTCGATAATAGTCTATCTTGATGAACGTGGGCATTTATATAAAATTAGTCGTGCCCAAGTGCATTTGCGATAGACTTGAAGGGCAAATTATTATTGCTTGTTATCGATGGTATTGTTTGCGATTTTTCACCAAAAAGATATAAGCCTTTAGATGAAGAGATGGTAAGCGTTAATTCAGCAGGGCTATGGTCGACGCCGGTACTCGCCAGCATAACCTCGGTATGCGTTAGGCCTACCTCAGCACCGGGGTTTTTTATAGCTAACTACCTGGTTAATACAGTGCTCAGCAGTTCTTACCACTTAGTCTATTTCAATAGATCGCGTGTGTTATTAGTGAGTCTCTAATGCCATATATCGTTGATGTAGCGACAAAAAACGTGTTGATGCCAAGCAAAACGCGTCGAGGTGCGGGTAAAACTGACGCCAGTTACCGTCTTATCAGATCATTTATAGTACTCGGGATAAAATTATAATACTGTTAACCTTTAAGTATAAGTCAATAGACATTAGCAAAGATTTCACTCTAGCCGAGAAAAGATAGAGTTTCAGGTAATTGCGCTCTGTGTTTATATAAAAGTTTTTCTTTATATCAATGGCCTTCTCGGTAGTTGTGATTTACGATTATCGCCCAGAACTAATGGCCGATATTTAAGCGTGTGATTATCAAAAAATGTTAATATTACGGGTATTTAAATTCTCTGTATTATTTGTCGATAAAGCGATTGCCAAAGGTAATCACTTCAGGTGTTTTGGGGATACCCTTTAAACTATTCACCCGCACCCGCTTATGTTGGGGCAAAATTTTAGTGGTATTGTGAATCTTAGCCGCGGTGCTAAGTTACTTAATAGTATGCAATTTAAGGCCAAAATTAGGCGATTACAGACAAGTGCAACTGCGGCTGGCGATAACCACACCGCGAGTCGATAGTCTTTGCGATGATCGCTAAATGTTATAAGCGATTACGGGGCAGCCGGTATCAGCTTATCGATAGGGGTCGTCGTCTGCCTGATAGCTAGGCGAGCAGTGATAATAATGCTTATTAACAATCTAAGATGTTCGATGGCGGTAGTCAGCATGTCTGGCAACTATCGATTATCTCAACAAATAAAGAGTCAGGCAGTCATGGGGTGTTCCGGTCTCTAGTGCTCATTAGTTGTTACAAAAATATAAAACTATTTACAGATTAAATTTAGGAAGACTTTATGTCCGAAATGGTCACACCAGAAAATTATGAATCAATTCCGTTAAAAGACTATGCCGAAAAAGCCTATCTTGACTACTCTATGTATGTCATTTTGGACCGCGCTTTACCGCATATTGGCGATGGTTTAAAACCTGTTCAACGCCGCATAATTTATGCGATGAGTGAGCTTGGCCTGAAATCGACGGCTAAATTTAAAAAATCTGCACGTACTGTGGGTGATGTAATTGGTAAGTTTCACCCACATGGTGACTCGGCCGCTTACGAGGCCATGGTATTAATGGCGCAGTCTTTTTCTTATCGCTACCCTTTAATTGATGGTCAGGGAAACTGGGGCGCGCCGGATGACCCTAAATCATTCGCTGCTATGCGTTACACCGAGTCACGCCTTACCGCTTACAGTGACGTCTTATTGAGCGAACTTGCACAAGGTACGGCTGATTGGCTGCCTAATTTTGATGGAACTTTAGATGAGCCAAAAATATTACCAGCGCAAGTGCCTAATATTTTGTTGAATGGCACCACGGGCATCGCGGTCGGCATGGCAACGGATATTCCGCCACATAATTTGCGTGAAATAGTTAACGCCACTATTCATCTTATGCAAAACCCTAAGGCGACTACCGCCGAACTTTGTGAATTTGTTGTCGCGCCCGATATGCCCACACAGGCAGAAATTATTACGCCTAAAAAAGATATACTAAGCATGTACGAGACGGGTCGTGGTAGTCTGCGCATGCGTGCGATCTGGACTAAAGAAGATGGCGATATCGTCATCACAGCACTGCCACATCAAGTTAGTGGTGCCAAAGTGATGGAGCAAATTGCGGCACAAATGCAAGCTAAAAAGCTGCCTATGGTGGCGGACCTTCGCGATGAATCCGATCACGAAAACCCAACTAGACTCGTCATTATTCCACGCTCTAATCGTATCGATGTAGAGCAGTTGATGAGCCATCTATTTGCCTCGACTGACCTCGAGCGAACTTATCGCATCAATATGAATATGATTGGTATCGATGGTCTACCCTCGGTTAAGACACTGGCTGTCATTTTGACCGAATGGCTTAAATTTAGAATGGTTACAGTGCGGCGTCGACTTCAGTTTAGACTCGACAAAATATTAAAACGGCTACATGTACTCGAAGGCTATCTAGTTGCTTTTTTGAACATTGATGAAGTCATAGAAATTATTCGTTTCAAAGATCATCCCAAACAAGAGCTGATTAATCGCTTTAAAATTACCGAGGTGCAAGCCGAGGCTGTGCTCGAATTAAAGCTACGACAAATTGCTAAACTCGAAGAATTTAAAATTCGTGGCGAGCAAGAAGAACTAGCGAAAGAGCGGGATAAACTAGAGGCTTTACTAGCGTCGGCTATTAAATTAAAAAACTTAGTTAAAAAAGAGCTTCAGGACATAGCTGACAAACATGGCGATGACCGTCGCTCGCCGCTGGTTATTCGTGGTGAAGCACAAGCACTGAGTGAGTCAGACTTATTAACCACCGATCCTCTTACCGTAGTTATTTCTCAAATGGGTTGGATACGTGCAGCCAAAGGTCACGAGGTCGATCCTTTATCACTCAATTATAAATCCGGTGATAGTTTTAAATTTGCAGTAAAAGGTAAGTCTAATCAAAATGCACTACTCATTGATTCGACTGGTCGAAGTTATGCTGTGGCTGCCCATACACTGCCATCAGCTCGCGGCCAAGGCGAGCCAGCAAGTGGTCGAATCAATCCCCCCAGTGGCGCTGTATTTACAGGTTTGTTGATGGGGCAAGATGAGCAGCGGGTGTTAATTGCAAGTGATGCAGGCTATGGTTTTATTGCCAAGCTCGGTGACTTATATACTAAAAACAAGGCCGGTAAAGCTTTATTAAGCCTACCCAAAGGTGCCAAAGTATTGGAGCCGTCACTGATTGGTTTGCAGGCGCAAAGCGATGAAATAAATGTGGTAGTGATTAGTAACGAAGGTCGCATGCTGCTGTTTCCACTGGCGGAGCTTCCCGAGCTTGCCCGTGGTAAAGGTAATAAAATGTTAAGCATTGCACCGGCACGTGTGCAGGCCCGAGAAGAGTTTGTGATTGCAGCGGGCCTGATAAGTGGTAAGCAAAAGTTAACGGTTTATTCGGGTAAGCGCCATGCGAGTTTCAAGTTGTCAGAGCTCGATCACTATCGAGGCGAACGCGGTCGTCGCGGTCATAAATTGCCTCGAGGCTTTCAAAAAGTTGATGCGATAAGTATTGATACGTAACGTCGAGAAATAATAAAAATAACGAGTTGTCATGTTAAAAAATAAATTTTTCAATCGCGATAGGCTGATCATTATCTATTGTCTGGTGGGCTCTTTATTGATTTTACTGGCGGCTGGTTATTTTGCGCAGCGCAATGCGGTTACTCAAGCTAAGGCGCGTATGCAAGGTACGCTTGCCTTTCAAACTGAGACGTTAAAAACTAGCCTAGAAAAATACACAGTACTGGCAGCACTGATCTCTCGTCGCCCCGATATTCAACTTGCTCTGCGTGCAAATAACCCTCTCGATATTCTTCCAAGCGCTAATGAGTTGTCCTTAAATTTTATAGGCATTAGTGGTGCTAATGATATTTGGATTGCCGACCAGCATGGTCAAGTGCTTCGAAAAGATCAGCCTGCAGAAAAGACCACCAATATTGCTCAAGAGAGTTATTTTATAACGGCCATGCAAGGTAGCTTAGGGCGTGGTAATGTTGTCACTCAAGCAGGCCGAAGGCTTTATATCATAGCCTCGCCGGTATTTTATAAAAATGAAATTTTAGGTGTGGTCGTCGTCCGCCTCAATTTAGAATATTTAGAGCAGGTGTTGTTGTTATTGCCAGATCCCATTTTAATGATCGATGCCAATCAGCGAGTTTTGTTGTCGAGTATTAGGCAGTGGCGTTTACGCTATTTTAATTACGACGTTAAAAATAATAGTTTTACGGGCAAAACGGTCAACCATTCAAAAAGTAATACGTCCAGTAACAATTTTCAATCTAAAGGTAATTTAATTGAAAAAGTCTCACGTTCATCAGACAGTAAGCTGACGTTTAAAGAAGCCTTGCGAAACAAAGAAGGGCGTGTGTTTTTACAGGTTTCTCAGTACGTTGCATTGCTTGACTGGAATATTTATATCTTTGTAAATTATCATGCGATTCGTGCTCAGAGAAATAACGCGGTGCTGATTACATTCTTGGTGTTGTCATTAATTGCGATGTCGTTTTTAATGTGGCGTGCACATCAACGTCGTCTACTTAAAGAGCAACGTTCACAACTCGCTTTTTCGCTGCGTCTTGAGCGTCAAGTGAGAGATAGAACTCATGAACTCATTGCCAGTAATCAACAGTTAAATGTTGAGATAGACGAGCGCCGCAATGCCGAGAAACATCTGCGCGATGCGCAAGATGAATTGATTCAAGCAGCAAAGCTCGCCGGCATAGGCCAAATGTCTACCGCACTTGCCCATGAGTACAATCAACCGTTAGCGGCTATTCGCTCTTATGCAGATAATGCCACTACCTTTATCAACAAAGATAACTCGCTCAGCGCTGTAGAAAATTTACAGCGTATCAAACTACTGGTTGATAAAATGGCAGGTTTGACAACGACTCTGCGTCGCTTTGCGCATAAATCAACACACGAGTATGAATGTTTTTCAGTTGGTGCGGTGATGGACGAATTAATCATTTTGTTGTCGCCACAGGCAAAAAAACAACATGTTTCACTGCAGTTGTTTTCATCCAAAGAGGCTATTCACTTAAAAGGCGAGCAGGGCAAACTTTTACAGATTGTCTCAAACTTAGTCACTAATGCGATGGATGCGGTGACTGGCTGCCCGTTGCAGCAGGTTGAAATTGAATGGTTTATAGAAGATATGAAACCAGAATCTAATAATAGATATGTCATGATCTTGATAAAAGATACGGGTGCGGGCATTCCCAAAGAAATTAAAGCCAATATGTTTAATGCTTTTTACACGACAAAAAAATCAGGCAATGGTCTAGGCTTAGGTTTGTTTATAGTTTCAACGTTGTTGAATGATTTTAGAGGCACAATTGCTCTTAAAGACAACACCGCAGGCTCACAAAAATATGGATCAATTTTTGAATTGCGCCTACCCTTGGCAGATGTAACAAAAAGCACGCAAATAGTTAATCAATAGATAATTAACCACCAACAAAGATCTAATCAGGTGAAGCCACATTAAGAAATTGAGCGATAATGATTAAAAATGCAAAAGTAATAATTGTAGATGACGATGAAGATTTACGTCACGCATTAACACAGAGCTTAGAGCTTGCTGGCTTAGATGTAGATTCGCATCAAAATGGTTACGATGCGCTCGATACCATAACACGTGATTTATATGGAGTGATCATAACCGATATAAAAATGCCTGCTATCGATGGTTTAGAACTGTTGTTAAAAGTCTTAGAGATAGATCCCGCACTGCCAACAATTGTTATTACCGGCCACGGCGACGTATCAACGGCAGTTCATGCCATGCGTAATGGTGCCTATGATTTTATTGAAAAGCCTTTTGCCGCAGAGCGACTAGTCGGTGCCGTCACACGAGGTCTAGAAAAGCGTCGCTTAGTGCTAGAAAACAGATCGCTCCGAGATGAACTCGTCAGTCAAGATGGGCTCGATAAACGTTTAGTGGGGCGCACGCCCGCAATGTTGACGCTACGTGCCGAGACCATGGCGCTTGCACAAACCGACGTCGATATCTTGATTTGGGGAGAAACCGGCTCGGGTAAAGAAGTGGTGGCTCGCGCACTTCACGAGGAGGGCTCGCGTAAAGACAAGCCCTTTATTGCATTAAACTGTGGCGCAATTCCTATCGAGATGATGGAGTCTGAACTATTTGGTCACGAGTCTGGAGCTTTTACCAGCGCCAACAAGCAGCGCGTGGGTAAACTTGAATACGCCAATGGAGGCACGATTTTTTTAGATGAAATTGAATCTATGCCCCTAGAGTTGCAAGTTAAATTGTTGCGGGTCATCGAGACGCGCTCAATCGTACGTCTAGGCTCCAATAAAGTCATCGATCTCGATATTCGCTTTATTGCGGCGAGTAAAACAGACCTAGAGCTAGCCTGTCAGCAACAATTATTTCGGGCCGATCTATATTATCGCTTAAATGTTGTTACCTTAATAATTCCAGCGCTGCGAGATAGAAAGGATGATATTCCGCTGTTGCTACACCATTTGGCAAGAGATGCGCGCACGCGTTATCGCAAAGAAATTCCTGAATATACACCCAGCCTAATGATGCAGTTAATGGCCTATGAGTGGCCGGGCAATGTTCGCGAGCTACGTAATATAGCTGATCGCTGGGTGCTTGGCTTAAGTTTAGGGATTAGCTCAGATGATGACCTAGTCGATAACTCTGCAGATGCTAGTCTATCTGAGCAGATGTCGAGTATTGAAAAACGGCTGATCACCAAGGCCTTGATAAAAAACGAGGGTAGTATTAAAAAAACGTACGAGGAGTTACAGCTCTCTCGTAAAGCGCTCTACGAAAAAATGAAAAAATATGACATTCAGGCTAATTAACGCGCCGCTTCAGGCTTTCCATGTGTCGAATAGGTAACACTGTCTTGTACGCATGTGTTGTTTTGGTAACAGTTATTTGTTAATTTTATACTAAATCAACAAGTTAAAATAATAATAATCAATAAAAACAGTAGCTTGCATGCTTCGCCTGCCTTGGCATAGGTATTGCTATCTATGGTTTGTGGGCAAATAACTATTTTAATAATGTGTGCCTTTCAACATAAAAAATATAAATTTTTATAATTAATAAAATCTCGATGGAGAATTCTATGAAGAAACTTTTCAGTGCAGCGGTCATAGCTGCAACAATTTTTAGCGCCAATACATTTGCCCAGTGCGATTCAGGCGAACGTATTATTAAATTTAGTTTTGTAACCGCAGCCACTGGTCACCCCAAGGGTGAGGCAGCAACTGCGATTGCTAAGCGTATTAATAGTGAAATGAACGGCAAAGCCTGCATGCAGCTGTTTCCTAGTTCACAACTATTTGATGACAATAAAGTCATGGAAGCAATACTTTTAGGTGATGTTCAAGTCGCTGCACCTTCGCTATCTAAGTTTGAATCATTTACTAAAAAATATCGTATTTTTGATTTTCCATTCCTTTTCAGTGATATGGAATCAGTTAATAGATTTACTCAAGGTCCAAAAGGCCAAGAGCTATTAGGTGCTATTGAAGATAAAGGTTATGTCGGTCTTTCATATATTTTTAACGGTCTTAAGCAATTTTCTGCTAACAAGCCATTAGTACTTCCCTCTGACGGAGCCGGCCTTAAATATCGCGTACAAACTTCTGATGTTGCTGTTGCAATGATTGAAGCCATTGGCGGTAATGCACAAAAGCTTGCTTTTAAAGAAGTCTATGGTGCCTTGCAAACAGGTGTTGTAGATGGACAAGAAAATACGTGGTCAAATATCTACACTAAAAAATTCTTTGAAGTTCAAGATGGTACAACAGAGACTAATCACCAGTTGTTAACCTACTTAGCGGTAACATCTAAGACTTGGTTAAATGGTTTGCCTAGCGATGTGCGCGAGCAGTTTTTAACAATATTCCAAGAAGAAACCAATAAAGCGAATGCACGTTCAACTGAAGTCAACGAAGCTAGTAAGCAAAAAATATTAGCAGCTGGCGGCAAGGTTATTTCGCTTACACCTGAGCAACGTCAAGCATGGGTAACAGTAATGAAGCCAGTTTGGGGTAAGTTTACTGATGATGTTGGTCAAGATACTATAGATGCTGCTGTAGCTGCAGGCACGAAATAGTCCGAACTAAAAAGGCCTGCGATTGTGGGCCTTTTTAGTATTTATTTTTTAGCTTATTAAATATCCATGCAGCTAGTTAGTTAAAGAATAAATATAAAAAAATTAAAGTTGTCATTAAAAGCCTGAAAAATTTGTCTTACATTATAATCAGCCACCAATTTTGGATGGCGTTATAAATGTAGTCAAACAAATGACTGTTGAAATACTATAGAAGTAAAAATTATGAATAAAGTCTCTAAGTTTGTCGATCGACTCGAAGAAGATTTCATCGCAGTTATTCTAGGGCTAATGGTGATCGTCACCTTTACCCAAGTCGTTGCTCGTTATGGTTTTAACGCTGGTTGGGGCAGTGCGCTCGAGATTACTCAAGTGTTATTTGCATGGCTGACCTTATTTGGTATGAGCTATGGTATTAAACGCGGCTTTCATTTGGGGGTGGATATTCTTATCCGCAGATTTTCTAGGCCTGTTTTTAAAGCCTGTGCAATATTTGGTGCGCTGGCATGCATTGTTTATGGTGTTACCTTAATTTCTGCTGAGTGGATCAGCTTGTTTGGCTTTGAATCTGGCAAAGGTGGTGCTTGGAAGTACTGGAAATTATTTTACGATGCCGGTTTTGGTATGGAAGCGATATCTTTACCAGAGTTTATATATGGCCCCGATGAGCGACTGCCACGTTGGATCGCCTATTTGATGCTGCCGTTGGGTTTAGTTTTATTTGTGTTTCGTTGTACTCAAGCGCTCTATGCCATTATTACCGGTGATCGCGAAATGATTATCGCCTCGCATGAAGCCGAAGAATTAATTGAAAATAATAAAAATATTGTTGCTGACTAGCCAATAAAATATTTAAAGAGGATTTATTGTGGAAAGTATTGTTTTATTTGGTCTGTTGTTCTTGTTTTTGTTTTTAGGTGTGCCCGTTGCAGTATCGCTTGGCTTATCTAGCGTACTTGTTATTGCCTTTTTATCTGTCGATTCGGTCTCGTCGGTGGCCTTGCAATTATTAAACGCCTCGCAAAAATACACCCTGTTAGCCATTCCGTTTTTTATCTTGGCCTCAACTTTCATGTCAACCGGTGGCGTTGCTAAGCGGATTATTCGTTTTTCAGTCGCAACCATGGGGCACCTGCGAGGTGGCCTAGCTATTTCTAGCGTATTTGCTTGTATGTTGTTTGCAGCACTTTCGGGCTCGTCGCCCGCGACGGTTGTGGCAATCGGTGGTATCGCTATTGCCGCTATGCGCCAAGTAGGTTACACCAAAGATTTCGCTGCGGGTGTGATTGCCAATGCCGGCACCCTGGGTATTTTAATTCCGCCTTCAATTGTTATGGTGGTCTACGCTGCCGCTACTGATGTATCAGTTGGTCGTATGTTTTTAGGAGGTGTTATACCGGGCCTATTAGCCGGCGTGATGCTGATGACGGTAATTTATGTTTACGCGCGCATTAAAAAAATGCCTAAGCGTGAATTTGCCGGCTTCAGAGAAATTCTAGAATCTGCGGCATCTGCCTCTTGGGGGCTATTATTAATTATCATCATTTTGGGTGGCATTTATAGTGGTGTCTTTACACCAACAGAGGCCGCCGCTGTAGCCGCCGTTTACTCATTTTTAATTGCAACACTCATCTACAGAGATATGGGCCCACTTAAAGATGTGCCCTGGAAAACAGCCGACGAGAGCTATTCACAATCGGCCATGCGCAACTTTGGCGCAATAGTGACCAAGTTTCCTATGACATTTTTTCATAGTGAAACTCGTAGCGTAATGGTCGATGGCGCAAAAACCACCATCATGCTGATGTTTATTATTGTAAATGCGTTAGTGTTTTCTCATGTTTTGGTGTCTGAGCGTATTCCCGATTTAATTACGGATTTAATGCTTGGCGCTGGTTTTGAATGGTGGCAGTTCTTAATAGTTGTGAATATTATCTTGTTGATTGGCGGACAGTTTATGGAGCCGTCGGGTCTGTTGCTTATTGTTGCACCCGTTGTCTTCCCTATTGCCATGCAGTTAGGCATCGATCCAATTCATCTTGGCATTATGATGATTGTGAACATGGAGATCGGCATGATAACGCCACCCATTGGGCTCAATCTATTCGTGACATCGGGTATAACCGGAATGAGTATGGAGCGGGTGGTAAAGGCTGCAATGCCGTTTTGTGCGGTGTTATTTGTGTTTTTGATTCTGGTCACCTACATACCCATTATATCAACTTGGTTGCCCACATTAATGATGGGCCCAGAAATAATCACTCGCTAGGTAGGTTCAGGTCTACACATATTGCTAAGGCTGTTGCCTTCTAGTTAACACTCAAAATCATGTTGCTACCTAAAGTGTCTACATGAATTTGAGTGTTTTTTTATCACTGTTCTCGCACTGTATATTAATTATTTTTACGTTATTTCAGTAGCGTTTTACCTGGCCCCAATATGTCTTCATGGGCCCCTTCTTGCCGCTATATGTCTTCACAATAATGCTGTCAAAATATAAGAGCGAAATCAGAAGATTGGCTGGTACTGCCGGTTTTATAGTTGATGTTATCTTGCTCACAAACAGTTGCCTGAGAGAACGCGAATCTATTCTGTACGCGTTAATTGTCAACCTCGATTTTCAGAGATGCCCTAAACTATTTTTGATAGTAATTCTTTACTGTCTTGAGGGAAGGCTTTAGTTTAGTTTGCTTTATATCTTTTAGAGAGCCGGAAACATATTAAAGTTTTACCTTGGACTTCTATATAAACATTTTTAAGTGATTCAAGACTTAACACCCTTCAATACTCCATTTTATGTGATGCTAATGTCTGCTAAATCGAATTTGGTTTAAAACTGTCTGGAAAACTCAGTATTATCAGTAGTGAATGAGATGCCGGCTCTAATCCTACCTGAGACGCTTGAGCTTTGTGGGTTCAGCTTTGTTGAGCTAGTCAACAATAGGGCCGAACATAAACAGCAGGCAATAATGACGGTTACCACCGCCATGGCAAATTATGATTAAAAAATAAGGCTTGCATTAAAAATCTGATGGGTTCATCTAACGGAACCTTAACGTTAAATATTGAGTCTGGCACAGCAAACTATCTTTAACGCCAAAGACATAGTGGCTGAAATCAAATGGAAACACCGGCCTAGTATAGTTATCTATCAACCATAGTTTAATGCCTTAGCTATACAAAAAATTACGTTGTACCAGACGCTGTTATAAAGCTTCTAACATTACAGAGTTGGCTTAAATGAACAGTCGTGTCTATTTTACTGCTACAAACAAGCCCTGTAATACTGCGCTGGGATCATCGCCAATATTAACTGTTAAATTGAGGCGGGCCTTGCCGCTTGATTCAAAGTCTTCCTTAAAGGCTTGGCTCGCGGCTGCGGTTACTTGCGCACGACAAATTAAAGCGCCGGTCACGGGCGTGCGATATTTAATGTCGGCCTTGCCTACCACTAGGTCACCCTCCATGTTGTGCAGTGACATGATGTGGGTGGATAAGGCCCAACCTGCGAGTATTGCAACCGAGTAGAGACTGCCGGCAAAACCAGTGCCATGGATATTTATATTGGGTTCTAATGGCGCACCGACGATAATCGAATCTGGATTTAGCTCGATAATGGAAAACTGCATGACGGCACTGAGTGGAATTGCCGTGTGAATTTTTTCCTGTAACTGAACAGCGGGATTAGACATTGGTTTCTTTATCCATTTTATTAAGAAATTGGTTAAGGCTTATTTTAAGACTTGGCGTTATCAAGCTTTTACCTAACTGCCAAGCACCAAATGCGGCAGTGCGCTTTGGCCATATCGATATGCACTTCTCGGTTATCATTCTTAGTCTGTTATACCTAACTTGAAGCTTAGCAAATTAACTTGTGCACTAAACAGTAGCACCTACTCTTTTGTTTAAATGATATTAGCTATCAATAGTACAGAGTAACAAAGTCATAAATATTTGAACATAGCAATAATTGATCCCCACCTACTTAAACGGCTGTAATAAATAGACCCGCCAAAGCCATATCTGCAATGCCTTCGCGTCACTTATCTAACAGATGATAAAGCCTTCTCAATAGTACCCCGATGAGCCTCCGATATAAGCGGCAGGGCTAGGGTCGTAAGGATGAGTCTAGCGACCTGTTGGCATCAATAAGTGCATATATTCCGCAAAATAAATGAGTGGTTTCTCACCCAAACGGACTAAGATAATATGTAAAAACTGACCCAATTAAGGCGGTAGTTTTTGCGGAAAGGCCCATATTACGGGCTTTATATGTGTTGGCTCGACCTTTGCTATTAGTCAAGTCAAGCGAGTTTGGTCAGGCCCCCAAATGGGTACTGACAGCACTTAGCCAAAAACAATAACGCATACAATAACAACTGAACTGGAGAGTTAAATGACTTCTATACGACTGTTAGCCCTAGCAGCTATAACAGCTTCTGCTATGAGCGCTGGTGTTGCAAACGCCGCTGGACACGCCCCCAAAATAGATAAAACAGATTGGCCAACAAGCTTTACTGTAGGCACCGCTAGTCAGGGTGGTACTTATTTTGCCTATGGTACCGGTTGGGCCAACTTTGTTGCCGAAAATCTAGGTATTAGTGGCGGTTCTGAAATTACTGGTGGGCCAATGCAAAATATGGCACTGGTACACACTGGCGAAGTGGCCTTTGGTTTGACCACGATGGGACCTGCCCGCACATCGATAGAGGGTAATAGTCCGCTGGCACCAGGATTAAAAATGGACAATGTTTGTGCCATGTTTCCTATGTATCAAACGCCGTTCTCTGTAACCGCACTGTCTAAGTCTGGTATCACCAGTATCAAGGACATACCTGCGGGCTCTAAAATTGGTTTTGGTCCCTCTGGCTCAACATCAGACACTTATTTTCCAGCGATGCTAGAAACCTTAGGTGTTGATTTTGAGCGTCGTAACGGCGGTTGGAGTGACCTTGGAACTCAGCTCCAGGATGGTCTCTTGGATGTTATCGCTTTTGCCGCTGGTATCCCCATCCCAGCTGTTAGTCAGTTAGAGGTTCAGACCGAAGTCAACATTGTCGAGTTTACTGCTGATGAGTTAAAGATTATTACTGACACGTTTCCAGTAGCGGAATTTATGATTCCTGCAAGCACCTACACTACCTTGACTAAAGATGCCCGCGCTGTATCTATGTGGAACTTCGCAATTGCCGATTGCACACTGCCAGAAAGTTTTGTGTATGAAGCCACTAAATTGACTATGGAAAATAACGATAAGATGGTTGCTGTCCACAATGCGGCGAGATCATCTTTACCTGAGAATTTCTCCAAGAACAGTTTCGTTCCATGGCATCCAGGTGCAGCACGTTGGTTTAATGAGAATGGTTATACTATTGACGCTAGCCTAATCAAATAAAGACTTTGATTAATTATGTGTCTTTTTTCAAGAATTGAGTGGCCTTCGGGCCACCAATTTTTTTAAATATGGATTTAAATATGACAACTGATAAGAGTAATCCAGAGCCGGCCAACGTCGAATCTGTAGCAGGCGTTGTTATCGCCGATGGGGTCGACGACGAGGCAGTTGAGAGCAATCGCAGAATACTTGAAGGACCCATACTTTTGCTGGTTACAGGTTTCGCCATCTTTTACTCGGTGTTCCACCTTTACACCCTAAATATAGCGCCATTAGAAACTTGGACGTTTCGAATTGTCCACGTATGTGGTGCGTCCATACTAGGTTTTCTGCTTTTCTCTGGTGCTCGCTTTAGCGACCATAAGATTTCAGGTAATGCTGCTCGCTGGAGTACTTGGGCGGGTTTAGTATTGTTAATTCCTGCTCTGTTTGTTCTTGTGCAGACAGCTATTATGCAAAACATACTGGCTGGAGGCGCTTTACGCTTGCCGGTTGAGATGGAAACCTGGCGTTTCGGATGGCCTCTCATTGTAGTGACCTTCCTGGGTATCATCTTAAGCTGGTTTCACCGCCGGCAACAAAATATATTCTCTGTGCCAGACCTCGTATTAGTCGTGTGCACTATTGCAGTCGCCAGTTACTTGGTATCAGTATTTGCGACCCCAATTCGAATGACTACGGGTACTTCTTTTTCTCCTATTGGCATTACCTTTGCGGCTGTTGCCGGTACGGCTCTAATTTTTGAACTGACACGACGAGTAGCGGGCTTGGCACTTGTAGTGATTTCTGCGGTGTTTTTGGGCTATGTTTTTATAGGGCCTCATTTGCCAGGCTTTCTCGGCTATCCAGGTTTAAGCATTCAGCGCTTTTTCAGCCAGGTTTATACTGACGCGGGCATATTGGGTCCAACGACTGCTGTGTCATCTACTTATATCATCCTATTTATTATTTTTGCTGCCTTCTTACAGGCATCAAAAGTTGGCGATTATTTCGTAAATTTTGCCTTTGCATTAGCGGGACGTTCACGCGGTGGCCCTGCAAAAGTATCCATCTTTGCTTCAGGCCTGATGGGGATGATCAACGGCACAAGTGCTGGCAATGTAGTTTCCACTGGCTCACTAACAATTCCCTTGATGAAAAAGGTAGGGTATAGCAAAACCTCAGCCGGTGCAGTTGAAGCAGCGGCATCGACGGGTGGTCAGATAATGCCACCGATCATGGGGGCTGGTGCCTTCATTATGGCTGAAATTACTGGTATTCCTTATACCGAGATTGCCATTGCTGCCATTATTCCAGCTATTTTGTATTTCGCATCCGTTTATTTTATGGTTGATCTAGAAGCCGCGCGAACCGGAATGCGGGGTATGCGCGATGATGAACTGCCGTCTTTGCGGCTTATGGTCGGCCAAATCTATTTATTTATTCCTATTATCATCCTCATTGGTGCTTTGTTTATGGGTTATTCGGTGATTAGGGCAGGTACCCTAGCTACCGTCTCCGCTGCAGTTGTGAGTTGGATATCACCCCATAAGATGGGAATAAAGTCGATACTCAAGGCGTTTGAATTAGCGTCTAATATGGCTGTTCAGATTGTGGTGGTTTGTGCCTGCGCCGGTGTTATCGTGGCAGTTATCTCGCTAACCGGTGTTGGTGCGCGCTTTAGCTCTTTGTTGTTAGGCGTTGCCGAGGCAAGTCAGCTGCTGGCATTATTTTTTGCCATGTGTATTTCTATTATGCTGGGGATGGGAATGCCGACGACGGCTGCTTATGCGGTCGCCGCCTCGGTGGTAGCACCGGGTCTTGTACAAATGGGTATTCCGGTATTAACCGCACACTTCTTTGTATTTTATTTTGCCGTGGTTTCTGCCATAACACCGCCTGTTGCTCTGGCCTCTTACGCGGCCGCGGCCATCTCTGGAGCCAAAGCCATGGAGACTTCGATTGCTTCATTTAGAATTGGTTTAGCGGCTTTTATTGTACCGTTCATGTTTTTCTACAACAGTGCATTGCTTATGGACGCCGATGTATTTCCCATTATCCGCGCTTTAATTACTGCACTTGTGGGTGTTTATTTACTGTCATCAGCAGTACAAGCTTGGTTCTTGAGCTACTCAGCCCCTTGGTATTTGCGAATATTGCTGATTACGGCAGCATTTATGATGATTGAGGGTGGGCTCTATACAGATATAGCGGGTGTCGCCGCCGGCGTCATTGCCTACTTTGTGCAGAAATTCATCAATAACCGGATAACACCAAGCCCTGCCTAAAACTTATCTGCAGTGGCTAGTGCTATACTCGCCTTGATAAGCTTAATACCACCCCACGAGCCTATGGCTCGCGGAGTGTTGCCTTTATTAGGGCTGTTATAGTTTCGTCCAAGTAGATGATCTATAGCAACATATTATTTTTGGCTTGGCATCAGACCCAGTGGAAGCATGTCTAAACGGGCAAGGGCCTTTCTATGAAATACTATATCTGGAGTCTATTACTCTTCGTCATAACCTGCCTATGCTCCTGGCTTTTGGGTTCGTGGACAGGCTATCGGCAGGTTGAGCGAGAAAGTCTGTACGAGTCTTTTCGATATAACCAGCTAGTTGCTAATGAGCTGGACCGCTATCGTCCTATTCCCGAATTGATAGCGCAACATCCAGCGCTGTTAGATGTTTTAAGCAACTCCGATGATCCCGCACTAGTGCTCGCGGCCAACGAAGAAATGCAGCGCATGGCAACCATTGTTACTAGCTCTGATATCTATCTGATGAACACAGAGGGTGAAACCATTGCCGCCAGCAACCATCAGTTACCCACCAGTTTTATAGGCCGAAACTTTGGCTTTCGGCCTTATTTTTCGGATGCCATGGAGATTAATGGCAACGCGCTTTATTTTGCTCTGGGCATCTCCACCAATGAACGCGGGTTGTACTTTTCGCATACGGTCACTACTAAAGATGAGCCTGATAGTCCTTTGGGGGTTATAGCCGTAAAAATCCAGGTGACGGATCTCGAGTCGCAATGGAGTCAGCCCGAGTCATTTTCAGTCTCTGAGATGGTTGTCTTGGACTTGGACGGTATTAGCTTTCTTGCTAGTAATCCAGATTGGTTGTACCGCGCTTTTGAGCCAATTTCACCATCGCGGCTTGATCAAATTCGCTCTCAGCGACGTTATTTTGATGAACCCTTAACCGCTATTGATACGGTTGCACGAGGTCGCCCCTGGAGCTTGGGGAAATGGCCTGAACGTATTGCGATTCCAACCAGTGGCGTGCTCGAGGAATATCTTAGTGTGGACACGCCGCTGCCACAGCTCGACTGGACACTCCGAGTTTTTATAGGCACGGGTGCGGTATTCTGGATTAAGGTTCAGTTTTTGATCGGAGGCATCATTATTTATCTGGGCTGTTTTTTAACTTGGCTGTATTTACGTGAGCGCTATCGTCGAGAGGCCGAGCTGGCTCAGCGCAGTGTTCAGTTAGAGCAGCGAGTGAGTAAGCGAACCGTTGATCTGGAAGCTTCGAATCGTCAATTAAAGGCAGAAATTCTCGAGCGCAAGCGGGCTGAAAAAGACCTGAATGCTACTCAGCAAGAGTTAATTCAATCTGCAAAATTAGCCGTACTCGGACAGATGTCTGCAGGCTTGAACCATGAAATGAATCAACCACTTACCGCGATACAGGCTTATGCAAGAAACAGTCAGAGATTTTTAGAGCGGGGCGATGCACAAATGGTGCGGGCTAACCTTATAGAGATTGTTGGCCTGTGCGATAAAATGGCTGAGCTCACTCGGCAGTTCAAGATCTTTGCACGCAAATCTGAAGGGCCGCCCGCAACTGTCGACTTGCGCCTACCTATTGATGCGGCCTTGAAAATAATTTGCGCTCAAGACAGCAATGATAACGTTCATATTGATTGGCAGCGACCCGAGTTG
Source organism: Cellvibrionaceae bacterium (assembly GCA_047633635.1). Classification (GTDB taxonomy): domain Bacteria; phylum Pseudomonadota; class Gammaproteobacteria; order Pseudomonadales; family Cellvibrionaceae; genus CANLBN01. Next base: position 4,274 of record JBLIFG010000006.1, on the reverse strand, counting down.
GCAGCTTTTGTACACGGAGATTTGATTCGCATCGAGCAGGTGCTTGTTAACCTAGTGACCAATGCCTTACATGCAGCACAGTCTAGTGAATTGCCTACTGTCACCATAAAGCTGGTCAGTGAAGCAAATCATTGGTCGTGTTCTGTGACTGATAACGGACCTGGGTTACCGGCTAATACAGAACAATTATTTGAGCCTTTTTATACAACGAAATCGTTAAAACAGGGGCTGGGTCTAGGCTTGTCGATTTCTCGACAAATTGTAGACGCTCTAGATGGTCGATTGATCGGTCGCAATCGGACTGATGTCCGCGGGGCCAAGTTTATTTTGCTACTGACAAAAAAGGATACCTCTGAATGACCACGTCTGAAGTGATCTTTATCGATGACGAGTTGGCAATAAGGCAAGTTATGCTGCAAACGCTGGCGCTAGAAAACCTTAATGCAAGGGCCTATGCGCAAGGTGCTGCAGCCCTTAAAGATATCAAACCGGATTTTCAGGGTGTGGTCTTGTGTGACTATCATATGCCTGGTCTCGATGGCTTGCAGGTGCTGGCAAAAGTTCATGCGATCGATGCATCTATTCCGGTTATCATGTTGACCGGTCAGGGTGACATCAGTACCGCGGTGGCGGCGATGCAGCAAGGGGCCTACGATTTTATCGAAAAACCATTCAATCACGATGCCTTGATTGAACTACTGAGGCACGCGATCGAAAAGCGCCAGCTGGCACTTGAAAATCGTATGCTAAAGGCGCAGTTGCGCCAATTTGTAAGGCCCGGCCCACGCTTGCTTGGGGGGGAATCATCTAGTATGCGGCGGACTATGTCGATACTTGATAGCTTAGTAGATACCTCAGCAGATATTCTTTTGAATGGCGAAACCGGTGCGGGCAAGGATGCTATCGCACGCTACATACACGAAACTAGTCCGCGCAGTCAGTATAACTTCGTTGCCATTAATTGCGGAGCAGTGCCTGAAAATCTCATAGAGAGTGAATTATTTGGTCACGAGGCGGGAGCCTTTACCGGGGCCGACAAAAGGCGTATCGGTAAATTTGAGCATGCTCATAAAGGCACTATTTTCTTGGATGAAGTGGAAAGTATGCCGCTGCCCTTGCAGGTCAAATTACTGCGCGTACTTGAAGAGCGTAAAGTTGAGCGGCTGGGCAGTAATATCAGTATCGATGTTGATGTGCGTATCATTGCCGCTTCAAAGACTAGATTGAAGCAGCTCAGTGAGCGCGCAGAGTTTCGCGAAGACCTCTATTACCGGCTCAACGTTATTCAAATTGATATTCCACCGTTGCGTGAACGCAAAGAGGATATTCCCATACTGTTTCGTCACTTTGCTTTAATTGCCGCTGCCCGTTACGACCGCGAAAGTATTCCGCTTAACAGCCAGCAGGTGGGTCGGTTAATAAGTCATAATTGGCCAGGGAACGTCCGTGAGCTACGCAATCGTGCCGAGCGTTATGTGTTGATGGGGCCTGATGCACTCGAGGATCCGCAAGAAGACGATGCAAGCTATGTTGCGGGTCGTCAGACCTTGGCAGAAGTTGTCGACACGTTTGAGCGTTCTGTGCTGCAAAATGCCTTACAATTTTGTCAGGGCAGTATCAAAGATACGATGGCATACCTCGGCTTGGCACGTAAAACTCTGTACGACAAGATGAAAAAGCATGATTTAGACAAAGCTCAATTTAAAAATGAGGGCGAAGCCGAGTAATCTTCTAAGCCCATTGCCCAGTTAATAAGGCAAGGGCGCGCCTAGCTTGGTAAAACTTTAGATATCTAGCTCGGCGCGTAACTCAGCCATGCGGTTAACATTATCTGCTTTTGTTAAAGGCGTCTCTATGGTCTCGGGCAAGGCTCGTTGTTGAACCGGCATTAACTCTTCGCCATTTCTTACACGCTCACAAATTTTCTCGTAATGTGTTTTAAAAATAGGGAAGGCGCGCTGCTCGGTATTATTAGCTAAAAAATACCAATCGCTGTTTTTGCCCGCGTAATAGACCGCGGGGTGGCTCCAGTTGTTGTTTTGCTTGGGCGATCGGGCGTTACAGGCCTCTTTATAGGCACTGTGTACATCGACTAAGTTGCTGCCATCGCTAAGCTCGGTACATTTTCTTATGACTCGGCTTATTGTTGGTAAATAATCAGAGTGTTTAATTAATTCATGTGTGGCTTTACGCACAATGTCAGCACTAAAAGGGGCAACGCTCTCTAGCCATAAACGCTTAGCTGCATTGACGGCAGCGATTTCTGAGTAGGCACTAAAATACAGATGCTGATAATTAATACGCAGTAATTCGAAACACTCGTTAATAGCCTCTACTAGTTGGGTTTTTTCTTCGGCACTTTTATGAGCTTTTTTGTCGCGAAAATAATCACTTTTTGTAGTTTCTACATGGTTATTCTTATCGTCAAGATGCCCAGCTGGTGTCATTGAGCTGTTGGGAGATGGAGCGATCTTTTGTGCGACTTGATCCAGAAGTGTTTTGCTGTTTTTCATTATTATTACCTGTCTTAGCTGCGGCGCTGCCTGCATGAATCGCCGCCCATTGGCGCTTAATATGTTGTAAAAAAATATTGTCCCAACTATGGCGAGCTTCTGCCCGATTAGTCCAATATAAAATAAATTCAGGAAGTTGCGCGTGAATAAAATTAGGATCTATCTCAGATTGACGGCTCAAAATTTCTAGGCAATCACCCGATGGTTGCCATGCTTTATCAATAGGCTTGCTGATAGGGTTGCGACTAACGCCCGCTTGCACAAAACGCCATTGCTCGATGACATGCTCGGCAAACACTTTGCCCCACTCGGAGTAGATAGCTTTTTTCTCTGTCCATTTGTGAATAAATTCAGGAATAGAATCCGCGATAAAACCGGGATCAATACCATAACTAATATTGAGGTAATCGAGAGTATGTTGATTAGGACGCCAGTCAGCTGTCATCGAGGTACTTTTTTTTGTCTCGATAAACGGCGTATCTTGTTTTTGCCACTCCTCTTTTACCCAAGAGAAAAAAGGCATATCCCAATTGAGTTGAGTAGTTCCAGATTTTTGATGATAAAGCCGAAATTTATTTAACACCTTATCGCTAAAAGTGGTGGGTATACCTTCGTTGGCAATTTGTATTTGAAGGTCGCCACTGGGCTGCCAACCACTCGGTAATGTTGTCGCACGGTTTTGACGCGCCATTTGTGTTGTGTGGAAAGTCCATTGGCGTTTGCTGTGCTGAATGAACTTACTCCCCCACGAGCGCTGGGTCTCACCAGTCTCGCGCCAGTAGTTGACAAATTCAGGCACTTGATCGCGAGCAAAATGCTCAGGTATATTAAGCTGTCCAAGACCGATCAGCGTCTCGCTATCGGGTTGCCAATTAGCGGCAATGATAGAAGCGCCATTAGTCGTCATTAAGGGAGTGCTATGGCGAGCCGTTGGCTGGTTGCCGACATGTTGATTAGAGTAGCTATTGTTGCGATTTTGAGCAACTAGTTGAGCACTCTTGTCTTCACTTTTAAGGTTGAAGGCAAAGTCAATAACAAGCGACTGCATAAACGGTGCGGAGCGCACAAGGATCAAACCAAGGTCGCGTAAGCGTTGGCTAATGCGCTGTATATCGCGTGCATCCCAAAAGCTAATATGGGTTTTTAGTGTTTTCTCGCTTAAGTGATACCATTGCATGCCCTGGCTTGACATACCCTCTTTATGGCGAGTCATGTCATCGAGCAAGGACAGCAGCGTCGCCTCTTCTAGGCCAATAGAGGCCGCAAGAGTTGGGTAGACAAGAATAGGTTTTTCGGGGAACAGGTCATTCATGGCATAATTCTAACACTCTGTGAAAGGGGAAACTACGATCATATCGTATCAATAGATACTTATTAATACGATGACCTACCTGTCAACGTGAGAGCATGTATAAGGGCACCAAAAGAACACCGAAAAACGCACCAAAAAAAACCTAGTAGACGCTTAATGATTCAGAGGTCTGATTATTTGAGACCCTTAATCGAAGCCTTGCCCAAGCCATCAATGCTCAAGCCATCACCGAGCTATTCTTTGACACTAGAAATGCAAGTTGACCGATATTAAGTGAATGGTATCTCAATTAAAAATGACGCCAGTAATTGCTTAGATATAATTATTGGTAAGGCTTTAAAGTAGCTTGTAATCGTTTAATGTAATAGCTGTAAAGCAAACGTCACAGCTAAAAGATGCAATATAGATTCAAGCTTGTTAGGTTCTCTAAACAGAGGCCATTCTTGCAG
>JBLIFG010000005.1:0-76511 GCA_047633635.1 Cellvibrionaceae bacterium | reverse complement strand
GGGCTGATTAATCAATGTATAACAACGCAAGGTGCGCAACAGTTAGGGCTTCATTTTTATAACTAGGTTATGAGAGCTATATTATTGAAGCTGAACCGTTAGATTTAGGTTATTTTTTTTATGTTCTTATTATTAACGATACTTGTAGAGTTTGATAATACACTTAATTAGGTGATGACCATGGTTGAGATGTTTGTTAAACGTCAGCAAGAGATAGTCCAGCGCTATATCTGTGCGAAAGATAAAAATAGGCCAGAGCTGATGAGTAGAATTTTTACTGTTGCAGCCCGCGTTGAAATTAAAATGAAAACACAAAGTATCGCTTTTCCTGCTGGCGCTGTTGGCTTAGATGCCATCACCGATGTTTTGATCAGGCAATTTAGTCAAAACTATGAGAATGTCTATACATTCTGTCTTTTTGACTCTTCAGAAAATCATGAAAATAAATTTTCATGTGACTGGCTAGTTGTTATGACTGAAAAAAATGGAGGTAGTGTGCGTGTGGGCTGCGGTAGCTATAACTGGAGCTTTGATCACCAACAAGAGATCTTAGCCGACCACTTAATTATAACTATCGAGCAAATGATTTTATTGTCCCCAGATTTTTATGACCAAATATTCGCATGGGTAAACAAGCTACCCTACCCGAGGTGTAGTGCCGTCGAGATGCTCGAAACTATGCCAAGTTTAGCTTTGCTAAACTCAGTACGGAACCAAATTTCTAATAAAAAATAGCTTGGGTAATATCAGCTAATCTTTTGAGTAAAATCAAATGCAAATTTTTAGATACCTTAGCTAGGCCTAACGTGTCGTTTGAGTATACGCCGGCCCTCAGATTTAACTTGGGGTCTATTGCGCCATTGCCACAGTAAATCTTTTGCCTCGTTGTAGCTTTGTTTAAGATCAACAATGGGTTCGGGGTAATCTACACCGAGCTTAAAATCATACATAAGTTGCTCCATGTCTGTTAACAGCCATGGTGTGTGCACCATGCATTGTGGAACAGCTGCTAGCTCGGGGACCCACTGTTTTATAAAAGCACCATCGGGGTCTTTCTCTTGGCCTTGTTTAACGGGATTATAGATTCGAATAGTGTTGATGCCAGTGACGCCAGCTTGCATTTGAAACTGACTGTAGTGAATGCCAGGTTCAAAATCTAGAAACAATTGTGCTAAGTGGTGAACCCCTTGTCGCCAATCCACGCTTAGGTGGTGGCATAAAAAACTAACCAGCATGGCGCGCATTCTGAAATTAAGATAACCGCTATATTGCAAGCTGCGCATACAAGCATCGACCATAGGGATGCCAGTTTGTCCTTGCTGCCATGCTTGTAAGCGCAGCTGAGCTATTTCACCTTCAACCCTAGGCAAAGCATCATAGCCGCGATTAACCGCCTGGAACTGCATCGAGCTTTCACTTTCGAATTTTTGTATAAAATGACAATGCCAGTGCAAGCGTGAGCTAAGAGCTACCAAACTACGGCGCCAACTAGGCTTTTTCCAGTGAATCAGGAGCGCCTGATAAGCTTGGCGCAAACTAATATTCCCCCATGCTAGATAGGCAGAAAGCCGCGAGCAGTGCTTTTGACTTAATACGGGGCTAGACAGTGAATAGGCATAGGATTGCCCGCGACCATCAAAAAAAGAGCTTTGTGTAGCTTTAGCGGCACTTTCGCCACCGTATTGAAATTGCGAATAGTCATCGGTGGCGTTGATGTCATCAAAGCTTAGGCTCTGAAGGGCGTGCTCAGTAAACCAATTAACTGCGCTAATATCTACCGTGGCCTGAGGCGCCTTCATTATTTTCTGCCAGTTTTTATCCCAGTTGTGACGATGGTTTAGGCCGCGTATGACCGCGCCAAAAGACTCCTCATGCCAGATAATATGTTGTTGGTTGCACCAGTGTTGAACAGAGGTATCTCGCTCAAAGGTATTATTTAAACCAATTTCTTGATGAGAAAACAAATGCGCAATCTCAAATTTACGATGCAGTGAATCTAATGTTTGACACACATCAGCCTTTACCCAATAACAGCTGGCGTGAGGTAGGCGTTGCTGAATATCGTTTAGCGATTGTTTAATAAAGCGCCAGTGCCGAGGGGAGTAGTGCGGATCATCTAGCAGCATCGGCTCGAAGCAGAAGAGCAAGAGCACAGGCATGCCAGTTTGCTGCGCTGCCGCCAGTGGGGCGTGATCGCTTAAGCGTAAATCTCTTTTTAACCAAACAACACTAATTGCCATAATACTTCCGTCGTCAATATCGGATGGGCTATTGATGAGCCCTAGTTAAATAAATTGAAAAATCTATAAGCTTTATCACATTCGTACATATGTTGGAGTAAAGCCCTTCGGTTTAAAAAAGTTTCCACATAAGTTTAATGTTTTTAAATACCTTTGTATGATTTATCAAAATAGCTGGTTGAAGGTGAGCTATAAGATTAATGCAAAGTACAAATAAACAACAAATATTTGTAGAAGGCATTAAATTATAAGAAGTTTTACTACAAGAAAACTACGTGATTACCAATAATAGGGATCAGTAGTAAATCTGTTTTAATTAAGATGTATATTAAACTCTTAGCATATTATAGGTAGGGGTTATATGATCAATTGTCAGAGAGAAACTTTATTTTAGTGGAGCACTCATGCTAAAAAAAACAGCCACATTAATAATTATCGGAGCAATAATGGTTGCTGCTTTTTGGCAATTTCAAGTATTTAAGTCACCTTCTGATAAAGCTAGCAGAGCTACAAAAATTTCTGCTGGTGCTAAGCCCGCTACAAAGGTTATTACTCAAGCAGTCGTTTTTACATCTAATAACAGAATGTTTGAGGCCGTCGGTACAGGTCGAGCAAAATATTCCGCCGATATCTATCCTGCTGTTTCTGAGCAAGTTATGGATGTTTTTTTTGAAGCGCAACAAAACGTAAAAAAAGGCGATGTTTTAGTACAGCTTGATAATCGCGAAGAAAAGCTTGCCCTTAAGCTTGCGGGAGTAATGCTAAGAGATTCAAAGACTACGCTAGATCGATATGAAAAAGTGGTTAAGATGGGAGGTGTTCCTCAAAGCGAAGTTGACTCAGCACGTGCTATCTATGAATCAGCGCAAGTGGCACTTGCTCAAGCTAAATTAGCTTTAGAAGAGCGTCAAATTATTGCGCCTTTTGATGGTATTGTAGGAATTCCAAATGTCGATCCCGGCGACCGTGTTGATACCGATACCTTCATAACCGGATTAGATGCACGCGATGTACTTTATGTTGATTTTGAAGTTCCCGAAGCCTTGGCAGGGGCGCTTAAGGGTGCGCAAGCCATAAAGCAAAAAATTATCGCAACCACTCCATCCTATCCGGAGCAAATTTTTGAGGGTCTTATCACTGCTCAAGAATCACGCGTCGATGAGAATCGCCGGACGCTAATGGCCCGAGCTAGCATTTTAAATATTAAGGATATTTTACGACCGGGTATGTCTTTCACCACAAAATGGGATATTCCCGGTAAAGATTATGTAACTGTGCCCGAAATATCGGTTCAATGGGGGCGGGATGGATCGTTCATTTGGGTTATCAGAGATAATAAGGCTGAAAAAATTAAGGCGCGCGTTGTAGCACGTAAATCGGGCAGAGTGTTGTTAGATGCTAGCTTAGAAGACGGTGAGCTTGTCGTCGTTGAGGGGTTACAACGCTTAAGGCCTAATATTGAGGTACAAATATTAAATATGTCTGACTCCTCATCAACATCAAATGGTCAAACACAATGAATGGTTTAGCGGGTGGTTTAACGGCCTTAGGCGTTCGCCGGCCGGTTTTAATTATCGTCGTAAATCTACTTATTATGTTGGGTGGTGCAGCCAGTATTTTGGGCGTAGATGTGCGTGAGCTGCCTAATGTCGATCGCCCGATTGTGAGTGTTAGGGCTGTTTTTGATGGTGCCTCACCTCAAACAATGGATACTGAAATCACGAGTCTCCTCGAGGGGGCAGTTGCTCGTGTCGCTGGGGTGAAGAGTATAGAGTCATCAAGCGAAGAAAATAATATGCGCATGCGCGTAGAGTTTGATCCGGCTATGGATCTTGATACTGCTGCAAGTGACGTGCGCGAAGCCGTCAATCGTGTTCAAAGACGCTTACCTGATGGTATTGATCAAGTAACCGTCATCAAAGCTGATGACGATGCTCAAGCTATCGTTGAGTTGTCGGCATACAGTAATGCGCTCTCTAAATATGAATTAGCCGAGCGCATAGAAAAAGACGTAGCCCCAGAATTCCAATCTATTGCCGGTGTTGCCGAGGTTAGGTTAGAGGGTGAGCAGCCACGTGTTCTCAGAGTATTACTCAACCCTGCAAAGCTCGCAGGCTATAATTTGTCGGTATCTGATGTTGTTGAAACTTTAAGGTCAATAAACTTAGATGTGCCTGCTGGAAGTTATAAATCTGAAGATCAGGATTTATTAGTAAGAGTGCAGGCCTCGATTGTAGACCCTGAAAAAGTAGAGCAGATGTATATTCGCGACGACATTCGCATTAATGATGTCGCCGAAGTCTTTTATGCAGCCAAAGATCCAGAATCTTATTCATTATTAAATGGTAGAAGCGTTATCGGGCTAGGTGTTGTCCGTCAAGCAGGATCAAATACGATCGCTATTGCCGACGAAGTCGATAAGCGCTTAGAGCTCGTCAATACGCGTGCGCGAGATTTTACACTGGTAAAAACTTCTGACGACTCTTTATATATTAAGGGAGCACTCAAAGATGTTTTATACACCTTAGTTTTCTCAATCATTATCGTTTTGATTGTTATAGCTATATTTTTGGGCCAATGGCAGGCCATTTTTATTCCTGCGGTGACAATGCCCGTCGCCCTCATTGGTACCCTAGCCTCCATATGGATTTTTGGTTTTTCAATTAATCTGCTAACACTGCTCGCTCTTGTATTAGCAACCGGATTAATTGTCGATGATGCAATTGTCGTATTAGAAAACATTCAGCGTAGACGTGCTGAAGGTCTTGATAAAATGGCGGCAGCCGTTTTAGGGACGCGCCAAGTATTTTTTGCGGTTATCGCAACGACAATAACGCTGGTTGCCGTATTTCTTCCGATTGCATTTTTACCCGGGCAAACAGGTAGACTATTTCGCGAGTTTGGTCTAGTTCTAGCGATTGCAGTTATTATTAGCTCCTTTGTGGCAGTGACTTTATGCCCATTAATGGCCTCGCGTCTGCCAAATTTAAGCGAGAAAAATAACGCCTTGTCAGGGCTGCGCAATGTCTTAGATAATCTTGGAGGCAAGCTTGCGAAAATATACTTTATCTCTCTTGAGAGTCTAATGAGATTTAAAGTACTAGGTCTTATTGTTGCGTTAATGATTGCAGCGGGAGGTGGCTGGGGCTTTACTCAGCTGAATCAAGAGTTGCTGCCACGAGAAGATCGAGGGGCAATCAGAGTCTTTTTGACAGGGCCAGACGGTGCTTCCCTCGCATATTCAGATCGTCAATCGCAAATTGTGGAAAATGTCCTTATTCCTTATCAGAAGCAAGGCATATTTACTGATATCTATACCATTGTTGGACGTTGGGATAAAAACCGTGCCTCTATCATCGCTACCATGAAGCATTGGGATGAGCGCACTATAAGCCAGCAAGAGCTAGCAAAAGAAATTAATAAGCAGCTCTCAGATATGCCGGGCGCAAAGGTGCGCGTCATTCAAGGCAGTAGCCTCAATATTCGTGGGGGTGGTGCGGGCTTAGAAATTGCACTGCTCGGTAATGACTACGAACAGATATATTCTGCAGCTACGATGCTCTCAGCAGAGCTCAAAGATCGCATTCCTTATATAGAGGATGTTCGTGTTCAATTTGATACATCGCAACCCGAGCTTGCTTTTAATATAGATCGTCAACGCGCTTATGATTTGAATGTCCCTATGGAGCGTATTTCTGAAACCTTGCGGGTTATGGTTGATCGGCTAGAGCTGCTTGATTTGAATGTCGATGATCAGGCTGTCCCGGTTATGATAAGTTCTGCCAATGGCGTGATTAACGATCCAGGCGACCTACTCAATATATTTGTCACTAATACCGATAATGAGTTAGTGCCTTTAAGCGCATTGATTGATGTTGAAGAGCGAGGTGTGGCTGCAGAATTAGATCGTCACGAGCAACGGCGTGCTATCGAGCTTGACATTAATGTGCCACCTGGAACAGCTTTGGGCGAAGCTTTAGATGAGATTAGAGGCGTTGCTAATGAAGTTTTACCCGCAGGCATCAATATCATTTTTTTAGGTGAAGCTGCTGCTCTACAAGAGTCCTCGTACGATACCATTATTACTTTTGTTATTGCTTTGATCATTGTTTTTCTTGTGCTTGCAGCGCAATTCGAAAGTATTGGCAGCGCATTGATTGTTATGTTCACGGTACCTTTTGGTTTAGCCGCCGCCGTGTTTGCATTATTGCTGACAGGGCAAACTCTTAATCTTTATAGCCAAATTGGTCTCGTGATGCTGATAGGGTTGATGACCAAAAATGCCATTTTATTAGTCGAGTTTATGGATCAACTTCGCGATGAGGGCAGAGACATTGCAACGGCTATACAAGAAGCAGTTCACATCAGACTTCGCCCTGTTATTATGACAGTGTTATCGACAGTTTTAGGGGCATTGCCGCTGATTTTAAGTTCAGGTCCAGGCGCTGAAGCCCGTAATGCAATAGGCTGGGTGATCTTTGGAGGTTTGGGATTATCGACTATTTTTACATTATATCTTGCCCCGCTCGGTTATGCGCTTATGGCACCCTTTATTAAGCCTCGTGCTCATGCAGGTAAGATTTTAAATGAACAGCTTGAGCGGGCAGAAAAAATGCAAAGTTCAAAGAGTTGAAAAGTAATCAATTTGGTTTGATTTAAGCGAGCTGTGAACTTTTCTCACACAGATCTTGTTCATCATAAGAAATGTAAGGTTGTCTGAAACAGCCTTACATTCCTCATCAGAGAGTTATCACACATCTTGATCGAGTTTTATATTTTAAAGCAAGAATTGTTAATTATTAATTTCAGAAATGCTTTCTATATACCAAGCCACTAGTTACACTTAACTTGAATAGACCTTTCTTTTAAAATAAATCCAAAATCAGGATATAAAATGGATAATCTAAAAGCAGGCGAGGTTGACGAGTTTGCGGTCAAGAAAAAACGAGGATTCTGGTTAAGCACTTTTCTTATATTGATGATCATAGTCAACTCCCTGACAGTTTATTTCTATATAACTAATCCCGACCTAGTTACTGGATTAAATTCTCGTGCGACAAATAGTGTTTTATATGTTCTCATTTTTATCGCTTGCATAAATATAATGTTAGCGATAGCTATATGGGCTTGGAAAAAATGGGGTGTTTATGGTTTTTACACGTCTGTTATTATTGTATTTTTTATAAATCTTTATCTTGGTATTGGCATTATGGGATCAATGCCTGGCTTAGTTGGTGGCGTCATTATTTTTTTCACCACAAAAAAACGCTGGCAACATTTCTCTTGATTTACCAAAAATCTATGAACGTTTCAGCATAATAATACTAAGTTAAGCTTGTCATTCTGTACCCATCTCAAATAAAGCGGCGTGTTCATCATGGATATCGGCCCAATTCAGGGCCAATTTCATTTTATCTGCAACAACAGTCAATAACAGGCGCTGCTGCAATATATACATTTAAGCATAATGCACCAGCTCTCGATTCATATTTGTTTAGTAGGCCCCTTCGCTGTAGGTGAGCTCATAGCTATGGCTGTAAATTTCTAAGATATTACCAAACGGATCTTCCATATAAATCATGCGGTATGGCTTGGTGCCCGGGTAGTAATAACGAGGTTTTGGCATACGCTTTTTACCCCCTGCAGCGACAACTTTTTCGACGAGTTCCTCAAGGTTTGGATCTTGAACGCAAAAGTGAAAAACTCCCGTTTTCCAATATTCAAAATTATCTTCTGGATTTTCTTGGTTTTTAAACTCAAAGAGCTCAACGCCAATACGATCACCCGTCGATAAATGGGCAATTCTAAACTTCTCCCAACCAGCGCCAAATACATCGGTGCACATCTCGCCAATAGGGCTATGGTCTTCGCTCACATCTGTCGGCTGCATAATCAAATACCAGCCCATAACGTCTGTATAAAACTTAACGGCTGCATCTACGTCAGGAACTGATATACCTATATGTGAAAAATTGCGTGGATATGGTTTACTCATAATTTCTTGCCTCATAATTTATGTTGTAGCTAGGTTACAAAACAATACATATTATGTAAAATTATCATATGTAATAAATATGAGTACAAAATGTAATGATAAATCCTGTTTGGCTGCGCAGCTTCTGTACACTTGTCGAGGTGGGGCACTTTACGCGCACTGCCGAGCATCTTTTTATGACCCAGTCGGGGGTTAGCCAGCATGTGCGTAAGCTCGAAGAGCATCTATGCCAAAAGCTGCTGGTTCGGCAAGGCAAGAGCTTTACGCTCACAGCGACAGGTGATCGCTTATATAAAGAGGGACAAAAACTAATTCTCGCATTGACCGATCTTGAAGCGCGCGTCAGCCAGGACCCAACGCACGAGGGTATAGTAAAGCTTGCATCCCCGGGGAGTGTTGGCCTCAAGCTTTATCATCATTTACTGACATTGCAACGGCGTTATCCCAAGCTAATTATTGAATATCGATTTGCCCCAAATGGTGATGTTGAGCGCTTGATTGCCGAGCACAAAGTGGATATTGGTTTTATGACTTGCCTGTCAACAATGAGTGACGTTAGCCTTAAGCCCGTCGCTCGAGATGAGCTCTTATTAGTCACCCCCGCAGGTATTTCAGAGCCTAGCTGGAATCAATTGTTGCAGTTAGGCTTTATCGATCATCCCGATGGTGCTTATCATGCGGGTCAGTTACTCGGTGTAAATTTTCACGAGTTCCAAAATGTTAATCAATTTGCACGATCAGGGTTTTCCAATCAGATCAATCTAATTCTGGAGCCCGTCAGCCAGGGATTGGGATTTACAGTCCTGCCAAGTCACGCTGTCAGCGCTTTTAAAGAGCCAGGAAAAGTGTCTGTGCATAGGCTTGGCAACAAGGTCAGCGAGACTCTATATATGGGTACACATACAGATAAATTTATACCGAATCGAGTAGCGACGGTGGTCACTGAAGCGGTAAAGTGTCTCAAGTCTATTTGACTTAAATTGACGTCAGCGTATCTATTTTTTGTTGATATGTTTTTGCAAGAGAGTGGAGGTATTAGGTGTCAAAATCTTCTCAGCGAGCTTTGCTCGGGTAAAGCTCGCTAGATTTATTTGAAGCATTTATTGCAGTGAGTTGTTTAACTTTACTGCTAACTTTGATTTTATGCGTATACAAAATTATAGCGCGAATGTCTTTGTTGGATTAATTCTAAGACTCGACAGCGTAAAGTTATGCTGCAAGTTGTAGCAAAAACACGAGGGTTAATATGTTTAAAAGTTTGTTATTAGGGGTATTTTTTTTATTCTCTACAGGAACGGTTATGGCAACTGAAGAACCAAAATACACCGTCATAGAGGCGTCAGAGGCGTTTGAGTTGCGCGCCTATAGTCCTAAAATTGTAGCTGAAACACTGGTCTCGGGCTCGATGGGTAAAGCATCTAGCGCTGGCTTTAGGTTGATTGCAGATTTCATTTTCGGCAATAACACGGCGGCCTCGGGCGGCAATAAAAAGATCAGCATGACGACTCCTGTAACCATGGAACCAAAATCTGAAAAGATTAGCATGACCGCGCCGGTGAGCATGGAGCAGGCCCAAGGGCAGTGGCGAGTTCAGTTTGTGATGCCGAGGGAATACACGCTAGATTCTTTGCCAAAGCCTAACAACCCAGCAGTGACGGTGCGCAAAGTACCTGCCAGTAATTATGCAGTGATACGCTTCTCAGGCCTCGCCGATGAAGCTAAAACGGCTGCAAAAACCGCCGACTTACTGGCATGGCTCGATGCCCGTGGTGTAACGCCTATCGGTAAGCCTGAGTTTGCACGTTACAATCCACCTTGGACCTTACCCTTTTTGCGCCGTAACGAGGTGATGGTTGAGTATTAGTTATCGCTTTGTTTCAGTAGTCGGCAATCGGTTTGGCCCGCGCCGATACAAACTTTAGCGATAAGCATCTCTGTGATCGGTTATTATTAGCGACTGCTCTGCTTGATTGTGGGCCCAGTTGATGTTGGAGTGATCTCTATAAGGGACTTATATAGTGCTTGTAGACAACAATAAATGGAATGCTCGATCGACTAATTTATGTGGATATAAAGTTCACTAAATTGCCATCTAAGATACTTTGCTTACATGGCTTATCGAGGTGCCTAACTAGCTGCTTTTAAACTGCAGTGCTTTAAATCTAGGAGAAATGAGTGTCAGAACCAAAACGAATTGCTCTTCTTATTGATTGTGATAATGTTAGTCATAATTCAATTGAAGGCGTTTTAGACGAGCTTGCTAAATACGGCATGGTGAATGTCCGCCACGCACACGGAGATTGGAACAGCTCTTCTTTGTCTGGCTGGATCGACCGGCTTCACCCTAATGCCATAAGGCCCATGCAACAATTTGCTTATACTAAAGGAAAAAATGCAACTGACTCGGCAATGATTATTGATGCGATGGATCTTTTGTACAGCAAAAATGTTGATGCGTTTGCGCTAATGACCAGCGATAGTGATTTTACGCCGCTAGTTCTTAGGATTCTTGAAAGTGGTTTGCCTGTCTATGGCTTTGGAGAAAAAAAGACGCCTAAGCCATTTGTTGATGCATGCTCGCCTTTTATATATACAGAGAACCTTGTTCCCGAAGAAGAGGCGAAGCCCAACACCACTGAGACGCATGACGGCAGGCATAAAAATAAATTAAGAGGCAATACCGCTATTGTTAAATTGCTGAGAACTGCTGTCGAGCAGACATCAGAGGACGACGACTGGGCACACATGAGTAAAGTTGGACACTACATCTCAAACAATAGCTCATTTTCAGCTATTAATTATGGCTACAAAAAGCTTGGCGATTTGATTCGTGCCACTGAGCTGTTCGAAATTGAGATGAGAAATGGCGGCACCGCAATGTACATAAAAGACACTCGGCAATAAATGCAAAGCGAGCCCATAGCGGACGGTTAGTGCATCATTTCAAGCCGCAGTCTAAACGCCTTATGCACAGCTCAATCTAATGCTTGTATGATTGTTTTAGTAGCTCTTTACTGACTATACTATTAATAAATAAGACTGTTGAATTATTTAAGAGTAATTGCTTCTAGTTTAGGCGAACTACCGCTACCTCAGTCGACACCCGGGCCACTCTTCTTAATCTCGATGACCTTGAAGAAGTCAAACATACATTAAGCGAGCATGGACATGGTGAGCTCGAGTTTTGTTTCGATGATTTGCAATGTTTATGTCAATCTCTAGTATCCTCAACATCCACTTTTTACGCAGTTAAGCTTAGGCTGTTTTATTGTGCAGCTTAATTTATAATTACTTCAATTTTTAGTTAGAGATTTTCTATGGATCAGTTGAACATCTTATCAAATGCCTTGTATACGGCTGATGCCTCGCGTCGTTTAGAACACAAATGTCTGGCGACGCACTCTTTGACGTCGGCTCAGTTAATGATTCGAGCCGCTGATGCTGCACTTGCTACTTTACTTGATTACTGGCCGCGCACGACGACAATTCATGTGTTTTGTGGTGCGGGTAATAATGGTGGCGATGGTTATACCTTAGCAGCCCTGGCCGCTAAGCGAGGTTTGCAGGCAACGGTTTGGCAATTGAAGTCATCAGAGACCAGTAAGCCCTATCAGTATGCATTGCAAGAGGGCGTTGACATAAAACAATTTACAGCGGCTAGTTGGCGCTCAACACTGTTGAATTCTAACACATCTTCGCCACCACAATTGCCTATCATAATAGATGCACTTCTTGGTATTGGCAGCCGTGGTGCTTTAAGAGAGTCATTTTGCTTGGCGGTAGCAGCCATAAATCAGGCGCAATGGCCTGTTTTTGCGCTTGATATACCAACGGGTATTAATGCGGATACGGGCGCTTTTTTAGGGGTCGAAGAGCCGGGTAAAAAAACGGCGATAAAAGCGGATGCTACCATTAGTTTTATTACTCGCAAGATAGGTAACTACATCGGGGAGGGTCGCAATTATGCGGGGAAGCTATTTTTTAGCGATCTAGATGTTGTCGATGCGAGCTATTTTAGTCATGCGCTTGATGAGCTGGCTGAAGTTACGCTTGAGGACTCGATTAAAGCCACCGCACACATTATTGATCATAATTTCTTTTTAAGCATGATGCCCACACGAGCACCTGATTCCCACAAGGGTAGCTTTGGACATGTTTTGGTGATTGGCGGTGATCAAGGCTTTGGGGGTGCTCCATTAATGGCTGCACAAATGGCATCGCGCACCGGTGCCGGCTTAGTCAGTGTGGCCACGGCAGTTATGAATAGCTCGACGATGATTGCTCGTCAGCCTGAATTAATGGCGGTTGGAGTAGCCTCGGGGCAAGCTCTACTGCCGTTACTGATAAAGCCTACAGTATTAGTGGTGGGCCCAGGACTCGGTCAATCGTCTTGGTCCGAGCAGCTCTTGTATCATGTGCTCGGTGAAGTAAGTTCGCAAAAAAAATGTGTTATTGACGCCGACGCTCTTAACTTATTAGCGACCGGAAAGTTGTCTCTACCCGTTGATTCCATCACCGGTAAAGCGGCAACTTGGATATTAACACCCCATCCAGGTGAAGCCGCGCGATTACTTGATACCAGTATTGAGATTATACAGGCCGATAGGCTTGCGGCTATTACGGCGTTGCAAAAAAAATACGGTGGCACTGTTGTACTTAAAGGTGCGGGCAGTTTAGTGCTAACTAATGACGGGCAACTATTTGTTTGTAATGCGGGTAACGCGGGTATGGCAACAGGTGGTATGGGTGATGTTCTCAGCGGCTTGATTGGTGGTTTGTTAGCGCAAGGATTAACTTCGGCAGATGCTGCGTGCCTGGGTGTGGTCTTGCATGCAATGGCAGGCGATCTTGCGGTCGCTGAATCAGGTATGAGAGGTTTGTTAGCGACAGATCTGATACCCTATGTGCGTCAACTATTAAATGATAAAGTCAATGCTTAAAAAGAGGCAGTTATATCTTGAAGGCGAGGCGCAAACTGTCAATGCTGGTATCCAAATTGGTGCCTGTCTTAGTGCAGGCATGACGGTGTTTCTCGAGGGGCAGTTGGGTGCCGGAAAAACAACATTAACACGTGGTATTTTACAGGCTTTTGGGTATTCAGGAGCGGTTAAAAGTCCAACCTATACTCTGGTTGAACCCTATGAACAGTTGGTAACGACGATTTATCATTTTGATCTGTATCGCTTAGGTGATCCAGAAGAACTAGAATATATGGGAATACGCGAATATTTTGATTCAGGCTCTATATGTTTGGTTGAATGGCCTGAGCGAGGGTTAGAATACCTGCCCGAGCCCGATGTGATTTTAGAACTTGTTCCCAAAAAAAATGGCTTAGGAGAAGTGGGTCGCCAGCTCACAATAACCACAGTAACTGATCAAGGGGATAGCGTTTTAACGCACTGGACCGGCCAGTAGCAACAACACATGGACGTCACGCAGAGCAACAATGAATAAGCTAAATGAATAGTAACAATCGTTCAACAATACGCATCTTTAAAAACCGAGTGTATCTAACTTGTTTTTTTAGGCGCTGTGTATTCATCAGCGTGCTATTAATGGCATCGTTGCAAGCGTCATTGGCTTTGGCTACAAGCACGGTCGATGGTCTGCGGGTATGGCGTGCGCCCGATAATACTCGAATTGTCTTTGATCTGAGCGATGCCGTTGCACACAAGATATTTCCGCTTAAAAGTCCTGCCAGATTAGTCATTGATATAGAAAACGCAAGTAACAAAGCCGATTTGGCATCTCTTGATTTGGCTAATACGCCGATTAAGCGTATACGTAGCGCCAAACGTGAGCAACATCATTTGCGCTTTGTGTTGGACTTGAAAGATGATGTCAGCCCCCGCAGTTTTGTGCTCAAGCAACACGCGGGCAAGCCCAATCGACTCGTTGTCGACCTATACGACAAGAACACCGTCACTGAAAAAACCATAGAGCGTGTTGCAGCGCTGGCATCAGTATCGAGCAGGCGCGATATTTTAGTCGTGATAGATGCTGGACATGGAGGCGAAGATCCCGGTGCTATTGGTCCCGGTCGTCTTGAGGAGAAAACAGTTGTACTTGATATTGCTAAAAGACTTGCCGCTAAAATTGATGCTACCCCCGGCTATAAAGCCAAGCTCACAAGAACCAATGACTACTACCTAGCACTAAAAAAACGACGTGATTTTGCGCGTAAACATCGTGCAGATCTGTTTGTCTCTATCCATGCCGATGCCTTTAAAACTCCATACGCAAGGGGTGCTTCTGTATTCGCCTTATCGCGTCGCGGTGCAACCTCCGAGACCGCTCGTTTTTTAGCTCGCCAAGAAAACGATGCTGATTTAATTGGCGGCGTTGGTGATGTTAGCTTGAAAGATAAAGACGAAATATTGAAAGGTGTATTGGTTGATTTATCAATGAGTGCAACATTGAGCTCAAGCCTCGATGCCGGTAACCATATTCTTGGTAAGATGGGCAGTTTTGCGCACTTGCATAAAAAGACGGTGGAACAGGCGGGCTTTCTGGTGCTGAAATCACCAGATGTGCCATCAATCCTTGTTGAAACTGGGTTTATTTCTAACCCCGGCGAGGCGAAAAAGTTAGCCTCCCCAAGATATCGTCAAAAAATGTCAAATTCAATTTACACAGGTATTCGTGAGTTTTTTGAAAAAAATCCGCCGGGTGGTACCTACTTAGCCTGGAAGCAAAGTGGTGGCAAAGAGACGAGTTTTATAGCCGCTAACTCTGGTGATCAACAAGTTTATACCGTTGTCAGTGGCGATACCTTATCGGCGATATCGACACGCTTTAATTTATCCATTATCGAACTTAAAGCATTCAATAGATTAGGCGGTAACGCCATTAATGTTGGGCAAAAACTAGTGGTCAATAAAACCACCGAAAGGCAGGTTGCCCAATTAAATACAGTGGCCAGCGAGCCCTCTAGGCGGCTGCACAAGGTGTCGGGAGGCGAGACGCTTTCAGGTATTGCGCTGCGCTATGAAAGTTCTGTTGCCGCTATTCGTCGGCAAAACAAATTAAATGGAACTTCCATTAAAATTGGTCAACAGTTGGTGATTCCTAGTGCTGACATCTAGGGGGCTTTCATTGATGTACTTATGTCTATAATATTCTTTATGTTGCTATCGTTATAAAAAAAAGCATCTATACTGTTAAAAGTAGTAAAGAATACTGCGAGAGTTAAGTGGTTTTGATGATTAAAAGGTGATAAAAATATCGACTTACAAATAAATTGTTATTAAAGAGTTAACTAATGTTTAAACGTTTAATGAGTAAATTTTTAGGTGAGACAGCGTCGACTCAACCGGAAACAGTAGCGGCTAGTGACCTTTCCAAAATGGAGCCCTTGTCAGCATTCATTCCGTTTGTCGATCTGCCTGAAGACGCTCAACTTTTAATGATTAATTTTTCAGAGGCCGTAACATTTAAAAAAGGTGATTTACTGTTTAAAGAAGGCGACACTGATGATGACGACTTTTTTCTGGTCAGTGGAAAAATATCAATCATCAATGGCTATGGTAGTGAAGAAATGCTTGAAGGTGGATCGCCTGAGTCGAATCGACCTCTTAGTTTCTTGCGCCCTAGGCAGTTCACTTCAAAAGTGGCCTCTGCAAAAGCAGTCTTTTATCAAGTACCTCATCATGTTGTTGCGCTTGCGGAGGAGCGAACCAGAAAGTCAAATAGTTTGAATCGAAATTTTTCTGTCGAGGATGATTCTTTTAAAAAAACACTGTTACAGCGCATTGAAAAAGAAATTAGCAGTGGTAAATTATCACTGGTGTCGCTGCCAGAGGTTGCCATGAAAGTTAGGAATATCTGTAGTCAAGCTGATGTTAGTCTAGAAGATATTGCCGACATAATTAAGCGCGATAGTTCAATGAGTATTAAGCTTGTAGGAGCGGCTAATAGCCCGTTATATCGTGGTGCAACAGAAATAAAAACTGTTGCCGACGCAGTTTGTCGCCTAGGCAAAGAGCTAACGCAAAGGCTGGTGTTTTATTTTGCAACAAAAGAGCTGTTTAAATCGCCGAGTAAAATGTTGGACGAAGTGTTTAGGCAGGCCTGGGATAATTCTTTAAAGCGTGCCATCATGGCGCAAACAGTTGCACGGCGCTCAGGCTTCGATCCAGATGTTGCTTTTTTATGCGGGCTCCTCTTTCGTGTTGGTGACTTGTTGATTTTACAATACGTCGCTAACAACAAAGACAGTATTAATGACCACAGTACAGTTAAAGATATCTCTGAGAAAGATTCAGCAGCGAATAGTCAGTTAGTTGTCTCTAAATGGAACCTACCTAGAGTGATTGTCGATGTTTTATTTCACGGTGGAAATTGGATGTACGACTCAAGTGATGCTAATGATTCTCTGGAGCCCGATTACACCGATTTAATGATCGTCAGTAATGTGTTGTTGCGGGTTATGGATGGCGAGTCCAGAAACATACCTAAATTAGATAAAATTCCGGCGGCTAGAAAAGTCATCAATGAAAAATTTAAAGCAGAAACCAGTGTCATTAACGAATATAGAACAGCCTTTAAAGAATTCCATATTTTATAAGTTGTTTGTCTATGAGCAGTAAATTTTATAGGCCGCTTCAATAATCTTCCCATGCCTTTGCGCAAGTGCCCGTCGGTCGTCGTCGTAACCGCCACCAATGACAGTTGCGACGGGGATATTTTTATCTTTACAGATGCCAAGAACAAGCTCTTCTCGCCGACTAATTCCCTGCGCTGAAATTGACAACAAGCCTAGTGGATCTCCGGTAAATATATCAACACCAGCATCGTAGAGTATCAGCTCAGGTCTTTGCTGATCAATAATATCTATCAAGGTGTCAGTGACTATATCCAGATAGCCTTTTTCCGTAATGTCTATCGCCAGTTCTACATCTAGGTCACTTTTTGCTTTGCGCGTAGGAAAGTTCTTCTTGCAGTGGATAGAGCAGGTATACGCACGCGCTTCATCTGCGAGTATGGTAGCTGTGCCATCACCTTGGTGGACATCACAGTCAAAAATAACAATTTTATTAATTTTTTTTTGTGCGAGTAAGGCTTTAGCGGTAATCGCCAAATCGTTCAAAATACAGAAGCCTGAGGCAAAATCATAATGCGCGTGATGAGTCCCTCCAGCCAGGTGACAAGCAATACCATTCTGTAGCGCTAATTGCGCGGTGAGAAACGTGCCGTTAGGCGAAATCAAACTACGTGCCAGCAGCTCCTTGCTCCAGGGTAAGCCCATGCGGCGTTGCTCTGGTGGGCTTTGTTGGTTATTCATAAATCGATACAAATAATCTGTGCAGTGTGCAACTTCTAATAGTTCTCGGCGGGCTTTGCCTGGGCGAAATAAATTATTACTTCGAATAAAGTTTTTTGCATGACAAAATTCAGTGAGTAAGGCAAATTTCTCCATAGGAAATCGATGCTTGCCAGGAAAGTCATAACTGTATGAAGGGTGTGTTATTAAGGGGATTGTCATCAATGGCCATAGAATCAAAGGTTGGTTTAGTTCATAATTCTTACCTTATTTTACGCAACAAACAAGTCCTATGCCTACAATTGAACGCCTAAGTCCACGTCTAGCAAACCAAATTGCCGCCGGTGAAGTCGTCGAGCGCCCAGCCTCTGTTATTAAAGAAGTGTTAGAAAATAGCCTCGATGCAGGATCCACCCGCATTGAGATTGACATAGAAGAGGGTGGTATCAAGCTCATGCGTGTTCGCGATAATGGCGCCGGTATTGATAAAGATGATCTGCCGTTATCCCTAGCGCGACATGCAACGAGTAAAATTAAGTTGCTCGATGACTTAGAAGCGGTCTCAACTTTAGGCTTTCGCGGTGAGGCTCTGGCTAGTATTAGCTCGGTTTCGCGCCTATTGCTAACGAGTAATGCCACGGCGTCTCATAGTGGTTGGGTGGTAAAAACCGAAGGCCGTGATATGACTACGGACGTATCGCCCTCGCCACATCCGCAAGGCACCACTGTCGAGGTACGCGATTTATTTTTTAATACTCCGGCTCGCCGCAAATTTTTACGCACAGAGAAAACCGAATTCACGCGCATTGATGATGTTGTAAAGCAATTGGCACTTGCACATTTTGATGTGAGCTTTGAGTTGCGTCATAACCAGCGTGCAATACGCAGTTTTCGCGCTAGCCATAGTGAGTCTGATCGCGAGCGACGTATTGCGCAAATTTGTGGCCCTGCATTCATGGATAGTGCCTTAGCAATTAATATCGAGCGCCATGGGTTTCGTTTATGGGGCTGGGTTGCCTTGCCAACATTTTCAAGAAGTCAGGCAGATCTACAACATTTTTACGTCAATGGTCGCGCAATTAAAGATCGTCTTGTGAGTCATGCCGTTAAAAAAGCCTATAGTGACGTGTTATTTCACGGGCGCCATCCCGCCTTTGTTTTATTTATAGAGGTTGATCCTGCAACGGTTGACGTTAACGTCCACCCTACCAAGCATGAAGTTAGGTTTCGAGACCACCGCTCTGTACATGATTTCATTTTTAGTAGTTTGCACCATGCCCTGGCCGACGTGCGACCCGAGCGCCAAGTTAACGTGGAGCCAGCGGCCAACATCTTAAATAGAATTCATGCTGCCAGTGGCCTAGAGCACTCGCCTACGCAACAAAACGCCATGCCGCTATCATTAGAGGGCGTTAACTCATCCGCGGAGGTAAGTCGGCAAGAGTCCAATGCAGGCAATAACTTCGCCTCTTCAAAGGCTTTTAACACCCAGCCACAAATTCGTGAGGCAATGCAGTTTTATCAAACGGCCGCAACAGGCGCACTTGGCAATCAACGAGCCGGTCATCGCGACAATGTAGAAATTCCACCCTTGGGCTTCGCTGTTGCACAGCTTAAAGGCATTTATATTTTGGCAGAAAGTGCCGAGGGCTTAATTATGGTGGATATGCACGCTGCTCATGAACGTGTTACCTACGAGCGCATGAAAATTGAATTTGCCGAGAATGCGATTCAACCTCAGCCATTATTGGTGCCGCTAACAATCGCTATGAGTGA
Organism: Cellvibrionaceae bacterium; assembly: GCA_047633635.1. GTDB lineage: Bacteria > Pseudomonadota > Gammaproteobacteria > Pseudomonadales > Cellvibrionaceae > CANLBN01. The sequence goes on along the minus strand of JBLIFG010000005.1, from coordinate 57,238 downwards.
AAAAGAAGTCACCAGTGCAGAATTACATTTCGATATCTTCACTCAACTTGGGTTTATTGTTGAAAGTGCTGGGCCCGAAAGCTTGTTGGTCCGACAAATTCCGGTGGCGTTACAAAAGGCCAACGTAGAACAGCTGGTGCGAGATGTATTGTCGGATGTGATTGAATATGGGTCGAGCGATCGTATTCAGCTGCATATCAATGAACTTTTGTCGACCATGGCCTGCCATGGGTCAGTGCGTGCAAACAGAAAATTAACGCTGCCAGAAATGAATGCATTACTACGCGATATGGAAATAACCGAGCGCAGTGGACAATGCAACCACGGGCGTCCAACCTTTATGCAGTTTTCATTAAATGAAATTGATAAATGGTTTATGCGCGGCCAATAAAAGCATTTCACCCCTTTTTTAGCTTCTCAGTAGTTTATGCACAGTCATTAAGTCGTCAATATCGTCGACGTTATAGTTACTTTTACGACACTTTTAGATGAGATGTTTAGCGGGCCTTAACTAAAAGTGTCAGCAGTCTCAATGCTATCGAGAAGTAGATCTTAGGCTCCTAGGCTTTAATAGGTTTGTAACGCATGCGTTCAGGTCGAGCCTTATCACCTTTTCTAGCGATAAGGTCTTCGTGATATTCAGTATAGTTACCTTCAAAAAAGACGGCCTCACTATCGCCTTCATAAGCCAATATATGGGTTGCTACACGATCTAGAAACCAGCGGTCATGGGAGATAACTAACGCACACCCTGGAAAATTTAACAGCGCCTCTTCTAATGCGCGCAGTGTTTCTATATCGAGATCATTCGAGGGCTCATCGAGAAGTAATACATTAGCACCTTGCTTGAGCGTGTTGGCCAAATGCAGGCGGCCGCGTTCACCACCCGATAAATCGCCAACGCGCTTTTGTTGATCGGAGCCTTTGAAATTAAAACGCCCGGCGTATGCGCGCGATGACACTTCGTAATTGCCAATGGTAATAATATCGGCTCCGCCAGAAATGGCTTCCCAAACACTTTGCTTGTCGTTGAGGCTTTCGCGGCCCTGTTCGACATAAGCAATGTTGACTGTGTCGCCAAAAATAATATCACCACTATCGGGCTTTTCATCACCATTAATCATGCGGAATAGTGTCGATTTACCCGCGCCATTACCACCGACAATACCGACAATGGCACCCTTAGGAACATTAAAGGTTAAGTTGTCGAGCAGTAGACGGCCATTATAGCTTTTACAAACATTATGAAACTCAATAACTTTATCACCTAAGCGCTCACCCGGTGGAATATAGATCTCATTGGTTTCATTGCGCGCTTGAAATTCTTGCGACTGCATTTCATCAAAGCGTTGCAGGCGCGCTTTGTTTTTGGCTTGTCGCCCTTTAGGGTTTTGGCGCACCCACTCAAGCTCTGCTTTAATCGCTTTTTGGCGAGACAATTCGCCCTTAGACTCCTGAGATAATCGAGCCTCTTTATTTTCGAGCCATGTTGAATAATTGCCTTCATAGGGGATGCCCTGGCCACGATCGAGTTCGAGTATCCAGCCCGCTGCATTGTCGAGAAAATAGCGATCGTGAGTAATGGCCACAACTGTTCCGCTAAACTCTTGCAAGAAACGCTCTAGCCAAAACACCGACTCTGCATCTAAGTGGTTGGTAGGCTCATCGAGCAACAGCATGTCGGGCTTAGAGAGTAACAGGCGACAGAGCGCAACACGGCGTTTTTCGCCCCCCGATAATTTGCTGACGTCGGCATCCCAAGGCGGTAATCTTAACGAGTCAGCTGCCTGCTCTAATTTATTCTCAAGGTTGTGAGCGTCCCACACCTGAATGACATCTTCGAAGCGACCTTGTTTTTTAGCGAGATCATCAAAATCAGCATCGGCTTCTGCGTAATCGATATACACCTGCTCCAGCCCAGCTAAGGCATCTAGCGCTTCGCGGAGCCCCTCTTCTACATTGCCGCGAACATCTTTGCTTTCATCTAATTGAGGCTCTTGGGGCAAATAACCGACTTTTATATCAGGCATCGGACGCGCTTCACCGTTATAGTCTTGATCTATACCCGCCATGATACGGAGCAAGGTCGACTTGCCCGAGCCATTGAGGCCGAGCACACCAATTTTAGCGCCGGGAAAGAAAGAAAGAGATATATTTTTAAGAATTTCGCGTTTAGGGGGGACAACTTTACCCACGCGATTCATCGTATAAACATACTGTGCCATAGAAAGTTACTGCCTTTTAAAGTCGATTAAAAATGAGGTGACATTGCATCGCTAAAATATTGAAGAAATATTACCAATCAGCGGGTTTAGTTGCGTACAAGTATACATAAAGTATTTTTTCAAAGCATGAATAAGCGATTTTTTTAACTTTTTTATTGGTTGAAATAATTGCTACATATTTCGTGTAGGCTTTGTGCCTACCTTGCTGTAGAATCCGCCCATTTATTCTTGTTGTCTGAGATGGCGCAAATTTGCGTCTTGGCTCGAAGAAAGCTCATTCACTGTAAGCAATTTTAAGAGAGTTATACTACCTATGTTTGATAAATCGCAAACTATCGAATCATTTGATCCGGAATTGTCAGTTTCTATGAAGGCGGAAGAGCGTCGTCAGGAAGAGCATATTGAATTGATTGCCTCTGAGAACTATGCCAGTCCAATGATTATGGAAGCTCAAGGCACAAAGTTAACTAACAAGTATGCAGAGGGTTACCCCGGCAAGCGCTACTACGGTGGCTGTGAATATGTCGATAAAGCCGAAGTTCTGGCTATTGAGCGGGCAAAAGTACTGTTTGGTGCAGATTACGCCAATGTGCAGCCCCACTCTGGTTCTCAGGCGAATGCGGCGGTGTTTTTAGCATTGCTTAAGCCTGGCGATACTATCTTAGGATTTAGCTTAGATCATGGGGGTCATCTAACTCACGGTTCTAGTGTCAGCTTTTCGGGTAAAATATATAATGGCGTCCAGTACGGTTTGAACACCGATACCGGTGAAATCGACTACGACCAAGTCGAGCGTTTAGCCCTTGAGCACAAGCCTAAAATGATAATCGCTGGGTTTTCTGCGTACTCACAAATTATGGATTGGCAGCGCTTTCGCGATATCGCCGATAAAGTTAGTGCTTACTTGCTTGTTGATATGGCCCATGTCGCAGGTCTCGTCGCCGCAGGCATTTATCCTAATCCCGTGCAAATTGCCGATGTGACGACCTCGACTACCCATAAAACCCTACGCGGACCTCGCGGTGGTATTATTTTAGCCAAAGCTAATCCTGAAATAGAGAAGAAGCTCAATTCGGCGGTATTCCCCGGCGGTCAGGGTGGCCCATTAATGCACGTTATTGCTGCCAAAGCGGTCAGCTTTAAAGAGGCAATGGGTGACGATTTCAAGGCCTATCAAAAGCAGGTAGTAGTTAATGCTAAAGCGATGGCCGCAACATTCATCAAGCGCGGAATTAAGATTGTCTCAAACGGCACTGAAAATCACCTGATGCTTGTTGATTTGATCGGTAAAGAATATTCAGGTAAAGATGCCGATGCGGCTCTCGGTACCGCAAATATTACGGTCAATAAAAACTCTGTGCCTAATGATCCGCGCTCTCCATTTGTAACCTCTGGCCTCCGTATTGGAACACCTGCAGTAACCACACGTGGTTTTAACGAGCAGGATTGTATCGCCTTGACACATTGGATTTGTGACGTGCTAGAGTCCTTAGAAAACGGTAATTCCGCAGCTGTTATCGAAGAGGTAAAGGCTAAAGTATTAGAGGTCTGTGCTCGCTACCCTGTCTATGCATAGTTTACTGATATCTTATAGTTAGTTTTTGAAATGGCTCTAACGACAAAATGCTTTGTTTTGGAGCCATTTTTAGTTTACGTATGCGTAACTCTTGGTTAATAATTACATTGTAAAAGTCATTTTGTTACAGTAAACCCCTCAAAAAATCCCTCATTCTGTAATAGCCTTTATACGGAATGCCCGCTTCAACTCTATATGAACTTTACTTAAACGTTAATTTGCTTTTTTGTAAAGTAGTGATACCGCTACGTCTATACCTTAGGGCTCTTTTTGATACATCAAGGGCTGTTTTGTTTAATCATAGCGCTAGTAACGTTGACGAGAAAGCTGACAAGTTTGCACCGCAATAAATTGTTCACTCACAAGCTTTTCATTGGATAGAAAACGTCGCTTGACCATTATAAATATTTTGGACATGGCAGAAAAAAACTGCTTGAATTAATCAATTCATCGACGCAGAGCGAGCTCATTCATATATACGATTCCCTCCCCCTTATTTTTAGTTGAGCAAAGTTATGCCGACGACTTAGGCTGTAGCGTCGATGAAATTATGCAGTCAACACCTATTGATGCCTCTATGCAGGTCTCGACGCTCGTCGCCTTAAATCTTTACTGCGGGAGTGTATCATCACTTTTTCACGACATGTTATCGCTACTATTTACGAAGTATAAGCTAGAAAAAATGTTCAGGCTGTCGTGATAATTTAGTCAGTCGAAATCGCCGCTAAACATTTGCTGCAACAGATCTTGAGGTTAGGTGAAGAGCGCTTGCGCGGTTGTGGCGGAAGCGCGTCAGACTGTTGCTGAGCGATGGATAAGAACTTTTTTTACCCTATATTTCTTCGAGCTTTGAGCGCATCTCGGGTTATAAAGAAGACGATATGTTGGGGTTATCTATAAAAGAGGTTGCCGAAAAAGTACCAGGCACCCCGTTGAACATTTGAATGATGAAAACTTATGGCAAGACCCAACAAAACATTCAGCAAGCGAGAGCAATTTTTAACTTCGAATACAAACGGCGGAGCGACCACAAACACGGCAATGCAGAAAGCGTGTCGAGTTTGTTGCAAAACTCCTATAGGGTCTGTTTTGTGTCTAAAGAGACTGGTCATAATAAAACACCTGTTTTTACTGAGGATGACGATGATGTTTTAGTGCGCAACGGCGAGGTGTAATGGGCAGGTCGAATTATCCAAGCATTAGAAAATGATGGCTTCACGCTTTATGCTCAATCTATAGTGCGGTTGATGTTTCCGAGCGTCGGTCTTATGAATTGTTCATGCAAATGACGGGAGATGATAGATTAAGGCCGCCAAATTCATTTTTATCTAGTGGCATTACCGAAATCATTTCTTTAATCGCTAATTCTTGCGCAGTTATGAATGGGTGACCTTTGTCAATATTAGACAGGGATATTTACGTTATCTTTATGCTAGAATGCGCGTTTTATTCGTGCGGATTCATGTATGCATTGTCCTTTTTGTAGTGATGAAGATACTAAGGTGATTGACTCGCGACTTGTGGCCGACGGCAATCAGGTGCGCAGGCGCCGCGAATGTCTTGGTTGCCACGAGCGTTACACGACCTATGAGATTGCAGAATTGCTGATGCCTCGAGTAATTAAGCAAGATGGATCTCGAGAACCTTTTGATGAAAGTAAGCTGCGAGCAGGTTTGACGCGGGCATTAGAAAAGCGTCCGGTAAGTACTGAAGCTGTCGAGTTGGCTATCGACCAAATTAAGCATTTTCTTCAAAGCACTGGCGAGCGCGAGATTCTTGCTCGAGTTATCGGTGAAAAAGTAATGCTGCAACTGCAAGAATTAGACGAAGTTGCCTTTGTTCGTTTTGCATCCGTTTATCGACGCTTTACTGATATTAGTGAATTTAAAGATGAAATTGATCGTCTGCAGCAGCAACTGCCCGATCGCAATAAGTAATGCTGATATCTATTGCCCCAGTTTAAAGTTACTAATACTAACTGCTGTTAATGCCACTTAAGTGTTGGCGACCACTTTGAATGATCTTGTATGAACGATATTAAATGGATGGCCTACGCTTTACAGCTAGCCAAAAAGGGCCGTTACACCGCAAGACCAAACCCTTGTGTGGGTTGTGTTTTAGTGGCGACAACTAACGGCGTCGAGCATATAGTTGGTCAGGGCTGGCATCATCGCGCGGGAGAAGCCCATGCAGAAGTTAATGCTATAAATGATGCCCGAAAAAATAAGTACAATACCAAGAATGCTGTAGCCTATGTTACCTTAGAACCCTGTGTTCATAAGGCTAAAACTGGCCCCTGTACTCAAGCATTAATTACCGCTGAAATTAGTCGAGCAGTCTATGGGATGGAAGATCCCAATCCGCTGGTGGCCGGTCAGGGTTTGCAGGCACTAATCGATGCCGGCATAAGCGTTGACGGGCCGCTACTAGAGCAAGAAGCTAAGGACCTCAATAAAGGTTTTGTGCGGCGCATGCTGGTTAAAAAACCCTGGGTGAGATGTAAAATCGCAGCGAGTTTAGATGGCCGTACGGCAATGGCTAGCGGTGAAAGCCAATGGATTACAGGCAGTGAAGCTCGTGCAGATGTACAAAAATGGCGGGCATCAAGTTGCGCCATTATTAGTGGTATTGGATCTGTACTTCAAGATGATAGTCGACTAACTATACGCAAAGATCAGCTGTGCCTGCCTAATGTTGATGAAGTGTTAGCCAATCCTCCCCTGCGAGTATTGCTTGATACCCATCTTCAGATTCCGTTAGATGCCGCTATATTAAAGCCAGATGCTAAAACATTATTGATTGTCTCGAGACAAACTTTTGACGCTGCTCAGGCGAAGATCGCCAACATACTTGAATTAGGTGATCATCTTTCGGTGATTAGTGTGAGTGTAGATGAGGACAATAAGCTATCGTTGCCGGAGGTTTTGAGTGCACTTGCAAAGCTCGACTGCAATGAGGTATTGCTCGAGTCTGGCTCAAAATTAGCGGGCGCTTTTTTACAAAAAGAGTTGGTTGATGAGTTGGTTATCTATCAGGCGCCGATCTTTTTGGGTCATAAGGCACGACCAATGTTCGATTTGCCCCTTGATAAAATGTCGCAAAAGAAGACCTTGAAAATAATTGATCAACGCAGCTTTGGGCAAGATACTAGAATGATTGCTCATCTGCTTTAAATGCAGTTTTTGTATGGGAGTTATTGGTCCTAGTAGACGATTTATCTCCCCGGAGACACCAAAAAAGTTCCTGCCCGTATAAGGCCTGCAGGCTATTTCGCTACTGTTTTATGATATGTTTTGCCTTTAGAAATTTGGCACAGCAAATAAATAAATTATTATTGATTAAAGGTGATTTGTGTTTACAGGTATTATTGAGGCAATGGGGACAGTCAATTTATTAGAGCCGCGTGGGGGTGACTTACGGGTTCAAATTAACACTGATGAATTAGATTTTAGTGATGTTCAAGTAGGTGACTCTATAGCGACCAACGGCGTTTGCTTAACCGTTGTCGAGTTACCCGTAGAGGACTCTAGTATTTTAGGTTATTGTGCTGATGTATCTGTAGAATCATTAAGCTTAACGACAATCAAAGATTGGCAGCTTGGCCAACAAGTTAATTTAGAAAAAGCCTTGACGCCACAAACTCGTTTAGGCGGGCACCTAGTGAGTGGCCATGTCGACGGTATTGGCGAAGTTATTAGCCGTCATAGTGACGCGAGAGCTGAGCGCTTTGTGCTCAAGGTGCCAACAGCTTTGGCACGATATATCGCCCACAAAGGGTCTATCACCGTCGACGGCACCAGCTTAACGGTGAATGCGGTTAATGGTTGTGAATTTGAGCTGGCGATTGTTCCATGGACCTTGTCCAAAACAATTATGAGTTCTTATCAAGCAGGCTCTCATGTCAACTTAGAGGTTGATCTTATTGCCCGCTATTTAGAGCGCTTATTGCTTGGCGATAAAGCGGCTGAAAAAGTTAATGAATGATCAAAATCAACTGATTAACACCTAATAAAGAGCACCACCTAGAAGCACACTGCCAGCACTCACCTGCTAAATTTTTTTCGGAATAAATAGATAAATGAATACAATTGAAGAGCTAATCGCTGATTTACGTCAGGGTAAAATGATCATTCTAATGGATGATGAGGGTCGCGAAAATGAAGGTGACCTTATTATGATCGCTGAACATGTGCGTCCAGAAGATGTTAACTTCATGATAACGCATGCTCGTGGCCTTATTTGTTTAACGCTGACCGAAAGCCGTTGTCGCACCTTAGATTTACCCTTGATGGTCAATAACAATCAAGCGCAATACTCTACTAACTTTACTTTATCTATCGAGGCGGCCGAGGGTGTCACCACAGGTATTTCTGCAGCTGATCGCGCGCACACTATCCGCACGGCGGTAGGTCGCAGCGCAAGTGCCGATAGCATTGTACAGCCTGGGCATATTTTTCCATTAATGGCACAAGCGGGTGGAGTCTTGAGTCGCGCTGGTCATACTGAGGCCGGGTGCGATTTGGCGAAATTAGCAGGCTTTGAACCCGCAGCTGCTATTATCGAGATCATGAACGCTGATGGCACCATGGCACGTCTCGATGATTTGAGAAAATTTGCGCTCGAGCATGATTTGAAAATTGGTACAATTGCAGATTTAATTCACTACCGCTCTGTAAAAGAAAAGACCGTTGAAAAAATGAGTCAAAAATCAGTGAAGACACGTTATGGTGCTTTTGACTTAAGTACCTTTAAAGATTTGGCGAGCGGTGATATACACTTTGCTTTACACAAAGGCGATATTGCTCCAGAAGATATCCCTTTGGTGCGTGTACATGTTTTAGATGCGGTTAAAGATGTACTAACATTACAGCGCGACGACGATGATTTTACTCCATGGATGTTTCACGATGCCTTAAGCATGGTTGAAAAAGAACAAAAAGGTGTGGTCGTACTAATGTGTTACAACCAAACTAATGTGGATATGGAAGAGTCAATTGCATTAATGTTGGAAGGTAAAACTAAAAAGGCAACAACAGATAATGTTTATCGCCAAGTGGGAACTGGCGCTCAAATTTTACGAGAGCTTGGTGTCAATAAAATGCGTTTGATGTCGGCACCGTATAAGTTTTCTGCGATTTCAGGTTTTGATTTAGAAGTTGTCGATTTGATCGAGAACCCAGAGGGTAATTCTGAACAGAGCCCTGCCTAAATAACTGCGCCGATCAAAAGATAGTTGTTGCTTGATGCTTTTCTTTTATTGATAGTACTGCTAACAAGCAGTGCTAGTTTTGCAATAAAAAATCGGCATACATGTCACCGTTAGGAAAATATTATGGCAGGTTATCTACCCAAACCCGTTAGTGAATTTCATAAGATTCCTAATGCGCGCATCGCCATTATTGCAGCGATGTGGCACCCACAGTGCGTCGATGCAATGATTGCAAGGGCACAGCAAGAATTGATGGCACTTGATGTGCGCCCAGAAGATATTTCGGTACATAAAATTCCGGGTTCCTTAGAGCTGCCCTTCGCCGCTCGCTGTTTGTTTGAAAGCGATGCTAGTTTAGATGCTATTATTGCTTTTGGTGTGGTACTAAAAGGCAGTACTACCCACGATGATTCGGTCATTCAAACAGTCGTTGATGGTTTTAGTCGAGTTTCAGATCGTTTTCACAAGCCTGTGATTAATGAGGTGATAGGTGTCAATACTATTGACGACGCCCGCGCCCGCGCTGATGATTCGATCGCTAATAAAGGCGTAGAGGCAGTTTTTGCAGTCTCTGAGCTACTGCATTGGAAAAAGTCTTTATAAAATAGCTTTTTCTTTTTTTTTGGTAATTTTTACTAAAATAGCTCGAACGTCACTGCTAAGTAACTTGAGTCTATTATAAAAGTAAAATATTGTTTAGGTATTATTATGAAAGTGTCACCTGCAACTCGTCGTAAAGCTCGACACTATGGCATGCAAGCATTGTATCAATGGCAGATGACGCAAACCGCGCCGCATATCATTGAGGCAGAATTTAAAACTGACAATGATATGACTCATGTCGACACCGATTATTTACATGAGCTGGTACAAAAAGTACCAGCGGTTGCCGATGAACTCGATAATCACTATGAAGAGTTTTTACAAGATAGAAGCTTGAATGAACTCGATGCCATTACAAAATCACTGTTGCGGATGGCCGCGTATGAGTTTGCTTATCGCCCTGATGTGCCATATAAAGTGGTTATTAATGAGGCGGTGTCTTTGGGTAAAAAATTTGGTGCTGTCGATAGCTTTAAGTTTATTAATGGTGTGTTGGATCAGTTGGCGCCTAAATTACGCTCAGTAGAAGTACAGGCAGAAAAAACGCGAAAAAAGTAACCACTCCGCATGATTGATTCTTATCCGGGCTTATCATTAATGGTGTCATTATTTTGAAAGAATTCGACATCATCAAGCAGTTTTTGAAACCTCGAACATCTTCTATCGATGCAACTTCGGTCATTAAAGGCATAGGTGACGACTGTGCCATATTATCTGTTCCAGCAAACCATCACCTCGTTGTGTCGATGGATACATTGGTTTCTGGGCGACACTTTCCTGCTGATGCGCAGCCCGATCAAATAGCTACGCGTGCATTTTGTACCTGTTTAAGCGACTTGGCGGCAATGGGTGCAACTCCATCTTGGTTTACCTTGGGGTTAACTCTGGCCACTGCAGACGTCGCGTGGATTGAGTCCTTCAGTGAGGCCCTATTAAATATCGCAGAAGAGTATCAATGTGAACTCATTGGCGGCGATACCACGCAGGGACCAATGACCATCACCTTGCAAGTCCACGGTGTCGTTGAGACGGGTAGAGCGCTCAGGCGTGATCGGGCTGTAGTCGGTGATCATATTTTTGTTACGGGTTGTATTGGCGATGGCGCGGCCGCACTCGCATTAATTAGCAATGATGCAGGCGTTAATGCGATTGACCCGCACCAAAAAAAATATCTTCACGAGCGCTTTTATTGTCCCGAGCCGCAAATAAAGGCGGCGTTAAAAATAATTAATTTTACACATGCCGCTATTGATATCTCTGATGGCTTGCTCGCCGATTTGCAACATATTGCTACTGCGAGCCAAGTCGATATTGCTGTAGATATCGATCGCCTACCGGTCTCACTTGCGTGTAAAACGTTGGTGGGTGATGACAAAGCATTAATTTATGCACTATGTGGCGGTGACGATTATCAAATTGCTTTTACCGTGCCAGACAAGTATCTGGCTAAAGTAGACGATCTAATAAAAAATGGAGCAATCGTCGCCACTCAGATTGGTAAGGTACTTGCGCCAGACTTGCCCAAACATCAGTATCAAGTGTATTGTTGTAAAAAAAATAAAAGAATAGAACTCACATCACTTTTACAGGGTTATAAAGGATACCAACATTTTGCTACCTAGTTTTTCAGAGTTATTAAAGCATCCAGCTCAATTGCTCGCCTTAGGTTTTGGCAGTGGCCTTGCACCAAAAGCACCCGGTACCTTCGGTACTTTGGCAGCTGTTCCTCTCTATTTGATGTTCTCCTCGACACTGTTCGAATGGCAATTACTTATCGTTGTCGCTAGTTTTTTTGCAGGCATCTATCTATGTAATGTAACTGCAACTGCTTTGGGTGTGCACGATCATCCTGCCATTGTGTGGGATGAATTTGTTGGCTTTTGGTTAACAATGTTGGCCTTACCCTTGTTGGGTGTTAGCCTAGATTGGTTGTTGTTGCTGTTAGGCTTTATATTTTTTCGCCTCTTCGACATTATTAAACCTTGGCCTATTCTGTGGGTAGATCAAAAAGTTCACGGTGGCTTTGGCATTATGTTTGATGATGTATTGGCTGGAGTTTATGCCGGCCTGCTATTGTCGATCGTTATCGTTTGGTTTTATTGAATAGGGAAGAATGCTTATGAGTATGCGGACTCGGTTAATTTTATTGGCATTATTAATGTGTTTTTCAGGCTTTGCGTCGAGTGCAAATAGTGTGACGGTAAAGGGCTTGTTTAGCGGCGCGGCGCTGCTGATTATTGATGGCGAACAGGTGTTGCTCAAAAAAGGCAAAGAAAAATTTGGCGTCAAGTTGATTGCTGCAAGCAGTAAAGAGGCCGTCTTAGAAATTGATGGTAAGCGCCAACGTTTAGGCCTATCTAAGCAAGTTGGTGGGCAATATAAAAAAGCCAAAAGTAAAATTGTGCGCGTAACCAGCAAGCGTGGTGGCCATCATTGGGTAAGGGGCCAGATAAATGGCCGCGGCGTTGAGTTTCTTGTCGATACGGGTGCAAGCTTGATCGCGATGAATTTAGCAACAGCAAAGCGCTTAAATATCGACTATGAAAAAGGTACTCCCAGCCGTATTCAAACGGCTAATGGTATTGCCGAGATCCGCGTGGTAAATTTAAATAAAGTCACTATTGGTGAAATAACTTACTATAATATTGCAGCGTCAGTCAGCTTAAATAATGCCTTGACTGTGACGTTGCTGGGAAACAGTTTTCTCAGTAAAGTTAATCTGAGTACCGACAACGGTATATTAATTATGGAAGCTAAATAATTGCTAGAACACGACCTCACATTAGAAAATGCGCTGCGTTTCTCGAGGCTTGATGAGACGAGTTTTTTATCGACGATAGCCCCGTGCCCATTCGAATTAGAAGAATATCGTTGGCCGAGTGCAGAGCATTATTACCAAGCCCATAAATTTGAGGGCATGACTTATGTCGATCAAATCTTAAGTGCTGAAACTGGCCAAAAAGCCCATGAACTTGGGACTAGGCGTTTTAAAAGAAAAGTCAAAGGCTGGAAGCATAAGCGCCGAGTGTGGATGACGCGCGCACTTTATAGAATCACCGCCGAGTATTCTTCGGTGAGAGAATCCTTGTTAGAAACTGGCGACACCCTTTTGGTCGAAACCTCACTGTACGATCACTATTGGGGCGTCGGTCGAGACCAGCGAGGTGAGAATATGCTGGGCAAAGTGTGGATGGATATTCGTCAAAAAATTCAAGCCTAAGTGTGGCCGGCATCTAGGTAAATCTTGGTAGAACATAGCCTAATACTAGAGGCAGTGTTACTAGCGATAGTGCATTGCCAATAATAACAATAGATGCAACTTTATCGGGTTCTTGGTTGTAGCGCTCTGCAAACATAAAATTAAGAATAGCTGGCGGTAGCGCACCAAATAAAAATAAAGCCCCTACCTCCATTTTCGTTAATTCTATTTGCATCAGCTCAAAGATGGGTAAAAGGATAATAACCAAGATAAGCCCGGTCGCTGGACAACCAAGCCCGCCAATTATGCCAACTTTAAATGTTTTGAATGATGAGCTTGCAAGTCTTACGCCTAAGCTAAATAGCATCAGTGGAATCACAATTTGACCCATTAGCTCTATAGGTAAAAAGAGGGTTTTATTCATTTCGATACCACTGGCACCCAATACAATGCCAATCAACGTCGCTATTGTTAGCGGTGAAATCATTGAGCGTAAACTGCTGTGCCCATTATTATTTAGCCAGGCAGTCCCAAGTGTAAAATGAAGCGTGTTTCCTACAAGAAATAATATCATCGCAATAGGCAGTGCTGATTCGCCAAAGGTCAATACCATTAAGGGTAATGCCATATTGCCGGAATTATTAAACATCATCGTTGGCGCTAGGGTTTTCATGCTGATATTAAAGAATTTAGCGATGGGCCAAATTAGAATGCCAGAGCCGATGACGATAAATAAGCCCGCAATGATGAGTGGAATATATTCTCTAACATCGACCGATTGGCCAACTAATACTGAAAAAATCAGTGCGGGTACAAAAACCTCCATATTTAGCAGGTTAGCGACCTTCATGTCGGGTTTAAATTGTCTGCCGTAAATTAATCCTAAAGCAACAATACTAAAAATAGGAAATAAAATATCTATAATGCGAAAGAAAATATCCATGTTTTTTGTTTTATGACCAGCCTTGTGAAGAGTCAACTTTGCGGATGCCGTCGACCTATTAGTACATTGTAATTATTAATAATCGAGTGTGACAGATAACTAAGAACAAGTATTGCTGGTATGACCAGAAGTGGACTTATTATGGTGAATTTAGTGCTTAGCAAGTACAATGTAAATTCACTTATAACCAGATATTTTTGTCCTATGCCCGAGTCTACACCCGAGTTAAAAAATGATCGCTTCTTACGTGCATTATGGCGTCAGCCTGTAGATAGAACGCCAGTTTGGATGATGCGTCAGGCGGGACGTTATCTACCTGAATATAGGGCCGCGCGAACAAAGGCTGGGGATTTTATGAGCCTGTGTGGTAATCCTCAAATGGCTTGTGAGGTGACGATGCAGCCATTAGATCGCTTTCCAGAAATTGATGCCGCTATTTTGTTTTCGGATATTTTGACAATCCCTGATGCCATGGGCTTAGGCTTATACTTTGAAGCGGGCGAGGGGCCACGATTTAGAAAATCTGTGTCAACTGCAGCCGATATTGAGGCCTTGCCCATTGTTAATACAGCTAAAGATTTGTCTTATGTGACCGATGCAGTATCCCTTATTAGGCGTGAATTAGCGGGTAAGGTCCCGCTTATCGGCTTTTCTGGTAGCCCTTGGACATTGGCAACCTATATGGTTGAAGGAGGCTCGAGTAAGGACTACGCGCAAACTAAAGCGTTAATGTATCAGCATCCTGAAGTCTTTCAGTTACTGATCGATAAACTAGTCGCCTCGATCACAGATTATTTAAATGCGCAGATTAAAGCGGGCGCCCAAGCCGTACAATTATTCGATTCTTGGGGGGGTGCTCTTTCATATGAAGCCTACCAAACGTATTCTCTAGGCCCCATGCAGCGCATTATAGATGGCTTGATAAAAGAGCATGAAGGGCGACGAGTGCCGGTTATTATGTTTACCAAAGGTGGTGGGCAGTGGCTTGAGTTGATGGCTAATACGGGTGCAGATTGCCTGGGTCTCGACTGGACGACAGATATTGCTCAGGCGCGCGCGCGCGTTGGCGATAGCGTATCTCTACAAGGTAATATGGATCCGGCTATACTATATACAAATCCTACTAGAATTCGTCAAGAAGTAGCCTCAATATTAAAAGCCTATGGCAGCGGTAGTGGGCATGTTTTTAATTTAGGTCACGGCGTCACGCCACAGGCAAAGCCCGAGAATGTAGGCGCTTTTTTTGAGGCGGTCGCAGAGCTATCTTCTAACTGAGAGTTATCCTCTCACTGAAGCCACAATGAGAAGTGTGACAACAGCATTAGATTGAAAAAGCTAAAAAAAGAAGCGTAGTTATCTTCAAAAAGGGGCAGTTTAGAAATTTTTAGATAAAAACAATAATATTGTGGATATTTATACTTTTTTTAACTCAGATGTTGAGGTAGATGATTTTGGGTGTTAAGCAAATAAAAATTAATGTAGCCGAAGTTACTATTGGGATGTTTGTGTCGGGACTCGATCGCCCCTGGACACAAACTCCATTTCCTATACAAGGTTTTTATGTTCACGACATCGATCAAACTAAACAGTTAAAAACACACTGCAACTATGTCTATGTCGACGTCACTAAAGGTGCCGCACCCGCAACAGCCAATCTAGCATCGTTAAATCCTAGGCAAAAAAGTCGAGATTCTAATCATAAGGTTAAGCAGCCATCAAGCTCATCCTTGCTGCCGCTTAAAGTTAATTCGACCACCTATCCGAAGCAAGAGTCGCTTGAAAAAGAGGCGAGGCGAGCTCGTGAATTGCACCAGCTAGTGTTTGGCGCTGTCGGCAAGGTTATGGTTCAAGTGGGTAGTGGTAATGTCACCTCTGTTCATGAAACCAAACGTGTTGCGGGCTCGATGGTTGATAGTATATTGCGCAACCCCGATGCGTTTACATGGTTATCACGTATTCGTGATACTGATGAACATACCTATGGGCATGCTGTACGTTCTGCGGTCTGGGCTATTTTGCTGGGGCGTCATATTGGTTTGGCAAAGTCTGAATTAGATACGCTCGCCTTAGCTGTTTTACTTAAAGATGTGGGCAAGACTCATATTCGTCGCGAGCTTTTATTGGATGATGATAGGACCACACAAGAGCAGGCTGAATTTGAGGGCTTCATTGATAAAAGTGTGGAAATACTAAAAAAAATATCGGGTGTAGAGCCGCGTGTTGTAGCCATTGTAAAAACTCACTGCGAGCGCATCAATGGCAGTGGTTTTCCTCGGCATTTAAAAGGCGATAATATTCCACTTTTAGGTAAAATTGCCGGAATAGTCACCTTTTATGATGAGGTGGCCAATCCTCGAGGTGTAAGCAACCCTATAGCACCATCGCAAGCTGTCTCGCATTTGTATGAATCGCGGGGATTAGAATTTCAAGAAGATCTAGTAGTAGAGTTCATTCGTGCGATTGGCCTCTATCCAACGGGTACTTTAGTAGAGTTGACAACGGGGCAAGTTGGTATCGTCATCGAGCAAAATTTTGAACGGCGCTTAAAGCCAAAAGTTATGCTGTTATTAAACGAATTTAAGCAACCGCTTAAAAAGCGCAAGTTGTTAGATCTTGCCAAAGATGACTTGATCAAACAAGCCCTTGTTGACTCCGGTAAGAAGCGTCTAAATGAGGTCGAAAAAATTGAAATTGCTCAAGATCTAGAGCCGGGAAGCTATGATATTGATATTAACGAAATACGTGATACATACTTGTTAAAAAGTTTTAAACAAAACTTGTTGTCTTTTTTTAAGCTATAAATATTATGCCTGCTGCCGTTACGTCTGTAATAGCAATGTTTACGACGGGGATAAAAATACCGAGGAACACGACTGCGAAACTAAAATGCTTTGTTTAACTAGGGTGTCTGTTTACCTCGATGCCAATACGAACTGTATTTGCCTTAACGGCACCTCCTACCCCAAAAATTTCTCGATATTGGCAGGTCCTTATGGCGTTTTCTCGTCGATTTAAGGGCTAAAGGTGCCAATGCTTGAGTTAAGGAGAAAACTGAATCACGCTGGTATGTGGGTCTCGATTTTTTTTCTGATCTTTCAACCTCTGTAGATATATATTCCACATATCTTGTTGACTCAGACATAACTCGATGAGATATCCCCAGGAGTAAATGCCCGTGTCATGTTCGTCGTCAAAGACAATTTGTAAGCCATAGTTACCGATAGCTTTCATGCTCTCAATGCCGACATGTATTTTTCCATCGACTAACACCTCTTGCCCCGGACCATGTCCAGTGACTTCTGCAGATCTCGAATGTACGCGCAGAAACTCGGCTGGAAGTTGGTAGGTGTCTCCATCAACCACTAGTTCGAGTATTTTCGACTCTTTATGAAGATGCACCTTGCTAGGTTTTAATGTGCTCATAATATAAATCGGCTCAAGTCTTCATTTTTAGCGAGTTCACCAAGATGTTCTTCTACATAGTTTGCATCGATGGTAATCGTTGACTCGTTATTTGTGCCATTGTTAAATGAAATATCTTCCATTAATCGCTCCATAACAGTGTGCAGTCGTCGTGCACCAATATTCTCGGTACGCTCGTTAACTTCCCAGGCCGTAACTGCGATTTTTTCTATGCCGTCATCGGTAAAGATAATGTCGATACCTTCGGTTTTCATTAGAGCAATTTGTTGCCTGGTTAACGAGGCGTAGGGCTCGGTTAAAATGCGTTTAAAATCAGCTGAAGATAAGCTTTCGAGTTCAACACGAATGGGCAGTCGACCCTGTAATTCTGGGATTAAATCCGAAGGCTTAGCGACATGAAAAGCCCCAGAGGTAATAAACAAAATATGATCAGTTTTGATCATGCCGTGTTTCGTGCTAACGGTGGAGCCCTCTATTAAAGGTAGTAGGTCACGCTGAACGCCCTCGCGAGATACATCGCCGCCATTACCTTCGCTGCGTTTGGCGACTTTATCTATTTCGTCAATAAAAACAATACCATTTTGTTCGGCAGCTTCGATACCTTGTACTTTAATTTCTTCTTGATTAACAAGCTTTGCGGCTTCTTCGTCGCACAACTGCTTGAGAGCTTGTTTTATAGGTAGTTTAACCGTCTTACTTTTTTCGTTGCCGAGTGATGAAAACATATTTTGTAATTGGTTTGTCATATCCTCCATGCCCGGAGGCGCCATAATTTCAACACCTACTCTACTAGTGACAATCTCTATCTCAATTTCTTTATCGTCAAGCTCGCCTTCACGTAATTTTTTTCTGAACAGTTGCCGAGTACTATTTACCTTGTCATTACTTTCAGCTGTTGAAGTCTCGTCACGAGCGGGACGCAATAAGGCGTCTAAAACTCTATCCTCGGCACTATCGGCTGCACGCTGTTTAACTTTTTCTACTTGTTGCTCGCGACACATCTTAATAGACATGTCGACAAGGTCTCGAATAATCGATTCGACGTCGCGACCTACATAGCCAACCTCAGTAAATTTTGTTGCCTCTACCTTGATAAACGGCGCATTGGCAAGCTTCGCTAGACGGCGTGCAATTTCTGTTTTGCCGACGCCCGTGGGTCCAATCATCAATATGTTTTTAGGCGTTATTTCATTTCGCAGTTCAACACTCACCTGCATGCGCCGCCAGCGATTACGCAGTGCAATAGCAACGGCCCGTTTAGCATTGTGTTGTCCGATAATATGTTGGTCAAGTTCGTGAACAATTTCACGGGGAGTCATTGAGGACATGAAAAATCTCTGTAGTAGTAAGCGTGTAAATAATAGATGAAAGGCTATTATTCTTCGATAATAAGTTCTTCAATGGTATGGTTATGATTAGTGTATACGCAAATGTCAGCGGCAATCGTCAGTGCCTTTTTGGCGATTGTAGTTGCATCAAGATCGGTGTTTTCAAGCAGAGCTCGAGCAGCAGATTGTGCATAGGGACCGCCTGAACCAATCGCGATTAAATCATCCTCGGGTTGAATGACATCACCATTACCCGTAATAATTAACGAGGCATCTTTGTCGGCGACGGCTAAGAGTGCCTCTAGCTTTCTTAAGGCTCTGTCGCTTCGCCATTCTTTTGCAAGTTCTACGGCAGCTCTTGTCAATTGACCATTATAAATTTCTAATTTTGCTTCAAAGCGCTCAAACAAAGTGAACGCATCTGCGGTACCACCGGCAAAGCCTGCAATCACCTTGTCATTGTATAAACGTCTTACTTTGCGAGCGTTGCCTTTCATGACTGTGCTACCCATCGACACTTGGCCGTCACCACCAATGACTACTTTGCCATTGCGCCGGACTGATACGATGGTAGTTCCTCGGTATTGTTCCAAAATAAATTCCTATTGTTTATAGTAATAGTGTTTGTAGAAAGCTCGCTAAGATGTATTTATGGCTAATAATTTGCAG
This sequence comes from Cellvibrionaceae bacterium, assembly GCA_047633635.1. Classification (GTDB taxonomy): domain Bacteria; phylum Pseudomonadota; class Gammaproteobacteria; order Pseudomonadales; family Cellvibrionaceae; genus CANLBN01. The sequence goes on along the minus strand of JBLIFG010000005.1, from coordinate 38,063 downwards.
TGAGCTAATAATAATGGGGGTTAGTGTATAAAATGCAAGTTTAACTAGTTGGCGAGTCAGGCATCAAACTTATTGTTTCTTGCGTTTGAGCAATAAAGGACTCATGCCTTGGGAGGCGAGTACGCTCCTTGCTTTTGCCATTTTTGAGCGCGTCTCAAAAGGGCCGGTGATGACGCGATACCAGGTTTGCCCATTTTTAGTGCTAGGTTCAATATTCGTCTCCAGATTACTCAGCAATAGTTCTACACGCAATTTGTTGGCATCTTGGTCGCTTCTGAATGCTCCGGCTTGAAGGAAGTAATTAATATCGTCGGGGACAGAAGCTCTTATCTCAGCTGAACGATCGGGAACAGTTACTTCTCGCTCCTTGAGAATTTCATAAAAATCGAAGCGTGGTTGGGCTGTCGGAGTTTCTGTTGGCACAGCGGCGCTCGCGGGCTTTGCATTCGATACTGAGGGGGCGTCAGACCTGTTGGCTAAAAACAACAACAAGCTTACCAAGGCGGCCACCAGCAACCCAATGACGATCCATGCCCAAGCTGGTGCCCGGTTAGGCGTTCTAGATTGTCGGCGATTAGAGCGAGGCTTAGTACTCGTTTTGTTTCGTTGTGGACTGCGTTTTTTCGATGTGTAGTCTTTTGTCATTAGTATTTTTTAATTAGTCTTCAGCAGTTCTCGATAACGCTCGATTCTACGTGTATGAGTCAAGATTATAAAGGCTTTTAAAGTAGGCTTTTAAAATTCTTGGGGGTCAATATCAACAAGCCAATGTAAGTCATTAGACTGCTTATTGATTTCTAGCTGTTGGCATAATTGTTTAAGTAGCTGCTGCCGTTCAAGGCGAGAGGATGATTTTATTTGCAGTATAAAATGATAGCGATTAGCGCGCTTTTCTACCGTGGCCGGCATCGGGCCTAAATATTGTAAGTTGGGGTGTGGCGGCATAATGCTTTCTGCCTGGTGGCGCGCTTGCTGTAAAAACTCTTGAGCGAGCTCGGCACGTGGTGAATGGCAGCGAATAATAGCGATAAATTGATAGGGAGGCATTGCTGTTAGTTGGCGTTCGCTAAGTAATGTTTTAGCAAATTCGTAATAATTTTGCTTTAGTAGTTGTTGCAGTAACGGATGGTCTTCAAACTGTGTTTGGATAAGTACTTGCGAGATGTCGTCACTGGTGTCTTCTCGCCCGATGCGCCCAGACACTTGTGTCAACAATTGGCCTATGCGTTCAGCACCTCTAAAATCGCTACTAAAAAAGCTTTGATCTAGCCCTAAAATAATGCCTAGGCCCAAGTTAGCAAAATGATGGCCTTTAGCCAGCATCTGTGTGCCTACTAAAATACAGGGTTTGCCAGTGTTGACCTGTTGGAATAGCTCTTCTAGTCGCCCTTTTTGCGAGGTGCTATCTTTATCAATGCGTAAAATTGGAGTATCGACAAATATCTTTTCTAAGACTTCTTCCTCGCGCTGTGTGCCCGACCCTAAAAAACTGAGCTGAGAGCTATTACAGTTGGGGCACTTAGTGGGCGCGCCGGTTCGGTAATCACAGCGATGGCAATGTAAGTACTGCCTTGTGTTATGCATTTTTGGCTGAGTGCGATGGAGCGTCATACGGTTATCGCAGGCACTGCATTGGCTCATCCATTTACAATTTTGACAAATAAGTGTCGGTGCATAGCCGCGGCGATTAATAAAAACTAGAACTTGCTGGCCTCTTGCAAGCGTTTGTCGAATAGCCGTTATGGCCTCCTCGCCAAGTCCAGCGTTTGTGCTCGCTATATATTTAATTGTGGGTAGTGACTGAGTCTGTGCACGCCGACGCAGGGTGAGATGCTGGTAGCGACCACTTAAAGCATTGTTTAGAGTCTCTAGGGAGGGTGTGGCACTACCTAGGATAAGTGGGATGTTGAGCTTTTGTGCGCGCACGATGGCAAGATCGCGCGCTGAATACCTGACTCCGTCTTGTTGCTTGTATGACAGGTCGTGTTCTTCATCGACGACAATCAAGCCAAGGTTATTGAGTGGCGAAAAAACACTTGAGCGCGTGCCAATAACGATAGGGTATTGGTTGTGTTTGATTGCCTGCCAAACTTTAAAGCGCTGTAGCTTGCTGAGGCCGGAATGAACCGTTGCGACGGGCACATTAAAGCGATTTTGGAAGCGGGCTGCCGTTTGAGGTGTAAGGCCAATTTCTGGCACCAGTATTAGTGCTTGTTTATTGTCGTTGAGAACACTGTGAATCGCTTGGAGATAAACTTCAGTTTTGCCGCTGCCAGTTATGCCGTCTAATAGATAGGCGTTGAATTGATCAAATACAATACTATCTAAGGCAACTTTCTGCTCGTAATTAAGCGATAAAGCGTTCTCTTTTAATAGCGTGCTTGGCCTGTTTAGGGGTGAAAACACTTCGCTAAACTCCTGCTTGTCGAGCAGTTTTTTTGTGTGCAGGGCTTTGATTGTGGCTGTATTAATGTCGTGTTGCTGTAATTGATTTTGGTTTATTTTTTTTAATTGCTTGAATAGAACGAGGGCTTTTTGTTGCTTTGGCGCCCGCACCAAAGACGCGTCTAGTGTCGCCGCGCCCGCGCTGTTTAACACCCAAAATAGCTGTTTGTTTTTCGGCATAGATACCGGTTTGCGGAGTATCGCCGGCAGTGCTAGTTGGCAGGTGTCGCCAAGGGGGTAGTGATAATAATCGGCACACCAGCGACATAATGCGAGTAATTCCTTACTCAAAACCGGATTAGCCTCAAGAGTATGATGAATGCTGCGCAGTTTATGTGTTGGTTTGTTGGTCTGCTTGGTTGGCACGTTAGTGAATAGGCTGCCCGCCGCCGGGGCAGCCTCCACCAATGTTGCAGAAATAGCGATACCTAAGATAGCTTTTTGATGTCCAAAAGGCACAGATACTCGTGTTCCGGGCACAATCTTATCTACTTGATCTGATGTGTAGTCAAATAATTTCCGCAGTGGTGAAGAGACTGCTATTTTAATTAGAGTTTTAATAGTTGGCTCTCAAAAGTGGAAGAGTTTAAGTGTTTGGAGGACGATTACAAATAGTTATTCTTTTATTTCTCGAGAATGGTTAGCCTAAAATAGTCGCTTGTATGCACTCGCGCAAGCAATACCAACACTTCTTGGGGGTTGCCAGTTTAGGCGGTTGCCACTTGTGCTCGCCAGCCTCAAAGCTCCGTATGCCGGTGCTGTCTCAGAAGTAGCTGTTAGCTTTAGGCCGGTCTCCATCAAATCATGTGATGCGATGCTCTTAATCAGACATTAAGCATAGAGCGCTGCGTATTAACTCATTGGTCGCAAGTAAACCTTAACTCATATTGTTAAGCGACGATGAAATAGCAAAGCCTTGCAGACCTTAGTGATCTTGCAAAAGTCCCGCTTGCCAAAATAGAACACACCCCATAAATAGCTCAACTGCAGGTTTAGTTTGACGGGGCTTTAATTTGTCTTGAGTTGAAATCAAAACCTGATAAACTTGCCGCCCCTTAAGTAGCGCTGACCGTGCTCGGCAGGTTTTTTGCTTTAGTTAGTAAAGTAAATAGACTTATTTGCAGATCAAGTGGCGGTGGCAAAAAAATAGAGAATACAAATATGAAATCTGAAATACATCCGAATTACGGTGAGATGACGGCAACTTGCAGTTGCGGTAATATTATTAAAACAGCATCGACAAGGTCGAAAGATATCCATCTTGATGTTTGTTCATCTTGTCACCCTTTTTATACGGGCAAGCAGAAAAAAGCAGACAGCGGTGGTCGTGTCGATCGCTTTAATAAGCGTTTTGCTGGACGTACTAGTAATAAAGCTTAGTTACCCCATAAAGCACTGGCATAAAGCATAAGCAATACCGACAAAGCTTATAGCTAAGCGCCCCTTTAAAAGCATATTTAAACCGAAATAATCTGTTCAAGCGAACAAGTTATTTCGGTTTTTTTTGCGGGTACAATCCGCAATAGTTTATTTCAGAATCAGATTTATAGCCCCCTTAAAACAAATCCTCAGGAGCGACTATGTTATTGTCAATAGTGATAATTTCAACAGCCTCTAATTCTTCCGGAGTATTTTCTTCCAAAAATAGCTCGTAAATGCCATTGGGGTCAGATAACCGAGCGCGTTCGCCAGTCTCTGCATTGACCCTTATTGTAACAATACCATTAGGTTGTGGCCGAACAGTGTCGGGCACGTCAGCAAGTGCCAATCGCATGTAATCTATCCAGATGGGCAGCGCTGAGATGCCTCCATATTCGCCTCTACCTAGTTTGCTATTATCATCAAAGCCAACCCATGTAGTCGTCACAGTATGATCGTTGAAGCCAGAAAACCAGGCGTCTATTGGACCATTTGTAGTTCCTGTTTTGCCTGCGAGATCGTTGCGACCTAGCACCTGCGCACGTGTTCCTGTACCGCGTTTTACTACGTCGCGCATAATAGAGTTCATCATATAAACGACTCGCTCATCCATTACTCTAGCTGCTGGTCGACCTTCTAAATCTACAATAAATACCCCGGGTGCCTCAGAGATATTAATAACGCCATCTAATGCCGACACGATCGTGCTCGAGGCCGCCTGTTCTTGTTTTGTTATATCTAAGGGCAGTAGGTCGGTAGGTATCAATTTTAAGGCTGATGGTGAATCTGCAGCGAGGTCTGCTTCTTGGGTTGTTTTAAACGACAATGCTTGTCTGTCAGGGGTAACTAATGGTGAAGCTTTGAATAAGATCTCATCATTGCGGTCGCGGATATGGTGAATTAAATAAGGTTCAATTTTGTAGCCGCCGTTTGCAAAAACGCTGTAACCCGTTGCCACTTCAAGTGGTGACATCACATAGCTTCCCAGAGCCATCGAAAGGTTTCGAGGCATGGCTTTAGTATCCATGCCAAAGCGAGCCATTGATTCAATGGTTTTACTGATGCCTATCGTACGCAGCAGCCGAATAGAGATAAGATTTCGAGATAGATACAGTGCTTTTCGCAACCGAGTTGGTCCATAAAATTTTCCGCTAGAGTTCTCAGGTCGCCAAGCCCCCTCGAGGCCAACATCTTCAATAACTATAGGGGCGTCATTGAGTGTAGTAGCGGGTGAAAGACCATTCTCGAAGCCCGTAGCATAAATAAAGGGTTTAAAGTTGGAGCCTGGTTGACGTTTTGCCTGGGTAACTCTATTGAAGCTGCTGTGCGCAAAATCGAAGCCACCGGCTAAAGCGTTAATCGATCCGTCGTAAGGATCAATCGAGACAAGGGCTGACTCTACCTTGGGAACTTGGCTGAAGTACCATTGCTGGTCTTCGTTTTGGTAGATGCGAATAACATCGCCTATTGCTGTCACGTCTTTTGGTGACTCGGGCGCTTTGCGTGCGAAATTTTCGTTTACAAAGAGTTTGGCTTCACTGAGCCCGTTTTCCCAGGCAATGTCAACGGTAGCACCTAATGCCGTTAGTGCCGATATCTGTTTTTCGCCTATTCGAACTACGACTGCAGGCTTGAGACCCCCATAGTTAGGAATTTGCTTTAGCCTTTCCAGCCAGGGTAGAAGGTTGACGTTTTTAAGTTTCTCCGAGCCCAGTTCCTGCGCGTTTTCAAGCTGGTCTAACAGCTCTAAAAGCGTCGGGTCCCATTGATCTTCTGGGCCTCGATACCCGTGTCTTTTGTCGTAATTAAGTAAGCCTGTGACAATCGATTTTTGTGCGCGCAGTTGCAATTGACTGTCGACCGTGGTGTAGACTTTATAACCGTTAATATAGGCCTTCTCGCCAAACATTTCGAGTGCGTATTCGCGAGCTGCCTCTGCAATATAGGGCGCATCAATATCTAGATGCTGTCCGTGGAAGCGCGCAGTTACGGGCTCGCTTAAGGCTGCCAGCAGCTCGTCTTCAGTGATTTTTTTCAACGATGCCATACGTCGTAAAATCCAATTTCTGCGGATGAGTGCGCGGCTAGGGTTAATGATTGGGTTGTAAGTGGAGGGGGCTTTAGGAAGGCCTGCAATCATAGCTGTTTGTGCTAATGATAACTGCGGTAGCGTTAAGCCATAATAAACTTGAGCTGCGGCCTTTACGCCGTATGCGCTATTGCCAAGATATATTTTGTTTAAGTATAGTTCTAGTACTTCGGCTTTCGATAAGTAGCGTTCTATCTTCAGTGCTAGCAGTATCTCATTGAACTTGCGCGAAAAAGTTTGCTCGCGAGATAAGAAAAAATTTCTTGCTACTTGCATAGTAATAGTGCTGCCACCGCTTTGGATTTCTCCCGATAAGGCTAGTTGTGAAATTGCCCTTAACAAGCCTTTTATATCAACGCCGTTATGTTGATAAAAACCATCATCTTCAGCTGAAATAATGGCATTTATGAGTGCCTGAGGGGCTTCATTTATGGAGATGGGGTCGCGTCTCTTCTCGCCAAACTCGCCAATTAATTTATCATCAATGGAATAAACGCGTAATGGGGTTTGCAACTCAACTTCTTTTAAAGAGTCAATTGCCGGTAAATTTGGGCTGAGCAGCAGGTAAATTCCGGAAAGTCCTGCTGTGACTCCCATGGATACCAAGAAAAATGCCCATATTGTAAAATTAAGCAACTTTTTATTAATTTTAAATTTCTCCATATTAATTAATGGCTTAGAGCTGAATTATATTAAGTATATTGATTATACGACATTTTCGTACTTTATATGTGAACTGTGTTGTTGCAAGATTAAGTTAAAGTGCTATAACATAAAGATCGCCTAAGTTGCGGAAATAGATAGAAAAAGAGCTTATGAATTTCTTTAAACGCAAAGTAAAAGCCATGATCGGCTTAGATATCAGTTCAACCAGCGTAAAGCTTTTAGAGCTTTCACGTCATGGCAATAGCTATCGAGTCGAAAGTTATGGGGTAAAAGCGCTGCCTATTGGCTCGGTGATTGAAAAAAATATCAGTGATGAGGGTGCTGTAGCTGATGCCATTCGTCAAGTTATCATCCAATCAAAGTGCAAACTTAAAGATGCCGCGGTGGCTGTTGCCGGCTCTTCAGTAATTACCAAGGTTATCGATATGCCTGCCGGTATGGATGAAGAAGCACTAGAAGCACAGATTACCATTGAAGCCGATCAATATATTCCCTTCCCTCTCGATGAGGTTTCAATAGATTTCGAAGTTCTAGACGTCGTCGACGACAATCCAGAACAGGTAAAAGTATTGTTAGCCGCTTGTCGGCGCGAAAATGTCGAACTTAGAGCCAGTGTTTTAGAAAGCTCTGGTCTACATCCAAAAGTAGTTGATGTCGAAGCTTATGCAATTGAACGCGCTTACCCACTTATTGCGCAAGATTGGGTTGATCAAGATAATCCGTTAGTGGCAATTATAGATATTGGTGCGACGATGATGACCTTGAGTGTTTTGTTGAATGGGCAGACCGTCTACACCCGCGAACAATTATTTGGCGGAAAACATCTTACTGAAGAAATTCAGCGTCGTTATGGTCTATCCTTTACAGAGGCAGGTTTGGCCAAAAAACAAGGTGGGTTGCCTGAAGATTACGATGCTGAGGTATTGTCCCCCTTTAAAGATTCTGTTGTCCAGCAGGTGACGCGTTCACTGCAATTTTTCTTTGCAGGTGGCCAATATAATAAAGTTGACCAAATAATATTGGCGGGGGGAGTGGCTTCCATAGAGGGTTTAGCAGAAATAATAGAAGATCGTTTAGACACTAAAACCTCTGTTGCTAATCCATTTGCGGGTATGTCAGTTGCCTCTAGAGTAAATGCGACTGCCCTGTCTAATGATGCCCCATCAATGATGATTGCAGCGGGCTTAGCCTTGAGGAGCTTTAGTTAATGTCAAATATTAATTTATTGCCGTGGCGTGACGAATATCGTCAAGAGAAAAAGCGAGAATTTTTCTCGATATTGGTATTGGCATCAATATTTGCCAGCTTGATCGCATTCTTGTGGCTCAATCACACTGATTCACAAATAGATGCGCAGAAACAAAGAAATGATTTGTTAGCCGCTGAAATTGCTCAGTTGGAAAATAAAGTCAAAGAGATAGTAACGTTAAGAAAAAGACGCGAGCAGCTAGAGACGCGCATAACAATTATTCAAGATTTACAATTTAATAGACCTCTAGTTGTACGATATTTTGACGAGTTTGTGCGCGCGGTACCAGAGGGGCTCTATTTTAGTAAGCTCGATCGCAAAGGTGATAAATTTTCAGTTCAAGGTATCACTGAGTCTAATAATAGAGTGTCGACTCTAATGAGAAATTTAGATCGATCTGATTGGTTTGAAGCACCTAATTTGAAAACTGTGATCGCAGATAAATTTGACCTCTCGGTTGAAGCTACAGCGCTAAGCAAAGAGGCGGATAAGTAACTATTATGGCCTTACAAGATACAATAGAGCAGCTAAATAATCTCGATATAAATGAAATCGATTGGTCTAGAATTGGCGTTTGGCCTTTGGCTGGACGAGCTGTTGTCTGGATTATAGTGGTTGCAGCAATTATTGCTGGCGCCTACTTTGGCTTAATTAAAGATAAGTATTCAAATCTAAATCAGCAAATTGCAGAGGAGGTAATCCTCAAGCGAACGTTTCAACAAAAAGCCCTAGAGGCGGCAAAGCTTGATCAATATATACAGCTAATGGCGCGCATGGAAAAAGACTTTGAGTTTTTAGTGTCGCAGTTGCCAGAAAAAACGCAGGTGCCGGGCCTGCTCGATGATATTGATGAGAAAGGGCGCAATAGTGGCTTGGAAATTATAAGTATTAAGCTAAAGCCTGAATCGGTGGGCGACGTTTATGTTGAGTTGCCAATCGAGATTATTGTTAAAGGTACGTATCATAATTTCGGAACATTTATTAGTAGTATTGCAGGTATGTCTCGAATAGTAACACTGCATGATTATACGGTTACTGAGGTTAGTGGGTCGGCACTACAAATGGTAGTCCTAGCCAAAACGTATCGTTATTTGTCTTTTGACGAGGGTGGGCAGTAGTTATGTCTAATTTTAAATGGCTATTTATTGCTTTGATCTCATTAGGTGTTGTGAGTGGTTGTAGCTCATCTAACTCGAATCAAGATCTAAAAGATTTTATTGCTGAAAATAAACGACGCCCTCCAGGTAATGTAGAGGCCGCGCCAAAATTACAGGCATATGAGGCATTTATTTATGATGCTTATCGTCTGAGGGGTCCGTTTGATCGCCCGGTAACTGCCGAGCTCCAACAGTTAATAATTTCTTCAAGTAACGTTAAGCCCGATTTTTCAAGACAAAAAGAGCGCTTAGAGCAATTTGATCTGGCTAGTCTGTCAATGGTGGGAACGGTCCAGAAAAGTGGCTTAATCTGGGCTTTAGTGCGAGATCCCAATGGGTCGATTGAGCGCATTAAGCCCGGTAATTATATAGGCTCAAATCATGGCAAGATTACAGGTCTTTCCGAATCGAGAATTGAGCTAATTGAAATTGTATCGAGTGGCGAGGGCTGGCTAGAGAGGCCTAATATACTTGAGCTGAAGACGCTGGAAGGCAATTGATGACTCTATTAATAATAACAAGCAAGGTGTTTCAAAGGGTTAACGTTATGGCATATTTACGTGCATTTATCATTATGTTTGGGTTGATATTCGGTGCTAGTAATAGTTTTGCAGCTACCTTAAATGATCTGCAGTTTACTGAGTTACCCGGAGAGCGAATTGAAGTCCGAGCCACTTTTTCCGAACCTCCATCGCAACCAAAAGGCTATGCCATTGAGCAGCCAGCGAGAATAGTATTAGATTTTGACAATGTCGACAGTAGCTTGCCGCAGAAAAAATACCCACTATCTTTTGGCAATGCTCAAAGCGCTGTTGTACTTGAGGCGGGCAACAGAACTCGCTTTATCATGAATTTAACGTCGCCTTCGACTTACTCAACGTCCATAGAGGGTAATACACTCATTGCCATTATAGACGGAAGCAAGGGCAACAAAGCTTACGTCCGTCAAAAAAGTACATCGACCAACAATCAATCTTTTACTGATAAGTCTGAGCGACGAATCACCAAAGTTGACTTTCGGCGCACCGAAAATGGCGGCGGTACTGTGTTATTAAATATTTCTAATCCCAAAGTCTCTGTTGATATTGAAAAGAGTGCTTCTGGAATTGTTGTTAACTTTTCTGATACCAATATTGCTGCAAATCTTCAGCGTCGCCTCGACGTGCTAGATTTTGCTACCCCAGTCAAAACTATTGAATCTATCAGTGAGGGTGATAACACCACGATTGCTATAGATATAGTTGGTGAATATGACTATTTGGCCTATCAGGCAGATAATCAATATGTAATCACCGTCAACTCGTTAACGCCAGCACAAGCTGCTGCTCGTCAAGATCGCTTTAAGTTTGTGGGTGAAAAGTTATCGTTAAACTTCCAAGATATTCAGGTGCGTGCGGTTTTAGAAATTATCGCGGATGTAACCGGCTTGAACTTAGTCGCAAGCGATACAGTTCAAGGCAATATTACTTTACGTCTAGATAATGTCCCTTGGGATCAGGCTCTTGAGCTTGTGTTGAAGTCTAAAAGTTTAGATAAACGTTTAGTGGGTAATGTGCTTTTAGTTGCCCCAGCCGCCGAAATAGCCGAGCGCGAGCGTCAAGAGATCGAGACTCGTAACCAACTGGAAGAGTTGGCACCACTGCGCACAGAATTTATTCGAATACGCTATGCAAGTGCGAGTGATATTTTTGAGCTTTTCAAGTCATCTGGCTCTACAGGTGCAGAAGATGAAGGTTCAAAAAGTACAGCGGGTATTTTATCCAATCGTGGTGCCGCTATTGTTGACGAGCGCACTAACTCGATAATATTGACCGAGACCGAGTCCAAAATCACTGAGTTTCTAGCTTTGATTGAAAAGCTAGACGTGCCAATTAGGCAGGTGTTAATTGAATCTAGAATCGTTATTGCCAATAGCACCTTCAGCAAAGAGATTGGAGTTCGCTGGGGTGGCAGCGCGGCCAGTGAAAATGGTGGTGGCTTAACTACTATAGGTGGTTCATTAGATTCACTAAGTCCTTCTCTTAGTGGGCCGGCTAATATAGTGAATTCTGTTAACAACAACATTGTAAATTTAGCCGCGCCAAATACAGCCGGTACAATAGCATTAAGTTTTTTGAACAGTAATGTGTTGTTAGATCTAGAACTTTCAGCCTTTGAAAGTAATGGTTCTGCTGAAATTGTGTCACAACCTAAGGTCATAACGGGTGATAAGCAGCAAGCGAGTATAGAGTCTGGTCAGTCGATTCCCTATCAAACGACTACCGATGGAGAGGTTTCAATAGAATTTGAAGAGGCGGTATTACGGCTTGATGTAACGCCTCAAATAACACCAGATAATCGTATTATTATGGATCTTATAATCACGCAAGATTCTGTAGCTGGTGCGGCAGTATCAACTGCTGAAACCGTGCCAATTATTGACACGACTGAGCTCATTACGCAGGTGCTAGTTGCCGATGGTCAAACCATTGTTTTAGGTGGTATCTATCAACAAAATAGCATCAATACTGTTGATAAAGTGCCATTTTTTGGCGATATTCCCTACCTCGGGCGTCTATTTAAGCGCAATGTCAGTAGTAATGAAAAACAAGAACTGTTGATTTTTATTACTCCAAGAATTTTATCTGATACGCTAATCTCTAATTAATATTACTGTTGGATAATGCTGCCCCCTCAAAAAATTATACTTATCGGCCCTATGGGGGCCGGTAAATCTACGATTGGTCGCCTGCTTGCAAGGCAGTTAGACTTGCCCTTTAAAGATAGCGATAGCGAAATAGAAGAGCGTTGTGGTGCCGATATTCCCTGGATTTTTGATGTGGAAGGGGAAGCAGGGTTTCGCTTTCGCGAGACCACTGTTCTTAAATCATTAATTGATGAGCCTGCACTTATACTCGCTACGGGTGGTGGTATCGTATTAAGACAAGAAAATAGAGTGCTTATAAAACAAGCCGATATTGTTATCTATCTAGTTGCTGATATTGAACAGCTTGTTAAACGAACCGAAAAAGATAAAAAGCGACCGCTATTACAAGTGGCCAACCCCGAGCAGAAAATCCGTCAGCTTATCTCCGAAAGGGATGCTTTGTATCGAGAAGTTGCGACCTGTATTGTCATGACCGATGCCAGAAGCCCTAAGATTCTTGCAAGGCAAATAGCCGCAAGCCTATTAACTTGATGCGATCTTTTATTGTTTTTGGTCGGTAATAATGTAGAATTTATTGGTGCGCTCTAGGCCAATGAAGGTTGATCAATGTTCGAGGTTTTTAGAGACCTTAGTTGATTGCATTTAGTCTAAGCTACCTCACTACTTATCTTATCGTCATCGATCACTTTTATAATATTTATTGTGTGGCCTTGATGATTACTCAAAAAATCAATTGTTATTTTAAAACGAAATCATTATGCAAAAGTTAACTGTCGAACTCGGCGACCAAAGAGACTATCCCATTTATATTGGTTCTGACTTGTTGAGTGACGCAAGCTATCTCATACCTCATATTCAAGGCCGTCAGGTTTGTATCGTTACCAATACAACTATTGCACCTTTGTATCTAAATAGAGTTAAAGCATTATTGTCGAATAGTTATCAAATCGATGTCGTCATACTTCCTGATGGAGAGCAATATAAGCAGCTCGACACCATTTCACAAATCTATGATTGCTTGCTAGAAGGTAGGCACAACCGTACGACTACTCTCATTGCTCTGGGTGGAGGTGTCGTTGGTGATATGGCGGGTTTTGCTGCAGCTACTTATCAGCGCGGGGTTAATTTTATTCAGATACCGACAACATTATTGGCCCAGGTAGACTCCTCTGTCGGTGGTAAGACCGGCGTTAACCACCCTCTAGGTAAAAATATGATTGGTGCTTTTCATCAGCCTCAGGCGGTGATCATCGATATTGACGTTTTACAAACATTACCGGGTCGCGAGTTGTCAGCGGGCATAGCAGAAATCATTAAGTATGGCTTAATCAGCGATAGCCAGTTTTACTCTTGGTTAGAATCGAATATATGCTTAATAATGTCACTCGATGCAGGTGTTGTTTCCGCGGCAATTTTGAAATCTTGCCAAAGTAAAGCCGACGTTGTTAGTGCCGATGAAAAAGAAAGTGGGCTACGTGCAACCCTGAATTTTGGGCATACATTTGCGCATGCCATTGAAGCGGCACAGGGTTATGGTCGATGGCTGCACGGTGAGGCAGTTGCTACGGGCATGCTGATCGCCCTAGATTTATCGGTGCGTATGGGTTGGGTTAATGACGAAGAGGTTTCTCGACTTCGTTATTTATTAGAAAAAGCGAACTTGCCAGTTACCGTACCCGAAAATATGACTGAAAGGCAATTTCTTGATATTATGGCTGTAGATAAAAAAGTATTAAATGGTAGGTTGCGTCTAGTATTGCTAAAAAGTATTGGCTGCGCGATAGTGACAGAGGAAGCTCCGCAAGAAAAAGTTACCGAATCAATTCTTGCCTGTCGTTGATGTGGTGTTAGGCATCTAAAGCGCTGATTTTTCATTGTATCTTGAATGGTAATTTTTCAAGAATAAAAAAATGATAGGTATGCGTTATGTCAAACGATATCGATGAAAATTATGCTGAGATACAAAAGCTCGCATCAAAAAAACTAGAATTTAATGCTGATAAAACTAACATGGAAAACTTAGCCGATCTTTTTGCAGATAAAGTTGAGACTGATTTTTTTGCAACATTAAACCTCCGTGCTCAACTAGATGAAGTGATTCATCTTTGTCAGTTCGGCGGTAATGTTGTTAGCTTGCTGGGTAATAAGGGCGTTGGTAAAAGTGCTTTTCTGGCTGAGGTTCGGAGGGAGCTCGCTGAAACTTCTTATTGTTGCATGATCGACTCGACCCTTATGATTACGGCCGAGGATGTTCTTAAACAGATTATTTCGCAGCTCGAATTACCCGTAACGCCTTCCTCTAATACTGGCGAGATGTTGGTTGCACTCCGCAAGTCCGTGTCTGATTCTAGCTTGCATCGTGTCGTTATTATTATTGACGACGCTGATTTTTTAAATGAACCTATCTTATCTGCTTTACTTAGTTTGTTTCAGGGAGCTCACGGTGGTCAATTCCATTTGTTGCTTAGCGGCGACAAAAATTTAATTGAACGTCTGGATGACCTAGAAGTAATCGATGTCCTAATTTACGATATTCATCTGAACCCGTTCAGTCCAGAAGAGGTAAAAGACTATATTGATTTCAAGTTAAGTTTAGTTGGAAAAAGTGTAGAGGACTATTTTCAGCAAGGCGAAATAGATTATATTTATAAAGAATCTAAAGGTTTTCCTTTAGTCATAAATAAAGCGGTTCAAAAACATCTATACCGTATAGAAAATATAGACGATTTAGGCGCACAAGATGCCGATCGTAAGTCTGGTTTACCACTGCTGCATATGGGGCTTTTAATTGTATTGTTAGCTGGGCTCATAATGATGCTGCTCTATATGGGTGATGAAGAGCCTGCAGATAATAACCAAGCGACGACAACTGTATTGCAGCAGCCCATTTTGATAGAGGCAAAGCCCGACGCGATAGATGAGGCCATTAATAAACTCAATGCCGAACGTAACGTTGGCAGTCAACAACAAGCTCCATCAAATGCTGGCAATGCAGCTATCGTTGAAGGAAATATAGCGCCACAAACTCAAGTGCCCGTGATTGACAAAACTGTGGCCCAGTCGGTGTTAGCAAAAACGAACACTGTCGACTCCTTTAAATTAGCAAACACACAAAGTGCTGCTGTAACTAAAGAGCCCAACATAGTCGAGCCATCGGGGGTGAATCAAGTCTTAGCTAGTGATCTTAAAAAAGAGCTTGAGCGAGAAGCTGAGTTACTAACTTTAAATGAGCGTGCCGCATCTGCTCCGGCCCAGCAAGACGCTAACAATGATGGCGCCTTAAGTGCTAATGAACAAGCAGTCATGCAGTGGGCCGATACAAGCTTTACACTTCAGCTTATTGGTGCAGGGCAAAAAGCTGGTTTGGTTAAGTTTATTGCCGCTCAACCAAATGCCTCAAGCCTATTGCTGGTGTCGCTTACGCGCAATAGTAAGCCATGGTATGTTGTTGTAACTGGAGTTTATGAAAATACTAAGCTAGCTCGTCAAGCAATTCAAAGTTTACCTCAAAATCAAGTGAATGGTGGTCCGTGGCCTAAGAAAGTATCGGATTTAAAGCAAGATATGCAGTGATTTCGACGAAATTAGCGTCATTTACTGACGCGATAACTTTTTTTATAGCCATTCATTGCCAAATCCTCTCTTAAAAGGTAACATTCTCTTTTTAAAAAAAGCCCCTGTCATAAGGGGCTTTTTTATCTAGAAACCTTTTATAAGCTGTAAGCGTATAAAAGGTCGTCACTGTTGCAGCCTGCTTGTCAAAATTCGGCTATATCAAAAGACTGGTTTGATTCCTGCGTTCATCTTCCTTCAGGAGCTGAGCAGAATCCCCTTGGATGTATATCTGACGCTAAAATTTTTGGTTAGCTCAGAATATTTGTGATTATTCTTAAGATCGTAAAAGATCATTATTGAGAGACCGCTTATGAATAAAGGCCTCTATAGTTTAGATGAGTTTAAAGATAACTGTGGCTTTGGCTTAATTGCCCAGCTGAAGGGCAAGCCCGCACACAACCTAGTCGAAAAAGCGATTGAGTCACTAACCTGTATGACCCATCGTGGCGGTATTGCATCCGATGGTAAAACTGGTGATGGCTGTGGGTTATTGCTACAAAAACCAGATCGCTTTTTCCGCAATGTCGTTTTAGAAGAGTCCGGCGTCGAGCTCGCAGAATTTTACGGCGTCGGTGCTATTATGCTTGGGCAAGATGAAGATGCAGCCCAAAAGGCCATAGAAATTTTTGAAGAATCCATGGCGAAAGAGGGCATTCCTGTTGTTGCATGGAGGCATGTACCTACCAATAATGATTGTCTCGGTCCAATTGCTTTGGCAAGTGTACCCCAGTTTAAGCAGGTTTTTATCAACCAGCCCGAATATCTTTCGGAGGCTGAGTTCGCTGCCAAGCTTTTAATCGCAAGGCGCGATGCTAATAAGCAATTACGTAATGACGACCTATTTTATGTGGC
The DNA here is from genome assembly GCA_047633635.1 of Cellvibrionaceae bacterium. Taxonomy (GTDB): domain Bacteria; phylum Pseudomonadota; class Gammaproteobacteria; order Pseudomonadales; family Cellvibrionaceae; genus CANLBN01. The sequence continues at coordinate 21,924 of JBLIFG010000005.1, read as the reverse complement.
GAGCTTAAGCCCTAAGATAGTCTCTTATAAGGGTTTGATGATGCCGGTAGATTTACCGCGATTTTTCCCCGATTTGGCAAATCCTGTTGTAGAGACGGCAATTTGTGTATTCCATCAGCGCTTCTCAACAAATACAATGCCACGCTGGCCCTTAGCTCAGCCATTTCGGATGCTGGCTCACAACGGTGAAATTAATACTGTTCAAGGCAACCGCAACTGGGCAACGGCGCGCACTTCAAAATTTGTTTGTGATTTATTACCCAACCCGCAAATACTAGCGCCAATGGTTAACCGCTCGGGCTCAGATTCATCAAGTCTCGATAATATGCTCGAATTGTTACAGGTTGGTGGCATGGACCTGCATCGTGCTATACGCATGTTGGTGCCACCTGCTTGGCAGAATATGCCAACAATCGATGCTGATTTGCGTGCCTTTTATGAATATAACTCGATGCATATCGAACCTTGGGATGGCCCAGCAGGTCTTGTTATCACTGATGGTCGCTATGCCGTTTGTACTCTAGATCGCAACGGTTTACGCCCATCTCGTTGGGTTATTACCAATGACGATATCATCACTGTTGCCTCGGAGATCGGCGTACATGGATACACGCCAGATCAAGTGGTATCTAAAGGTCGACTAGGGCCGGGCCAAATCCTGTCGGTCGATACGCTAACCGGTAAGCTTTATCACACAGCCGATATTGACCAACAGTTAAAATCGAGCAAGCCTTACAAAAAATGGCTCGAAGAAAATGCGAAAATCATCGTATCAAAAGAAATAGCGATAGAGGGTATTCAAGGAGATTTATTGAATACCTACATGAAGCAATACAGCGTCTCCAAAGAAGAGCGCACACAAGTGCTACGTCCATTAGTTGAGACTGCTCAAGAAGCTGTCGGTTCAATGGGTGATGATACCCCAATGGCGGTGTTGTCAGAGAAACCGCGTTCAATTTATGACTATTTTAGACAGCAGTTTGCGCAGGTAACTAATCCACCTATTGATCCTCTGCGCGAGGCTATTGTGATGTCCTTAGAGACTTGCGTAGGACGTGAATTATCGGTTTATAGCGAGACTCCAGAACATGCTAATCGCATTATTTTAGACTCACCTATATTATCCTCGGCGACATTCAATGAGCTAGTGGGTGAGCATGCACGTTATCCCAAGCGAGAACTGACGCTGCAATACTACCCCACTAGTAAAACTCTCGAGGCAGCGATTGTGGGCATCGTTGACGCCGCTATTGCCGCCGTGCGATCGGGTACAGTGTTGTTAGTGTTAACTGATAAAAATCTTGTTCAGGGTCAGCTACCTATTCCTGCACTGCTAGCGGTAGGAGCAGTTCACCATCGTTTGATCGAAGAAGGTATGCGCTGTGATATGAATATTATCGTTGAGACCGCAAGCGCTCGCGACTCTCATCATATGTGTGCATTGATAGGTTTTGGTGCCACAGCAATTTATCCATATTTAAGTTACAGCTTGATTAACGATATGATTCTGACCGGTGAGGTCGTCATGGACAAGGTCCAAGCTTACCAGAAATATCACAAGGGCATTGATAAGGGCATTTTAAAAATAATGTCTAAAATGGGTATTTCAACCATTGCCTCTTATCGTGGTGCTCAATTATTTGAATCCGTCGGCCTTGATAATAATGTTGTCAAACTTTGCTTCCCCGGCACCAGTAATCGCATTAAAGGCGCAACTTTTAGCGACCTTGAGCAAGATCAACAAGTGCTGGCAGGCGAGGCGTGGAAAAAGCGCAAGCCTATTTCTCCCGGTGGCCTGTTAAAATATGTACACGGTCAAGAATATCATGCCTACAACCCCGACGTTGTGCAGGGCATGCACAAGGCCGTGCGCAGTGGTGACTTTGCCGATTGGCTGAGTGTTGCCGAGCTGATTAACACGCGACCCATTGCAACACTGAGAGATATGTTAAAGCTCACAGACAAGGTAACTCCTATTGAGCTTGATGAAGTTGAGCCCATGGAGGCAATTGTCAGACGTTTTGACTCCGCTGGTATGTCTTTAGGTGCGCTTTCTCCCGAGGCTCACGAAGCTTTAGCCGAGGCACAAAACCGCCTAGGCGGTCGCTCTAATAGTGGTGAGGGTGGAGAGGATCCTGCGCGTCACGGCACTATTCGCAGCTCAAAAATCAAACAGGTTGCCTCTGGTCGCTTTGGTGTAACACCGCATTATTTAGTGAATGCCGAAGTCATTCAAATTAAAATTGCACAAGGCGCAAAGCCCGGTGAGGGTGGTCAGCTACCCGGTGGTAAGGTCAATGCATTGATTGCTCGCCTGCGTTATGCGGTGCCGGGAGTTACGCTTATTTCTCCGCCGCCACACCACGATATTTATTCAATTGAAGATCTAGCTCAGCTTATTTTTGACTTAAAGCAAGTTAATCCCAAAGCACTTATATCGGTTAAGTTAGTTTCTCGTCCAGGTGTGGGAACAATTGCAGCGGGTGTTACTAAAGCCTATGCCGACCTGATAACAATATCTGGGTATGATGGCGGTACTGCGGCTAGTCCACTGACATCGATTCGCCATGCGGGGTCTCCCTGGGAGCTCGGTTTAAGCGAGACGCATCAAACCTTATGTGCAAACGATCTTCGCCATAAAGTGCGTGTGCAAGCAGATGGTGGCTTAAAAACCGGACTCGATGTGATCAAGGCAGCAATTCTAGGTGCCGAGAGTTTTGGCTTTGGCACCGGGCCCATGATTGTCTTGGGTTGTAAGTACTTACGTATCTGTCACCTCAATAATTGTGCGACAGGTGTGGCAACGCAGCGCGAAGATCTTCGCGCCGAGCACTACAAAGGTACGGTCGAGATGGCGATGAATTTCTTCCGATTTGTTGCTGAAGAAACACGTCACTGGCTGGCACGTTTAGGTGTGCGTTCACTTGAAGAGCTGATTGGTCGTGTCGATCTACTCGAACAGATCGAAGGAGTTACCTCTAAACAGAGACAGTTAGACTTAAAGCCAATTATTCATACCGATGAACTTTTACAGTCCAAACCACAGTTTTGTCAAGTTGAAAAAAACACACCTTTTGATAAGGGTAAAATGGCAGAGCGAATGGTAGTCGATATGCTTCCTGCTATTAATGCCAAAAGTGGGGGTGAGTATAGCTACACGGTTACCAATTGTGATCGCTCTATTGGCGCTCGCCTATCGGGTGAAATAGCCAGGCTCTATGGTAATGATGGAATGTCGAGTCATCCATTGACAGTTAATTTAACAGGTATTGCAGGCCAGAGTTTCGGTGTATGGAATGCCGGCGGGCTTAATTTATATCTCGATGGTGATGCTAACGACTACGTCGGAAAAGGTATGGCTGGCGGTAAGATCGTTATTAGGCCTCCCGTGGGCTCGACTTTTAAGAGCCAAGAGACAAGTATCATGGGTAACACCTGTTTATATGGTGCTACCGGTGGTCAATTATTTGCAGCAGGCCTAGCCGGCGAGCGCTTTGCAGTGCGCAATTCAGGGGCACATGTTGTTGTCGAAGGCAGTGGCGACCACTGTTGTGAGTATATGACTGGTGGCTGCGTCACGATTTTGGGTGAAACCGGAGTTAACTTTGGTGCCGGAATGACTGGAGGTTTCGCTTATGTGTACGATCAAAACAATAGTTTTGATAAAAAATATAACGCAGAGCTTATTGATATACAAAGAATTAATCGGGGCTCGCCACACGTTCAGCAGTTGCGAGGCATTATCGAGTGTTTTGTCGATGAGACAAATAGTGCTTGGGGACAGTATTTGCTCGCTAATTTTGAGCGTACGATTAAGCAATTTTGGTTGGTCAAGCCTAAAACGGCATCAGTAGAACAATTGCTTGAAGATACTAAGGTGGAAGAAGCCGTCGCCTAAGGATATTTATCCATAGGCGAGTAGCAAACAAATAGGTGATTTTATGACGCAACGACTAAGTAATGATTTTCAATTTTTAGAGGTGGAGCGCCACGATCCTGAAAAAAAGGACATGGATTCGCGGACCCAGCAGTTTGTTGAAATTTATAATCCATTCACTACGAATGAAGTTGAAGATCAGTCGCATCGTTGCTTAGATTGCGGTAATCCTTATTGTGAATGGAAATGTCCAGTACATAACTTAATTCCCAATTGGTTGCAGTTAATTTCAGAAGGTAACATTTTTGAAGCAGCAGAGCTGAGTCATCAAACTAATTCGCTGCCCGAAGTCTGTGGCCGTGTATGTCCTCAAGATCGGCTTTGTGAGGGGGCTTGTACACTTAATGATGGCTTTGGTGCGGTGACTATTGGCAATGCAGAAAAATACATTACTGATACTGCGTTTGCCATGGGCTGGAAGCCCGACATGTCTAACGTCGTCTGGACCGATAAAAAAGTTGCTATTATTGGTGCGGGACCAGCGGGTATTGGCTGTGCTGATGTGCTTGTCCGCAATGGAGTTAAGCCCGTTGTATTTGATAAATATCCAGAGATTGGTGGTTTATTAACTTTTGGTATTCCCGAATTTAAATTAGAAAAGTCAGTAATGACTCGTCGTCGAGAAATCTTTACTGAAATGGGTATCGAATTCCGCTTAAATACAGAAATAGGTAAAGATATTACTATGACTGAGCTTCTTGATGAATACGATGCTGTATTTATGGGTATGGGAGCATACGAGTATCTAAAAGGCGGTTTTCCGGGTGAAAATTTACCTGGAGTTTACGACGCACTGCCGTTTTTAGTGGCAAATGTTAATCGCAATCTGGGCTTCGAGAAAGATCCTGCCGACTTTATTAGTGTAGAGGGACATCGAGTTGTAGTCCTTGGCGGTGGTGATACAGCCATGGATTGTAATCGCACATCTATTCGTCAGGGGGCCGCGAGTGTGAGCTGTGCATATCGTCGCGATGAAGAAAATATGCCTGGCTCACGTCGAGAAGTCGTCAATGCTCGCGAAGAGGGCGTAAAGTTTCTATTTAATCGTCAGCCCGTAGAAATTGTAGGCGACGGTAAAGTTGAAGGCGTCAAAGTTGTAACTACCAAGCTCGGTGAGGCAGATCAAAATGGTCGACGTAAACCGGAGGCTATTGCTGGCAGCGAAGAAATTATTCCCGCTGATATCGTCATTGTTGCATTTGGTTTTAATCCTAACCCTCAAGAATGGTTTGCCGATAACAAAGTCGACATCAATAATTGGGGCGGTGTGGTTGCTCCAGAAAAACAAGCCTATAAATTCCAAACGAGTAATAAAAAAGTATTTGCTGGTGGCGATATGGTGCGCGGTTCCGACTTGGTCGTCACCGCAATATGGGAAGGTCGAGAAGCCGCTGATGGTATTTTAGATTACTTAGACATATAAGTATGGCCAACAGTTATTTGTCGAGAAAAAAAGGCCGGTCGGCCTTTTTTTATGTGTTTACTTTTTAGTGTCTGCAAAAGGGGTGATTTTATAATGACTGATCGTAAATTACGCAATGTTACTGTTAAAAGAAAGTTTGACCTAACACCAAATATGTTGCGAATTGTCTTGACCGGAGATGACTTAAAAGACTTTCCCGTGGGGCAAGAGAGTGCTTATATTAAGTTGTTATTTGTATCCGATAGCGTCAAACCTACCATGCGCACCTATACGATTAGAAAATTTGATCTGGCGAGTTTAGAGCTCACCGTGGATTTTGTAGTGCACGGTGTTAATAATAATTCGCCACAGCCCCAAGAGCAGATTGGCCCGGCTATTAGTTGGGCAAGCAACGTTGAGGTTGGCGAGCAGATTACTATTGATGGGCCGGGGCCCGTTAAATTAATCGACAGCAGCGCTGAATGGGTCTTTTTCGCCGGTGATATGACCGCAATTCCTGCTATAACTGTTAATATTGAACAACTTCCTGAAGCTACCAAAGGCCATGTTGTTTTAGAAATATTAAGTGCATCAGATAAATACCCAATCGAAGCCCCAGCAGGAGTCAATATTCACTGGGTAATTAATGACACGCCCAATCAGAAAAACTCAGTCTTGATCGAGGCCGTTAAAAGCATCCGGTGGTTTGATGGCGCGCCACATATTTGGGTAGCCAGTGAATTTAATGCCATGAGAAGCTTGCGCCGTTACTTTAAAGAAAGTTTCGCCGAAAGAAAACTAACTATTAATCGTGGCCAGATTTATGCGAGTAGTTATTGGAAAATAGGCGCTACTGACGAAGGTAACAAAGCCTCAAAAAAGCTTGATAATGAAAATGTATAATCAAGTATTTGAAGCTGATTATAGAAAACCCAAAAATAATTTGAAGCCTTCGTTACAGTACTTTCTGATTAAATGAGACATCATTAGTTTTATTGATTGTTTGTATGCGTTGTCTAATAGTGGCTTCGATGCCTTTGGCATCGAGGCCGATAGCCGCAAGAATCTTTTCACGTTTGCCATGATCTATATAGCGATCCGGTAATCCTAAATGCAGAGTCGGTAATAAAATTCCTTGGGCCGATAGATACTCAGTAACACCGCTGCCGGCACCACCTGCAATGCTATTCTCTTCGAGAGTGACAATTAGTTTGTGTGAGTTCGCCAATGCCTCAATCAGTTCGTGATCAAGTGGCTTGGCCCAACGCATATCACAGACAGTTGCATCTAAGTTGTCTGCAGCAATGACGGCGCCAGGTAGTAGCGTGCCAAAATTTATAATGGCAATGTCTCGACCTTCGCGTACCTTATAGCCTTTGCCAATAGTTAAGGCTTGCATGTCATGCACTATTGCAACGCCTGTGCCTTTGCCTCTTGGGTAACGCACTGCTGCTGGACCTTTGAATTGATACGCGCTAAATAATAACTGACGACACTCGTTCTCGTCACTAGGGGTTGCAATAATCATATTCGGTACACAGCGCAAAAAACTAATGTCGAAGCTACCCGCATGTGTTGGGCCGTCTTCGCCAACAATGCCCGCACGATCAATACCAAAGGTAACATCGAGATTTTGAAGTGCAACATCGTGAATGAGCTGATCGTAAGCGCGTTGTAAGAATGTGGAATAGATGGCGACAACGGGTTTTTGTTGTTCACAAGCAATGCCCGCAGCTAATGTAACTGCATGTTGCTCGGCAATGGCAACATCGTGATAGCGTTGCGGGTACTGCTCGGCAAAAGCGACCATACCAGAGCCCTCACACATCGCGGGAGTAATACCAATTAAGCGGTCATCCTTAGCGGCCATATCACATAGCCATTGACCAAAGACGTCTTGATATTTTGGTGCGGACTTTACTGGTTTTACGCTGGCGATACTAACTGGCGATTTAGGCTCTAATTTATTGAGGGCATGGTAGCCAACCGGATCGGCTTCAGCGGGTGCGAAGCCCTTGCCCTTTTGGGTTAGGATATGGAGTAATTTTGGGCCTTTAATCTTTTGTAATTTATTCAAATAACTGACAAGAGTTGGCAGGTCGTGGCCGTCTATTAATCCCACATAATTAAAACCCATTTCCTCAAATAAGGTACCCGGAGACACTAGGCCTTTAACATGTTCCTCGGTGCGTCGAGCAGCTTCCCAAGCATTGGGAATTTTTGCCAGCACACGTTTACTGTTCTCGCGCAAACCATTATAAAACTCACTGGCCCATATCTTTGAAAAATAGGTGGCAAGTCCGCCAACATTAGGAGAAATCGACATATTGTTGTCATTGAGGATGACGAGTAAATCCTCACCTGTATGGGCCGCGTGATTGAGTGCTTCAAAGGCCATGCCGGCGGTCATTGCACCGTCACCAATAACGGCAATATGCTTATTAGTTTTACCCGCAAGCTTATCACCCAGGGTCATACCTAAGGCTGCACTTACGGAGGTGCTCGAATGACCCACGCCAAATGTATCGTATGGGCTTTCTGCGCGCTTAGGAAAACCCGATAAACCCTGATACTGGCGTATCGATAACATTTGATCGCGTCGACCCGTTAATACCTTATGAGGATAGGTTTGATGGCCTACATCCCAAACCAATCTGTCGTCGGGAGTATTGTAGGCATAGTGCAACGCCAAGGTGAGTTCGACGACACCTAAACCTGCACCAAAATGACCTCCAGTCTGGCCAATACAGTAAAGCAGATATTCTCGAAGCTCAAGGGCTACCTGTGGAAGTTCCTGTTCTTTTAAGGCACGTAAATTCGCTGGATAATCAATCGTGTCCAGTAGCGGGGTATTGGGTCGAATTAGCGGTATTTCACTCAGCATTATGTTTTATTAGTAAACCATGAATCTATAGAGGCTGATTTGCCCATTGAAAATTTATCAAAAAACCAATTGTTGTAAAGTTTTGAGAATTAAAAGACTAGTTGAAAAAAAAGCTAAAAGCTAGGACTTCGCTAGTATTATACGTTGTGAGATTGTTTTTATAATAATCTAAAATTTTCTTTTAATGATATACGTTGCTAAGTCACGTAAATGGTCTGCACTTTTTCCAAAATCTGAGAGGGCGCATACGGCCTCGTTATAAAGTGTATTGGCTTTATCTTGAGCGCCTTCCAGACCGAGCAGAGAGATGAAAGTAGGCTTTTTATTAGCGATGTCAGCCCCTTGTCGTTTACCCAGTATGCTCGTCTGAGTAGTTACGTCAAGAATATCGTCTTGCACTTGAAAGGCAAGGCCGATGGCTTCAGCATATTTTTTAAGAGCGGCTAATTGAAGTTCATTAACGTTGCGCGTAGATAATGCACCCAATTGAACGCTTGCACTAATAAGAGCGCCTGTTTTTAGATTGTGCATTTTACTGAGCTGCTCGATAGTCAGTGTCTGGTCGATTGCAGCTAGATCGATTGCTTGACCACCCACCATACCCATATGACCACTTGAGCTGGCTAATATTCGAACACATTGTAGCTGTTTACCTAAAAATATATGGCTTTGTATGTCTCTATTGATAATCAGTGGCGCGCTCAACCATTCAAAAGCAATGGCTTGTAGCGCGTCACCTGCCAAAATTGCAGTTGCTTCATCAAATTTAATGTGGCAAGTCGCTTGTCCGCGACGTAAATCATCGTCATCCATCGCAGGAAGATCATCGTGAATAAGACTGTATGCATGGATAGATTCAACCGCACAGGCGGCACTATCTGTGAGCTCTGTGGGCTGATCGACAGCCAGGGCCGAGGCGTAAACTAATAGCGGGCGCACGCGCTTGCCGCCACTGAGAAGGCTATACTTCATGGCCTCAAGCAAACGCGGCTCAGACTGACCGCCATCATTAAAACGCGTCATTAAGGCTAGATTGACGTGTTCACGATACTGCTGGTTAAATTCGTAAAAAGATGGCATGAGGCGTTGTCTACCTAAAAATTAATTACTTTCAGGCGAGTCGAAGGCGGCTAATTGCAATGCATCATCGTTACCAACAAGCATTGAAACTTTTTGCTCGGCATTACTTAAATGCTGTTGGCATTGTCGAGTCAAGTTGATACCGTCCTCGAAAGCAGATAATGACTCCTCTAATGATAGCTCACCAGCTTCCAGTTTGTTGACTAGGCCATCGAGTGTTGTCAGCGACGCTTCAAAATCGAGTGTTTTTTGTTCTTTTGGCAGTTGTTTAGGCATAGACTTCAGCTACTTTTCTATTAATCAGTAATATTATAAAGAATCTTAATAATTATTTATAATATTAACATGAAGACTTCATTTTACCCATGTGAAATATAAAATACCGTCTAAACTGAAGGAAACTGCTCGATTTGAGTGTTCATAAAATAATGTTTTTGGTCTCGAGAGGTAAATTGTGGATTTAGCATCGCTGATCGGTATTCTTGGTGCCGCCGCTCTTATTGTAGTGACTATGATGTTAAGTGGTGACGTCACTATGTTTGTCAATCTGCCATCCTTTGTTATTGTTTTTGGCGGAACTTTTTGTGCGGTCATGGCCCAGTATAATCTTAGTCAGTATCTGTCTTTAGTAAAAATAGCAGGTAAGGGCTTCAAGGATAGCTCGCTAGATGCCGGCGCCTTGATTGATGAAATTGTAGCGCTGGCCGATGAAGCTCGTAAAGGCGGTCTGCTGTCTTTGGAAAACAAAGAAGTCAGCAGCGATTTTTTGCAAAAAGGTATTCAGCTACTAGTCGATGGGCATGATCCCGATGTGGTCAAGGGTCTACTTTCCAAAGAAAAAAGTGAAGCTGAAAAAAGGCATACGCTGGGCGCCTCTATTTTTGCTTCTATGGCTCGTATGGCTCCGGCAATGGGTATGATCGGAACTTTGGTGGGTTTAGTGGCAATGCTGGCCAATATGTCTGATCCAAAATCAATTGGGCCGGCAATGGCGGTAGCGCTTCTAACAACACTCTATGGTGCTATTTTGGCCAATAGTTTTTGTGATCCGATGGCGGCTAAGCTTACTCGTAAAGCACAGGAAGATGTAATGATTAAAAACTTAGTTATCGATGCACTTCTCGCTATTCAAAATGGCCAAAACCCTCGTGTTATCGACAGTATGCTTCGCAACTACTTGCCCGAAAGTAAGCGTGAAATCGAGGACGCTTAAGCGTAGGTAGAGTTTAAATAAATTGAGACTACTTAATGAATGATGATGAAGAACACGAATGCGATTGTCCCGTGGGTCTACCGCCGTGGCTGGCAACCTTTGCCGATCTGATGACGCTGTTGATGTGTTTTTTTATATTGATGCTATCTTTTTCTGAAATGGATGCAATTAAATTTAGACGTCTAGCCGGGTCTATGGCCGAGGCTTTTGGAATTCAAAATCAACTGAATGTCGCCGATGTGCCTAAAGGTACCAGTATTATTGCTCAAGAATTTAGCCCAGGTATTCCCAATCCGACACCAATCAATGAAATCTGGCAAAAAACTGAAGACATTACAGAAATGAGCTTAGAGGTAAAAGAAAATAATGAATATGATGTAGAGGCAGGTGAGGTTAATCAAGAGGCCGGCATTAAAGAAAGAGTTAAAGAAAGAATTAAAGAGCAGCTTGAAGAGTTAATTGAACAGACAAAAAAAGATGCACAACAGCTGGCTGATGCCTTATACAAAGAAATTGTTGCCGGTGAGATAGAAATAGAAACCGAGGGACGCAAAATCATTATTCGTATTCGAGAAAAAGGTTCGTTTGAGTCCGGCTCACACATATTGGCAGATAGCTATTACGATGTGCTCGATGAAGTTCGTGGTGTGTTGATGGTGAGACCAGGTAAGATTCAAGTGCAGGGTCATACGGATAATATTCCCATTAGTCGCTCGGAGAGATATCGATCAAATTGGGAGTTGTCGTCGTCGCGTGCGGTCTCTGTGGCTGAGGTGTTACTAAAAAATGATGACATTAATCCAAAGCGTTTTGAAGTTGCGGGCTTAGCGGATACTCAACCACTAATCGACAACACAACGCGTGCTAATCGTGCGAATAATCGACGTGTAGAAATCGTTATTAAACAAGGTCTAGGTGAAGTGTTTTCTGAAGAAGAAAAAGAAGTTTTAAAAGCAGACGGTCAAGATATAATGCGTGACCTAGATTTAGAACCTGATTATTTGTTTAACCTTAAACCAGGAGACGTATTTTGATGAGTGATGAAAGAAACCGACGACGATTTTTTCGCATTACCGATGCGATACACGTTGCCTATGAGATTATCGATGAAGAGGCCACCCTTGAGTCGCTCGAGGTCGATCATAACGAAGTTATGATCGATGCAATTGCTATTATCGAGCAACATAATGAGGATATTAGTCAAACCTTGTCTGAGCTTGGCGAGAGCGCACCCATAGCGGCTAAAGCTATTACAGCGCTCAACGATAAGATAGATACCTTGTTGAATCTACTCGAGCTGGATAATATTATTATTCAGAAAAAGCTACAGCGAGTCGAGGCGGCGAGTGTGAGTGCCTGCGGGATTGCTTTTCCTATCGCTGAAACGATAGCAGTAGGGCAAAAAATTAGGTTAATGATGCGCTTGGAGTCCGCCAATATAAAGCTAAATGCCATTGGCTGCGTAGTTGATTGTAATGAGCTAGGTGAGGAGTATTACTTGCGCGTTGAGTTCGTCGATATGAGCGATACTGATCGCGAACATTTAATACAGCATATTATGCAGCGCCAAGACGTACTGTTGAAATCATTGCGTCAGCAAGTCGATGTCGATGACAGAAATGAAAGTTTAAATATTGAAAATTAAAACACTAAAAGTTCTTAAGTAATTTTCTCGGTCACTTTCGGCAGTGTTTGCGTAAGATAAATTTTTTTCGTGCCGCTAAGGCTCAAAGTTTTTTGAGTTTTGGCGGCAATTATAATCTGTGCTTTATAAGTTAGTATTGATTCAAACTAGGAAATTTTTCTGCCTAGTTTTTTGTTAATTTTTGGCTGCCTTTACGATTATCCCACCGGCCACCACGGACTTTATTAAATTGCCCATTTTTATATTTGTAGGCTTTCGTATCATCGGCAGAGATCAAATGCTCGGGCCCATCTCCAATTAAATCGGTACGATTCATAGTGATAAGTGAGGCGCGTAAGTGCGCCCAATATTTGGGGTAGCGAAATAAGTCCGGTACTTTTACCAATCCTTCTTTTCCATAAATTTCTTTTAAAGTAGTTAAGTCTAATTAATAGGTGTTTGAATTTTATACTATCTTTTCAGGTTATGCGTTTAGATGACATATTTATCTCCCCAAAGGATATCTCATGAGCGCCATTTCTATCGTCTTTTATGGAAACTTGAGAAACCAAATTTGTGCGTGTATTATCGCCATCTTTTATTTGTTTGAACAATAATTGGTCGGTCAATATGCAGTTATTTCGTCACATTCAGCCATTGAGAGAGATGTTATCCAAGGCCAAAAGCCAAGGTAAGCGCATTGGCTTCGTGCCTACCATGGGTAATTTACATCAGGGTCATCTAGCTTTAGTTGAACTAGCTAAAACACGTTGTGATATTGTTGTTGCCAGTATTTTTGTCAATCCACTACAGTTCGGTTTGAATGAAGATTGGGATAAGTACCCACGTACGTTTAAGGCGGATAGCCAAAAATTAGAAACCGTTGCTTGCGATTTTTTGTTTTTCCCCGACGAGCATGAAATCTACCCAAATGGCATGGCGGAACAAACTCGTGTTGTCGTACCGGGAATGACCGATCTGTTATGTGGTGCAAGTCGTCCCACTCATTTTGAAGGAGTTACCACTGTTGTTACCAAGCTCTTTAATATTATAGAGCCCCACGAGGCTATTTTTGGATTAAAGGATTTTCAGCAAATTGCCGTCATACGTCGGATGGTTGAAGATCTATGTATGTCTATCGACATCATTCCAGGTGATATTGTGCGAGAGGACGATGGCCTTGCGATGAGCTCGCGCAATATACACATCACTGAGGTCGAGCGGCCCAAGGCCAAACAATTACAGTTAACTTTACGTTGGATTCGTCGCGAGATCAACAGTGGCCGGCGAGACTTTTTAGCACTAGAGAGAGAGGGTCAGGCACAGATTGAGGCGTCGGGCTTCCGCTTAGATTATTTGCAGATTTGTTGTAGCGACACGTTGATTCGAGCACAGTTAGACGACATAGAGATAACGATATTAGGGGCTATGTATACGCAGTCAGCCAGACTGATCGATAACGTCTCCCTCGCTATTTAATGGGTTTGATAAGATCATCTCAGTGGCTGCTACTAAGTAGCTACTAGTCACGATGGTTAAAAGCAGTTATTGATAGCGGACATAAGCTGCTGCAATTGCAGTCTTCAGACGAGCTAACAGAATTAAATATAGGACTTAAGTGAATAGCTTAAATAAAGAGCCTAGAAAAGGTTAAGCTGTACTTACATTTATACAATTTAAGACACAACAATAAGCTCAGCCTTAATAAGGCCAGTTTTGATAAGGGTATGCACCTAAATTGGCTTGCCGGTGAGAAAATAAAAAGACGGATAAGGCAGCGAATATAATACCTCCAAGGTCAAATACTACTCCAAGCTGAGTTTATTTAAGGGCTTTTGATTGAATACTTTTAGCCTTCACCAAAAGTCTAACTTGATTACGCTTGCGCAATCACGACCCAGTGGGTAGGCTAATGCATTTTTACTAATAAAATAAATAATTGGTGTCACCATGTCCGTTTATAGCGTTCCTCCAGCGATTGCTGAAAAAGCACATATCAATAAAGAAAAGTATGATTCTCTCTATCAGCAATCTATTACAGATCCCGATGGCTTTTGGGCCGAGCAGGCGAAAGCGTTTTTGTCTTGGCAAAAACCATGGGATAGCGTTAGTGAATTCGATTTTAAAAAGGGTATTGCCAAGTGGTTTGATGGCGGCCAGTTAAATGTTTCTGAAAACTGTATTGATCGTCACTTAGCAACTCGTGGCGACCAAACGGCTATTATCTGGGAGGGCGATGATCCCGCGGACTCTAAACACATTACCTACAAAGAATTACATGCTTCTGTTTGTCGGTTGGCGAATGTTTTAAAAGACCGCGGCGTTAAAAAAGGCGATCGGGTTTGCATATACATGCCAATGATCCCCGAAGCTGCATACGCGATGCTTGCCTGTACTCGTATTGGTGCGGTGCACTCGATTGTTTTTGGTGGCTTTTCGCCAGATGCGCTGCGCGATCGCATTACAGATGCTGATTGCCAGGTTGTCATTACTGCCGACGAGGGCCTGCGCGCGTCTAAAACAGTCCCGCTAAAACTAAATACAGATATGGCCTTAAGCCAATGTCCAAATGTACATACTTGTGTTGTTGTTAAGCGCACCGGCGCTAACATCGCTTGGAATGATATGGTCGATATCTGGTATCATGATGCCGTAGAGGCCGCATCACCGCAGTGCCGAGCTGAGGTAATGGAGTCAGAAGACCCGCTGTTTATTTTGTATACTTCAGGCTCTACAGGCAAGCCAAAAGGTGTCCTGCACACAACCGCCGGCTATTTATTGCAAGCGGCAATGACTCATAAATATGTGTTTGATTATCAAGAGGGCGAAGTTTATTGGTGTACCGCTGATGTTGGCTGGGTGACCGGTCACACTTATATTGTTTACGGTCCCTTGGCTAACGGCGCCACCACCTTAATGTTTGAAGGTGTGCCCACTTACCCTAATGCATCGCGTTGTTGGGATGTAGTCGATAAGCACAAGGTGGCAAGCTTTTACACAGCACCCACGGCTCTGCGCGCCTTGATGGGTGCCGGTGACGACTGGGTCACAAAAACTTCGCGAAAATCGTTGCGTATATTAGGTACTGTTGGCGAGCCAATTAACCCCGAGGCATGGGAGTGGTATCACAACGTAGTAGGTGAAGGCCGCTGCCCAATTGTCGATACATGGTGGCAAACCGAAACCGGTGCACATATGTTAACGCCGCTGCCAGGAGCGACCGATTTAAAACCAGGCTCGGCAACACTGCCATTTTTTGGTGTGCAGCCAGCTATTCTCGATGGCGATGGCAAAGAAATTAATGGCCCAGGCGAGGGCAGCCTTGTTATTAAAGCGTCTTGGCCGAGCCAGATACGCTCCATTTATGGCGATCACCAACGTGCAATAGATACCTACTTCAGTACATACCCTGGATATTACTTTACTGGTGACGGTGCTCGTCGCGACGAAGACGGCTATTACTGGATTACCGGTAGAATGGACGATGTGCTAAATGTTAGTGGTCATCGCCTAGGTACTGCCGAGATAGAAAGTGCGCTAGTGCAGCACCCACAAGTGGCCGAAGCTGCCGTTGTGGGTTATCATCACGAGATTAAAGGCCAAGGTATTTATGCGTATGTGACCTTAATGCAAGGCGAAGTGCCTAGTGATGACATCAAAAAAGAGCTAGTCGCATTATGTGTTAAAGAGATTGGTGCAATTGCCCGCCCCGATCTTATTCAGTGGGCGCCGGGGCTTCCAAAAACTCGCTCAGGTAAGATTATGCGCCGTATCCTACGTAAAATTGCGACCAATGAGATCGATACCTTGGGCGATACTTCCACTCTGGCCGACCCCTCAGTCGTTGATGAGCTTATTGAGAATCGTTTAATTAAATAAGTTCTGGTTAACGATAAAACCACGGTTATTTGTTATATGCCCGTGGTTTTTTTATGTCTGGCGATAATTTATTTGTTGAACTTATTCTATGATCTACGCTTAAATAGCCTTATGGGTTATTGTTAGTGCGGTTTATTAAAGGTGTGACATGTCAGACGAAGATGATTTTTTAAATGCAATGGGTGATGTCAGGCCAATCCTAGTTGCCAAGCGAGAGATACTTAAGCAAGCATCTCTCGATAAAGCGACTATCTCGGTTCGGCGTCAATCAGCACTTGCTAATCTAGCCAGCGCAATAGACCCGCTAGCCGATGGCGAGGTAAAGCAGCTTGAGCCCGGTGCTATTCTTGAGTATCGCAAGGCTGGGATACAGCATGGTGTTTATAAATCGCTACGTCTAGGGCGTTATGAAATTGATGCGCGCCTAGATCTTCATCGCTTATCTGTTGAGCAAGCTCGGCAGCAGGTCTACCAATTTGTAGGTGATTGTATGGCAAACGATATTCGCTGTGCATTAATTACACATGGTAAAGGCGAGGGCAGAAAAACTCCCGCAGTGATTAAAAGTCATATAGCGCACTGGTTGCCGCAAATCGATGCTGTGTTAGCTTTTTATTCGGCGCAGCCCCGACATGGTGGTGCAGGAGCTTGTTATGTGTTGCTTAAAAAGAGTGAGAAGCTGCGCAAGGAAAATCTAGAAAAGCATCAGCAGCGCTAATTTTTATTTATAGCTGATAATTTTAACAGCTTTAAATATTTTCATTGGCAATAAGTTGATGCCGTTCGATCATAAAAATCTCTGATTTATTATTTTTCTTAAACTGCACTAAAGCCTCTGAAACCTTGCTAGCTACAAAGAATCCTCAAACGATAAACGCAAAAAAATTAAGGTGTGGCGGTGGGTTTTATTGTTTGTGTCGTACAGCTGATCACAAAAAAGAAAGTGCTGATTCAATAAAAAAATAAAAAAAGATGACTGTGCTTGGCCTATTGCGCGAGAAGTTCCCGCCGCCTTATGTTCAATAAACTCACGCTTTAGAGTAGATAAACTTGTGCCAGAATAATAAAAAAATAGTGGACAAGGTCAGCCATACAATAAGTTGAATCGATAAGTCAATACCAATGGCTAGCTGTAATATACCAACGATAATAGCGGCAAGACCTAACCAAAGCATGATAAATAATGTTGCAAATAATTCGATAGTAATAATTGCTAGCCCAAATATAATCCAGTGCCAGTAAAAAATATTACCACTTAAATATTCGATCATTTTATATATCCATTATTTGTTGGTTGCGGACTAACCATATACTATAAACTTAAACGTTAAAATAACAAAGTAATTGCTTCCGGTCTGAGACAGAGTTAACTAACTGATGATATTACAATGACTGTTTTTTTGAGCTGTCAGAGCCTTTAAGCGCTGAGGTAATATAAGGTAGATTTTGATAAGGTATTTATTATAGAGCTCTTCCTCTTTAGACATTAAAAGAACTCTCAACAACTTTTCCTGTAAAAAACGATGGATAAAACACTGTTTTAAGTTTCTTATTGCCGGTTAGTTAGGGCAAATATATTATCCCAGCAGGTACAACCCTAACGCCACCACAGCAAGCCCCCAAGTTATTGGCGATAAGCTAGCAATCGAGGCTGTGAGTGCTGGTGATGCGCTAATAATAGCCGCGCCGGCAATAACAATAGCCGCTAAGGTGCGGTTCTTACGCTTTGCCTTTCTCGTCTTATATTGATGATAATCTTCAGCTGCCTGCCGAAGTGTTGGAGCCATATCAGTGAGTTGTTGCACCTTCTCGATATTATTAAATACCAGCATGGGCAGTTGCGGTAGTTTCTCCATCCACTCTGGTCCGTAGCGCTTAAATTCTTGGTAAAGTGATTTAGGGTGAAATTGGTTTTTTAACCAGCGATCTAAATAAGGTTTTGCCGTTTTCCATAGGTCGAGCTCTGGGTAAAGTTGTCTTCCAAGTCCCTCTATGTTGAGCAGAGTTTTTTGCAAGAGAACGAGTTGTGGTTGCACTTCCATATTAAATCGACGCGCGGTCGAAAATAAATTAATCAATACTCTGGCGAAAGAAATTTCTGCGAGTGGTTTTTCTATAATGGGTTCGCAGGCAGTGCGCACAGCGGCCTCAAAATCGCTTATTTTTGTATCTTTAGGAACCCAGCCGCTTTGTACATGGAGCTCGGCTACTTGACGATAATCACGTTTAAACATCGCAAACAAATTACGTGCTAAATAGTACTGATCTTCGCGTCTTAGCGAACCGATGATGGCCATATCGATGGCGATATATTTTGGGCGCTCGGGGTGTTCGGTGCTGACAAAAATGTTGCCAGGATGCATGTCGGCATGAAAAAAATTATGCTCGAAAACTTGAGTAAAAAATATTTCCACACCGCGCTCGGCGAGCTCTTTCATATTAGTGTTTTGCGCTTTTAGAGCCTTAATGTTGCTAACAGGGATTCCGTAGATTCGCTCCATTACCATGACGTTTTTATTGCAATAATCCCAGTAAACTTCGGGCACATATAAAAGCGGTGACTGTGAAAAGTTGCGCCTAAGTTGAGAGGCGTTACCCGCCTCGCGTTGCAAGTCGAGCTCGTCAAAAATAGTGGTGCGATAATCTTCAATGACTTCAACGGGCTTTAAGCGTGCCCCGTCTTCTAGCCAACTTTCTAATTTTTTGGCAAGCCATAAAAGTAGTTGTGTATCCTTATGAATGATTTTTTCGATGCCGGGACGAATAACTTTAACAACAACATCTTGGCCATCTTTTAATACAGCTGCATGAACTTGTGCAACTGACGCAGATGCGAGTGGTTTACTGTCAAAGCTTGAGAATAACTCTTCTATAGGTTGGCCTAACTCAGCGATAACAATAGCGCGGAATCGTTCTGAGGCAAAGGGTGCAACGTTGTCTTGAAGTTGATCCAACTCCGATATAATATCGGGGGGCACCAAATCGGGTCGTGTCGAAAGTATTTGCCCAAGCTTGACAAATATAGGGCCGAGCTCTTCGCAGGCAAGCCTGAGCTGTAGTCCACGATTTTTAATTTTATTAGGAAATAGCGCAAAAAAAAGTCGTATGAGTAGAGGTAATTTTACAGGTGCTAATGTATCTAGGCGATAGCGGCAAATCGTGGCCAGAATCGTGAGTGCTCTGAGAAAAACGGTCACTCGTTATTATCCTTCTTATTATTCTTATCTGATTTACTGGTATTGATAGTGTGTGTATCTAGTAGTTGAGTAAAGCGAGCCTGCAGGCGCTCGGCATCCATTTTTAACTCACTGACTGCATTGCTAAATATGTTAAGTTCAGGTTTGCTTGGCGTCACTTTTAACTCCTCGGTAATATATTCTTTAAAGAGTTGTGTTTGCTCAGCGCTTTGATGTTTAGTCCAACTGATTCCCCCCGAAATAGTTTTTGCAGTTATCGGGCCAGCTAGATCTCCAAGTACAGTGCTAATAGCATCTTCCCAGTCTATATCTAACTCATTTAGAATTGCTTGCCAGCGTTGCAATAAACCAACACTACCGGTTAATTCGACACCACTATTAGCCAGTGTTGTGGGCTTTTTTAAGAGAGAGATAAGCGCGAGAGGGGTACCGCTAAGTTGTGTTGTGACGGGCGACTCACAATGGCTCATGATGCGCACACCATCATTGCTACCATGGCAATAGAGCGTTAGCGCAGGTCTGGTTGATTGAATCGCAAGCACGTCACTGATAGCTGCAATTTTTTGCATGCTAGCAGGGTCGTAACCTAGTGCTGAATTAATAATAGATTCGATGCTCGCTGTAATAGCGGCAGAAATACTTGGGTCCATTGCTCTAGTCACCGATTTATTGTTTTTGCGATGGACAACATTAGGGTTTAATTCCCTTGTGAAGTGCCACAACGCCACCCGTCATATTATAAAATTCAGTATTAGTGAAGCCCGCCTCGCTCATCATGCTTTTCAAGGTTTCTTGATCGGGATGCATGCGAATGGATTCTGCTAAATAACGATAGCTGTCGGCATCATTAGTGATTAGTTTACCCATCAAGGGTAACAGACGAAACGAATATTGGTCGTATACTTTTTCTAACAAGCTATTTTGTGGCTTAGAAAATTCAAGTACTAATAAGCGGCCACCGGCTTTTAATACACGCAGTATCGAGCGTAGAGCAAGATCTTTGTCGGTGACATTGCGCAGGCCAAAAGCAATCGTAACGCAATCAAAGGTATCATCGGCAAAGGGTAAAAACTGTGCATCTAGCTGTGCGTACTGCACATTACTGTTGACGCCGCGATCAATAAGCCGGTCGCGGCCAACATTGAGCATAGACGAATTAATATCCGAAAGAACGACTTGGCCGGTATCCCCAACTAATTTAGAAAATTTATAGGCTAAATCACCGGTGCCACCGGCAATATCGAGAACCTTGTGACCCGGTCTAACGCCTGAGACCTCGATAGTAAATCGCTTCCATAAGCGATGAACACCGCCAGACATGAGGTCGTTCATCAAGTCATATTTACTGGCAACCGAGTGAAAAACACCCGCAACACGCTCTGCTTTATCTTCAGTGCGAACTTCTTCAAACCCGAAATGTGTTTTTTGTGATGCTTCAGAGGCTTCGTTGTTGTCGACATTAATGTCGGCCTTTTTGGTAGTAGACATAAACTCTCTTCGTTCTTCTAGTTGCTATATTGTACGAAAATAAGGGCTATAAAGTGTACTTATTGTAACGTTTGCTGTGACTATTGTCTGCGCTCAGCTGCTCGTTCCTAGCCTCTACGCAGATCTTCTGTCTACCTTTATAAAAAGGGGATGTAATCGGTTTAAAGCACTGTTTATAAAACTGTTTAACTGACGGCTTGGCAAAATAAATTAATAGGTCGCTCTCAAGGCCTTGCATGTAGACAGTGATTATACCTGTGTCTACCTTAGCTATTAAGCTCTAATTGTATACCTAGCCCATCACCTGACCCATCGCCTGACCCATTATCACTGGCGATTGAGCTGCTAGATTCGGATCCCAAACCATTACATTATCGCCAAATAAAACAATAGCGGTAGAGCCGAGTTTAAAGCGACCCATCTCTTCGCCTTTTTCAAGGTGAACTGGCGCAAACGAGTTATGGTCGGCTGCAGAGCTATTAATGGATGGGTAATTCCAACTGCGTACTTGTTTTTTAACCGGAGTGATAAGGCCGGCCCATGGTACTTCGATACTTGCAACTATCATTGCACCCACTAAAATAACTGCCATTGGCCCGAGTTCTGTCTCAAACAGGCAAACGACGCGCTCGTTGCGGGCAAATAAACGCGGTACATTGTTAGCGGTTGTCTCATTGACCGAGAATAGATCGCCGGGTACGTGCAACATTTGTGTGAGGGTGCCGGCGACCGGCATGTGTACGCGGTGGTAGTCTTTCGGCGACAAATATACCGTAGTAAATTGTCCGTTTTTGAAGGGTGCAGCTAGGGTATCACTTCCGCCTATCAATTCTTGCAGGCTGTATTCTTGGCCTTTAGCTTGGAAGATTCGGCCGTGCTTGATTTTACCCAGTTGGCTAATGCAGCCATCAGCTGGACAGGCAATAGAATTCTTTGCTTCATCAATGGGGCGCTGGCCCTCGGCTAGTGGGCGCGTAAAAAAATCGTTAAAGTGTTGGTAACTATCTGGATCTGAGTTTTGGGCAATGCTCATATCGACGTTATAGCGCTCAATGAACCAATGGATAAGACGTTTTTTAAACCAGGGGGCAGTAAACTCTGCCACACAGCCGGCAAGGTGCGAGAGTAGTTTTTGAGGAGTAATGTATTGAAAAAAAATAAATAAAATGTTCTTCATATTGATGTTCACATAGATGTTCAAGATAACAATAGGGTAACGC
>JBLIFG010000004.1:0-101064 GCA_047633635.1 Cellvibrionaceae bacterium | reverse complement strand
CCGCCATCGGTATGAAGTCTAATCTTAAGCAGCTGTTAGATGTGGGTATTAAACCGATTGTCTTACTGTTGTTAGAAACCATTTGGATTGTTGGCGTGATTTTATTAGCGTTGCCGTATTTAAGATAGGTTGATCAACACGTTGTTGAGGCTACAAATATGCTCAGTGATTCAATCAGGAAATCTGAAGAACTCACCTATCGGATAGACTCTAAAATCACGAAGTTTAAATAACTTAAGACGACTGGGGTATAACGTTAGCCGTATATTTAAATATTTTAAGAAATAATATTTTTTATTTGCAGCAGAACACGAACAGATCATCCTTGTTGTTGCTGCCTTTGGCCTGGCCGTTGGCTAATGAATTTTCCTTTATTTCATGGTCTAAATGGGGCTGTAATAGTTGAGTGAATCATAGCGAACGCACCTTTAGAGATGATGATCGCCAATTATTTACCGATTAGCTGTTTCGCTATTGATGCCCTGATATGTCGAGACTGTGATTCGTTAGAATCTTATCGACTATCTATATTCTAAAACAGTATTGAGAAAATATTTTAATTTGTTTTTATACAGTTATTATCGAATTCCTTTTTATAATGCTTAGAGATTTAAATTATGCGATCTATCTTCACTCCGATATTTGTTGCACTGCTGAGTTGGAGCGGCGTCACCACTGCGAATGACTCATTGGAGATCGGCTACATGCCAATTATCCCTGTGTCTCAGGCTTTTGTATTACTGGAAGGCGACACTCTTGCTAAAGCGGGGATTACCGCACCGGCTTTAATCAAATTCCAAAACGGTCCTGCCATAGTGCAGGCGTTGCTGGCCGGTCAGCTGGACGTAGCCTATCTGGGTATAGGGCCGGCAATGGTGGCTCGAGCTAAGGGGGCCGATATTAAGGTAGTTGCAGCTAATATAGTAGAACAGATTAGCCTTGTCGCGCTGGGAGAGCTGACATCCTATTTCGCCAGCGGAGACGCTGCTACCGCGTTCGCAAGATTCAAGGCCGACACCGGCCGCAAGCCGGTCATCTCGACTTTTCCTCAGGGTTCGGTCCCTGAAACAGTGCTGCAGTTCTGGCTGCGCAAGCAGTTGGGGTTGAGCGCACAAGATATTGCAGACAATATCGATATCATTTATCAAGGGGCGGCTCAGGTGCAGCAGTCGCTGATGACTGCCGCAGTGGATGGCGCCGCAATTCTTGAGCCGATTGTTAGCATCGTGCTAGATCGAAATAGTGAGGCTCAGGTTATTGTCTCGGGCTCGGGCATGTTTCCGAATCAACCTGGTGCGGTTCTAGTGGTGCGTGAGAGCTTGATCGCCGAGCGGCCCGAGCTAGTCAAAGCGCTAGTCAAAGCTCATATTGAGTCCACCAAACAGTTACGTGAGACACCATCAAATGTGGCCGTTGCTGTCGGTAAATACGTTGGCGGTGGACGACTGCCAGCGGCAATTGTGCTTAAGGCATTGGAGCGTTCTAAAAATCAGTTTCAAGCTGATCCCAATTCGATCATCGACGGTACTCGAATCATGCGTGATTTTCAGACTGAGCTCGGCTTAAACGTTGAGGTAGATCTAGACAGTCTTTTTGACA
Organism: Cellvibrionaceae bacterium; assembly: GCA_047633635.1. Lineage (GTDB taxonomy): Bacteria > Pseudomonadota > Gammaproteobacteria > Pseudomonadales > Cellvibrionaceae > CANLBN01. The sequence continues at coordinate 99,465 of JBLIFG010000004.1, read as the reverse complement.
CTAGCTTTTATGACGAATTGATACAGGAGTAAATTGAACCGATGTTACAACAACTGCATCCACTGGCTCGCTCTCGCTGGGGGCGAAGCCTTCTTGGGCTGTCAGGTGTGTTGGCTTTCGTTGCCTTTTGGAAGTATGCACAAGTCTCTGGTTGGGCTGCCGCCGGTACCATACCCGATCCATTCTTGCTGCCTGGTGCACTTGCAGACGAGTGGAGCTCCGAGCGTTTGCTGCCAGCGCTTGGGTCTAGTCTGATCCATTATGTCTGGGGCCTCGCGCTGGGTACGATGCTTGGTTTCTTGGTTGGCACAGTGGCCGCGTCCTCGTCACTGATGGATGCTCTGCACGGCTGGCTGGCGCGTATTCTGAGACCAATACCGCCCCTAGCCTGGGTGGTATTCGCAATCGCTTGGTTTAAGGTCAGCCATGCCGGTGCTGCATTTGTTATCGCCATCGGCGTGTTCTGGGTGAACTACTTCGCCAGCTATTCCGCCGTCCGTAACGTCGACCCAAAATACTACGAACTGTCTCGTGCCTTCGGTCAGAGTGGATTTCTGCGTCAGGCGTTGCAGGTCACGTTACCGGCAGCCGCTCCGGGAATTTTCTCCGGAATGCGTACCGGCATTGGTCAAGCCTGGATGACGTTGATCGCAGCTGAACTGCTTGGAGTGCCCGGCATGGGTCAAGAAATGAACTCCGCTGCCGGGGTCGGTGCCTATGAGGCGGTTGTGGTGTACATGTTGATCATTTCGCTGGTTTACACCCTCAGCGATACCCTTTTTGCGCAGATCGAGAACCGAGTCCTAAAATGGCGCCCATCCTAAACATAAAAAATCTCAGCTACCACTACGACAACAGCGATGAACCGGTATTTGCCGATATTAATCTAGAGGTTGAGTCAGGTGAGTTTATCGCCGTGGTCGGGGGCTCCGGCGTCGGTAAATCAACATTACTGCGTTGTGTGGCCAACCTTACAAAACCTAGTGATGGTGAAATCATGCTATATGTGCCCCATGACGACACCCGTCGGCGCCGAGGTATCGTGTTTCAGGATGGTCGACTGATGCCTTGGCGTCGTCTGCGTGGCAATGTGGCATATGGGCTCAAGGGGTTAAAGCTGAACGCACAGGAGAAAAGGGCGCGAGTCGATGAAGTGTTAAAAATGACGCGCATGCAAGAGCTAGCTGATCGCTGGCCGCACCAGTTGTCCGGCGGTCAAGTTCAGCGCGGCGGTATTGCCAGGGCACTGGCGGTTCATCCGCATCTGCTACTGATGGACGAGCCTTTTAGCGCTGTGGATGCGATTACCCGCCGCCACCTACAAGATCAGTTGCTGGCGATTTGGGACGAGACACGCAAGGCGGTGATGTTTATCACTCACGATATTGAAGAGGCGGTTTATTTGGCCGATCGGGTGATTGTGCTGGCTGGGTCACCTGGCAAAATCGTTTTGAATCGATGCATTGACATATCGCGACCACGCAGGCGCAATGCAGATGAACTTCAACAACTAGCGCACGATATCGCCCAATATCTGTAATCTAATTGGTAATCTCAAAAGGACTCAAATATGGCTGTGATCAAACTGCTAATTCATGCGCCCACCCCCGAAGCATTGATGCGAGCCCAAAATAATGCACGTAATCTGCTCAAGCTTGAGGCGAGTGCTGTGGTTGAGATCGTCGTCAACGGTGCTGCTGTAGGTGCTGCCATTGGCATTATCGACGAATCAATCCTGCCGCTGCTGGTGCTCTGTCGTAACAGTCTGCAAGGCCAACAGCTGGAACCACCAGCAGGAGTGAGAGTAGTGGCTGCCGCAGTGCAATATCTAGCCCAGCAGCAGGCGCTGGGCTGGTCATATATAAGAGCCTGAAAGTGTTTCTTCGTTAAGCTGTGCTTCAAAAAAGTTCAATAGCTGAGTCCTTGCTAGTGTCTGCTTTTTTTAAATCTTAACCATCTTAATGGCTGCCATTAGTACGTTTGAGATCTCACCTATTCAGATGGAAAACTATTTTTTTCCGTTGCAGATTTCAGTCGCCACTGCGATACATCGAATATTGACGGCCAGTGGGCGACACGAACGGTCGACTAAAAGCCAATGTGAGATCACTTTGCCAAAGATATATACACGACTGACCGAAGACAGGCGATACCAGATTTAGGGGCAGTTATGTTAAAGGATTACGCCGCGAAATAGCCATCTTGATGAACAAACATCAAAGTACCGTTGTCAACGAGGTAAAGTTTAATATTAACTTGCAAAGCTAAATGTATATTTTGAGCAGGGTGGGTAATCGAGTTACAGCATCTAACCAGGGTTTGATGTGAGTTCGATAATATACTAAGAGTTCAAATCCCTACAAAGGTAGGGATGGTACCAGTGGCCGGAATCGAACCGGCACTTCCGAAGAAACGGCATTTTGAATGCCGCGTGTCTACCAATTCCACCACACTGGCAAGGACTGACTAGGTGTCAATCAATGGTAACGCTCTGACTGCGGTTAAGCAGTATTTGTATTTCTTGTACAAGCCAACAACTAATCATTAGTTGTTGGGAGGGGCAGGATTATAACAGTGACTTTTTTGCCGTCAACTGTTCTTGTGATTATCTTTTGTCTTATTGATTGCAATCATGGTGTTTTGAGCTGATTTCGGCTAATCTTGCCGCTTTTTTTAATAAGGCAATTCAATCATGCGCCGTCAAGATTTTAGCTACGAGCTACCCGATGAGTTGATTGCCCGACATCCGGCCCCTGAGCGAACGGGAAGTCGCTTATTGTGTTTGGATGGCATCACGGGTGTTTGTCAGCATCGTCACTTTTCAGACCTGTTGGGCCAGCTGCAAGCGGGTGATGTGATGGTCTTTAACAATACCAAAGTCATACCTGCGCGTCTATTTGGTCGTAAAGCAAGTGGTGGCCACATCGAGATTCTTGTCGAGCGAGTGCTTGATCAACATCGATTTTTGGCGCACATACGAGCTAGTAAATCACCTAAAGCCGGAGCTCAGCTGACTGTTGATGATTTCACTATTAATGTGCTTGGACGGGAGGGCGAATTGTTCGAGTTGGATTGTGGTGAGCAGTTAGTCATACCGATGCTCGAAGCTATCGGGCATATGCCGTTGCCGCCCTATATCGATAGAGCCGATACGCTCGCGGATAAATCGCGTTATCAAACAGTTTATGGTGAGCACTTGGGTGCCGTGGCGGCCCCGACCGCGGGCTTGCATTTTGACGAGGCCTTAATGGAGGCAATTGCCGCTAAAGGTGTCGAGATAGTTTATGTCACTTTACATGTAGGTGCAGGTACCTTTCAGCCGGTTCGCGTCGATGAGATTGAAAATCACCACATGCATTCAGAGTGGATGACGATTAGTCAGGATACTTGCAGCACAATTAATAACGCCAAAAGCCAAGGGCGTCGAGTGGTTGCTGTTGGTACCACCAGTGTTCGCTGCCTAGAGACCGCTGCGCAAAAAGTAACAGTGCTAGATAAATCGGCTAAATTGGAGCCCTACGAGGGCGATACCGATATTTTTATTTATCCGGGATATCAGTATCGGCAAGTCGATGCCCTAGTGACAAATTTTCATTTATCAGAATCAACACTGCTTATGTTGGTATCTGCTTTTGCGGGCTATCGACATATTATGCAAGCCTATAAAGAGGCGGTAGCTTCAAAATATCGATTTTTTAGTTATGGGGATGCGATGTGGATGACGCTGAATCCGCAAGCAGCCAATGAGATGATAGGCAAGTTGCCCATAGAGATGTAACTCAATCATCTTCAGCATGACTATTTTCAACACGATCATCAACGCGATAGCTAGTGCGATATTTATATTGTCGCCACTGTTTATCATTTAATAATTTATAAGTCAGCAAGTTATCAGTTGATAGACGCAGAATAAAAGAGCAAAAATTAATGACAACAGATAATTGTTTTATGCAGTTTGAGATGGACACGACCGATGGCTTGGCGCGGCGCGGGCGGCTGCATTTTCCGCGCGGTGTCGTTGAGACTCCTGCATTTATGCCCGTAGGCACTTACGGCACTGTTAAAGGTATGACACCAAGAGACATTAAAGATATTGGTGCGCAGATTATTTTAGGTAATACCTTTCATCTAATGTTACGGCCCGGCACCGAGGTAATTGCGGCGCATGGCGACCTGCATGATTTTATGCAATGGGCTGGGCCTATATTGACAGACTCTGGTGGTTTTCAAGTTTTTAGCTTGGGCAAACTGCGCAAGATCACCGAACAAGGTGTGAACTTTCAGTCGCCAATTGATGGCAGCAAAGTTTTTGTGGGGCCTGAGGAATCGATTGAAGTTCAGCGAAAGCTTGGCTCTGATGTCGTCATGATCTTTGATGAATGTACGCCATACCCTGCTACTGAGCTTGAAGCTAAAACCTCTATGGAGTTATCGCTGCGCTGGGCAAAGCGAAGTCTTGATGCACACGGAGATAGTCCATCGGCTTTATTTGGCATCGTGCAAGGAGGTATGTACGAATCGCTTCGCGACGAATCCTTAGCCGCCTTGAGCGAGATGAACTTTGACGGCTACGCCATTGGTGGTTTATCTGTGGGCGAGCCCAAAGAAGATATGGTGCGCATACTCAATCATACTGCTTGCAAAATGCCAGCGGCTAAACCGCGCTATTTAATGGGCGTGGGCAAGCCACAAGACATTGTCGAGGCAGTGCGCCGGGGTATCGATATGTTTGATTGCGTGATGCCTACGCGCAATGCTCGCAATGGTCATTTGTTTGTAACCGAGGGCGTCGTCAAAATACGCAATGCCAAGCATCGTCACGACACTTCACCTTTGCAGGCCGATTGTTCTTGTTATACCTGCCAGAATTTTTCACGAAGTTATCTGCATCATTTAGATAAATGTGGAGAGATGTTAGGGTCGCAACTCAACACGATTCACAACCTACATTTTTATCAACAGCTGATGGCGGGCTTGCGTGATGCCATTGCAAACCAAACTTTAGAAAGTTTTGTGAGCGAATTTTATCTGCAGCAAGGTTGCGATGTGCCCGCTCTTTAGGTCGGACCTTTAAGTTAGGTCAAGTCAATTTTAAGCAATAAGCGCCATAATAAATTGAAAGTGGCAAATAATGCCCCATATTGGCTAAGACCTTAATGGAATAAATAGGTATAATCGCGCCATAGCGATGTTCTTTAAAGCTAGGGCTTACATAGTTTAATAATAAGAGCTTTTCGAAGAAAAATATCATGGAGTCAGGGTCAAAAATGGAATTTTTTTACTCTAACCAAACTTACTTAATTACTATTTATAAAACGACATAATCTATGCTAAATCGTTATCCTCTCTGGAAAAACTTACTTATTATTGTTGTTGTTGTATTAGGGTTTCTCTATTCTTCAGCCAATTTGTACGCTCCTGATCCAGCTGTTCAAATATCTGGTACCTCTAGCGCGCTCGAGATTGATGTCTCTACGGTGCAAAAGGCAACTGCTGCGCTCGTCAAAAATAATATTGATTTCTTTGGTGAAACACATACAAGTAAAAATGCGTTAATTCGCCTCAACGACCAAGATGATCAGTTGCGAGCTAAAGAACTGATTAAAAATGCTCTAGGTGACGATTATATTGTTGCACTCAATCTTGCGCCAACAACACCTGACTGGCTAGATAGCTTAGGTGCAACGCCAATGAAATTGGGTTTAGATTTATCTGGTGGCGTCCATTTTTTAATGGAGGTTGATACCAACTCGGTGGTTACCGCTCGTATAGAAACTGTTGAAGATTTGGCGAAAAGTGAATTGCGCCAAGCGCGCATTCGTTACAGCTCAGTAGTTGCTACTAAAGATAATCGAATTGTTGCTCGTTTCACCACCGAGGATGTGCGTAATCAAGCAGCATCGGTACTTCGTCGCGAACATCCGCAGTTCATTTTTACCTCGAGGGAAGAAGATAATAATTTTATTATCGAGGGGGAAATGTTAGAGCAAGAAATCACGATGCTCGAAGCCAATGCCGTTAATCAAAACTTAACGACATTACGCAACCGCGTGAATGAACTCGGTGTATCTGAACCTATCGTTCAGCGTCAGGGACGCAATCGCATTGTGGTCGAGTTGCCGGGCGTTCAAGATACTGCCGAGGCAAAACGTATTATTGGTAAAACGGCTAATTTAGAGTTTCGTCTAGAAGCAGAGGCTAGTGCCCTGTCTTCGAATAAAGAAGAGTTTGAATTTCGCGATAGTGAAGGCGGCTTTACCCGCACGGCATTTTTAGAGCGACGCGCAGTGATCACCGGCGACAATGTAACTGGTGCACAGGCCAGCTTTGATTCTCAAACTAGCCAACCACAGGTAAACATAGATTTAAGTAGTGACGGCGGCAATAAAATGTACCGTGCGACAGTCAAGAATGTTGGGCGTAGCTTGGGCGTATTATTTATTGAATACAAAACTAAAACGCAAGACGCCCAAGGCAATACTCTTGAAAAGCCGATACAGGTTGTCGAGAAAAAAATTATTAGTTTGGCGACTATTCAAAGCCCATTGAATGCTCAGTTTAGAACAACAGGTCTAGGCAGTACGGCAGAGGCTTCTGAGTTGGCTTTATTGCTGCGCTCAGGTGCACTTGCAGCGCCAATGCAATTTGTACAAGAGAGTACGATAGGGCCTTCTCTTGGCGCTGAAAATATTGCGCTTGGTGTTAAGTCAGTACAAATTGGTTTATTTTTAGTACTGGTCTTTATGCTGGTTTTTTATAAAGTTTTTGGTGTCGCTGCCAATATAGCGTTAGCGGTTAACTTGGTATTACTCGTTGCGATCATGTCTTTATTTGGAGCCACACTGACGCTGCCAGGTATCGCCGGTATTGTATTAACTGTCGGTATGGCGGTGGATGCAAATGTGTTGATTTTCTCCCGCATTAAAGAAGAGCTTGCCAACGGCCTTAGTTCTCAGCAGGCGATTAATTCAGGTTTTGACCGTGCCTTTACGACAATTTTAGATGCAAACTTAACGACACTAATTGTTGCAGTTATTTTGTACGGTGTGGGTACGGGCTCGGTAAAAGGTTTTGCCGTAACCTTAGCGATTGGTATTATAACGTCGATGTTCACAGCTATTGTTGGGACTCGTTCAATTATTAATTTGATCTACGGTGGTCGTGCCGTGAAAAAACTTTGGATATAGGAGTCGACCATGGGTGAATCAAAAAACAAAAATCCATATGGCCTAAAGGGCGAGATGGTAAATTTTATGAAACAGCGCTATGTGGCACTTATTTTTTCTGCGGTGCTGCTGCTTTGTTCGTTAATTTCGTTGGGGGTAAATGGGCTACAGTTTGGCTTAGATTTTACGGGTGGTTTGCAGCTTGAAGCTCAATTTAGCGAGAAAGCCGATTTAGTTCAGATCCGCAAAAGTTTGTCTGAAAATGACTTTGACGATGCTGTCGTTGTCTATTTTGGCGCTGATACTGAAGTCATGGTGCGTATGCAGCAAGTGTTGTCTCCTGGTATTGAGGCGGAAATATTGTCGGTATTGGAGCAGACGACGGATTCAGAGGTGTTAGTCAAACGCATAGAATTTGTGGGCCCACAGGTTGGCGATGAACTTCGCGATCAAGGTGGTCTGGGTTTATTGTTTGCGCTTGCCGTGGTGATGGTTTATGTGTCGTTGCGCTTTCAGTTTAAGTTTGCTGTGGGTGCAGTTGCTGCATTAATTCATGATGTTATTATCGTCTTAGGTTTTTTCTCGTTCTTTAAAATAGGCTTTGATTTAACCGTGTTGGCTGCAGTTTTAGCGGTGATTGGTTACTCACTGAATGACACCATCGTGGTGTCTGATCGTATCAGAGAGAATTTTCGTAAGGTACGTAATGCCACACCCTTCGACATTATTAATGTGTCGCTTACCCAGACTCTAGGGCGTACTTTGGTCACTTCTTTAACGACCTTGTTGGTATTGTTAGCCTTGTTCTTTTTTGGTGGTGAGTTGATTAATGCTTTTTCAGTTGCGTTAATTGTCGGCATTGTCGTTGGTACTTATTCATCTATCTATGTGGCAGCCAATGTGCTGTTGTTTATGAATATAGCAAAAGAAGATTTGATCGTGCCTGAAAAAGAGGGTGCCGAATTAGATGAAATGCCTTAAAAAGCGGGCTGACAGCACTAATTGTCGATAGTAAAACAAACTCAGAAAAACTAGTGTTCTTCTGAGTTTTGTTTAGGTTCGTTGAGTGGGTTTACAGAGTTAAAACTGATTGTAAAACACTCAAAAGCGGTTCGTTTTATTTGCGAGTCTATTACTCCAATCGTTTATTGCCGCTGCATTGTTTAGCTCCCTACAATTGTATAGCCTTTAATCTCATTCCCTCTTCTTCACAAGAGCAATATTCTTATTGAACCATAATGCTCTATTAGTGGAGCCAGCTCAGCGTTGTAAAAGACGGGCTGATTTGAAATGCTAGATAGCTAAGAAATCTATTTTTAAAAGTGACTAAGTAATCGCTCAGAAAATATATTGTCTCCAAAGTTTATTTTCAGGCTTTATCTACAAAAAATAACTATGACTAAGCATCAGAGACTAAATAACATTTAAGTGTCAGCTCGCCTGATAAATAAAATTGTGATAATGTTTAATTGGATAATTTGGAAATACAGCATGTCTGGTTTATTGCCAACACTAGAGAAAAATCACCAAGGCCAAGAGCGCCGAATTGGTGTAGAAATAGAGTTTGCTGGTGTTGATCCTAATATCGTATTAGCTATTCTTGTTGAACTTTTTGGAGGTACTCCTAAAACCAACCATGTATTTGACTACAGCATAAAAGGCTCATCTTTGGGTGATTTTATTTTGGAGCTAGATTCATCGAAATTGAAATCTTTAGGAGAGACCTTAAGCGAGTCCATAGAGCACAAGACATCGAGCCATTTAGAATTATTGGCGTTACCTTTGCTGTCAAAAGCTGCAGAATTATTGATTCCATGGGAGATTGTGACAGCGCCTATTCCTTTGAGCCGTTATTCAGAGTTGCTTCCTCTTATTGTGAAGTTACGCAAAGCCGGCGCTCTAGGAACTCGACACTCGCTGCAATTCGCTTTTGGATTACACTTAAACCCCGATTTACCTGACTTGTCAGCACCAACTATTTTGGGTTATCTGCGCGCCTATTGTTGTCTTTATGACTGGATATACATTAAAGAAAAAGTTGATTGGGCACGTAAAGTGACACCTTATATTCGTCATTTTAAACCTGATTATATAAAACATATCTTGCCGATGAACTATCAGCCTTCAATGAATGAGTTAATAGATGATTATCTGCTTTTTAATCCGACACGAAATCGTGACTTAGATATGCTGCCTCTATTCATGTTTATTGATGAAAAGCGAGTGCGAAAAAAAATCGCCGATGTAAGAGTTAACGCTCGCCCAACCTTTCATTACCGCCTCCCAAATTGTGATATTGATAATTCCGAGTGGAATGTCGATCACCCTTGGAAGCTTTGGTTGGAGGTCGAAAAGTTAGCCAATAACAAAAGTCAATTAGACGAGCTATGTGTTGCGTACCTTTCAGATTCAAATCGGTTAACAGCAAATATAGACAGCCAGTGGCTAAAAAAACTCAATCAATACATGCTTGGTGGGTGATTAAACATTGATAATATTGCGCGCTCATTTAAGATCTCAGCCAAGATTAAATTTCAGATTTGTGCTCATATATATTGTCAGGCACGATTTAAGATTTAAAATAATTATATGAGACGTCCAGTGATAGCAGTAACGGGACCCGATAAAAAATTGAAATTCGGTTGGTGGGCAACGCGGTTCATGCTTTGGTTAAACGGTGCTAGTAGCTGCTATATTACCCCAGCTAACCCTCAGCTACTTGCTGAGATAGATGGTGTAATTATTGGTGGGGGCGATGATATTGATCCTCAACACTATGGCGGAGTTGGTGTAGAGGGTAAAGATGAAGAGTGCAGCGCGACCTATGATCTCGCAAGAGACAAGTTAGAAATAGCCATGATTAAAGCGGCTCTACAAGCAGACGTGCCAATGTTAGGGATTTGTCGGGGAGCCCAATTAATTAACGTGGTCTTGGGAGGAAGTTTATATCAAGATATCAGGCCGATGAGAGTGATGACCTCCAATCAAAATAGTGCATTTGTTGTTAAAGATGCATTGATCAAAGATAATAGTATTTTGAAGCATATTTTTAATACCTCAACAATTAAAATTAATAGTCTTCATAGCCAGTCAGTTAATCGTATTGCCAAAGGCTTAATTGCTTCAGCATATGATAAAGATGGTTTCTTGCAAGCGTTTGAAAACGAACATAAAAACTTTTTAATAGGGGTGCAGTGGCATCCGGAATATCTACCTTATCAATCGCAACAGCGAAAATTGTTTGCCGCGATAGTAGCTGCAGTTAAGAGGCAAGATAATAAATTAACACCTAAATGTTTTGATAAAATTTACTATGAATGACAGATGTTGAGTTATTGGTTACTTTTTGGCAGCGCTTTTTTGGCAGCCACTATTTTTCCTTTTTATTCGGAAGTACTGCTAGTTACTTTGTTAACTCAAGGTAAATCAGTTTGGCTGATATGGTTATTTGCAACAGTAGGTAATACCTTGGGCGCAGTAGTCAATTGGATCTTAGGCCGCTATTTGTTGCATTTCGAGGCGCGCTCTTGGTTTCCGTTTAAGACGAGTCAGCTAAGTGTTGCGCAACGTTGGTTTCAGCGCTATGGCGTTTGGAGCTTGCTGTTGGCATGGTTGCCGGTTGGAGGTGATGCCTTAACGTTCATAGCAGGCATGATGCGAGTCAATTTTTTCTTGTTTTTTACATTAACAGCTATTGGCAAAGGTTTGCGTTATTGGGTTGTTATCATGATTACTCTCGGCGTTCTGCAATGGTAGCTTTGAGGCTTGGAATAATATTTATTATTAAACGTTAACAGTATTAGCTCTAAGTTCCAGTTCTAAGCGCTACTAAAAGTCATTGACTCGTCTCTCCACATGTAAAAATAATGGTCTGTCAGCGCAAGAGCTCTGTTGCGCTTTGCGGGCTCCTCTGTCTTTTTTTCCTTCCTCCTTTCTCCCTCTTTTTTATTGTATTGTCAGTCTATTAAAGTATGACCTTGGGTCATGAAATATATTTAGCTAACAATACGTAATCAAGAGCGAATTAAACAGTCAATAATTTATTAGCCGCATCAAGTTTACGAGCTAAGGTAATGTAGATAATGATTCTATTGACAGATGGTTACCGCCGTAATTAATTTGGGCGCGGGAGCCTAACAGAAGCGATGCGGGAGTACTTTTTAACCTGAGCATGAAGTCATTATAGGTTCAGTGGTTATGTACCACATATATGTATAGCGAGCGTGTTAGTTAATTTAAGTGCCTCGGGAAGACCATCTTTTTAAGGGCGTGAGTTTAATTTAACGATTATTTCTAAGCAACACATCAATTTCTCAGTTAACAATTTGAATGTAAGTGGATTTAATCGAGCCTCGCTTGATCGTTAATGCCTATTTTTTTCGATATCTTGTCGCGAAGTGATGATGTCTATCTAAAGCTTTTAATAGGTGTACCATACATTCATAAAAAATTATCTTGTTTGAGCATTTATTATGATTTCCCCGTGGTTGTCTGATGATCATCGCCTACTTAATGATCCTAAGTTATTAAACGAATCGCTCTCGCGTTATCGGCGTTTATTGACCAGTGGAGGTTATGCGTTTTGGGAGTGGGATCTAGAAAAAAATAGCTATCGTACCGGTGGTGGCTTTTGGAATGATCTTGGTTATGAAGATATAATTGGCGAACTCAAATCAGTAGACTTTCTCCAAGAGTATGTTCACCCCGATGACTTTTATGTTGTTTATAAAGCCATCAAGGATCAACTACGCGACGACACTCGCATCGATATTGTTTATCGCCTGCGGGCTAAAGATGGCACTTATCGTTGGGCTCAGGCGTCTGCTAGCTCTACACGAGATGAGAGCGGTCGGGTTACTCATATGACGGGGGTGAATTTTGATATATCACATCTAAAAGAAACTGAGAAAGCCCTGCGCCTATCAGAGGCGAGGCATGAACGTGTGTTGGCGGCTTCTAACGATGGCATTTGGGAGTGGTCGGCAACTGATTCTAATACTAATCCGCGTAAAGCGGGTCACTTTGGGCGTTTGCATACATCGTATAGTTTTTGGGCACATTTAGGTTACACCGCAGCAGAGGTTGATGCGTTACCTGAAGATGAGCGACTCTCCATTTGGATTTCACATATACATCCATGTGATTTACATAAAATGCATATTGGTATCCGAAAGCACTTTGCGACTAGCGAGCCGATCAATATGGAATATAGAATCTTTGGCGAAGGCGGACAGGTATTTTGGGTGCGCACGCGCGGCCATGGTATCTTCAATGTGCACGGACGTTTAATTTTAGCGTCTGGTATCAATATTGATATTACTAAAATTAAAGAATCCGAAGAGCGGGTGGGACGCGCAAAGAACGATGCTGAAAAAGCTAACCGATCAAAAACTAATTTTTTATCGAGCATGAGCCACGAACTGCGTACGCCTCTGAATTCAATCCTTGGCTTCTCGAGTTTGCTGGCCAGTGATCAGGGCATGGATCGTTCTCAAAAAGAAAATGTCGAGCACATTAGTAATGCCGGTAAATATCTACTGCGATTAATTAATGACATTTTAGATTTGGCTCAAATTGAGGCAGAAAAACTATCTCTTTCAATGGAGATATTGCAGCCATCATTTTGTGTTGAAGAGGCCTTCAGTTATTGCAAAGAAAGTGCGAGCACAAATAATATTACTCTTTCTTTTGAAGCGAGTGGGCTCGAAGATATTTATATTGATGTTGATGTCGTTAGATTACGCCAGTGCCTAATTAATCTAGTCAATAATGCCATTAAATATAATGTAACCAAAGGCGAGGTGACAGTTAGCTTTGCTATCGAGGCTAATGAATTTGTCATCGCTGTCGGAGATACTGGGCCTGGCGTCGCTGAGGATAAGCAGGCCTCTCTTTTTGAAATGTTTAATCGTCTAGGCGCCGAGCGCTCATCAATTGAAGGTAGTGGCTTAGGTTTGGTGCTAACGGAGCAGTTAATGTTGGCGATGGGCGGTAAGATTATTTATGACGATGATGCGGCAATTGGAGCTTGCTTTAAGTTATATTTTTCTATTTGTGAAAAACTAGCGGTTAATCGATCTGCGGTAACGAGTCAACATAGTAATGAGTTGTCCTCTGTTCAGCTTAGTTTTGTTGAACCTAAAAATATTTTTTATATAGAAGATAATACGTCGAATATACGGTTACTCGATGCTTGGCTTAAGCCTTATCCTCAGATAAATCTATCGTCACAAGCGGATCCACTTATAGGGCTTTATGAGATCCGGGCAGAGTTGCCCGATATTATTTTATTGGATATTAATTTGCCAGGTATCGGTGGGTATGAGGTCTTAGAAATCCTAAAAGCAGATCCAAGAACCACAAGCATACCCGTTATTGCATTGTCCGCTGGAGCTATGACCAGTGATATCGAGCAAGGCTTACAAAAGGGCTTTGATGAATATTTGACAAAGCCCTTAGATATGAACCGACTCCTTACTGCATTCAATCGCTTTACCGCAAGAGAGATGAATAGCTAGGCGTTATTGGCTTCTAGTTTTCAGACGTCTTTTAGATGTTTGCCGGTAATTGACAATAAGCCTTTAAAAACTTTACCTGATGCGCAGACAATGTTTCCAGACTTAAGCATATCGTTACCGCCTTTAAAGTCGCTAACAAAACCGCCAGCTTCTTGAACTAATAAAATGCCCGCAGCGATATCCCAAGGTTTTAGCTTCATTTCCCAAAAGCCGTCATAGCGGCCAGCAGCAACATAGGCGAGATCCAGTGAGGCCGCCCCCATTCTTCGAATACCCGAGGTCTCTTGTTGCAAAATTTCTTCCAAATTTAGTAGGTAAGGCTTTATGTGGTCCATGGTCTTACCATTAAATGGAATACCGGTAGCAATTAGCGCACCACTCATGCTCTTGCGCTCTGAGACGCGAATACGTCTATCGTTGAGTGCCGCACCTTTGCCGCGACTGGCAGTAAACTCTTCGCGTTTCATCGGGTCGAGAATAACGCCGTGTTCGAGCTTGCCCTTGAATGTGCAGGCGATGGATATGGCGTAGTGTGGGATGCCGTTAATAAAGTTGGTGGTGCCGTCAATAGGATCGATGATCCATTCGTAATCGGAATCTTTACCAATGGTTTTACCACTTTCTTCACCGTTGAAGTTGTGGTCGGGATAGGCTCTGCGTAGGTGATAAATGATTTCTTTTTCTACGGCGCGGTCAACTTCTGTGACATAGTCATTCTTTGACTTTTCTTCAATTTTTAATACGTCTCGATGTTGTATTGCTTTTTCGAGAACTTCAGCACCTTTACGAGCAGCGCGTAAGGCCATGGTCAACATTGGTTCCATATGGGGTATCACCAGTAGAATAAGATAAAAATAATAATAAACGGATATGATGCGAGATCAATCGATGTAGCAACTTATTATAGCGGATAGTTAGCTATTAGTTTAACTATTAGTTTAACTAATTTTGGAAAGGCTTGTTAAACCAGGGGCATAAAAGCCAAAGTATGTGTCTCTAAAACAACGCTTTAGTATTATATTTTGTAGGACGATAGCAGATCTTATTGGGGTTGCGTTTAATCTGATGTAGAATGCGCGCCTTTAACTACTTGTGATGTATTGAAGGTATTATGGCCACAGATCATGCTTCTTTAACGGATAATAGTCAGCGTTTGCTCGATAACATCCGCATAGTTTTAGTCAACACCTCTCACCCCGGAAATATTGGCGGCGTTGCTCGCGCCATGAAAAACATGGGATTAACTCAGCTATATCTGGTTGAGCCCAAAGATTATCCGTCTCCACAGGCACAGTGGCGTGCAGCGAATGCTATGGATGTGCTGGAGGGCGCTAAAGTTGTCGCAACTTTAGATGAGGCTATTTCAGATTGCGGGCTAGTTGTTGGCACTAGTGCCCGTGAGCGACGCATACCTTGGCCACTGTTTACTCCTAGAGAATGTGGGCAGCGCGCAATCGTTGAGGCGCCAGTGCATCCTATTGCTATTATCTTCGGCCGCGAAGATCGCGGCTTGACTAACGAAGAGCTGCATAAGTGCCACTATCATGTCCACATACCGACAAATCCAAATTATAGCTCTTTAAATTTAGCTGCTGCAGTGCAAGTACTTACTTACGAGTTGCGTATGAGCTGCCTTGAGATGCAAAATTCGGGAGAGGCGCTTCATTTTAATGATTGGGATATGCCGCCGGCTAAGTTAGATGCTGTAGAGAACTATTACACACATTTACAAGAGACCTTAGAAAGCCTCGGTTTTATAAAACCTAATAATCCTCGGCAGACCATGACACGCCTGCGGCGGCTCTATAATCGTATCCGTTTGGATGAGATGGAGGTCGCTATTATGCGAGGTATGCTAACGTCTATTCAGAACTATATGTTTCATACAGACAACAAAATCAAACGCTTAAAAGACAATGACGCTGACGTTATCGAAAGCGATAAGTCACAGTAAAATAGTAGGACTTATACTTGACTAAAATGGTTGGTCATTAGATAATATCTGCATTATACGAAAACGAGTCAGACAAAGATAAACCATTATGCGACTAACTACAAAAGGCCGATACGCCGTTACAGCAATGCTTGATTTGTCGATACATGCCGTAAAAGGGCCAGTAAGTCTGGCAGATATATCCAAGCGTCAAGAAATTTCATTATCGTACTTAGAGCAGCTCTTTTCTAAGCTGCGTAAATCATCATTGGTTGCTAGTGTCCGCGGCCCCGGTGGCGGATATCAGTTAAGTCGAGGCTTGGATGCTATTTTCATTGCTCAGATAGTCGACGCAGTCAATGAATGTATCGACGCGACCAACTGCAGTGGTAAGGGTAATTGCAGCAACGGTGAGATTTGTTTGACCCATCATCTGTGGGAAGACCTCAGTGTGCAAATACATAATTTTTTGAGTAGCATTAGTCTAGCAGACTTAGTTGCACGTAGAGATGTACAACAAGTTTCACTTAGGCAGCAAGAAGAGTTTAAAAATTTAAATGACACAGTCGACGTTATTTCCTCTTCCCATTTGCTCTGAATTAAAATCAATTAACGTTTTATTACGATTTAATTAATAAGGTATAAACATGTCTTTACAGCTACCCATTTATTTTGATTACTCCTCAACTACACCGGTTGATCCTCGTGTAGCAGAGGCTATGATGAATTGTTTAACCATGGCGGGGAACTTTGGTAACCCAGCTTCTCGTTCACATTCTTTCGGTTGGAAAGCCGAGTCGGCGGTAGAGGACGCGCGTCAGAATGTTGCTGACCTAATCAATGCTGATCCTCGTGAAATAGTCTGGACTAGTGGTGCCACAGAGTCTGATAACCTAGCCATTAAAGGTCTAGCGCATTTCAATCACAAGCGCGGAAAACACATTATCACCTCGAAGATCGAACACAAAGCCGTACTTGATACCTGTCGTCAGCTAGAGCGTGAAGGCTATGAAGTCACTTATTTAGATCCTGACAGCGAAGGTCTGATTACGCCTCAGCAAGTCGCTGATGCAATCCGCGAAGATACAACCGTGGTCTCGTTGATGCATGTCAACAATGAAATTGGTGTGATTAATGATATTGCGGCAATTGGTGAAATCTGTCGTGAACGCAAAGTGTTTTTCCATGTCGATGCGGCGCAAAGCCCAGGTAAAGTGCCCATTGATGTCGAGACGATGAAAATCGATGTGATTTCTTTTTGTGCGCATAAAGCCTACGGCCCTAAGGGTATTGGTGCGCTTTTTGTGAGACGTAAGCCACGTGTGCGCCTCGAGGCACAAATACACGGTGGTGGTCACGAGCGGGGCATGCGTTCGGGTACGTTGCCGACGCATCAAATTGTTGGTATGGGTGAGGCTTTCCGCCTAGCAAAGTTAGAGATGGACAAAGATTTCAAGCATGCGACCGTGCTTCGCGACCGTTTTTTAGCGGGCGTAAAAGATATGGAAGAGGTACACGTTAATGGCTCTTTTGATCAGCGCGTGCCGCACAATTTAAATGTGAGTTTTGCCTTTGTTGAGGGCGAGTCACTTATTATGTCACTTAAAGATTTAGCCGTTTCCTCGGGGTCTGCCTGTACTTCTGCAAGCCTTGAGCCTTCGTATGTACTGCGTGCTCTAGGCTTAAGCGATGAGCTGGCTCATAGCTCATTACGTTTTGGCTTTGGCCGTTTCAGCACCGAGGAAGAGGTTGACCATGCAGTGTCTCAAGTCCATAAGGCAGTGCATAAGTTGCGCGAGTTATCGCCACTTTGGGATATGTATAAAGATGGCATTGATATTAGTTCGATAGAGTGGGCAGCACACTAATTACTGGCGTAGCAGGCTCGTGCAGCAACTGTTTATTGATAGTTGCTATTTTTTAAACAATAAGTTGATTGAAATTTAACCGGAGAATTACCATGGCTTACAGTGAAAAAGTAATTGATCATTATGAAAACCCAAGAAACGTAGGCAAGATGGATGCGGATTCTAATAATGTTGGTACTGGCATGGTGGGAGCTCCTGCTTGTGGAGACGTTATGCGCCTGCAAATCCAAGTTAGCGATGATGGTATCATTGAAGATGCAAAGTTTAAAACCTATGGTTGTGGCTCGGCAATTGCTTCAAGCTCCTTATTAACTGAGTGGGTAAAAGGTAAAACTTTAGACGAAGCTGGCGAGATCAAAAACACTCACCTCGCTGAAGAACTAGCCTTGCCACCGGTTAAGATTCACTGTTCTGTTTTAGCAGAAGACGCGATTAAAGCGGCGATTAGTGATCTTCGCGAAAAGCGTAGTAAGCATTAAATAAACAGTTAGTTAACATTTAATTATTAGCGTTAGTAAAGGTAGTATTAGTAATGGCCATTTTAATGACAGAGCCGGCAAAAGAGCATATTGCAAAACAAATGCAAGGTCGTGGCAAAGGTGTTGGTATTCGTGTTGGCGTCAAAACCGCTGGCTGCTCTGGTCTATCTTATGTCCTAGAGTTTGTCGATGCGGCCGCTCCTGAAGATGAAGTCTTTGATCAGGGTGGATTCAACTTAATTGTCGACCCCAAAAGCTTTCTTTTTCTCGATGGTACCGAGCTCGATTTTGTTAAAGAAGGGCTAAATGAAGGCTTTCAGTTTAATAACCCAAATATGAAAAGTGCTTGTGGTTGTGGCGAAAGTTTTCACGTCTAGTACTATTTTTTAAACATGAAATTAATTCCGGTGCTTTGGCACCGGTTTTTGTTTTAGCGGCGAGAGATTATGGATTTTAGGAAGAATTACTTCGAGTTGTTTGGTGTCGACGCCAGTTTTACGATTGACTTAAAGACGGTTTCTGAAAAATTTCTAGAGCTACAAAGAACGTCTCATCCTGATAAGTTTACAACTGAAAGCGCCGCTGAGCAAAGGTTAGCGGTGCAATTTTCTGCCTATGTTAATACCGCTAACCAAACACTAAAGTCACCATTATTGCGCGCTGAATATTTGTTAGAACTGGCTGGTCATCCGCTTAATCGTGAGTCAATGACGATTAATGATAGTCAGTTTTTGATGGCGCAGATGGAGTGCCGTGAATCTTTATCCGAGTTAGCGGATAAGGTTAAAGCTGATTCAATTGATGTTATGGCAGCAACTGAGGCGTTAGAAGTTTTTTCTGTAGAGGCAAATAAAGAGCGTGCGAAATTGATTGAGTCGTTTGCGCCGGCGTATGCGGCCCAACAATTTAGTGCAGCACAGCAAGCTATAGCTAAGTTACATTTTGTTGAGAAAATGTTGTTCGAAATTGAGCGTATTGAAGATAATCTTCTAGGTTAATGGCTATTTAAAAATTGCTTGGGTGTGCCCGGCAAACGTTTAGCTAGTTATTGGGTCGATGGTTATAAATTATATTGAATGTGTAGTTTTTTGTGCAAAGAGGGTAAAAATTGTTATGGCTTTATTTCAAATTTCTGAACCAGGTCAATCGCCAGAGCCACATGCATTAAAGCGAGCTATCGGTATCGATTTGGGTACAACCAATTCTTTGGTCGCAACAGTAAGAAATCAACAGGCGGTGACGCTGCCTGATTTAAATGGCGACATGTTACTACCTTCTGTTGTGCGTTATACCGGGTCCCAAGTAATTGTGGGTCACCAAGCTAAGCAAGATGCGGTCAAAGATCCATTAAATACGCTGGTATCGATTAAGCGTTTAATGGGTCGCGGTAAGGCAGAGCTCGAAAAAATGAGCCAACAATTCCCCTATGAGTTTCTTGACTCAGAGTCTCTTGTGCCCCATATAAAAACGGCGGCGGGTGTAAAAACACCCATTCAAGTCTCGGCAGATATTCTTGCTGAGCTTGCTGCTCGCGGGCAAGAGAGTCTGGGCGGTGATTTAGATGGCGTAGTGATTACAGTGCCTGCCTATTTTGATGATGCGCAGCGACAAGCGACAAAAGATGCTGCAAAAATTGCGGGTCTAAATGTACTGCGCCTGCTCAACGAGCCAACTGCCGCCGCAGTTGCTTATGGTTTAGATAAAAACGAGGAAAGTGTCATTGCCGTTTATGATTTAGGTGGCGGTACTTTTGATATCTCTATACTGCGTTTAAGCAAAGGTGTGTTTGAAGTCTTGGCAACGGGCGGAGACTCGGCCTTAGGAGGCGATGATTTTGATTATGTCATTATGCAGTGGATGCTCACTCAGTTGCCCGTATCGAGCACTCTAACGGGCAAGCTGTCGCCAAGTATTGAGCGCGAACTTCTCAACCTCGCCTGCAGTCTAAAAGAGCAGTTAAGTGACAATTTAACCGCCAGTATTGTTTATAGCGATATTGAGATTAATTTAAGCAGAGAAATATTTATAAGTTTAGTGGACTCACTCATCGCTAAAACATTATTGTCTTGTAAGCGCGGCCTGCGAGATGCTGGCATCGATAAAGCTGATATTGATAATGTTATAATGGTGGGTGGGTCGACGCGTAGCTTTCGCGTGCGCGAAAAGGTGGCAGAGCTATTTGATTGCGAGCCATTAATTGACCTAGATCCCGACTGTGTCGTAGCTCTAGGTGCTGCTTTACAGGCAAATGTGTTAGTCGGTAATAAATCGGATAGTGATCTTTTGTTGTTAGATGTGGTGCCATTGTCCCTAGGGTTAGAGACAATGGGGGAGTTAGTTGAAAAAGTTATTCATCGAAACACCACGATACCTGTCGCTCGTGCGCAAGAATTTACTACGTTTAAAGATGGCCAAACAGCCATGGCAATTCATGTGTTGCAAGGTGAGCGTGAAGCGGTTAAGCACTGTCGCTCGCTCGCACGTTTTGAGCTGCAGGGTATTCCACCAATGGTCGCCGGCGCAGCGCATATTCGCGTCACTTTTCAAGTGGATGCCGATGGCTTGCTAAGTGTCGATGCTAGAGAGACCTCGACAGGTATTGTCGCTCAGATTACGGTTAAGCCCTCTTACGGCTTAAGTGATGAAGAGGTAACAAGCATGTTGCAAGAATCTTTTGCTAACGCGGCTGATGATATCGCTGGGCGTGCACTAAGAGAGCAGCAGATAGAAGCGGAGCAGTTGATTGAAGCATTGACAGCTGCGTTAAAGGTCGATGGCGAGGCTCTATTAACTAAAGACGAATATAGTGTTTTGCTAAAAGGAATTGAAGAGCTCAGAGAAGCACATAATCATGCGGATACTGATGTCATCCGCTCTGAGATTGATCGAGTCAATAAACTCTCGGTTAATTTTGCTGGTATGCGTATGGATGGCAATATTCAAAGGGCTTTATCGGGGCATCATTTAGATGATTTAGCAGAGAAAACGGATAATGCAGAGAAGAAGATGGCTTAAAGATACGATCTAAGCATTAGCTGCTTTTACTGATTAATTGATTCCATTTTACATAAGAAATTTTATAGGTTGTGAATATGCCAAAAGTTGTTTTTTTACCCCATCAAGAAATCTGCCCAGAGGGCCTTGCAATAGATGTCGAACCAGGTGAGACCATCTGTCGCGCGGCGCTTCGCAATGGTATTGACATAGAGCATGCATGCGAGATGAGCTGTGCCTGCACTACCTGTCATGTCATTATTCGAGAGGGTTATCATTCACTTGAAGAGGCCGATGAATTAGAGGACGATTTTTTAGACAAGGCCTGGGGTCTGGAGCCGGACTCTCGCTTAAGTTGCCAGGCGGTTGTTGCCGACAAAGATTTAATCGTCGAAATTCCAAAATACACGATCAATATGGTGTCAGAAAATCACTGATCGTAGTTCTAGCTTTTGTTGTACTTAACCTTTAGGAGGGCGTATGTCTTTAAGATGGACCGATGTTCAGGAAATAGCAATTGAGTTGGCAGATGGCAAGCCCGATATCGACCCCTTGTCTATAAATTTTGTAGACTTGCGTAACTGGGTCTTAGCTTTACCCGATTTTGACGACGACCCCAATCGCTGCGGAGAAAAAGTTTTAGAGGGTATTCAAGCTGCCTGGATGGAAGAAATAGAGTAATTTTACTCGGTTTGCAGTCTTTCATGGGCTTATGTTTTGAAGCAACTCTTGTTCATTCGCTAAGTTAAATGTTGATGGCGAGCAAAACGACATTGGATATATGCTTAAGGTATATCCTAGCCATCTGTAATGTATCTTTTATAGGATTGGCATGTTTAGTAGATTTAAGATCTATTTCGCAAGAGTTGTTATTGGCTATTGCTGAAAAACTGATAAATCTTTATAATTTGCGCGCCTTGAAATGGGTATTAGGATTCAGTAGCCAGTCTTCTTGCAGGGCAGGATAGAGCTTTTTTTGTTACTGGTTTTTATTATTACAATTTCTTATTTATCGTTACTATATCCAGGAGAACACTGTCGTGACAGTTGAACGAACACTTTCAATCATTAAACCTGACGCCGTTGCTAAAAATGTTATTGGCGAAATCATTGCTCGCTTTGAGCAAGCGGGTCTAAAAATCGCTGCTTTAAAATTACAGCAATTAACTAAAGAGCAAGCCGAAGGTTTTTATGCAGAACATAAAGCAAGACCTTTTTTCGGTGATCTAGTCGAGTTTATGACTTCGGGTCCTGTTGTTGTTCAAGTTCTTGAAGGTGATGGCGCTATTGTCAAAAATCGCGATTTAATGGGTGCAACTAATCCTCAAGAAGCAGAGGCAGGCACCATTCGTGCAGACTTCGCACAATCAATCGATGCTAATGCAGTTCACGGTTCGGACTCTGTGGAGTCTGCGGCACGTGAAATCAGCTACTTCTTTGAGCCTGCAGATTTATGCACACCCTAATTAATTAATTAATAAAGAAGGATTCTATAATGGCCGTTGAGTCGGGATTAATTGCAAGCACTAAAGCTGTCAGTTTAGGCAAAACTAATTTACTAGGTTTGTCCCCCGTCGAGCTGATTGCTTTTTTTGATTCTATTGGCGAGAAAAAATTTCGTGCGACTCAGCTGCTCAAGTGGATGCATCAAGATGGCGTCGATAATTTCGATGAGATGTCCAATATTAGTAAGCCGCTTCGTGAAAAGCTTAAGCAGGTTGCCATTGTTGAGGCGCCAGCCATTCTTGAGCAATTAGACTCTAAAGATGGCACCCGTAAGTTTCTATTCGAAATCGGTGGCCTGGGATCATACGCCGAGGGCAATAGTAATGCTGTCGAAACTGTATTTATTCCTGAGGGCGATCGTGGAACGCTTTGTGTGTCGTCTCAGGTAGGTTGTTCCCTCGACTGTAGTTTTTGTGCAACCGGTAAGCAGGGCTTTAATCGCGACCTTACATCGGCTGAAATTATTGGCCAGGTATGGGCGGCGGCTAAATCGTTTGGTCAGTTTGAGCCCGGTGCCAGTCGGACGATCTCTAATATTGTAATGATGGGGATGGGCGAGCCCTTAATGAATTTTGATAATGTTGTTGCCTCGATGACATTAATGATGGACGATAATGCCTATGGCTTATCTAAGCGTCGAGTCACCTTAAGCACTTCGGGTGTAGTGCCTGCACTAGATCGCCTGGGTGCAGTGACTGATGTGTCTCTGGCCATCTCGCTACATGCGCCTACCGATGAGCTGCGCAATAAGTTAGTGCCCATCAATAAAAAATATCCAATTGCAATGCTATTAGCTTCAGCTCAACGTTACATAGAAGGCTTGCCTGATAATCGACGTAAAATCTCTGTTGAGTATACACTCATAGATCAGGTGAATGATCGGCCTCAGCATGCGCACGAGCTGGCTGAATTGCTAAAAAATCTCCCTGTTAAAATTAATTTAATTCCATTTAATCCCTTTGATTTAGTCGATTACAAGCGTGTTAGCAATAATGCATTGCGTCGTTTTCAGGATATATTGACTGCGGCAGGTTATATTGTGACGGTCAGAACAACGCGTGGCGACGATATTGACGCGGCTTGTGGACAGCTTGCCGGTGACGTGCGCGACCGGACAAGCCGCAGTGCTCGTTATCTCCAAGCAAGTGATTGATCATTTTTCTTTTTAAAACTAGTGGTTTTGTGGTGAACAGCCATTGGCGATTTTTTTGAGAATGGATGTCACAAGCAACAGCATTTGTTATTATAAGATTTTATTCGTGTAGCCACTAAATATAAACTGACGTAATGTATCAGCTAACAAAAATGAGGTGCTTGTGAAAACATATTCACATTTTTTCGTTCTGTTCATAGTTGTAATGTCTGTATTCGCCTCCGGTTGTATTTCTACAACGACAGGTTCCAAACGTGTGGTCGATAAACAAAAGTCTCTCGATAGTTATATGGCATTGGGTATGGCTTATCTGCAAAGGGGCGATCGCGACTCCTCGCGTCGTAATTTTGAAAAAGCTCTCAAGGTAGATAACAATTCTCCTGAGGCTCACAATGGTATGGGTTTGCTATTTCAATTGACGGGTGAACCCGATCTTGCCGAAAATTCATTCAAACGCGCTTTGGGATCAAACTCTAAGTTCACACAAGCGCGCGTAAATTACGGTGTTTTCCTGTATTCTCAAGATCGCTTTGAAGAAGCTTTCGAGAACTTTGAAGAGGCAGCTAAAGATTTAAGCTATGATCGTCGAGCATTAGCTCTAGCGTATATAGGTCAAACAGCATTGAGAACAGGCAATATCGTACGCGCCCGATCTGCTTTTGAGCACTCGTTAAATGTTGACAATAAGC
Source organism: Cellvibrionaceae bacterium (assembly GCA_047633635.1). GTDB lineage: Bacteria > Pseudomonadota > Gammaproteobacteria > Pseudomonadales > Cellvibrionaceae > CANLBN01. The sequence continues at coordinate 75,159 of JBLIFG010000004.1, read as the reverse complement.
TAGCTCTACCTATGCTAGAGTTAGCTCTGATGCAATTCGACGAAGAAGACTATGAGGCATCTAAAAAGAATTTAGATCTTTTTCTTAAGACCGCTAAGTCGTCCCCTAAAAGTCTTTGGTTAGGTATACGCATAGAGCGTATTTTTGGCAATAAAGATAAAGAGGCAAGTTACGCGCTGGCTCTAAAAAACTTACATCCTTACTCTAACGAGTATCTAGAGTATAAAAAAATATCACAACAGCAATAGATGAGCGCTTTATTACTTTAGTAATGATAGCAGTTTTAAAATTAGTTGATTTACAGTAGTAGGTTTAAAGTGATGAGGGACAATAGTAAAAGTGATAATCAGGAGCCGGTGTCTAGCTCATCGTTAGTACCTAACGAATACCTTGCCGATGCGCGCAAGCAAAAAGGTATTGAAGAGCGCGACGCTGCAGATGCATTAAAGATTTCTGTCGTCCGCTTAAGATCTATAGAGGCAGGTGAATATTCAGTATTCCCATCCGAGACCTATGTCCGAGGTCATTTGCGTAAATATAGTCGCTTTCTCGGTGTCGATGAGGAGATGGTAGTTAACGCCTACAATGGTGCCCACCCGCCGACATTTGATTTCGTTAATCCGGAAAACAATGCAAAAGAAAAGAAAAGCCCTAGTGTCGCCTCTTCAAAGCGCTCTCGTAAATTCATTTTTCTAACCCTTATGCTCGTTGGTCTTTGGATAGCGGCATATAGTTTTTTTGCTCAGTCTCCCAATGGCTTTAGTGCAATCTTCTCTTCGTCAAGCTCGACGTTATCGCCTTTAGATGAAGCGGACGCGCCATTAAAATCAATTGAGGTTATAGAAAGTCCAGATGCGGACGAAGTTTTTACTAGATTACAAGATGAAGTCGTTACAGAGGAGTCTGCGCTTTCAGGCTCCGAAAGTAATGCTAGTTTGGCCATTAGTGAGCTAGCCGAAAGCTTGAATGTTGATGTCCCTGATGACAGTTCTGATGTAAGTCTTGATAGCAACGCTGAATCTGAGCAAGGCGTCAAGGCAGCAGATGAGAATTTATCTGCGCTTACGTCCGAGCAACAATTATCAACATTACCAATGAGCGATTTGTTAATCGAACCGAATATGGTGGTGAGTAAAGTCACGGCTGCCGAGCTTGTAAAATCGATATCAAGCGCCGATGCGACTGCAGCTGACGAGGCGGTTGAGCCCGACGCACATGTATTAAAATTTGCTTTCGTTAATCCGTGTTGGGTCAAAGTAACCGATGCGGCTGGCAGTGTCATATTTGTGGGTTTGAAAGCCTCGAATAGCACCCTAAGCCTCAGCGGTGAAGCGCCCTTCAAAATTATTTTTGGCAATGTTGAAGGCACAAGTTTGGTTTATAATGATGCGCCTGTAGTGCTTGAGCCACAGGCAAACGGTCGACCTTTGCGCCTTGTTGTTGGTCAGTAATTGTCGGCAACTAGTTGTTGTAGATTTACGCTACGTTGTTGAGTTTAGTCAGTTGATACCTTTCAATTTCAATCTGATAAATTTCGATTGTTTATTTGATAAGTCATTTTTTTATTTCTTTTTTGTTGTAGGTGGTTACCATGCGTTTTGAATCTCCCATTAAGCGCCGCTTAACACGCAAAATAATGGTGGGCGATGTCGCTGTTGGCGGTGATGCGCCAATTAGTGTGCAAAGTATGACGAATACTGAGACGACAGACGTAGATGCAACTGTTGCTCAAATTAATCAAATTCAACAAGCTGGTGCAGATATTGTTCGAGTATCTGTGCCTTCCATGGATGCCGCGGATGCTTTTGGCGAAATCAGAAAGCGAGTTAACGTACCACTAGTCGCCGACATCCATTTTGATTATCGTATCGCTCTTCGTGTCGCTGATCTTGGTGTTGATTGTCTGCGCATTAACCCAGGTAATATTGGTCGCGAAAAACGTATTAGAGCGGTTGTTGATAAAGCGCGAGACTTAAATATCCCTATGCGCATAGGTGTAAATGCGGGTTCCCTCGAAAAAGATTTACAAAAAAAATATGGTGAGCCAACACCCGATGCTTTAGTTGAGTCGGCTATGCGTCATGTCGATATTCTGGACAAACTCGATTTTCAAAACTTTAAAGTAAGTGTTAAAGCTTCAGATGTTTTTATGGCCGTTGCCGCCTATCGCAAACTGTCGGATCTAATTGATCAGCCACTGCATTTAGGCATCACTGAAGCCGGAGGCTTTAGATCGGGTACGGTAAAATCAGCCGTAGGTCTAGGTGCGCTGCTAATGGATGGTATTGGAGATACTGTGCGCGTCTCACTTGCAGCAGATCCTGTTTTGGAGGTGAAAGTTGCGTGGGACTTATTAAGAAGCTTAAGGCTCCGTAGCCGAGGCATCAATTTTATTGCATGCCCTAGTTGTTCGAGACAAAATTTTGATGTGATTGCAACTATGAATGCACTTGAATCACGCGTTGAAGATATTACTGTGCCTATGGATGTGGCAATTATTGGCTGTGTTGTCAATGGTCCTGGCGAGGCGAAAGAAGCTGATATCGGCCTGGCTGGAGGCACACCAAATAATTTAATATATATCGATGGCAAGCCCGCAACTAAGTTACATAAAGATGGTTTAGTGGATTCGCTCGAAGTTCTTATTCGTAAAAAAGCTGGCGAGAAACAAAAGGCCATGGCAGACCTCATCGTTAAAGGCTAGCAATTCTTGGCAGGCTGACGCAGAAATAAGTTAACCAGTTAATTGATTTGTTACGGTGCCTTACTAGTTGCCTTTTCACAGTTATCTGCAAACTTAGTTTTTGACCTTTTATCGCTTTATTTATGGCTTCTGGGTAATATTTATTCACATAGAGAGAAGCACCTGTTTAGTCCCGCCCCGCTTTGCCCTATAATGCGGTGTTTTTTAGCGATAGCTTGGTTTTAGTAACGCTTTATCAAAAAACTTATTTATCAATAACAAGGCGGTTTTCTTTTGAGTAAGATCCAAGCAATTCGTGGTATGAATGATCTGCTGCCAGAGACATCTCCCGTATGGCAATATTTAGAGACGACTATAGCTAAATGCGTCCAATCCTACGGCTATCGCGAAATTCGTTTTCCTTTGCTAGAAAAAACAGAATTATTCAAGCGCACTATTGGTGAAGTTACCGATATTGTCGAAAAAGAAATGTATACCTTTGATGATCGCAACGGCGAGAGTTTAACTCTTCGCCCTGAAGGCACTGCTTCTTGTGTACGCGCCTGCGAGGAACATGGGCTTTTGTATAATCAGATTCAACGTCTTTGGTATATGGGGCCAATGTTTCGCTATGAGCGTCCACAGAAAGGCCGCTTGCGTCAATTTCATCAAATAGGCATAGAGGCGTTTGGTCTGCAAGGCCCCGACATCGATGCCGAGTTACTATTGATGACCGCACGCTTATGGAAACTGCTGGATATTGATCAAGCGGTCACGCTAGAGATTAATTCGCTAGGGACAGCCGCTGCCCGAAGTGTCTATAAAACGGCTTTAGTTGAATTTTTAACGGACGTGAAAGATCAGTTAGACGAAGATAGCCAACGCAGGTTAACGAGTAATCCGCTGCGTATTCTCGACAGTAAAAATGCAAAAACGCAAGCCTTACTCGCCGATGCTCCGCAGTTAGATGATTATCTAGATGACGACTCGCGTCAGCATTTTGAAGCGCTAAAACATATGTTGGATACCGCAAATATTGTTTATCGAGTTAATAATCGTCTTGTGCGCGGGCTTGATTATTATGGATATACTGTCTTTGAGTGGGTAACTGACCAGCTAGGCGCCCAAGGTACTGTTTGTGCAGGTGGCCGCTACAACGGTTTAGTAGAGCAGCTTGGCGGTAGACCAGTTCCCGCTGTTGGCTGTGCGATGGGACTTGAACGTCTTATCTTATTGTTACAGACTCTCGATAAAATACCTGAATCAATCGAGTCTAAGCTAGACGTTTACATATTGGCAGTGGGTACCATGAACGGAGTTGTCGAAGGTTACGCCTTAGCCGTGGGCAACCAGTTGCGTGAGCGCTTTAAGGGCATACGTTGTCTAAATCACTGTGGTGGTGGAAACTTCAAATCACAAATGAAAAAGGCCGATAAAAGCGGTGCAGCATTGGCCATAATTCTTGGTGAGGACGAAGTCGCGACACAAACAATAAGTATTAAATATTTACGTGACGATAAGCCACAGATAACTTTGCCGCTAATGCAGGGCTTAGAACAATTAGCCGCAAGTTTTGAACAACAGTAAATAGCTGTTAATAATGCATAATAATCTAAAAATCATAGATAGGAGTTAACCAGTGGCAGACCATTTATCAGATCAAGAGCAATTACAGGTAATAAAAAATTGGTGGAAGGAAAATGGACGCTATTTAATTATTTGTATTGCGGTCTCAGTTAGCGCATATTTGGGCTGGCAGTGGTGGACAAAGTCTCAGCAGCAATACGCTGAGCAAGCATCTGCAATCTATAGTGAGCTGGTAGCCTCGGTTGCGACCTCGGGTGTTGAACCCTTGAGTAGTGACAAGCTGACAACCGCACATTTTTTAGTGGAGCAACTCAAAAATGATTTTAGTGACACGGCTTACGCCGTCAACGCCGCATTGTTGCAGGCGAAGTTAGAGGTCGATAAAGGTGCATTAGATATTGCAGTTGATGCGTTAAATTTTGCCATCGATAATGGTAACAGCGACATACAAGTTGTTGCTACCCATCGTCTAGCACGTGTTTATTTAGCGCAAAAAAATACTGATGAAGCGCTGGCTCTCGCGAGTTACGATAAAGATGATGCCTTTTCCAGCAAATATGCTGATCTGCGCGGCGATATTTATTCGGCGAAAGGCGATGTTGTCGCGGCGATTGCGGCTTATCGGCAAGCTCTAGAAAAAATAACAGATGGCGATGGCATTCAACGTAATCTGATCGAAATTAAATTAGCTGACTTGTCAGCGGGTGGAGAGTAGCTCCAATGAGCGTTAGCGGTAAATATTTTGCGATTTCGATTAAAACTTTAAGCCTGTCCTTAGTGCTTATACTAGGGCTTAGTGGTTGCTCTTGGTTTGGCGATAAGAATAAAGGTGTAAAACCTAATCCGCTAACACCATTGACTCAGCGGGTTGAGATTAAAAGTCGCTGGGAAACTAATGTGGGTTCAGGGCTCAGTGAACTCTATCGCGTTATACCGCCGATTATTGATGAAGATACGGTTTATGCGAATGACTATAAAGGCCAGGTGTTTGCTTTTGATCGCGAGACTGGAGCGAAAAAATGGAGTTACAACACCAAGTTAGAGATGGCTGCTGGTGTTGGCTTAGGCGGCAACCTAGTGCTGCTTGGTTCTTTAAAAGGCGATGTAGTCGCTCTGGATAAAGACACGGGTGAAGAGCAGTGGCGAGTCATAATTGATAGCGAGATATTAGCCGCTCCGCAAAATAATGGTGCGGTTGTTGTCGTCCAAACAAACGATGGTCAATTGATTGGTTTAGACGCTAAAAACGGTGAGGTAATCTGGACATACTCTGCTCAGTTACCCTCCCTAACACTTCGTGGTACCGCTGTGCCGCAGTTGCTTGGGCCAAATATCATCACGGGTTTTGCCAATGGCAAGCTGATTGCACTTTCAGCAGTCGACGGAACTTTATATTGGGAGCGTCGAGTTGCTAGTCCACAAGGCCGCTCTGATATAGAGCGTGTTGTCGATATCGACGGCTCTCCTGTGTTGAGTGGTAATACCATTTATACAACTAGTTATAACGGTACCTTGAGTGCATTAAGTACTCGTGGTGACATCTTGTGGTCTCAAGAGAACTCGAGCCACAATAGTCCGATTGTCATTGATAATCGTGTTTTTGTAACCAGTGCAGAGGGCTTCGTGCGAGCTTTTTCGGCTAAAACGGGTTTGCTCCTTTGGGAAAATAAAATACTCGAGGGTCGACGTTTAGCGGCACCGCAAAATCTTGCCGGTTTTGTAGTAACGGCTGATTACGAAGGTTATGTTCACATATTTGATACCCAATCAGGTGGCCTACTAGACCGCTTTAGAGTTGGTAGCGAAGGTATTCGTTCGCCAATGATCTCCGATGGGACTTATCTTTACGCTTTGGGCAATGATGGCGTGTTAGCCTCAATTGCAGTCTATTTATTTAAAAAACGTTAACAGGCCCTTTTAATGCTTCCTGTCATTGCCCTTGTTGGGCGACCTAATGTGGGTAAATCCACACTTTTTAATCGAATCACCCGCACTCGTGATGCTCTTGTGGCTAATTACGCAGGGTTAACCCGCGACCGGAAATATGGCGAGGCGATATTTGAGGAGCAACGTATCATCTGTATTGATACAGGTGGTCTTACCGGTGGTGAAGAAGGCATCAATGGCGAGATGGCGGCACAGTCATTACTGGCCATAACAGAGGCCGACCTAGTCTTATTTATGGTGGATTGTAAAGCCGGTTTAACCTCGGCCGATGCTCACATAGCAAGACATCTGCGCACAACGGGTAAGCCGTTACTGGTGCTTGCCAACAAAATCGATGGCCATGATTTTGATGTCGTTGTCGCCCCTTTTTATGAACTAGGTTTTGAGAATATCCATCCAATAACTGCAACTCATGGACGTGGCGTGCGCCAGCTTATGGAAGCTGTGGTCGCAAGGTTAGTGCAAATCCAAGACTCAAAGATTGTTGACGAAGATGCTTTAGAGGCTAATCAGCCAGTCCAGGGCGGTATTAAAATAGCCGTTGTGGGTCGGCCTAACGTGGGTAAATCGACCTTGGTGAATCGCATGTTAGGTGAGGAGCGTGTAGTCGTTTATGACGAGCCTGGCACCACCAGAGACAGCATTTATATTAATTACGAGCGCCACGGCAAGAGCTATACCTTAATTGATACTGCAGGTATTCGCCGCCGAAAAAACATTAAAGAGACGGTAGAGAAGTTTTCGATTGTTAAAACTTTGCAAGCAATTGACGATGCCAATGTTGTCGTCTTAATGATTGATGCACAAGAGGGTTTAGTCGACCAAGACTTGCATCTGATGGGACATGTTATCGATGTTGGCCGAGCCTTAGTGGTCGCCCTGAACAAATGGGATGGCCTTGAAACTGAAGCTAAAGAATTTATTAAGAATGAATTAAAACGTCGTCTGCGGTTTGTTGATTTTGCCGATATACATTTTATCTCTGCCTTACATGGCACTGGTGTCGGTCATTTGTACGAGTCTGTTGAACAGGGATATAAGTCGGCAACCGATCGTTTTTCAAGTAATCACTTAACTACCGTGTTACAAATGGCAACCAGAGAGCATCAGCCACCGATGGTGCGCGGACATCGTATTAAGTTACGTTTCGCTCATCCCGGTGGGCATAATCCCCCAATTATTGTCATACATGGCAACCAGACCAAAGAAATTCCCGGTCATTATGTGCGCTATCTTGAAAAAACTTTCCGCCGAGCTCTAGACTTACATGGCACGCCTATTCGCCTACAGTTTAAGTCTTCCGACAATCCATATGCGGGAACTAAAGCCCCAAGTACACGCCAGCAAGCCCGCCAGCGAAAAATTGAAGCGAATACTCCTAATCGCTCGCCGAAGAAAAAGACACGTCGTTAAGGATGTGTTTGGCTGGCCTGCGCTTGGCCATTTATGGATGGGCACTAGCTAGTCTTATGTTATGACACTGACTCATCCATGTTCCCTAAGCCGCCTTTAAATGTTCTTATTTTATTCAATAATTACTCGGGCGAGATAATACACAGCGGTGATAATATCTCCTCTGTTATTGTTAAGAGTAAGGTAAGAGAAAAAGTAGGGTGTAGGCATTGTTAATGGTTTTTTAAGCTAGTCCTAAAAGCCCTAAGAAAGTATTTTTCACACGAGCTTTCAGCGATGCCTTATTTTAAACACATATTGCCTGAACAGTTTGGGTAAGCTTTTATGTGAGCGCTAGGCTCTGTGATGAAATGATGCCGAGCGCAATACAGCCTTACCGTCATTTTACTTCACTCCACTCCTGCTTTACTTCACTCCTGTTAGTCGCGTTCGTCTCTTGCTGCCGTGATTTTCGTGTAGGTGGACACTCATCTCAAACAAAGCAGTGTTTGCTTTATACGGTATATTAATAATATGACTAGTCTGTGATTTTAGTGACCTGACTAATTATGTTGCCTTCTCCTAATTTTATCGATAATTCGTCGCCAACACTGACCTGGCCACAATTGGTTATCACCGTGCCATTGGCAAGGCTGGTTATACTGTAGCCGCGGGCTAAAACTGTCAGTGGGTTAACAGCATTTAATAATTGAGCTGATGATGATAATTGTTGCTGCCTAGCTGTGAGTGTCTGTGTCATTGCGCGCTGACTACGTAACTTTAACTGCTTCACTTTATCCGCTAATAATTGAATTTTTGCATTGGGGTGCTGACGTCTTAATTGCTTTGTTGTTGTTTGCAGATTTTGCTTTTGACTGGCAATGATATTCGTGATGTTAAGAAATAATGCGCGTTCTATTTGGCTTAAGCGTTGCTGTTGATACTGAATTTTTTCCTTAGGGTGGCGCAGACGCCGTTGTAAAAATGCTAATTGCTGTTGTTTTTGTTGAATGAGTCTGCGTTGATGCCGAATCAACTGTCGTTGAACGTCATCCAGGGTTTGAAGCCACTCATTGATGTCAGGGGTGATGATCTCAGCGCTAACCGAAGGTGTTGGTGCGCGTACATCGGCGACAAAGTCAGCGATAGTGAAATCGACTTCATGGCCAACCGCACTTATAATAGGAATAGGGCAAGCATTGATAGCTCGAGCTAGTGCCTCGTCATTAAACGCCCACAAATCCTCTATTGAACCACCGCCACGGCTTAAAATTAGCACATCAAATTTTGCGAATTCGATCGCCTTTTTAATACCGCCAACAATGTCTTTAGCCGCCCCCGCGCCTTGCACTGCAACAGGAATAATCGTCGTTTTAACAATCGGGTAACGTCTTTGAATAACCGCTAAAATATCACGTACAGCGGCGCCTGTTGGCGAGGTAATGATGCCTATATGCTGAGGGAAGCGCGGTAATGCTTGTTTTTGGCTCTCGTCAAACAGACCCTCTTGCTGCAGTTTGGCCTTGAGATCTTCAAAAGCCTGCATGAGTGCTCCCGCGCCGGCTTCTTCCATATGCTCGACAATCAGCTGGTAGTCACCGCGGCCTTCATAGAGACTAACCCGCGCGCGCACTAATACATGCATACCAGCGGTTGGCTGCCAGCGCAGGCGCGAGTTGGCTTGCTTAAACATGGCACAGCGAATTTGCGCACGTTCATCTTTGAGAGAAAAATACCAATGTCCTGAGCCGGGCTTAGCAAAATTTGAGAGCTCCCCCGATACCCAAATTAAAGGTATATGCGTCTCTAATAATTGTTTGGCTCGACGGTTAAGTTGACTGACAGAGAGGATGTTTTTTTCTTGAGTATTAATCATGGGCAGAGTGTAGATTGATTTTATTTTTATACAAGTAAAGTGTGTCGCCAATTAGTTAATAGACTGGAGTGTTTCAGGGCGTTTTCACGCCCCGAACACAACTAGTTAAAATAACTAGTTAAAGACTTGCATTTACCCGCTTGTCTTAACAGTTTATAATCGTTGGTTATTTTACGCAGACCGCGACGGTCTGATCTTTTGGATTAAGCAATATATGTTACGAATTATTGAAGAAGCATTGACCTTTGACGATGTGTTACTAGTACCAGGTTATTCGGAGATAACTGCTAAAGACGTATCTTTACGCACGCAGCTAACACGTAATATTGAGCTCAATATCCCGCTAGTATCAGCTGCAATGGATACCGTTACCGAGTCGGCTTTAGCGATTTCTCTAGCCCAAGAAGGTGGCTTGGGTGTCATCCATAAAAGCATGTCGATAGAAGATCAAGCAAACCAAGTTCGCGCTGTTAAAAAGTTTGAAGCCGGAGTCGTCAAAGATCCTATTACGATAGAATCTAAAGCGACGATTAGTGAGCTGATCGCATTGACTAAGCTAAAAAATATCTCAGGTGTACCCGTGCTCGACAACGGTGACCTAGTGGGAATCGTCACTGGTCGCGATGTTCGCTTTGAGACAAATTTAGAGGCGAGTGTCGATAGTATTATGACGCGTAAAGAGAAATTGGTAACGGTTAAAGAAGGCGCCGATGCCGCAGTTGTTCGAGAGCTGTTGCATAGATACCGGATCGAAAAAATATTAGTCGTTAATGAAAACTTTGATCTTTGTGGATTAATAACCGTTAAAGATATTAATAAGGCTGAGCGCTATCCTAACGCCTGTAAAGATCCAGAGGGCAGGCTACGTGTTGGTGCTTCAGTGGGTACGAGCCCAGATACCGATGCACGCGTCGATGCTTTGGTTGCTGCCGGTGTCGATGTACTAGTCGTTGATACTGCTCATGGTCACTCTCGCAATGTGATTGATCGCGTCAGAAAAATTAAACAAGCTTATCCTGACATACAGGTGATCGGCGGTAATATTGCCACGGCGGCGGCGGCCAAAGCCTTAGTAGAGGCCGGTGCAGATGCCGTTAAAGTAGGTATTGGCCCCGGTTCAATATGTACTACGCGTATTGTCAGTGGTGTTGGTGTACCTCAAATTTCTGCTGTTGCCAATGTGTCTGAAGCGCTCAAGGGCACAGGAGTTCCTGTGATTGCCGATGGTGGCATTCGATTCTCCGGCGATATCGCGAAAGCAATAGTGGCCGGTGCTAGTGCCATTATGATGGGTTCCATGTTTGCTGGTACTGAAGAGGCACCGGGTGAAGTAGAGCTCTATCAGGGACGCACCTATAAGTCTTATCGTGGCATGGGTTCGCTAGGAGCTATGGCCAAAACACAAGGCTCTTCAGATCGTTACTTTCAAGAAGCAAGTGCCGTTGAAAAGCTGGTGCCTGAAGGCATCGAGGGACGCGTGCCTTATAAGGGACCAATTTCGGTGATTGTTCATCAACTAATGGGTGGCCTACGTTCGGCAATGGGCTATACGGGATCGCGATCTATTGAAGTTATGCGTACAGTGCCAGAATTTGTGCGTGTGACATCTGCAGGCGTAGGTGAGAGCCATGTTCACGACGTGCAGATCACCAAAGAAGCACCAAACTACCCGATACGATAATAAAGCTACCTGCGTTGTCAATACGTCGTTGCCAGTGATCTTAAAATGCTCACTTATCAATATAAGCTCTGCTTTTGGGATCACTGGCGCCTAGTATTGACGGCGTAGCTGACACTTTAATCGATATGCATTGTTTGAATAGAGCCTTAACGATCCAGGCTCTATTTTCATTTTACTGAATCGCTTTTTGCGACCACAGCTTTAAGAGCACTAAGTAATGACTCAAGATATCCATTCAGAACGCATTTTAATTCTAGATTTTGGCTCTCAATATACACAACTAATTGCTCGCCGCGTGCGCGAGATCGGTGTGTTTTCTGAGATTCGTTCATTTGATATCAGCATAGAAGATATTCGAGCGTTTAACCCTAAAGGGCTTATTTTATCGGGGGGGCCTGAGTCTGTAACCGGTGAGGCGTCGCCAAGAATTCCAGAAGGTGTGTTTGAATTAGGTGTTCCAGTTCTGGGCATTTGCTATGGCATGCAGGCCATGGCCGAGCAGTTAGGCGGCAAAGTTGCAGCATCTAAAGTACATGAGTTTGGTTATGCTGAGATAAAACTTGAGGCGAAAAACTCCTTGTTAACGGGACTAAGTGATCGACAAGCGCAAGCCACTTCATACTTAGATGTATGGATGAGCCATGGCGATAAGGTTGTAGAAATTCCCGATGGTTTTAGCTTGATTGCCTCGACAGATACATGCCCGATTGCCGGCATCGCACTTGAAGAAAAACATTTTTATGGCATACAATTTCACCCTGAAGTAACCCATACCTTACAAGGTAAGCCATTGTATGAAAATTTTGTACATAAAATTTGTGGCTGTAAAGCACTGTGGACACCCGCAAACATTATCGAAGATATGATCGCTCGCGTACGTGAAAAAGTCGGCAGCGATAAAGTATTGCTAGGACTTTCGGGCGGTGTTGATTCATCAGTAGTAGCGGCTTTATTGCACCAGGCAATTGGTGATCAGCTGACCTGTGTATTTGTCGATAATGGTCTGCTGCGCAAAAACGAGGGCGATCAAGTGATGAGCATGTTCGCTGAGAATATGGGCATCAAGGTGATCCGTGCCGATGCCGAAGAACTCTTTCTCGGTAATCTTAAGGGTGTGAGTGATCCCGAAGCTAAGCGCAAAGTTATTGGTAATACCTTCATTGATATTTTTGATAAAGAAGCCCACAAAATTCAAGATGTGAATTGGCTCGCCCAAGGTACTATTTATCCCGACGTCATCGAATCTGCAGCCTCTAAAACCGGCAAAGCTCACGTTATTAAATCACATCATAATGTCGGCGGTTTACCCGACGATATGAAAATGCAACTAGTAGAACCATTGCGTGAACTATTTAAAGACGAGGTGCGCAAGATTGGCTTAGAGTTAGGTCTTGCCTACGACATGGTTTATCGTCATCCATTTCCAGGCCCTGGTCTGGGGGTGCGAATATTAGGTGAGGTTAAAAAAGAATATGCAGACCTGCTCCGCGAAGCTGATGCTATTTTTATTGAAGAGCTTCACAATGCTGGTTGGTATCAAAAAACTAGCCAAGCCTTCGTGGTATTTTTACCGGTTAAATCTGTGGGTGTTGTTGGTGATGCCCGTCGCTACGAATGGGTGGTCAGTCTGCGAGCCGTCGAGACCATCGATTTCATGACTGCGCGTTGGGCACATCTTCCTTACGAGCTGTTAGAAAAAGTCTCAAACCGTATTATCAACGAAATATCAGGTATTTCTCGCGTCGCCTATGATGTGTCGAGTAAGCCCCCGGCTACGATCGAGTGGGAATAAATTAGTTGGTTAAACGTTTTTTAGCCAATAAATCTTTAGCATCTAGTTTATAGCTTTGAGCTTATAGTTCTAGGTTGATAGTCACTAGATTTACAAATCATCAGGCCAAAAACTATAATTTAACGCACTAAAGTAGCGATAAAACCTGCTAGTTCGGCTCTCCGCATTTTGATACCCGAACCTTAGCGCTAAAGGTCGCTAAGACAAGTTTGATATCCCCGCACAGGCAGTTACTGCCTCTTTACATTGGTATGAAAGAAGTAAGCAAAGAAAATAATGCGCCTATATTTTACGGATTTTTTTTAGTTTTATTATGGGTATAAGTTTTGCTTAAGGTTTTAACGGAGATTATTCATAAGCATTATTCTGATCAATTAGTTATTTCGTAACTGCTCAATTCATTAATCCAAAAGAGCGTACCGCCAGCAACAGCAATAGGCATAATAAAAATATTAATAATTGGAATCATACTGCCAATTAATATCACCCCGCCAAAGCCCAATGTAGAATAGCGTTTATTTTTTATTTGTTGGCGCAGCTCGCTAAAAGACATATGGTTGTTGTCTGCGGGATAATCTACATACTGCAGTGTCAGCACCCATGCGCCCCAAAAAACAGCAAGAAAAGGCACTAAAAAGTTTAGAATTGGAATAAATGCTAAGATAAATAAACAAAAAAATACTAAAAAACCTCTGGATATGAAATACCAAAGCTTCACTAGCTCGCGCTGGAATGTACGTACAGTCAGACTTGATATTGACTCTTCCGGAGTTACGCTGCCAGTCAGCTTATGCTCTATTTTTTCAGCGAGCATTCCATAAAAAGGCGCGGCGATAATATTAGTGATTAAATTAAAGCTATAACCATAAATCAATAAAATAATAAAAGCGGCAAGGCCAGATAAGATGGTGGCAATAATAGCTGCAAAATAAGCCATCCAAGCCCAGCCAGATAGGGCGTCAGAAAAATAGTTTGTAACAGCGCTAAAGTATTGAATTAATAGTGACGTTAAAAAAATAAAGACAATAATGTTTGCGATTAACGGTATCAGCACAAAACGTTTCATGCCAGGATTGGCGAGAATTTTAGCGCCGCTAACCATGTAATTAAAGCCGTTAGTCACCGTGTTGATGGTTTTAAAAATACTTAGTATTGAAGGCGTGTTCACAAGCTTCTCAGGTTATTGGTATGCATTGCTTTTAAGTACAAGCGCCGTGTTGTTTAAGTGCGACAATATATGCACTGGCTTGGGCATGAGATTCAATGCTCTTTAAGAATGTTTGGCCACCTACATCGACAGCATTGATGTCGTGATTGCGTTCAATAAAAAAAGTTAAAAACGTTGCGAAGTTATCTGCCTTCATGCCTCTATACGCTTTTTCTAAAAGATGATAGTCGGGGTTAGTATTTCCATAAGCTACATGATTAAAAAAAGTTTTGATGCGCGCGTCATCAAAAACCTCGCCTAATACTTTCTCTTTGTCCTTTTTAAGTGCCATTTTTTAAATTCTCAATAATTTTAGTATTAACTCTCTCGAGTTCTAGCATTAACATGGTTAAACTTATCTGTGTCGTTTGCTCAAGTATTTAATTTTTCATTGAGTAACTGGTTAACCAACTTTGGGTTTGCCTGTCCTTTAGATAGCTTCATGATTTGACCAACAAAAAAGCCTAGCATTTTTGGTCGCTTGTCAGTATCAGCTTTTTGATAGTTTTCTACCTGTTTTTGATTGTTGGCAATGACCTCATCTACCATCTTACCCAGTGCGCCCGTATCGGAAACCTGCTTTAAACCTTTACTATCGATAATGCTATCTACATCACTACCTTCCTGGTTCCATAGCCCGTCAAATACTTGCTTCGCAATTTTATTTGAAAGGGTACCGTCTTTAATACGGACAATAAGACCGGCTAATTGTTTGGCAGTTACAGGGCTATTAATAATACTTATGTCATCTGTATTTAAATTGGCAGAGACTTCGCCCATTATCCAGTTGGTTGATAATTTGGCATCATCGCAAAGTTTGGTGCATTCTTCAAAAAAATTGGCGATGCCAGTGTTCTCACCTAATTGTTGCGCGTTATAGCTCGAGAGACCATAGTTTGCCTCAAAGCGTGCTTTTCTTGCCTCCGGTAGCTCTGGCAGACGCTTACGGATTTGTTCGATAAAATCATCATCTAAGACAACAGGCAATAAATCGGGACAGGGGAAATATCGGTAGTCGTTAGCATCCTCTTTAGAGCGCATTGAGCGAGCCGTTTTTGTATCCGCATTATAGAGACGTGTTTGCTGTATAATTTTACCACCATCTTCTATCGTGTCTATTTGACGTTCGACCTCCAAGGCGATGGCCTCTTCCATAAACTTGTAAGAATTTAAGTTTTTGGTCTCGGTGCGCGTGCCTAGTTCTTGTTGGCCTTTGGGTCGTACAGAAATGTTAACATCAAAGCGCATAGAGCCCTGAGACATTTCTCCGTCACAAATCCCTAAGCTAGTCACAATAGAATGTAATTTTTTAGCAAAAGCAACTGCTTCACTGGATGTCGACATGTCCGGTTCGGAGACTATCTCAATTAATGGTGTGCCCGCACGGTTAAGGTCGATACCCGTCATGCCTTGCCCCATCTCTCCAAAATCGCCCTCATGAAGAGATTTACCGGCATCCTCTTCAAGATGGGCGTGGTGAATACGAATGCGTTTAGTGGAGCCATCGTCAAGCTCGATATCAATATGGCCGGCGCCCACGATGGGTTGATCGAGCTGTGTGGTTTGATAGCCTTTAGGCAGGTCCGGATAAAAATAATTTTTACGTTCGAAATAAGAGCGCTTACTTATTTCTGCATCAATTGCTAGACCAAACATTACTGCATAGCGAAAGGCTTGCACGTTAACAACGGGTAAAGTGCCGGGCATTGCCAGATCAATTGCGCAGGCTTGCGTATTAGGTTCTGCACCAAAGGCCGTGCTCGCGCCCGAAAAAATTTTACTATTTGTGGCCAGTTGCACATGGACTTCAAGACCAATAACTGTTTCCCATTCCATAAATGTCATCTCTTTATTCATTGTCATCATTGGTTACCGCACACGCTTTTAGTCAATAGCCGGTGCAGTTTTTTGATGAAAATCTGTTGCTTGTTGAAATTGATGAGCGCTATTAAGTAGTTGCGCTTCGGCAAAATAGTGACCAATAAGTTGTAGGCCTACAGGTTTATTTTGCAGTGTTTGCCCACACGGAACCGAAATGGCAGGTAAGCCTGCTAAATTTGTCGGTAGCGTATAGATATCTTCTAAATACATCGAGATCGGATCTTTTGTTTTAGCGCCCAGCTCAAAAGCGGGTGATGGCGCTGTTGGGCAGGCAATAATATCAACATCTTTAAATACGTCATCAAAGTCTTGTTTGACTAGGCGGCGAACTTGCTGAGCTTTGCGATAATAAGCATCGTAATAGCCCGCCGATAACGCATAGGCTCCCACCAAAATTCGACGCTTTACCTCTTCGCCAAACCCTTCCGCTCGCGTGCGTTTATAAAGGTCTTCAAGATCTTTTGGGTTTTCACAGCGATAGCCATAACGCACACCGTCGAAACGCGATAAATTTGCCGAGCATTCAGCCGGTGCAATGACATAGTAAGCCGGTACCGCAAATTTTGTATGAGGCAGTGATACGTCGCTGATGACAGCCCCCAGCGTCTCGTAAATTTTAATCGCTTGTTGGGTCAATGCAGCTACTTCTGGATCTAGGCCTTCACTAAAATATTCTTTGGGAATGCCGATACGCAAACCCTTCAGGGGTTCATTGAGTGTTGCGGTATAGTCGGGTTTGGTCTGATTAATGCTGGTTGAATCTTTTTCGTCAAAGCCTGCTAACACATTGAGCATGATGGCCGCATCCTCTGCGGTTTTGGTGATGGGGCCCGCTTGATCAAGACTCGATGCATAGGCAACCATGCCCCAGCGTGAAACGCGGCCATAAGTTGGTTTTAAGCCAGTTACACCACAAAAGCTTGCGGGTTGACGAATAGAGCCGCCAGTATCGCTTGCCGTCGCACCCGCGGTTAGCTGTGCGGCAACTGCAGCCGCTGAGCCGCCAGATGAGCCACCTGGAACACAGTTAACTCCCCATGGGTTTATCGCCGGCCCATAAAAGCTGTTTTCATTTGAAGAGCCCATGGCAAACTCATCCATATTAGTTTTTCCCAGCATAACCGCACCTGCACTAATGCAATTTTCGACAATGGTCGCATTGTAGGGAGGAATAAAGTTATCGAGCATTTTAGAGCCGCAGCTAGTGCGCACGCCACGAGTGCAAAATAAATCTTTATGAGCAATGGGTATACCACAAAGTGCGGGTGCATCGCCTTTTGCAAGCTGCCCATCAGCCACTTTTGCGGCCTCTAGCGCTTGTTCTGAGCAGAGGCTGATGAAGCTATTTAAGCGCGTATCGAGACGTTCAATACGCTCGATAAAATGCTGAGTTAATTCAACGCTAGAAAAATCTTTGTTGCGAAGCCCCGAATTCAGCTCTTTAATAGTGAGTTGATGAAGGCTGCGCGGTGCTAAATTATTAGATGGCATAGGATACAAATTCGCTAGGAGTTTTATTGCTCGTAAATGAAGATAAAATGTTAGTGTTTATTTTTGTGCTGATTCTATATAGCTATAAAATACATTCGTGTAAAATAGCAAAAATTAGTCTATAACCTTGGGCACTAAAAATAGACCTTTATCAACAGCAGGGGCAACGGCTTGTAATTCATCGCGTTGGTTGACCTCGGTAATAACGTCGGCACGCAAGCGCTGTACGAGATCTAAGGGATGGGCCATGGGTTCAATATCAGTAGTGTCAGCTGTTTGTAATTGATCAACTAAGTTTAGAATGCTGGTAATACTTCCTGTGACTTCATCAACCATTTCTGGTTCAATGTTGATGCGTGCAAGTTGTGCTAATTTAGCAATCTCACTGGCTTCCAAGTGCTTCTCCGTTAAGTCTAATTCAAGGCTAATTGTTAAAAACGTAATTCTAGCGTATTTTTTTAGGTTTCTGTGCTAAAAGACCAAAAAACACTATAAAAATACTGTAAAGTTATTATCATAGATGAGATGCATCTTGCCGATTAAGACCCGCGTTGTTAGAGTCTTGGCACAAATGTAGTTGATAGCTTAATTTATACTGTTATCGTTGAAATTACTTAAGAGTTTGAACAGATTCAATCAATAATGTCTTATGAATAAATAACAACCTAATAAATTCATGTATAGACGGTATATACCACTATAACTACTTCAATATTTTTACTAACACTTACAGAATGTAAATAGGTAACACTTTCCTATGTTAATACCCAAACGCCTTAGAGGCATATTTTCTAATGATTTATCGATAGATCTTGGTACAGCCAATACACTCATTTATGTGCGTGAAAAGGGCATTGTGCTCAACGAGCCATCAGTTGTTGCCATCCGCCATCACAACGGCCAAAAGTTAGTTGAAGCCGTTGGCGTTGAAGCTAAAAGAATGCTCGGGCGCACCCCCGGTAATATTACGGCTATTCGTCCTTTAAAAGATGGCGTTATTGCTGATTTTCAAGTGACTGAAAAGATGCTGCAGCATTTTATGCGCCAAGTGCATGAAAACAGTTGGTTTCAGCCAAGCCCGCGTGTATTAGTTTGTGTACCCTGCCTTTCTACCGAGGTAGAAAAGCGTGCGATTCGTGAATCTTGTATGGGTGCTGGTGCTCGTGAAGTCCGTTTAATTGAAGAGCCGCGTGCGGCTGCCATTGGTGCAGGCCTGCGCGTTGCTGAAGCCAGTGGTTCGATGGTTGTCGATATAGGCGGCGGCACCACAGAGATCGCTGTGCTGTCTTTGAATGGCATTGTTTATTCAGACTCGGTGCGCATTGGTGGAGATCGTTTTGACGAATCAATCGTTAATTATGTGCGCCGAAATTACGGCACTATCATTGGTGATGCCACAGCTGAGCGTATAAAGCAAGAAATTGGCTGCGCCTATGTAGGCAGCGAGGCGAGAGATATCGATGTTCGCGGGCGCAATTTAGCCGAGGGCGTGCCTCGCAGCTTCACCTTAAGTAGTGGTGAGGTATTAGAGGCTTTGCAAGAGGCCCTAGCGGGGATTGTGCAAGCGGTTAAAAGTGCGTTGGAGCAATCTCCCCCCGAGCTTGCTTCAGATATTGCCGAGAGCGGTATTGTACTGACGGGCGGTGGAGCGCTGTTGCGCGATATCGATTTACTCCTGTCTGAAGAAACTGGCCTTCCGGTTATTGTAGCGGATGACCCGCTTACCTGCGTTGCTCGCGGTGGCGGTATTGCAATGGAGTGGATGGACAATAAAACGATGGGATTTTTAGAAGACTAAGGTCTTTGTGCAGGGCCCAATAGTTTTGTAGTACTGCCTTTAAATCTTGTGGCTTTTGGTAGGAGTATTAGATATCTTTACGAATAGATAATTTAAGCGATATTGTCTATTCGTGTTCATTGTTTTCTTAGCTGTTAATTGGGTATTCCTATTAAACTCCTATTTTCTAAAGGCCCTTCGTATTTCTCTCGAGTTGTTCTACTCGTTCTTATTGCCGTCACTTTACTTGTTATTGGCAGATATACCCATTGGCTTGATCCGGTTCGCAGTAAGTTAGATGTTTTAACGATGCCCTTTTACTGGGCTAGCGATATTCCTGAACGACTATCTGGATGGCTTGATGAGCGGCTTTTGTCGCGCCAAGAGATAGAAGCCGAAAATAAATTACTGCAAAATAAAGTCCGTGTACAAGAATCTCGCCTGCAACAAATGGGCGCGCTAGTGGCTGATAATTTAAGCTTACGGCAGTTAATGAACTCTTCAGAAATTGTACAAGATAGAGTTTTAGTCGCCGAGCTAATCGGTGTATCACCTGATCCTCTGGTACACAAAGTCGTTGTCGATAAAGGCAGCAATGATGGTATTTATGTTGGGCAGCCATTATTGGATGCATTTGGTTTAATGGGGCAAGTGGTTTCTGTTACGCCTTTTAGTGCACAAGCATTATTGATTACCGATAACTCTCACGCTATTCCGGTTCAGGTCACGCGCAATAATGTGCGAACGGTAGCGGAGGGAGTCGGAGATTTATATGAGCTGCGTCTGCGTTATGTGTCTTCAACGATGGACATAAAAGCCGGCGACATTTTAGTCAGCTCCGGCCTAGGGGGACGGTTTCCTGTGGGTTATCCGGTAGCGCAAGTCGAGACGATTACCTTTGACCCAGGTGAAGCCTTTGCCACGGTTATTGCTAGGCCTGCCGCTCGCCTAGATCGTAGTCGGCATGTATTATTAGTTTTTAGTGAGTGATTTTTTATTAAACAGTTAATTAAGTAATTAGTCGGATAAAGTCATGAGATTATTGATTGCTGTTAGTTTCTGCGTTGCTTTTTTATTGATGGTGATACCCGTAAGTTTTGAGTGGCGTTGGTGTCGACCTGAATTTGTTGTGTTGCTCGTCATTTATTGGGCAATGACAACACCACAATACTTTGGTTTATTTTCAGCTTGGTGTGTCGGCTTGTTTCAGGATTTAATCGAGTTTTCGCCATTAGGTCTCAACGCTATTGGCATGATGTTTATCGCCTATCTAGCAAATATGTTTTACGCACGTATTCAACACTATGTTTTTTGGCACCAGTCTTTGTGGATTTTTGTATTTATCGCGGTCTTTGGTGTCTATTCTAACTGGGTCATAGGCATTTTAGGTGATCGCGATGGCAGTCTTTTGTTTTTTGTCGCCGCATTGACGAGTGCAATCATATGGTCGCTACTAGTCGTTGTGATGAAAAGCATCCAAATACGTTTGAGGCTCACTACAATAATTCATAATAACTATTAATATGACTATTCATACAGCTAATTATAATTTGGATAGAATAATTAGCGTTAAGATCTTTAATTTAAGTTTTAGTCAGGTTTTGTACGGACATGAATTTCTATGTGGGGCATGGTTCCAACATTTTAATATAGAGCCAGAGTCTATAGCAGATTAGAGCTAAAGCCGCTTAGGTAGGGCATACTCGACAGCCACATTAAAATATACAAAAGGCTTAAATCGGCGAAGCGTGGCTGACCAAATAGTCGGCTTATTAAGTGCTTTTTTCATCAGTATTTTATTGAATATGCCATTGTAGTGTAAACTTGGTAAAATAGAAGTAGCTATCGAGCCAATATCTTCGTATGCATAAGCACTTTTTTGATAGCTATGGAGCTTTCCTAAATATTTCGTTGTGACCACACTTTTTCACGTTAAATGATGTAGTTGAGTAATGAGCAATCAAAAAAACAGACCGGTTAGATCCTTAGTTAAATATTGCTGGTATTGTTTGGCAGTAATTGTCGTTTTTACCGCTGTTATTGTTCAATCTGCTCGATGGATGGCACCATCAATTAATCAAATGAAAGATTCCATAGAGGCTTTTGCAAGCCGGCAGCTTAATTCTAACGTTAGCATTGGTCAGATTTCTGCAACATGGTCAGGACTTAGGCCGAAAATATCCATTCAAGATTTATCCATTCAGTACCAATCTTCTTTTATTCAAAATCAATCATCGAATCGAAATAAAAACTTCTTAAAGTTAAAATTTGCCAGTTTAGAATTACATATACTTAAAAGCTTATTTTATTGGACCCCTGTCTGGCGTGATGTGCGAGCAAATGGAATTACGGCTCAGCTGGTACAAGGTAAAGACGGTCGCTGGTCGCTGGGTGTACCTGCAGTTGTTGACAATATGCAGCAGCGCAATTGGCGCTACCGAAGACCCAGTTCATTATTTTTATACGCTCAACACGTAACGCTTGATGATGCTGACCTTACCCTAGTGTTCAATGATCAGCGGGAGTTAAAAAGTCGTGTGCCGACCATTACGATTAAGAATGATGGCCATTTTCATCGTCTCGAAGCTAAAGCTTCTGTGGCTAGTGAGTCGTCTTTTACTTTCATTGTAGAAGGTGTTGGCGACCCTTCTGTGCCCGACAATTTTTTTGCAACAGCTTATTTAAAACTCGAAAATATTGCCGAGCAGCGATTAGCTCAATGGGTTAGCCAGTTGACCCGTCTTAATATAGAGCAAGAATGGGTGCATTCTTCAAGTGCCGATGTAGAGCTATGGTTTGATTTTGCATCAACAACCCGCTTTTTGGTTAATGGACACGTTAATTTAAAGGGTGTTGATTCTGTTATCGATACACTTCAAGCCCAGGATGATAATGAAAAAGGCAATGAGTGGAGCGCAGATATTGTTGGTGGATATAATCCACTAACAGGTCTAGAGATAGGTCTGCGCAATATCTACCTTGGCGAGTCATTCAGGGTGTCACCCTTCTCAGTGAATCTTAAAGATAATGATAAATTGAATATTGGTGTTGAAACGCTAGATTTAACGAGTTTGAATAAGTGGGTGTTGGGTAGCCTGTTTCGGCTGCCATACTTTAACACTGACGAATTATCCGTATCAAAAATCAAAGATTTTTTGTCTTCGTTAAACCCAAAAGGTGGCATCAACGATTTATATGTGACTATTGATCTAAAGGAACCGAAAAAAACAAAATTATTTGCCAATCTTGATCGTGTATCTACCGGAGTATGGAGAAATTTTCCTGCTTTTGGGCAAGTCAGTGGTTATTTAGAGAGTGATTTGGCGAGTGGTTTTATTGTTATCGATGCAAAACAATTTTCGCTTTTTCCCGATAAAACTTATGACGAGCCAATAGTTGCTAGTACTGCAACCGGTGTTGTGCGCTGGACACATAACAGTAGCGAAAAAGAACTCACTGTTTTTGGTCACGACCTATCGCTACAGGGTGACTATGGTGATGCAAAAGGTTATTTTTTATTGGAGTCTGATTGGGGTGGCGCAAATAAAAGAAATCACTTAGATCTTCAGCTAGGTTTGAAAAATTCAAAGGCACTCTTACACCCACAGCTTGTACCTAGAACGTTACCTGACGATTTGTTGGCGTGGATGGATACAGCAATTAAAGCGGGGGAGATAGTCAATACAGGTGTAATTTACAGTGGTGGATTCACTAAGACATCTCCGCGAAGCATACAGGTTTTTGTTGATATTGAGGACGCAGCGTTACAATTAGATAAAAATTGGCCTGCTGTTAAACAGCTAGACACTAATTTATTGATCGATAACAATCGCTTATTTGCCCATGTTATTAATGCCAGTACTTACCAAGATGATAATTTTAATGGCGAGGTAAAATGGAATGCCAATTCAGATAAACTATTAAAAATTAATGTTGCGGGGGTCGTGCCGGCCAACTCAGTACTTCAATATATACGAGAATCACTACTTAAAAATAGTGTGGGCGACATTGTTAATAAGATATCAGTCAAGGGCAATGTTGCAGTAAAGGTAGATCTAGATATTTCATTGGCTAACTCTTCTGCTAGTGCTAAATCAGTAGCTAGATCGTCAGAGCAAGAGATAGAAATAGTTTTTAAGGATAATATATTATCATTTGATCAACAAAATTTAAATTTTAACGCTATTAATGGCGCCTTAAATTTTAAAAGTAAAAGTGGCTTTTCATCTGAAAAATTACAGGCTGAGTTTTTAGGGAAGCCAATTTTTGTTGATGTATATGAAGATCCAGCGTTAAAAAATGCATTAATTATTTCGGGTAAAGGCAGCAGTAATGTTGAATCAATTAATAGTTGGTTGAATCGGCCAACGTTAAAATACTTAAAAGGTGATGTAACTTATATCGCGAAAATTCAACTGCCCTTGAATCAACAGTCAGTGCTTCAACCCTCGTTATCAATCACCTCCGAATTAGTCGGTGTGACCAGTGATCTGCCAAGCCCATTTAAAAAATTAGCAGATGAAAAGCTATTACTTACGTTTAAGCTGCCTTTTACCGGTAACAAACTCATCTATGACTTGACCGTGGGCTCATACTTTTCTACTAAGTTTGCTTTTGGTGATCCGGAAGTTAAGGATAAAAACTTCTCTGCTTTTTTTAGTGCTAGTGATACAGCGGTTTCCAATAACTTCAAACTACCTGAATCAGGCATTAAAGTGCTCGGTAAATTTGAGAACTTTTCTGTCGATGAATGGATGCCGGTATTTGCATATTTCTCGGCAGCTGACGATTTTAAAGACAGTAACAACAATAAAAAATCAACCCTTGATGCTAACTTGTTTGTCTCTATAAATAATATGCAAATTAAAGGTCAAGTGTTTAAAAATATTATTTTTTCTGGTGAACGCGAGGCCAATGGGTGGCGTGTTATTGTTGATAATAGTGATGTATTAGGTAGCTTAACTATTGACGACAACAGTAAAAAGCCTATGCTAATCGAGCTTGATTATCTAAATTGGCCACCGAACTACGTGAAGTCTGCAACAGTCGCAAATGATACAGATAAAAAAACTGACCCACTTAAAGATCTAGATCCGTCATTATTTCCAGCAATGGTAGTAAGGGTCAATCGTCTAAACGTACTGGATCAGCCTTTGGGCCGATGGTCTTTTGATGTGTTGCCCGATAAGCAAGGCGTTGATTTTCGAAATATTTATGGCGAGGTATCAGGATTTACAATGACGGGTGCCACAACAAGTGACGGTGGTTTTTTACGGTGGCACTCAGCCACTAATAAAGCACCCGTGACGACCTCTGTATATGGATCGGTCATTGGTAAAAACCCTAAGGTATTGTTCGAGCAATGGAATTTACCTGTCGTATTGGAAAGTACGCAAACTAAAATTGATTTTGATTTGTCGTGGCCGGGTTCGCCATTGGCTATTGAGCTTGAGACCCTAACAGGTACCATGACGCATCGCTATGAGGATGGGCTCTTTAGCCAAGAGAATATCGATAACTCCAGTGGTTTACTGCGAGTGTTTGGATTGTTAAATTTTAATTCATGGGCTCGTCGTGTACGACTAGATTTTTCTGATATTTATAAAAAAGGCTTCACCTTTGATGAGCTCGGCGGTCAGTTATACTTCAATAACGGTTCGATGACGTTAACTAAACCTCTAAAGATGACAGGGCCCTCAAGCCAAATGAAATTGTCAGGTGTTATCGATTACCCTAACCAGTCGGTAGATGCAAAACTTGAGGCATCTTTACCTATAGGCGGTAACTTAACCTTAATCACCGCTTTAACCGCGGGACTTCCTGCGGCAGCAGGTGTTTATCTTGCCAGTAAAATATTCAAAAAGCAGTTCAAGCAAGTGTCTACTATTAATTATACGATTAGTGGAGATCTCAATAATCCTAATATTGAAACCCAAAACGCTAAAGATACTTCTGCAATAAACGCCGACGAGACATCTATAGCTGAAGACCCAACAAGTTCTTTAAATAGTAATGATGGCGGCTAATTGTTTAATTATTAGTGAGAGTTTTTTGAATGGCTTTAAATAATCGTTGTTGATATTTTTTTGATGTATTTTGCTCACTATCAATTTCTTTTTTAGCATGACGAACTAATTGACCCAGTAATTGTATATCTGCATCTGGGTAAAGTGTTATTAATTCAGCTAGCGATTCTCGACCATTATCAATCAGTTTGGTGCACCATTGTTGAGCAGGGCTAATAGATTGATGGTTTTTTCTATGATCTAACTCCTGTGCAGTCAATGCTAATTTAATCTCATCTAAGTTTTCTGCCCGTAAAATTTTTGCAATCCGTTGAACTTGTCGACGTCGGCTATTACCAGAGGGTAATTTTCTTCCCAATTCTATTTCTCGCGATAGTGTTTCACTTAGCGGTAGTTTAGCTATTTGTTTGGGGATAGTTTTTATGAGTTCATCGGCAAGATCTTGCAGCTCAAACATTGCTTTTTTGATGGATGTTTTACTGATGACGACTTCTTCGAGTTGTTCATCGTCGTTTAAAGATGCTTTGTGTGTGTCGATCATTTTTTGATTCCAGATCCATTGATCATAGTTTTAAAAAACTATTGAGGTAGTGTGTGTGAACACATAAAGAGTTGCTAGCGATAAAAAAGTGTTGCAAGGCCGAGGAAAGACATAAAGCCCACAACATCGGTTATCGTTGTTAAGGCAACACCACCGGCTAAAGCTGGGTCAATACCCATACGCTTAAGTAACGAAGGCAGTAGCGTGCCGCCAATAGCCGCTACTAGCAAGTTGATAATGATAGCAATACCAATAATCAGCGCTATTTTAATATCGTCAAACCACCAAGCCGTTAATACACCAAGAGTCACAGCCCATAAGACACCATTCATAAGACCAGAGGATATTTCTCTAAATAATAACCATTTCCTATTTGACGACCCTATTTTCCCCAGCGCCATACCTCGAACCACAACCGTTAAGGTTTGGCTACCAGCAACACCACCCATGCTGGCCACAATCGGCATAAGTACCGCTAGAGCAACAACTTTTTCGATAGTGTCTTGAAAAATATTGATGACGGATGAAGCTAAAATAGCAGTGAGTAGATTAACACCTAACCAAATAGCGCGTCTCGGTGTGGTTTTCATTGTCGGTGCAAAGGTGTCTTCATCGCCCGATAAGCCCATCAGAGAATGTTCCGCATTCTCAATAATAACATCGACGACATCATCGATAGTGATGCGTCCAACGACTTGTCCCTGAGCGTTAACAACCGGGGCTAAGATCCAGTTATTTTGTTCAAATAACTGGGCAACTTTAGCGTCGTCCATATTGACAGGAATGGCTTCTACGTCTGTACGCATAATTTCGCGCACGCTCATATTGGGATCGGATGTTAAAAGTTTGCTCATTGAAAGCATGCCTAGGTAGACATTGTCACTATTAACCACAACCAGCTGATCGGTAGATGGAGGGATCTCTTCATGACGGCGTAAATATCGTAAAACAACATCTAAAGTAAAGCGGGGACGCACAGTAATAACGTCCGTATCCATTAAGCCACCAGCAGTATCTTCCTCATAGGAAAGCACCGTTTCTAGCCGCGCTCTATTTTGAGCGCTCATAACTGCTAGAGCTTGTTGCATAACTTGATCGGGGAGATGCTGTAAGATATCAGCAGCATCATCGACATCAAGCTCTTCTGTTAGCTCTGCAACCTGTCGGCTGTCCATAGTCTCGACGAACTGAGCAGCAACTTCTTCGGGGAGTTCTCGAAGAATGTCAGCATGAGATTCTTGATCGATAATCTCCCACAGATAACGTCGATTTTTTGGTGGTGACGAATTAATTAGATTGGCGATTTCAACAGGCGTCAAGCCGCTGAGCATACGTTTAGCTATACGTAACTCACCGTTATTTTCTTGAATTTCAGATAGCTTAGAAAGGTTTATCTGATTTTTATCGAGCTCTTCATCAACGCCTGACTGCATATAACACTCTTTAATTAAAAATTGCTAAAGGTACCTTTGCGCGCAAGATTTTTTCAATACAGACTGCTTTATTAATAGGGCAATCAAAAAAAATCTCTACGGGTTATTTATCTCGGTGGCGCTTGTAGACATCCCAATAAGAATTAACTGTGTTTGAGGGGTCTCCGCGCCCCTGGGTTATGCCTTGTCTAAAAAATTTTCTACGGGTGTATGGATTCCTAAAAATATGGCTATTCTTCTTCGTCAAAAAAATTATTAATTAGTGCACAGATGTTTTCCATTGCGATAATTTCATCTGGTCCTGAACATTCAATAGTAATCGACGTCTCTTTAGCAGCGGCTAGCAACATTAAGGCCATCACACTTTTACCGTCGACATTTTTACTATTTGCCGTTACTTCAATATTACAGTTAAAAGTATTAGTCAGTGTTGCCATCTTTGCGGCAGCACGGGCATGCAAGCCCAGTTTGTTAATGATCGTCAGTTGTTTTGTGATCATAAATTCAATTCGCGGTGTCGAAGCTGGACATCATCCAGTGTTTTTTGGAAGTGCTTAGTGAGTATGTTGCAAAGATAAACTGAGCGATGTTGACCGCCGGTACAACCAATGCAAATAGTCATATAGCTTCTGTTATTTGCCTCATAAGCCGGCAGCCAACGCTCTAAATATATACGGATATCATCATACATATCTATTACCTCAGGCTCTTTTTCTAAAAATTTTATAACGCCCTCGTCGTTGCCTGTTAGTACTCTTAAACTAATATCCCAGTGGGGATTCGGTAGGCATCTCACATCAAAGACAAGGTCTGCATCTCTTGGAAGGCCGTATTTGAAGCCAAATGATTGAAATAAAATACTTGTACTAGATTTGTTAAAAGCAAATATATTGCGCTTCACTAGGTCGCGTAAATCGTGGAAACCCATATCACTGGTATCTATATTGATATCAGCGATATCAATAATAGGCTTAAGTAATTTCTTCTCGCTAGTGATGGCCGCTTGAAGATTTGTATCTTGATTACTGAGTGGATGGCGTCTACGCGTTTCACTAAAGCGTCTTAGCAGAACATTATCCTCTGCATCGAGGAACATCACGCGATACTTGAGTGCTGCTAGATCAACGCTTTTAATTAATAGCGGTAGGCTGGCAATATCTTCTGCAGAATTGCGGGCATCGATACTAACCGCATATTGCTTTTCGTCGTCTTGATTAATGCGCTTGACTAAATTTGGTAGTAGGCTTGCAGGCAGATTATCTATACAAATAAAACCCATATCTTCTAAAACATGAAGCGCTGTGCTCTTTCCTGAGCCGGAACTACCACTGACAATAATTAGGCGCATAGCTCTTATCTCCAGAATTTAAGTAAAACGAATCTTTATATTGTAGTCTTTATACGCGAATTCAATTAGTAAGTACGCAAGGCCTTACTCGCTCTTGCAAAATATTACGGCTTATACAATCAACCGGTGACAATGTCATATAACTCTTGAGCACTTTTAGATTCACGCATTCGTTGAAGACAATCTTTATCAGAGAAGGTCTCAGCGATTGCTGCAAGTGTCTGCAAGTGATCTTTATGGCCGTCTTCGGGCACCACTAGCACAAAGATAATATCAACAGGTTCGCTATCAAGCGCATTAAAATCGATTGGGGTGGCAAGTGACACTAATACACCAATTGTTTGTGTGCAATCAGCGATGCGGCAGTGAGGAATTGCAATACCCATTCCAAGTCCAGTAGAGCCTAGTCGCTCTCTTGCTATTAAAGCGCTAAATACATTGCTAGGGTCAAGATTAGTGTTGTGATCGCATAAATGTGATGCGATCGTTTCAAGAAGGCGTTTTTTGCTTGCACATTGGTGCTTAAAAAGCACGCAATCTGGAGATAGCAATGATTTTATATTCATAAAGTATTAAGGTCGGGTAGGAATCAAAAAAAATCTTGATGCGCACAACACGCATAGCTAACAAGACAAAATGAAAGCGTAGTTTACTTTATTTGAGTGGCGTTAACATCCGCCAGTGACTTAAATTAATAAATAGTCAAAATTTGCCGTCAGCTGTTATGACTGACCTAAATGAGTTGTTTACGCTCATTAGAGGGCGGAATATGCATTGCCTCCCTATATTTAGCGATGGTTCTACGGGCAACTTGAATGCCTTGATCCGCGAGTACCGCCGTAATTTTGCTATCACTTAATGGTTTTCGCGTATTTTCTGCTGCAATCAGCTTCTTTATAATAGCTCGAATAGCGGTGGATGAGCATTCCCCGCCATTGTCGGTGCTTACATGGCTTGAGAAAAAATATTTGAGCTCGAAGATCCCCTGTGGAGTATGCATATACTTATTAGTGGTTACGCGAGATATCGTCGACTCATGCATTTCTACAATTTCGGCGATATCATGAAGCACCAAAGGCTTCATTGCCTCTTCGCCAAAATCAAGAAACCCCTGTTGTTTATCAACAATAGCGGTGCCAACTTTCAGCAAGGTTTCATTGCGGCTTTGTAAGCTCTTTAAAAACCAGCGTGCTTCTTGTAAATTATTCTTGAGATAGGTGTTGTCGCTACTGTTATCTGCTCGTTTTACCATTGAGGCATAGTCAGAATTGATGCGAAGTTTAGGGGCAATATCTGGATTGAGTTCAACGACCCATCGATTGGCGCGTTTGTTCACAAAGACATCGGGTACGATATATTCCGTGGCATCAATCGCAAGATCATCGCCTGGGCGCGGGTTCATTGTCTGAATAAGCTGAATGGCATCGCGAAGCTCGGGTTCACTGACCCTGAGTTTACGCATTAAGGTTTTATAGTCTTTGCTACCCAATAAAAGGATATATTCTTTAACAATAGATTTTGCGGTGGCTAAATATGGGGTATCGATGGGGAGTTGATGCAATTGAATATGTAAGCAATCACTTAAATCCTGTGCGGCAACACCTGGGGGATCAAACTGTTGAATACGGTGCAGCACCGCTTCAATTTCATCGAGTTCAAGGTCATCGATTTGGTCTACTAGGCCTTCGTATATTTCTGCTATTGGCGAGGATAATAATCCGCTAGATTGAATGTCATCGATAATCGTCATGGCGATAAGTCGATCTTGATTAGAAAATGGCGTTAAGTTGAGTTGCCACAGAAGATGGTCTTGAAGACTTTCTGTGTTGCCGCGGCGGCTCTCAAAATTGTTTTCATCGTCTTCATTACTCGATGGGCCAATCGGCGCAGTGCTCTGGTAGACGTCGTCCCAGCTGGTATCTACAGGCAATTCCTCGGGAATTTCTTGGCTCCATTCGTCGACAGCTCCAATATCGTCAGTTTGGGAACCTGATTCTGAAGGCGAATCGCTATGGTCGCTAGCAGATAAGCTTTGTGAATCGTTTGATGAGCTCTCGCTATTATTAGTTGTGTCAGAATTAAGAGAGGCGTTATTACTTTGGCTATTTTCAAAAACGCTAGGCTCTTCGATCGTATTGCCATTTTTGTCGGTGGTATCATCACCCACTTCAAGCATGGGGTTAGAGTCCAGAGCTTCTTGAATTTCATTTTGTAAATCAAGCGTTGAGAGTTGTAATAACCGAATCGCTTGCTGCAATTGTGGGGTCATGGTAAGACTTTGACCCATTCTCAGTTGTAGTGATTGCTTCATTAAATTCAACTTTTCCTAGCGGCTCACGAAAACCAATTTTAATCATGAGTAGCAATAGGTGCAAGTAAAATAAAGCAAAATTTGTGCCTAAAAAGCTTATTGCTTCGACTTTGGTATAGCTTTTTAGGCACTATCGATGTCGTTATGATGAAATACAGTTGTGATTAGGAGCTCAGAAGTGAGTTTGGCTGATTTGAGTGAGAATAAAGAGGGTTCGATTAAAGCGTGAATTGCTGTCCAAGGTAGACATCGCGAACGATTTGATTACTTAGGATCGCCTCGGAGTCTCCATGGGCAATGATATGGCCTTCGCTGACGATATAGGCGACTTCACAGATGGTGAGAGTCTCTCGCACATTATGATCGGTAATCAAAACGCCGATTCCCCTGTTTTTTAAATGTGTAATGATCTGCTTAATGTCATTCACAGAGATTGGATCAACACCGGCAAAGGGTTCATCTAATAAAATAAACGTTGGTTCCGTTGCAAGTGCTCTAGCAATTTCAACACGTCTGCGCTCACCACCCGATAAAGACATGCCGAGGGTGTTGCGAATATGAGTGATATGAAACTCTTGTAAGAGCGACTCAAGTTTTTCAAGCCGTTGTTTACGAGACATTTTTTTGCGTGTCTCTAAGATAGCTAAAATATTATTAGCGACACTAAGTTTACGAAAAACAGAGGCTTCTTGCGGTAAGTAGCCAATACCGGCTCTTGCTCTACCGTGAATAGGTAGTGAGGTAATATCGCGATCATCGATAGCTACGTGACCATTATCGGCATTAACGAGGCCGGCAATCATATAAAAACAGGTGGTTTTACCCGCACCGTTAGGGCCAAGTAAGCCGACAATTTGACCGCTATCTACAGCTATTGAAACGTCAATGACAACGGGTCTTTTGTTATAACTTTTAGCAAGATGACTGGCAGTTAAGGTTGGCATGTCTTTATTGAGCGCCTTTTTTCTTGTTGTCAGTGGTGTCGGTGTCAATTGTGCTGGATTCAGTAGGGTCAGTTTTAACGGGTTGCATTACTACTTGAACGCCACCTTCGGCCTTTGCCTTTGCATCATCTAGATCATAATTAATAACTTTGCCTGTCAATGTCGATCCACCTTGATTGAGTAGTGCGTTTTCGGTGAGTGTAATTTTTTTGTCGAGGATAAAATAATCAATGGTATCGGCTTTTGCGATGACATCTTTTGCGTCGACATTAGGCTGTTGTTTAAAGCTAGCCGGTTTGCCAATGGCCACCATTTTTGAAACTTGTTCCGCG
This sequence comes from Cellvibrionaceae bacterium, assembly GCA_047633635.1. Lineage (GTDB taxonomy): Bacteria > Pseudomonadota > Gammaproteobacteria > Pseudomonadales > Cellvibrionaceae > CANLBN01. Next base: position 42,910 of record JBLIFG010000004.1, on the reverse strand, counting down.
ACGATAAAAACTGTCACTTTGTCCGCTAATATATTTAAGGAGCCTTGTGTAATAGAGACATTACCTTCGTAAATGGTCAATCCTAATTTATCATCTTTTATTGCTGAATCGGCGACGATTGAGATAGGCTGATTAGCATCATCGGGTAAGGCAAGCGCCAAACTACTAGCTATCAATAATAGGCTGCTTAATAACAATCTGCGCAATGACAGCTTAATTAATGAGGATGTAGAAATGTTTATAAGGTTCGTCATATTAATCAATACTCTTTTGATCTTTTGGGGGCAGCTTTAAACGTTCACTTTTTAGTTGATGGCTACCCAGCCTGTTGGCCCCTAATGTTGACAGCTTGTTACTCGATGCCATCATATTTAGCTTGTGTAAGTAGCGGTACTCGCGCGCTGTTTTTACTCAAAAAGACGCCTATTCTTGTTGTTGTCGCGCCAATATGACTATTTTAAGAGGCGCCCTTAATTGTGTGGCTAAGTTTTTTAATAGCAGTACTAGCGAGAAGAGTAAAGACTGACTACGGTGGACAGTAGTTCAATACGTTGCTCATCAAAAAATATTCTCATTCCCGTTGCATTAATTGTACCTCTAGCGCCGGTGATAATAACAGGTTTGTCAGTTTGCGCGTAACGACGAGTCGGCTCTAAATAAAGAACAGATGTTTTTAGTTCGCTAGACTCTCCATTTTTAAGAGTTTGCATAACGACAACATTGCCCTTGAGTGTGAGTTTATCATTGCTCTCGAAGCCTTCAGCGACATCAGCAGAAACAGTTGAGGTGGCGATTAACGCGCGCGCAGTTGATTGTTTTTTAGATGCGTGTGTGTTGTCGATAGCTTCAGCGCTATTGTCGGTGCGGAGGCCATAAATTGTTAAGTAAGGCTGGTTGATAATTAGGTCAGGTGTGGAGATATCATCAACTTCAAATTGACGAATTATTTTGGCATTTAAGGTGTAGCTTAATAAACCTTGTTGATCGTACTGTTGAGTTTGTGTGTTGGTGATGTAGCTAATCGGATAGCTAGCAATTACTGGTTTTTCGTTAAGCAGATTGTTAAATCTTTGTTGAAGATCTCGCGAAGATATCACCCACAACACTAAGGCTGCAAATATGACCAACAAGGTAGCAAGTATTAATTTTTTAGAGTTAGTCATTATCAAAATGATTCTTTAGAAAAAGTTTGTTAAGTCATGCATTCAAGTAACGCCTAGACATACATTTTGATGGATTCATCAAATGTTCCCTGCGCCAACATAATGAGATCACAAGCTTCGCGCACAGCGCCGTCACCGCCTTTAAACTGGCTTATCCAGTGAGCATGTTGTTTGACCAACCAGTGCGCGTTATCGACACTGATGCCAAGCCCTGAATATTTAATTAAGGGTAAGTCAGGATGATCATCACCCATATGAGCAATTTCTTCTAATTTAAAGGCGTGCTCTTGCCTAATTTCTTCGAGTGCGGCTAGCTTGTCTTCTCGGCCTTGTATGAGTATCTTAATACCAAGAGAGGTCGCTCTGGTTGCAACAATCTGACTAGTTCTGCCCGTAATAATGGCAACTTTGACACCGCTATTTTGTAGCATTTTAATGCCGTGACCGTCGAGTGAATTAAAGGCTTTAATTTCTTCGCCTGAATTTGTAAAGAAAAGTTGACCACTTGTTAGCACACCATCAACATCAAGTACCAATAATTTAATATTGCGTGCGCGCTCTATAATAGAAGGACTTATTTCTGATAATTTCATAGGGTTTGGTAAAGATTTATGTCAATGTATTTTCTGTTAGGTTTCGTCTAAAGGCTTAAAAAGATTCTGCTCGTCGGCAACTGAAATTTATGACCATTTCATAAAATACCCGCCCGTAAAATATCGTGCATATGTATGACACCAATAGGTTGTTGCTGCTCATTGGCGACAATTAACGCCGTAATTGCCTTTCGCTCCATTAAACCTACTGCTTCGGCTACCAACATATTTGGCATAATCGTCGATGGGTTTGGTGACATTACATCTTTAATGAGAGCATGGTTGATATCAATATTCTTATCGATGGCACGACGTAAATCGCCATCGGTAAATACACCTGTTAATTTATTTTCTTTATTGATGACTGTCGTAATACCCAAGCCTTTTTGTGTCATTTCAATCAAGGTTTGTGGTAGCGATGCATCCTCTTGCACAGCAGGAAGATCGGCACCGCCATGCATAATGTCACCAACTGTTAAAACTAAGCGTCGGCCTAGCGTACCGCCAGGATGGGAAAAAGCAAAATCTTCTGGTGTAAATCCTCTTGCCTCTAATAGAGCAACGGCGAGTGCATCGCCCATAACCAGTGTGACCGTTGTGCTTGAGGTTGGAGCTAAATCTAAAGGGCAGGCTTCGCTTTCGACGCTGACATCTAAATTAGTATCAGCCTGCTGTGCCAATGGCGATTTATGTTGGCCTGTCATACTAATTAGCGGTATGCCAAGACGCTTTATTGTGGGTAACAAAGCCATCACTTCGGCCGAGCTCCCGGAGTTTGAAATAGCGATAACAACATCGTTGGTCGTGATCATACCAAGATCGCCGTGGCTCGCCTCACCTGGGTGTACAAAAAATGAAGGTGAACCGGTGCTGGCGAGGGTAGCGGCTATCTTTTTACCAATATGACCAGACTTCCCCATTCCGGTGACAATTGTACGGCCCTTGCACTCAAGAATAATGTGGCAAGCTTTAACAAAACTGTGATTAATACGAGTCGTTAAAGCCTCGATTGCCACTATTTCTAAAGCAATAGTACGTCTGCCAGCCTTAATGAAGGTAGTATCACTGGTATTAGAGATTTCTTGCCGAGACGACGGTGGATGTGTCATTGAAATGGCCGACCTTTAAAATAATAGAGTGTAGTAGAAGCCATACAATACTAGCAAAGCAATGCCGGTTAGTCGCCCTAATTGGCTATTGCCTTTACTTTTTAAATAACTAAACAACATAGCTCCACCCAAGAACAAAGCGATAAAGCTCATGGCCGCAAAGTCTCTAGTAAAAACTTCGGGCTCCATTGCAATAGGGCTGATGATAGGTGCAATTCCCATCACTAATAATAGATTAAAGATATTCGAGCCAATAACATTACCGATGGCAATATCGTGATGGCCTTTGAGTGCACTCATCACCGAGGCTGCGAGCTCAGGCAAACTGGTGCCCACTGCCACTACGGTGAGTCCAATGATGAGGGGGCTAACGCCAAACTCAAGCGCAACCGTTTTTGCTCCCCAGACTAATATCTCAGCACTTATGATCAGTAAACTAAGGCCCACTATAAACCAGACGATGCCGGCTTTCATGGAGGTTATCTCTGGAATCTCATCGGCTTCTTCTGGATGTTGTTTTTTAGAGTAGGCAATCCAGACCAATAAAGGCAACAGTAGGCTGACAAGAATGACGCCCTCTAATAAAGACAGTTTACTATCAAAAAGAAATAGTCCGGCTAGGGCAAAGACACCCAACATAATAACAAATTCTTGTTTGAATATATGTGTTTTGATCGGAAGGGGTGCAATAATGGCGGTTATACCGAGTACTATACCAATGTTGGCCAGGTTCGAACCAATAGCATTACCTATAGCCAGATCTCCGGCATCTCTTAATGAAGAGCTAATCGAGACGACGACTTCAGGAGCGGAAGTGCCAAGGGCAACCACTGTCAAGCCGATGATTAATTTTGAGATTCCAAAGCGACTAGCTATGGTTGCACTGCCATCGACAAACCTGTCGGCACTCCAGATAAGACCTATAAAGCCCATAAGTATGGCTATCCAAGGAAGAAGTGTGTCGAGCATAGGGTTCAGTCTCTGTTCAGTTATAGTTGATTAAAGTAATCGCTTGATGCCCTGCAAAAATTTGTTGCTAATGGGTTTTTGAACAGGAATTTGCATTTAAGCATCGCGGTGCAGATGTTATAGTGTGCGGCACGAACTGTCAGTAAAAAAACGAGCTCATTAGTAATTATTGCGAGTGACTTTTGCACCTTCTATATATTGTTATAGCTGCTTAAGCGTTGTAAGTGATTATCATGGTCAGAACGTATATGTTCAGATATAGACGTATAGATCTAAATGCTTGAAGATAATAATGACTCAAGTATTTTAAATTTCGGCTTTAATATTTTAAATAAAGGTATAAAAGGGTTAAGAGAAGATGAATTGTAGAAAGTCAGTTATTTATTTTGTGGTATTAGTTGTTTTCGGGTTTTCGTCAATTGTAGCGGCGAAAGTGAATGTGATTGAGCCAACATTCGACTCTGCTCCCCACAAAGTCATTCAAGATACAACCAAGAGCGTGCTCGAGGCTGTCACCAGTGGTTTAGATCCTGTAAGCGAGCCTGTGTTATTTGTCGATGAACTCTCTAAAATTTTAGACCCTGTCATCGCATTTGATTACATCGCCCGCGGTGTTATGGGGAATTATGCAAAACAAGTGACTGCCGAGCAAGTGTCGCAATTTGCTAAATCCTTCAAGCTTGGGCTTGTCAATACCTATGGTAATGGTATGTCTAGCTTTAGTGATTTAACGATTGCAGTTATACCGCCAAAAACTCCGGTTGGAGATGAGCGTCGAGTGGTTGTTGTTCAAGAGATAAGCGGTGGTACGAGTACGAATCAGGTATCTTACTCGATGGCTAAAAATAACCAAGGTCAATGGAAGATGATCAATGTCATCCTCAATGGCATTAACTTGGGTCAGACATTTCGTGGCCAATTTGATGCGGAAGTGAAGCGAAATAAAGGCGATGTTATTAAAACTATTAATGAATGGGGAAAGCGTTAACCTCTGGATTAATTATTGGATAATAGCTTTGTTCAGTGGTCTTTTTGGCTCCTTCTTTTTTTAACGTGAGTGTAGATAAAATTGACTCAATATGTGAGGTTGTCGACAAATATTGAGCTGAGGCCAGTGTAAGCCCGCACAAGCTGATCAGTCTTTTATAAGGCAATAAAATTAATTATAAGTAATTGATGAGTAGAAAGTTGAGATAGTTTTTATCGAACATGTAACTATGCAAGCATGTAAGGTAACTCATCATTTTAAAATCTCCGCCTGTAACGTCTTCATGCAAGCACGTTATTCACTGAAAATTGTTGTTTAAACGACAAGTCCCACCACCATTTTAAAGCTCGAGATCTACCAGTAACCCATAGCCTTAACTAGCGCGGGGTTAAGCTCTATTATCGATGTGCCTGTCCCCAAGCCATAAAGCTTCACTCCAATCAGTAAAGTCTCGCACTGAGTAAAACTCAATATGCAAAAAACAAAGTAGCTTGCAGGCACCCTTTAATATGACCGGCACTGATGAAGCAAATAAAAATTATGATTCTGTTACTCACGAAGGAGAAATAAATATTGATGAATGATGGCTAGACTCTTACTTTTCATTTGCTAGTGATGGTAAAAGACATTCTTTCGCTTTATCTGAAGAAGGTGAAGATGTGCTTTTTGGGTTAGTTTTTAGCCTTCATGAAGAAATAAAAAATTATACCGGTGGAGAGTGGACAACTTTCACGTTAACTATTGGAAAGGATGGTAAAGCCAAAGCAAGCTTTGAGTATCCAGAAGAATAAGTAAAGAAATACAATGATAAGAAAAGGATATTCGCAGAGTTTGCCAATAATGTTCGCGCTAACTGCTTAGTGGTAGCTTTGCCCGCAGAGTTATCGGGCATTAGAGTATTAAGTGATTGCTTGATGGTATTAAACTCAACCTTTAGATTATCTGCTTGTTTGTTCATCCATCGTTGATGTAAAAAAAGGCCTAAATGCCAGTCACCAAATTCATCAAGCCACTCAGGCTGAGTGGGTGCCAGCACCGTCTCATTCACAAAGTGACGACAGGCCAACATATTATTGAATCGATCTTGAATGGTGAATCAATTCGCAAGTTTTAAGTGCATCACTCATTAAAAATACTTAAAAAGAAGCGAGCTGTTTTTTAAATGAGAGCTTTTAATGTTCTGTATATCCCAACATTTAAAAACTTTGTTATATTTATATTGTAAAAATCTATTCAGAGCTTAAAGCGTACTTGATTGGATGATGTCTGCTTTTTTTAAACGCTCACAACCTAATGTCCACTTTTGCACAAAGTAACGAAAGGTTTGATTTAGACTTTTAGTCGATACTTGAAGACGTAGACACCAGGGCCGCGAAATCTACCCATTTCTTACGCGTCAAAATTCTAAGCCCATCACGCATCTCGCGCAGAGGGCATCCATCCCGCAAACCCAGCTTAAGACCATGCTGAATAGTAAAAGCTATCAGTTTCTCAACCGCTATTTCAAAAAGTTGCTCCCTCTCAAGCGTATCGCAGAACAGGTTTGCAACCATGCGATCATAACTGTCTAAAACTGCTGCTTTCAAGCTATAAACACTACCAAACTCAACATATACATTAGGTTTCTAAGTGTCATATTTAAGTCAGGCTTCAGTAATAGCTAAGTCTGTCGGGCTCTTTGCCCAATAGCACATCAGCGCAGTTTGGAGTCCATGTCCACGCTTTAATGTCTTAGAGTTTTTGCGATAGGCTTGGGTGTGGGCACACAGCGTATATTATTGATCTTGTTCGACCTTTTCACAGGCTGTGACTTTGCTGAAAGTTTTGGGCCAAGATTTTGTCCGGGATTTGATATCTATTTATTAATCGCTGGAGCATAGTTTAATATAACGAGGAATAAAAACTTTTTAAACACTACGATATAGCTTAATGAAGCTCAATAAAGTAATTTCAATATCTGCTAGATATGGTTTGTTTAAACTTGCTTAGATCTCAAATGCCGATAAGAGTTTGTTATAACAATGTTGTAACAAAGCCTCACTAAAGTAAGTGAACAACGTTTGCTCTGTGTTAATAATAGCAGTCATACGGCTGCTATTATTTGTGAGTCTTTTGGGGGCATCCTTGCCCCTGGGCTTAATGACATGACTTAATAGCGCTTAGAAGAAACCCAATGGATTAATATCGTAGCTTACCAGCAAGTTTTTAGTCTGCTGATAATGATCTAGCATCATCTTGTGGTTTTCACGACCAATGCCTGATTTTTTGTAACCACCAAATGCAGCATGTGCTGGATATAAGTGATAGCAATTAGTCCACACGCGACCCGCTTGAATTTTACGCCCCACTCGATACGAACGATTCATATCACGCGTCCATAAACCCGCGCCAAGGCCAAATTGGCTATCATTGGCAATTGCTACCGCTTCTTCTTCGGTTTTAAAGGTGGTCACACCTATCACGGGTCCAAAAATTTCTTCTTGGAAAACACGCATAGAATTTTTACCCAGAAGAATAGTTGGCTGAACGTAGTACCCAGAATCTAGCTCATCGCTAATGCGTTCTTTCTCTCCACCAATGACGACCTCTGCGCCTTCTTTGCGACCGATATCGATATAGTCCAGAATCTTTTCATATTGTTGACCGGAAGCTTGTGCACCAACCATTGTTTCGGTATCAAGTGGATTACCTCGAATAATAACTTTGGTTTTGGCTAGCACGCGTTCCATAAAGGCGTCGTAGATGCTTTCTTGAATAAGGGCACGCGATGGGCAAGTACAGACTTCACCTTGATTAAAGTAGCCCAGAACAAATCCCTCGGCACACTTATCGATAAACGCATCTTCTTGATTCATTATGTCTTCAAAGAAGATGTTCGGTGATTTTCCACCAAGCTCAACGGTTGAGGGGATTAAGCTTTCTGCGGCACATTTTAAAATATGTTCACCGACAGGCGTCGATCCCGTAAAAGCAATTTTAGCAATTCGTTTCGACGTTGCTAAGGCTTCACCAGCTTCTTTACCATAGCCATTAACAACGTTGAGGACACCCGCTGGTAATATATCTTGGATTAACTCAAGCATCACTAAAATACTAACGGGGGTCTGCTCAGCTGGCTTTAAGACGATGCAGTTACCTGCTGCCAAGGCCGGTGCTAGTTTCCACGCAGCCATTAATAGCGGAAAGTTCCATGGGATTATTTGACCAACGACTCCCAAGGGTTCATGAAAATGATAAGCAACCGTATGCTCATCAATTTCAGATAGAGTGCCCTCTTGCGCGCGGATACTGCCCGCAAAGTAACGAAAGTGATCAACGAATAGGGGCAGATCAGCATTTAGTGTTTCACGCACGGCTTTACCGTTGTCCCAAGCTTCTGCTATCGCCAGTAGTTCAAGATTGGTCTCGACACGGTCAGCGATTTTAAGTAATAGGTTTGAACGCTCGGTTACCGAGGTTCTTCCCCAACTATCGTGGGCTGCGTGAGCCGCATCTAATGCTAACTCAATATCTTCAGCAGTAGAGCGTGGTATTTCACAAATGACGCTGCCATTAACCGGAGAGGTGTTGGTAAAGTATTCACCTTTTACGGGTGCTACCCATTGACCTCCGATAAAATTGGCGTATTTTGCTTTAAAGGTAAGTAGGGAGCCGGCACTCCCTGGATTTGCATAGATCATAATTATCTCGTTTTTATAGTTTTTGTCGTTAATATGGGTCGCGAAAAGTCACTACAACCCATTTGTTAATTACAGTTCATCCTCTAAGGCACTAGCTTAGATGGTGAACCGGCTCCATTCCGTAAACGGGTGTTGCTATACCTTCCATACGTGCTTTTATTTGCAGTGACAGGTATTGAGAGTAGTGACGAGATTGGTGTAAGTTGCCACCATGGAACCACAGTGCCTCTTGGTGGGTAGGCTTCCACATGTTGCGTAATTCTCCCTCCCATGGCCCTGGGTCTTTGATGGTGTCTGAGCCCATGCCCCAGCATTTTCCGACCTTGTCGGCAACTTCCTGCGAGATGATTTTAGCCGCCCAGCCATTCATTGAGCCGTAGCCGGTGGCATACACAATTAAATCTGCAGGTAGTTCCGTGCCATCAGTTAGTACAACTGATTTAGGTTTAATGCGTTCAATAGAAACCGCGGATTTAAGTTTAATTTCGCCGTTAGCGACAAGCTCTGATGCACCCACATCGATGTAGTAGCCTGAACCGCGACGCAGGTATTTCATAAATAGTCCCGACCCATCTTCACCGAAGTCGAGCAGAAAACCCGCATCAGTTAAGCGTTGGTAAAACTCGGCATCGTGTTCTGCAACCGCTTCATAAGCAGGTATATGGAATTGCGGCATAATCTGAAAAGGCACAGATGCAAAGGTTAAATCAGCTTTTTGTGTGGTCATTCCACCTTCAACTGCCTCTTCTGAATATAAACCACCTAAGATCATTTCCATCAGCGAGTCAGACTTAATGATGTGGGTAGATGAGCGCTGAATCATAGTAACGTCGGCATCGTTCTCCCATAATGCACAGCAGATATCATGAGAGGAATTATTGCCCCCTAAGACAATGCATTTCTTATCTTTAAAGGCTTCTCCACCTGGGTGTTGACTGGAGTGGTGTTGCTCGCCTTCGAAGGTATCCATTCCTGGAATATCGGGTGTATTTGGAATGCCCGACATACCTGTCGCCATGACTAGTTGCTTAGGATATAGCGTTAATGTCTCGCCATCGCGATCGACCTCTACCGTCCACTCCTGCTTGTCTTCATTGAAGTGTGCGTGAGTGCACAGAGTCGATCCCCAATAGTTCAGTTCCATCACCTTGGTATACATTTCTAACCAATCGCCAACCTTGTCTTTTGGCGTGAATACCGGCCAGGTCTCAGGAAAAGGCAGATAGGGCATATGGTCATACCAGATTGGATCGTGCAGTGAGAGCGATTTATAGCGATTGCGCCATGTGTCTCCGGGTTTAGGTAGGGCGTCAATAATAATCGTCGGCACCTCAAGTTGGCGTAGGCGAGCCCCTAATCCTATTCCGCCTTGCCCGCCACCAATGATCAGGCAATAGGGTTGTTCGGTATAACCGAGAGTCGCGTCTTCATGTTGACGTTTTTCGAGCCAGGTTTGACGATTTTTATTGGCGCCGTGCTCTGTGCCTTTAGGTCTTAACTTTTTGCGCTTCTCTGGGTAATCTATTAGCTCGGTCATAGTGGTCAGAAATGTCCACGCGAGTCCATCGCGAATGCGCACATAGGCGCGCCCATGGGCAACACCGGTGTCGAAGGTGATCCACGCCTCTGTAACGCCGTCCGCCTGGGTTGCATTGCCTTCGACTTGCCAATTACAAGGACGCGTGTTGTCCATTGTGGCAGCGATCATCTGGCGAATAGCATCGCGTCCTTCGAGGGTCTTAATATTCCATGTAAAAACGATGAGGTCGCGCCAAAAGGCAGTCTCCTCAAATAAATCAGCGGCGTTTGTTGGGGTATCAGAACTAAGCTTAGTGGCTAATTTTTCGAGCCATGCCTCGGCTGCTAACGTCGGCTGGTGACTCGAGTCTAGCTCGGAACTTTGTAATGCGGTTTTGCTCATATGTATCTCCATTGCCTATTATTATTTTTGTCACTGCGTAAATACCAAGGTTTTATCACCTGTTTTATTCTTAAACTTGTGGTGAGTTGGCTAGGGAAATAAGGCAGTAAGTGTGCCAAACTGATAAGTATTTATTTGTTTTAGTAGGTAGGTGTATGATTAATATATAGTTTTCTTTGTAATGCTTGATGATTGTTGACGTCAATCAGCTAATACAGAGGTTCAGTAGGCTTACACCTGTAATGCGACATGTGCCATGTGTAAAGCGCTGTATAGATAAATTGTTACATCTGTAAATCTGTATCGTTTCAGACACTGACACCGTAAAGCCCTGAAGACAGCGCTATAAAGAGCACTATGGACAGCCAGAATATTAGGGGTAGACTAAGCCAGCTCTTAAATAAAAATAAGATCTAAGGACCAAGGAGGAGTTATGAATAACACCAGCCAACAGCGTCGGCATATCAATACGGTACTCAGTTATGGTGGTTACCAAGCGAGAGCTAAAAGCTATTCGCCCAGTCACGAAATCATCGGACGTTCGTGGGCGCGATGTTTAAACGAATATGGTTTAGATCCTAGTCAGCCACGACAGGCTCGTATTGTGACCCACCAAACTCTGCGTGAGCATCAAGACTCTGTAGATGAATTTCTAAATGTAGCGCGTGCCGGTGTAGAGCAGTTGTACGCTCAAGTGGCGGGTCTCGGTTATGTCGTATTGCTGAGTGATTATCTGGGTATTACCGTTCAGTTCTTAGGCAATAAGCACGATAACGAGAAGTTGCATCGGGCAGGGCTCTACTTAGGCGCAGACTGGAGGGAGCAATATGCAGGAACCTCTGCTGTCGGCACCTGCATCAAAGAGCAGCAAGCGTTAACCTGCCATCGCGTTGATCATTTTGATAGCTCCCATATCGGCTTAACCTGCACGGCTGCTCCGATTAAAGATCCATCGGGTGAGCTGTTGGCCGTTTTAGATATTTCAGCACTACATTCATCTCGAACGCCCGACAGCCAGAATTTTGCGCTGCACTTAACTCTGCTGTATGCGCGATTGATTGAGGATGCCTACTTCCGCAGGCGCTATCGAAAGAGTTTAATTTTTAAGTGCGATCAGTCGCGGGAATTAGTCCAAGTGAACGGACAATTATTATTTGCTTTAGATGAGCAAGGCGATATTCTTGGTGCTAACTCTGCGGCGCGAGCCCTTCTGTCAACGCTCAATGTGCTCGACCAACCCCGAGTTTCTTTGCCGTCGTTACTGGAATGTGATTGGCGCGATATTTTGTCGATTACTTACAACAGTAGAGACGGTACTCGCGCGTTTAGAGTATCGGGCACACAGCAAACACTATTTGGTATGCTCATTGAGCCAACTCCGAATCGATCGAGCAATCCCGATGCTCTCCAAGCGACCAAGCAGGACGAACCGGTTCCCGCGCTCGATTGCTTAGCGGCAGATGACCCAGCTATGCGCCAAACAATTAGTTTAGCTAAACGTTTACGTCATCGGGATTTAAGCTTGCTCATACTCGGAGAAACGGGCACCGGCAAGGAGGTCTTAGCGCAGGCAATTCACGCCAGTAGCCAGCGCGGACGCAATGCTTTTATGGCGGTTAATTGCGCGGCGATTGCCGAGTCGCTGATTGAGAGCGAGCTTTTCGGATATACCCCTGGCACGTTTACGGGTGGTCGAGCCAAAGGTGCTAAAGGGCTTATACAGCAAGCTAGCGGCGGCACCTTGTTTTTAGATGAAATTGGCGATATGCCTTTACACCTTCAAACACGGCTGCTGCGTGTTTTGGCTGAAGGACAGGTACTGCCTGTGGGAGCGGTTAAGCCCATCGAAGTAGACATACGCGTGCTTGCGGCTACTCACTGCAATATTGCGCAACTGGTCGAGGATGGACGTTTCCGAGAAGATCTTTTCTATCGCCTAAATGGTGCTACGTTAAAACTACCAGCGCTTAGAGAGCGAGCTGATAAGCATTACATTATCCAAACCTTACTTAAGCGAATCAATCCCACGGTAAGGTTGCGAGCGGATGCTATGAGTGCGTTACTTGCCTATGAGTGGCCGGGTAATATTCGGCAGCTAGCTAACATGCTCACTTTTGCTGAAGCTATCTGTGAAGCGGATGAGATAACAGTGCATCATTTACCGCAAGAATGTGCGACACATCGATGGGAGAGTCCTTCGCTGTTGAACCTAATGCAAGCGAAGAGACCTGAGTATATGAGTGTCAACATGCAGGAGGCTAACGTTGCTTTGTCGGAACAGCAGATGTTGCTTGATACCCTTCGGGATCAGCGCTGGAACATCTCGGCTGTAGCAAAAAAGTTGAGAATATCGCGACCAACGGTTTATCGTCGTATGAAAAAGCATAATATTATTCTCCCCAAAGACGTATTGGGATAGCTAAAAAATCTAGTTAAAAATGTTCATAGTTAATCACATATATTTTGCAATTGGTGCGGTGAGGGGCAATAAAAAGATGACGCTGTATGATTTTCACGGAGTGAAAAGTTTACCTAAAATTGTTTGAAATGCTGGCAGGGCTCTGCATGGATAAGCTGATGGCCCTATTGAGACGCTGAGGGCTCTATTAATACGTTAATGACTCTATTAACTGTCTGAAGGCTCCAATACGCTGAAACTTCGTTATCAATATGTCGAAGATTGTAAGTGTACAAAGAAGTAATATTATCTTATCGCTGAAGGTTCTAAAAGCTCCGACCTAAACTTGAAGTGTTGGTTTTTGCTGTCTTCAATATAGTACTCTAAGGTTTTCTTGATAGCAGGAAAAGCCAGCTCATCCCAAGGAATGTCCTCTACATTAAATAACTTAACATCTAAAGATTCTATACCCGCACTAAAACCGGTATCAACAAGCTCGGCTCGATAAAAGAAATAGACTTGGTTAATATGTGGAATATCAAAAATAGTATAGAGTCCTTTGATATCGAGATTGGCGTTAGCCTCTTCGATTGATTCGCGCTCGGCACCTTGCTGAGTTGTTTCTTGATTCTCCAAAAAGCCTGCAGGTAGTGTCCACAACCCATAGCGAGGCTCAATAGCGCGCTTACAAAGAAGTATTTGCCCTTTATATATAGGTAGGCAGCCGGTAATAATCCTGGGGTTTTGATAATGAATCTCACCGCACTCGCTAGCACTGCAAACATAGCGTTCGCGGTTATCGCCCGCGGGTATTAATCTATCTATCGAGCTGCCACACATACTACAAAACTTCATGCTATCCCCTAGCTATTCATCGATAGCTAATTTTCGAATGTAAAAATAAATTAAAAAGTAAATAACTACAGAAATCGGTGTTACTTCCGCAAGCCTTGAATAGCCTTCGCGACGCAACGACGGTTTTTAATATCAGTAATCTTCTGCTTTCTATTTACGAAGTCAGTATACGTGTGGTTTTTTTTGAGTCTAGTTACTCGTTCCAGAAAATTGTATTATTTTTGCGTTGAGTTGATGATTATGTGCACCATCGGCTAATTCATGACCAATAAGATCATTGCTATCAGTTATCTTATCAAGCCAAGCGCGAAGATCCTCGAATGAGTCATGCATCATTTGGCTGATTTTTAAGCAAGCTCCCATGGGTGAATTTATATGACGAGCTCGTTGTGCATCAATTTGAAATTGGAGTCCGCGAAGGCGTTGTCGATGCTTAACCGGAGCACGGTTAATAATTAGCTCCACTTGTTCTTGACGAAATTTTTCTAAAGCTTCTGGATTCTCTTGCGCTAATTTGAGTAAATCATTAAAAGATGGATAATTAGACATCATTATAACTCCTTTCTCAACTAAGCTACTCTGAGGCCCCTCACCTCGAATACAGTAGTCAGTATCGATTAAATGGTAGCTTGAACAATTCTTATACTACAAAAAAGGTTGGCTAAGTAGATAGTTATTACTAGAATAAATAGTTATTAGAAATAGAACATAAACTATGCAGGCGCATTTTTTCGTCGAGTATTTTGTAACTTAGTGTGTCAAAATCAGTATTAAGTTGATTTAACTTCCTAAAAACACGAAATAGCCATGATTTTTCTTATAACCAATTTATTATTTATTTTGTTTTACTATGACATTTAATTTCGAATTGATCCGTTCTGGCTTAACAGATAGCGCTCACGATGTTCATTGTGAGACAGCGCAGCCTTTGGGTTGCGCTGCGATATTGGTGCCGTTGATTAAATATAATGGCGCCATGTCGTTATTGTTAACCCAGCGAGCATTCAATATGAGGCATCATGGGGGTGAAGTTGCCTTTCCTGGTGGTATGTGGGAGCAAGGCGATGACTTTCCCTTGGTCACTGCATTGCGCGAGGCAGAAGAGGAGGTCTCATTAAATCCAAAGCATGTTAATGTACTGGGTTTATTGCCAACGGTGTACACCGGTAATAATACTAAAGTTATTCCTGTTGTCGGTGTGATCAACTCGCCGCAACTATCATTAGTTTGTAATCCCGCAGAAATTGACAGTATTTTTATGATTCCACTGACAGAGCTGATGTCCGATCGCCGTGTAAGAACAGACATTTTTCATAGACGTGGAGAACATAGCTGGGCGCCGGCTTATGACTATCAAGGTTATGAAATTTGGGGGATGACGGCAGGGGTCATCAAAGAACTATTAGTTCGGTGTTTTAAGGTGGAGTTTCCTAAAGAGCACCATGCTCCTAAAAAGCTCTGGAAGTAAGCAAGGCTATTAATAGCGGCGTATTTTATTTGAATCTCGGGAGATGAAGATCGGCTAGTGAAGTTAGGGAGTAAAAGTTAGATATTAATAGCGCGATCGTAACTAAAAGGCAGGAACAATCAGTAATGAAAGAAGACAGAATAGTTGCATCCCCCTGCATGTCGATTTGTGCGTTAGATAGCGCTGATGTTTGCAAAGGCTGCTATAGAAATGCTGAAGAGATCACTCAATGGAGTGTTTCATCTAATGTGCAAAAACGAGAAATTATTTTAAAAGCGTATGAACGTGAAAAAAAAGTGAATCCTTTTCTATCGTAACGCCGCAGTAAAAATCAGTCTAAGTCTAGATTTCCTTAGGCGTTATCAGCTTCACCTTAGCACGCTCAATCATGGTGTTTGAGAGCTTAATAGTTTCAAAAACATAACCGTCAATAGTGAAGCTAATTTGGCCTTTCGGTATGTTTTCAAGGTACTCCATCATTAAGCCGTTGAGTGTCTTGGGGCCGTCTATCGGTAAATCCCAATACAGATTACGATTGACGTCACGGATCGATGCACTGCCATCGATAAGATACCACTCACTATCTATCGGAGTAATATCTGGTTCACGATTATTGGCCAGATCGGTTGTAAAGTCACCAACAATTTCTTCTAGCAGATCGGCGAGTGTAATTAACCCTTGAATTTCACCATATTCATCGACGATGAGTGCCATGCTGCGCTTATGATTCTTAAAGCTAATGAGTTGTTTGTTTAAAGATGTGCTTTCCGGTACAAAATATGGCTCAGTAACATGGTCGCGTATTTTGTCGTGGGTAAACGGTGTAGGGTCACTCAATAGTTTGGCGGTGGCGCGAAGATGTAATATTCCGACGACATTGTTGATGTTGCCTTCAAACACGGGCAGCCTGGTGTACTCAGTTTCTTCCAGTTGTTTGATAATCTCGTCAATGTCATCTTCTAGGTTGATGCCGTTGACTTCACTGCGTGGAATCATAATATCTTCAACTGAAGACTTTTCTAAATTTAGAATGTTAAGCAGCATGTCTTGGTGGTCGTCTGGTATTAAACCGCCAGCCTCGCCTACAATGGTTCTCAGTTCATCAGGGTGCAGGTGATCATTGGTGTTTATTTTCTGCGTGTCGACACCAAAAAGTTTGGCGAGATTATTGGAGATATAATTGACGATCCATACTGCAGGGTAGAGAACAAATAACAAGGGCTTAAGTAGTATGCTAAAGGGAAAAGCGACTCGCTCGGGGTAAAGGGCAGCGATTGTTTTAGGTGTTACCTCTGCAAATATAAGAACAGCTAATGTCAGTAACACACTCGCCGAAAATACTGCATGCTCGCCATAGAGCCTCAATGCAATTAAAGTCGTTAATGCAGCGGCAAAATTATTGGCAAGATTATTACCAATCAAAATGACACCAATTAATCTATCTGGACGCCTTAATAACTCTGACGAGCGCTTGGCGCCCAAATGCCCCTTTTTTTCTAAATGTCTTAGCCGGTAACGGTTTAATGCCATCATCGCGGTTTCGGAGCTAGAAAAGAAAGCCGAGCAAAATATCAGAAACCCAAGGATGCTGAATAGAATACTTAAGGGAATATCGTTCAAAGAGGGTTAACCTGTATGCATTAATAAAATGGTATCGTAATTAAAAGATCAGCGCTTATCAATGACTGAATGATATAGATGATATGTTCATTTCGAGTTTGTCATTGTGCGGTAATATTGATCAATGATTGTATGCCGGCCGTGGCATTCTTTGATTTGTCTATAATCATAAAGCCTACCCAAAATAAGGTGTCATTATCTACAGAAGCTTGGCACCATAGGCATTCAACACCAATTTCTATATAAGTTTGGCCATTTATACTGTTGGGTAACATCAGTGATAGCTGATACGACGAAGCTATTACGAATGACCGGCCGAGCATTAACAGACCTTGCTGATGTATATCGACGAGTTTACCTATTGGCTCTAGTCTAAGGTTGTCGAGAATGGCAATATCTGCCGATAACTTATGGCGTCTGAGATGCCGCCTGTTAATCAATGCATCAGGAATAGTCATGATGTTAATCTATTCTCGTGATTAGTTTAAAGACTTAGATTCACTGTCTAGGCGTTGGAAGATTTTTTCTAAAGCGCGTTCAAATAGGGGCTTGGTACTACCTGCAACCACCTTAGCATCTTCTGAAATTATTTTTCTTGCTAGCTCTAGATGAGAAATCATAACCACTTTTTGGCTAGTGCTATCAACTAGCATAAATTTCTTCAGCTTAGAGCTAAAGCCATTGACCTTGAGACGCAAATTTTTGTCAAACTCAAACCAAGTTCCCGCTTCAATAAGCTTTAGATAATCGATAACCTTTTCTTCTTCAGCGGTTGCTTGTTCTTCGATCTGTACAATGGGCTCGGGCTCTCTGATCGGCAGGGGTTTGGCTGAAATGATTTGTACTGTTTCACCGTCACCGGGTTCTGCTTGATCCGCAGTCGGTGCATATCTTTTCACCGTCGCAATTTTTAGTGCGGTTAAGTCGACTAAAATTTTCTTAGAGTTAGTTTGATCGTAGCCCATGGTATTAAAGCCAATTTTAATGGCGGTTAAAATACCATTAAAACGTGGTTCTAGCTCAGATCTATCGACCGTTTTATCACTAAAGTCAAAAAAGTAGACTAATTCATCGATTACTCTTAAGGCCTGTTTCCAAAGTGCTTCGTTGTCACTGTCACGCAGCTGCAATAGCGTCAGGTAAGTAAACCAAGGGCGCAGTAGTTGGATAACTGCCGAGGGAAGCTTGACTCCCCTAACTCGCGTTTCTAATTCTTGTTTACCGCGTTTTTTAGCTAGGCGAAGACGCTCTTGGCCTTGTACACGCTCAATATTATTGCGTTCTTTGAGTTGGTGCTTATGGTGTAACTTATTTTTTAAGCGGTTGAACTCGAATAAAATCTCTGCAAACAAGCGCACATCATTTTTGAACTCGTCCATAATTCGCATGACAACAGATTTAATCTCATCAAACATGTCATACAAGGCCGAGCCATCGTCATTGACGTAGTTGGCGCCAGCTTCTGCAAGGCTATCGAGCAAAAGTCTAGCTGGATGCTCTGGTTTTTCAAAAAACTGCGTATCGATAAAGGCTAGCTTTAAAAAAGGCGTGTGTAGATGACTGAGCAACGTTTTAACTGAATCCGGTAAGCTTTCATCGGTCAATATATATTCGAATAGAATGCCAACAAGATCGATGGTATACATATCTTGCTGATCGACTTGACCATCTGGTGATTCTTTGGCTAATTGTGCAGCAACTTGTTTGTTAGTTTCATAAATGCTCTGTGCATCCATGAGCTGATTATCTTTGACTAACACCGTTCTCGATGATTGAATATTTTCAACGGCATCAATTATCTGTTGGTTAACAAACAGGATAGGCGGGTGAGACGCTTTGTTACCTAAGCGATTAAACTCTCTTGAGGCCACGTCTGACACAACGGGTGGTTTTCCGCTGAACTCATCAAGCCCATATTGACGCGTCTGCTGTAGTAACGTGCGTATCGCATTCACCAACTTAACTTGTTCGCCTTCTTTTTCTGCTCGACTTGATTCTCCGGTATCGTCTGAACCTTCGCTATGCTGATCAGCTGCGGAGCCCTGAGCCTCTTGGTCTCCCTCTAGATAAGGATTTTCTTCTACATTTTGCCGAGCATCATAAGTATTTTCAGTCATACCTTGATCGTAACGCAGATTTGGCAGTATGCCTTCTGAGATAAAGTATTCGTTAGTTGTTGTATATAAAGGTTCAAGATATGTATAGATTAAGCTCGCAAATACTTTGTAAGCACTAAGCTTTGAGACGGTAGTAATACTCATTAGCGTCAGTGTCGACCTGAGGGCGACGCAGAATTGTAGAGGCGAAATAGGGTTGTTATGCTCGTTAACTGCCTGACCGTTATTGATACTGCCAAAACGCTTTTCTAGTTGCCAAATACCTTCTTGGTATTCAATATTACTCTCGTGAGCAATCGTTTTTATCGCGATAGTTTCCTCTAACTCATCGTTATCAATCAGCGACCATATACTTTCTTTAGGATCGGGCTCACGCAGATAGGTGGCGAGTGACTTATCTTTAAACAAGGCAAAACCATCATTTAATTTATCGCTAAAATGTTGTTTAAGTCGATCTGAGTTGACTCTAAATTCACGTAGATTATCCATACCTACTAAATGTTCTTGGTTGGTTTTAGACTTATCGATGTTCTCGTTTAACTTGTTGTCAAAGACAAGCGAAAATTCTTCAAAAAACATGCTAGCCTGGTTGACGGCAACTTCTTGGCAATGATTAAGCCATGCTGTTACCTTCTGATCATGTAAGGTAGCTTTTTCAGGTGAAATAGAACGCAAATGTGGGCGTGGCTTTTTATTTGATGTGTCGTTGTCAGACATTGCTTCACCTTGACGTTATTTTTGCCCTTAATCTCGAACTAATTTTCGAGGACGCAACATATAACAATTATTTCCTGTGCTGGTGGCGACTAATTAAGCGTAAAGTTTATCGGCCATTTGCTATTGTCATTTATTATATACTGTCAATACTGGCATTATGGTCAATGAGCGGGTAACCATTGCCTGATAAATATATCAGCGTTGACTCTGACTTCATCGACCATTATTGCTCTAACACTAAAGCAACTTAAGTGGCGCAATTAAGTGTGTTGCCTAAAAACGCACCCTTTATTAATTGTTATATCTATGGAAACAGCATAGATAATTACAAGTATTATCACTAGTATAGATTATTTTAGGATTATTTCCAAAACTAACTTGCTGCCAAAATAAGCCAACATCAACATACAAAAGCCTCCAATTACCCATCTTCCTGCTGTATTTCCCCGCCATCCTAATTTATAGCGCCCCCATAGCACCACAGAAAAGATAAAAAGTCCAAATAGCGATAAGACAGTTTTGTGGACTAGTTGCTGCGCAAAAATATTATCGATAAATGTAAAGCCAATAGCCATCCCTAAAGCAAGTGTAATAACGCCTGCCAAAACCAACTCAAATATAAGGGCCTCCATGGTTTGTAATGCGGGCAATATTTTTATGATTTTTCCGAGTCGGTGATTCTTTAATTGATGATTTTGCCAGCTCCACAATGCCGCTTGTAAAGAAGCCATGGTTAATAAGCTGTAGGAAATAATTGATAATAGAATGTGAGATCCGATGGCGACGTTAACGGCGACAAGATGTGGTTCAAGATTTCTAAATATAATAGCTACAATAATGAAGACGATCGATAGCGGAAATAAAAACACCAGAAGATTATGTAGAGGCTTTTTTAAGCTGCTGATGACAACAATAATGTTGATAGAAAGAAAAATGATAGAGGGCATGTTTTGTATGCCCAAATTGAGCCCGGCGGTCATCACCGTTGCATAATAAATACCAAGGCAATGCATCAGTATTGCAGATACCGCTAAACCAAAAAAATTACGTGTGTTAAGCGCTTTATTTTGCTTCAAATGTGTATATAAGTAGGTGCTTGCGAAGGAGTATAGGACTAGTGCAAAAATATTGGCTATTAATGACAACATGTAAAGGTCTTCAGTTGCGATGACTTAGTCTGGGTTAGGCGCAGTCTTTTTAAAGCTTGACCTGGTTATAACTTAATCGGGCTATAAGTCTTGCTAAAAAATAGACGATTTATATCCACAAACAGTTGTTTGCGATCATAAGTCTAGTGTGTCATAGGATGCAGGCGATGAGAAGTTACATTTGTCAGTTTGCACTTTTTACCTTTGATGAACAAAAAAACCCCGACAAGTCAGGGTTTATATATATAACCAGATCGCTTTGCCAAAAATAGAGCAAGGATAAGTTACAATTTGGAACGGATATTCTTATAACGCTTTAATTTGACTGTTTAAGCGGCTTTTATGACGAGCAGCTTTATTTTTATGAAGAATGCCTTTGTCAGCCATGCGGTCGATTACAGGTACTGCCACGGCATAAGCTGCATTGGCTACTTCTTTATTACCCGCTTCAATAGCAAAGATAACTTTTTTGATCTGAGTGCGAACCATAGAGCGCAAGCTAGTGTTGTGCTTGCGGGTTTTTTCGTTTTGAATCGCACGTTTCTTCGCTTGAGGTGTATTTGCCACCGTTGAGCTCCTATATAATATGTCAATAAAATTCAGTTTTCGAGTCATCAGTTAAGTGGTTGAATACTTATAACTAATTGACCCAGATTCAGGGGGCGTAATTATGCCACTTGCTAGAAGTTTGTCAACCATTTAAGCCAAGCTTTAACGATACGGTTGTAGCTGATGCTGGCATTTATTGATCGACCGTCAGCAGCGTGCTTTTATCTGCTTCAGCGGCTGCGCTCCGTCTCGATAGAGCGTGGTCAGGTTTATGTTAAAGAAGCCTAGGTTAAGGTTAACATGGATCATTTCTAGCTCGCATCGCGATTTAGGCGCTCGCTGATAGAGTGATCACTGCTCAGTTTAAATAGTATGTCAGCGTATTTTGGCAGCGTTGCCAGCATATGTAAGGTTAAGCGCTCATAATGCTGAATAAATCGTTGCAGCTCAGTTTTGCTCATAATGCCCGATTTGTTATTCGGGGCCGCAGCGGCAGATATAGTTTTGTCTCTTAGCTTATCCTCTTGTTTTTGTCGCCAGTTATAGACGCATTCAAAGCTTGGAGCTTTGAGCATAATAAGTTTATCTAGCTGTTCAAATATGGGTAAATAGTCATTTTTAATGGTTTGGTTGATATGTTTACGCCAAGTGCCTTGTGCATCTTCTTGTTGCTCTAGGGTGTTAATGGCTATGCTCAAAGATGCTTGCGGTTCTGGCCTTACGCCAAGGCACCAGCCTTCTAATAAAATAATATCTACCGGGTTGTGAATGGTCTCCCAAGCGCTTTCTGGATGCCTGTCGTCTGTGCTTTTGTCGAAGCGTGGAATAATAACCTCAGTCTCGCCAGCACATAGCCGCTTAAGGGTATTGCTTAGCAGAGTTGTATCGTGTGTGCCCGGAACACCTCTAGTTAGTAATAGTGGATGTACATCAGTGGCGCTTTGCTGTCTTTCGGCTTTGGTTTTATAAAAATCATCGATGGAGAGGTTAGCGACATTTTTGTTATATAGTGAGCTAAAAATTTTGCTCAACAATAGCGCCAAGGTAGACTTGCCGCTGCCTTGTGAGCCATTGATACCAATAATGAGGGGCCCATTGCGATCGCTGATCTTTTGCTCTTCGACAGTTTCAGCTGCCAGCGGAAAGAAATATGTTTGTGCAAGCAACTTATAAGTTGCAGGTAGCTTTTCTTCAGCGCAAAAAACATCGAGTAGGTTTTGACCGGCTTGGTTGAGGGCTGGTGAGTTATTGGTATGCATTAGTTATCACTACATTAACTGAGTTTGCAGCGATTGAGTATCATCACCGAGGTTAAAAAACGACTATAAAATGTATCATAAAAACGCGATTATAACGCTATGAATCGAAGCCGCTATGCTAAGGAGATATTGTTCGCCGGATAAAAAAGTCGATTTGTTTGTTTAAAAAACTATTTATCTATATAAACGATACTATTAATCTATATAAAGATACTATTATGTGTGGCGCTAGTTCACAAGGATTTGTTCGGTAGCGCATTTTTTAATAATTGTTTTCTCTTTAAAAAACAAGTTTTTCAGCTTATTTAAACGATTGATAAGTAATCTTCCACTGAGTGTATGTCTGCGAACCCATAATGAGCGCTATCAATAATAAAAAAAATAAATCGGGTTTACTGCGCGCGGGTCTTATTGTCAGCATCATGACTTTGTTGTCTCGAGTATTAGGTTTGATTAGAGATGTTGTCTTTGCCTCCTATCTCGGTGCGACGGCAGGTGCAGACGCCTTTTTTGTGGCCTTTAAAATTCCCAATTTTCTACGTCGTTTATTTGCAGAGGGCGCCTTTGCTCAAGCGTTTGTGCCGGTTTTGTCTGAATACCGAGAAAAAGGCTCGCACCAGGCGGTTAAAAATCTTATTGATAGAGTCTGTGGCTGCTTAGGCCTGACGCTGACGCTAGTCACTGGAGTGGTGGTTTTGGCGGCTCCTGCCGTTACGGTCGTCTTTGCTCCTGGATTTTGGAATGATCCTTATAAATTTGATTTGACGCAACAAATGTTGCGCATTACTTTTCCCTATTTGTTACTCATTTCGTTAACAGGTTTTGCGGGTGCAATTTTAAACAGTTATGACCGCTTTGCGATACCCGCACTGACGCCGGTGTTACTCAATGTATGCCTAATTATCACTGCCGTTTGGATTAGTCCGTATTTTGATCAGCCCATTATCGCGCTTGCTTGGGGAGTATTAATTGCAGGTATGGTTCAGTTGGCATTTCAAATTCCTTTTTTATGGAAATTAAAATTACTGCCAAGTCCTAAGGTCGATTTTAAAGACGATGGCGTAAAGCGTATTTTGTTATTGATGGCGCCGGCTATTTTTGGCGTCTCGGTCTCGCAAATAAATTTACTACTCGATACAGTACTAGCGTCGTTTTTACCGACAGGCAGTATCTCTTGGTTGTATTATTCAGATCGATTAGTCGAGCTGCCGCTAGGTACAATTGCTATTGCTATTGGCACTGTCATTTTGCCTAGCTTATCGCGGGAGCACGTTAATAAAAAATCTGATCAATTTAGTTTGACGATGGATTGGGCACTGCGTTGTATCCTATTAATAGCAATTCCTGCAGCCATCGCCTTAATGATTTTATCGGGACCAATTTTAAGCACCCTGTTTGAATACGGTAAAACCACTGCCAATGATATAGCGATGTCATCGCTGAGCCTAAAAGCTTATGCCTTAGGATTGTTAGCTTTTATGTTGATTAAAGTGTTGGCGCCGGGATATTTTGCCCGCCAAGATACTAAAACACCGGTAAAAATTGGCATTATTGCAATGTTTGTGAACATGGTGCTTAACTTATTGCTTGTCATTCCATTTCATTTTTATTGGCAGATTGGACACGTTGGGCTTGCTTTGGCAACGTCACTAGCGGCATTTTTGAATGCAGGTTTATTGTATCGCGGGCTTAGAAAAGATAATCATTACCGACCTGCAAAAGGCTGGAAAATTTATCTTGCGAGAATAATCTTTGCAAATGTCTCAATGCTGGCGGTTCTGTTGTTTATGTTAACCCTCTTTAATGCTTGGTCGGATTTCTCTGCCACGCAGCGCGCGATGAATATCAGTTTTATTTGTGGCTCTGGGTTTATTATCTACATAAGTGTACTGTTTTTGACGGGCTTTAGGCTTAAAGATATAAAAAAGGCATAGTTCAAAAAACAGTGCAATCAACAGTTCAAAAAAATATCTGTGCAATGAAAAAATAATAAACTGCGTCATTATAGTTTTTTGAATGTATAGCTTTGCCTACAGGGATTTAGGTAAGGGGCGATAGCACGACGCGTTAGCTTTGCCGATGTTTAATTTTTATAGAGAGCTGATTTTCATTACACTGTAATATTTGTATCCATATAATGTGTCGGTTTAGGTCTGTTGACATTACCCTCGACTTTGTTCATGATTTATTCTTAAGGGGTATGCGAACACCCCGTGAGGCGGCAGCCCAAGTTTCGCATCCGTAGACTTATTTATTTTTATTTAAGGATGTAACTATGCCGTCTCCAACTCAAATTACTGTATCTCAATTGTCGCGCTTATTGGGCACGCCCGCTGCTCCAACTGTTATTGATGTATGTATCGATGACGATTTCAATGAAGACCCTCGTTTAATCCCTACAGCTATGCGGCACTCTTTTATAGACATCGAGGCGCTTGTTGAGCAGTTAGACATCAAACAAGTCGTTGTTGTTTGCCAAAAGGGGCTTAAGCTCAGCCAAGGTGCGGCTGCTTTGTTGCGGTTGCGGAGCATACGAGCAGAAAGTCTGGAGGGTGGAAATTTTGCGTGGCGTGACGCTGGTCAATCGCTTATTCCTGTCGCAAAAATCCCCGAGCTAAATAACTTATCACAAAATATGTTGAACAATCGCGCCTCCTCACTGTGGGTGACTCGACAGCGTCCAAAAATAGACAGGATTGCTTGTCCGTGGTTAATTCGTCGCTTTGTTGATCCCAATGCACGTTTTTTATTTGTTGGTCCTTCAGAAGTAAAGTCTGTTGCTGAAAAATTTAATGCTATTCCCTTTGATGTCGACGGCGTTTTTTGGAGTCATCGTGAAGATCAATGTACATTTGATACGATGATTGAGGAATTGGCGCTCGATACGGATGACCTTAAAAAGCTCGCCGTGATCATTCGAGGTGCGGATACTAATAATCTAAAATCTTCACCTCAGGCAGCAGGGCTGTTAGCTATGTCCTTGGGCTTGTCTCGTATGTACTCAGATGATCTTGAGCAATTAGAGGCAGGTTTAATTTTTTATGATGCTCTATTTCGATGGGTGCGAGATGCCTCTCGCGAACAGCATATACATGAAGTGAATATGGGGAATAAATAATGTCTAAAGAACATTTAACCCCCACATTAATGCAAGCGTTTAAAGTATGGTTGCGCATTGGCTGTTTATCTTTTGGCGGGCCCGCAGCGCAAATTGCACTGATGCACCATGAGCTAGTTAAAGAAAGGCGTTGGCTTAGTGAGCAGCAATATTTACATGCCTTAAGTTTTTGTATGTTGCTGCCGGGACCCGAGGCGATGCAGCTAGCAACTTATGCTGGTTGGCGTCTCCACGGCGTCAAAGGCGGTTTATTGGCTGGCGGTTTGTTTGTATTGCCTGGTGCCTTGATCATTTTAATGCTTGCTGGCCTCTATTCGGCTTTTGGTTCTGTGCCTATTTTCGAAGCATTATTTGTTGGCATAAAAGCAGCTGTTGTTGTGATTGTGGTGCAGGCGTTATGGCGCATGTCAAAAAAAACCTTAGTTCGCTACTATTACTGGCTGATCGCGCTAGCTTCTTTTGTCGGTATTTTTTTCTTTAGTATTCCCTTTCCAATAATTGTTGTGAGCGCTTTAATTTTAGGGGCCACGTTTTCGCATGTTGTCCCTCAGCCAGCGTCAACTTCAACCGGCACTGAGATTAGCAATTCTGCTGTGGATATTGTTGCGAACGGCCATAAGGCAAAAGAGAGTGTGGCAGAGGCAGGTAATCAATTTTCATTGATCGCAGCGTTAAAGACCTGCCTGCTATGGTTGGTTATCTGGTGGCTACCATTGTTGATAATTATCTTTGTATGGCCCGATAGTGTTTTTGCTGACCTTGGTGTGTTTTTTTCTAAATTAGCCGTCGTGACCTTTGGTGGTGCTTACGCGGTTTTATCTTATATGGCACAAGATGTGGTCACCCATTATGGCTGGTTAACTGCGGTACAGATGATTGATGGTTTAGGGCTTGCCGAGACAACACCTGGACCACTAATTTTAGTCACAGAGTTTGTAGGGTTTCTGGCTGCCAGTAAGTCAGGTTTTTGGTTCGGTGTTATGGGTGCAATGGTGGCACTTTGGGCCACATTTATACCTTGTTTTTTATGGGTTTTCTTAGGTGCCCCCTACATCGAATGGCTGGGATTGCAGCCGCGTATTAAGTCAGCACTAAATTGTGTAACAGCAGCGGTCGTTGGAGTCATTTTAAACTTAAGCGTATGGTTCTTTTTACACGTACTATTTGACGATGTAGCATTGCAGAAGTTCGGTTGGCTTAACATTTGGCAGCCAGAACTTAGCTCAATTAATTGGCATGTTTTGTTACTAGTGGTGCTCAGTGCTTATCTATTATTTGTGCGCAAGTTAAGCGTTATTAAATTACTCGCTATAGTCGCCTGTGTCGGTGTATCACTGAATTTTTTACAGTAGCTTTTTTGAGCAATGTTTAAGAGTAACTTTTTATAATTATTTTTCATACAGAGTTTTTAATAACTTTACATCTCTTTTGCATGTTCAAAAAATGGGCTAGCAAATTGCTTAACGGCGTCTAAATGCTTTTAAATACACGAGTAAATTATGGCTGGGTTGCCAAGTTATTGCACTGGCTGGTGGCAGTTACTGTATTTAGCCTTTTTGGTTTAGGGTTCTGGATGGTTGATCTAGGCTATTACGATTCGTGGAATAAGTTAGCGCCACATTATCATAAAAGTATCGGTATATTGTTAGTGGTAATCATGCTGTTTCGAGTGGCTTGGCGATGCTTTAATGTGCGTCCTGATTCATCAAAAGCGTTAACGCAGCGCGAGCAAAAATTATCTCATGGTGTGCATATAACCTTATATGTGGCTATTTTTCTAATGTTTCTGACGGGTTATTTGATCTCTACCGCAGATAACCGCGGTATCGATGTATTCGATTGGTTTACTGTTCCAGCGCTCGGCGCCTTCTTCGAAAATCAAGAAGACATAGCGGGTAATATCCATGAATGGTTGTCCTATAGCCTAATAGGTCTTGCCGTTATTCATTTGTTGGCAGCGTTAAAGCACCACTATATCGATAAAAATGATGTGCTTAAGCGGATGTTGTAGCTTCGTTTAGGTGTTTTTAAGATTTAATATTGTTAAGCTTTTTAGCAGAATATGTTAACAGGCTATTAAAATAAAATAGCTTTGAAGAAGGATGCTTCAATCATGATAATCTAGCTGGTAGTTTTTTAATCAATAATTTGTGAGATAAAAGAGGTTTCTAATGAGAAAGATATTTTTTGCGGCAGCGGCGCTAGCGTTGATTTCTTTACCGGTGTCGGCGGCCAATTACGTGATCGATGACAAGGGTGCACATGCGTTTATTAACTTCAAGATTAAACATTTGGGTTATTCTTGGCTTACAGGACGATTTAATACGTTTACAGGCAAATTCAATTACGATGCTGATAATGTCAGCGATACTAATATTGTGGTTGATATTAATACCAGTAGTTTTGACTCTAACCATGCTGAGCGTGATCGACACATTAAAGGCCCTGAGTTTCTGAATGCGCCAAAATTTGGTGCGGCTAAATTTGTTAGCACCCAAGTCGTCGATAAAGGTAATAATCAGCTTGAGGTTGTGGGTGATTTTACGCTGTTGGGTGTGACAAAAACTATCGTTATTGACGCCGAAAAAATTGGTGAAGGTAAAGATCCTTGGGGTGGTTATCGTGCCGGTTTTGCAGGTACCGCACGTATTGGTTTAAAAGATTTTGGTATCTCCGAGAGTCTAGGGCCGGCATCAACTCATGTTTATCTAGAGTTGCACATAGAGGGCATTCGGCAGTAAATTGTTGCGTATGTAGCCCAAAATAGCGTTAATTTATGTCAACCATTACAGAGTCCACGCTTGTAATGGGTTTAATGAGACTGGCCGGCTTATTTATAATTGCCAGAGCCTCGTCAGAAGGTTAATAAAAACTTAAAAAACCGTTTAAAACTCTCACCACTGCCCCAGTAAGTAAGCGCTTAAATTTAATTTTTCAAAGCCTTTGGCGCGATAGCAGTTGTCGTTTCTTTTCTAGCCGTTATACTTGCCCATTTTAAGAGTTGGCGCGACGACTGTGACCTCTGAACATAAATTTATCCGTGGTTTGTATAATTTAGGCCCCGCTCATTTTGGCAATGTTGTCACGATGGGCTCTTTCGACGGCGTGCATCTAGGCCACCAGGCGATTATCGAGCAGCTAAAAGTCCAGTCCAGGCGTTTGGGCCAGCCCTCTTTAGTGATGATATTTGAACCTCAGCCCCATGAATTTTTTAGCGGCGATAAAGCGCCAGCAAGATTGATGCGCTTGGGTGAAAAGGTTCAAGCTCTATTTGAGCAGGGAGTCGATCGCGTTTTATGTCTGCCGTTTAATCGTAAGTTTAGCCAGTTAAGCTCAGAGGAGTTTATCCAGAGGGTATTAATTAAAGCTCTAGGCGTAGGTTATTTAGTTGTTGGTGATGATTTTCGCTTTGGCAGTGGACGCAGTGGTGGTTATTCCGATCTCGTGGCGGCTGGCCAAAAAAATGGTTTCCAGGTGACGGATACACAATCATTTTTAATTGATGGCCAACGAGTTAGTAGCACCCGTATACGCGACTTGCTGCAGCAAAATAATTTTACGCAAGCGGCACATTTATTGGGTAAACCTTATACGATTAGCGGACGTGTTGTAAAAGGCCAGCAATTAGGTCGCCAGTTGGGCGCGCCAACGGCAAATGTGCATCTACGCCGTTACTCCTCGCCCCTTGCTGGTGTGTTTGCAGTTACCGCGAGACTCGCCTCAAATGAATTGGTTGTTGGTGTGGCTAATGTGGGTGTAAGGCCTACGCTTGGCGGCGATGCCAAACCTATTTTAGAGGTTCATCTGTTTGACAGAAATGATGATCTCTATGGACAGAATATTATTGTCGAATTTAATCATCAGCTCCGAGAAGAGCAGCGCTTCGAAAATCTAGACGCACTAAAATATCAAATACAGGCTGACATTGCTCAAGCGCGCACTTATTTTGGTCTTTAAATTTGAAGTCCTAATTTGAAAGAAAGGCTTGATCACAAGGTTTTGAGCGCGTGCGATTTTACTAGCGCTAGTTAACAAGGCGATTTTAAAGCCGTCTACTAACCTATTTATTAACACTACAGAGATTGTCTCTGTCATTATTCATCGAAACTATTAGATAAAACTAGATAAAAACATGACCGATTATAAAGCAACTTTGAATTTACCGAACACGTCGTTTCCTATGAAAGCTAACTTAGCTTCGAGAGAGCCACAGATTTTAAAAAAATGGCAAGAGCAGGATGTCTATCAAACTATTCGGGCAGCGCGGCATGGTCGCGAGCAGTTTATTTTGCACGACGGTCCTCCCTATGCAAACGGTAGTATTCACATTGGACATGCGGTCAATAAAATATTAAAAGATATTATCGTTAAATCCAAAACTTTAAGTGGTTTTGATGCGCCTTATATCCCTGGTTGGGATTGCCATGGTCTACCCATTGAGCACCAAGTTGAAAAGAAAATCGGTAAGGCTGGCGTTAAAGTAGATGTAAAAACGTTTCGCCAAAAGTGTCGAGAGTATGCGGCCAAGCAAGTTGAAGGGCAAAAAACAGACTTTGTGCGCCTAGGTGTTCTGGGTGAGTGGGATAAACCCTATTTAACCATGGACTTTAAAACCGAGGCAGATACGGTTCGCGCCTTGGGTAAAATTGCTGAAAATGGATTTTTAGTACGCGGTTATAAACCGGTTTATTGGAGTGTAGTCGGTGGCTCAGCGTTAGCTGAGGCCGAGGTTGAGTACCAAGATAAAACGTCGTTTTCTATCGATGTCCGCTATAAGGTTGTCGATGAGCAAGAATTAGCGGCTCGCATTGACAACTTGACCGGCGAGGGTCAAGTATCGGTGTTAATCTGGACAACAACACCTTGGACATTGCCTGCCAGTTCTGCAGTTAGCGTTAATGCCGAATTTGACTATGTAGTGGTGCAAGCGGGTAGTGAGCGCCTAATTATGGCTCGAGATTTAATTGAAGCGGTTATGGGCCGTGGTGAGGTAGAGGACTACGCAATTGTAGGCCAAGTCAAGGGTGCGGCGCTAGAAAATTTATTGTTACAACATCCTTTTTACGACAGGCAGGTGCCAGTGGTATTAGGCGATCACGTCACCACCGATGCTGGTACCGGCTGTGTGCATACCGCTCCCGATCATGGCGCCGATGACTTTCTGGTCGCGCAAAAATACGGTATCGAGACCATAAATTATGTGCAGTCTGATGGTACTTATAGAAGTGGCGTTGAGTTTTTTGCAGGTGAGCACGTCTACAAAGTTGACGATAAAATTATTGCCTTGCTAGTGGCGCGTGGCCAGCTATTTTACCAGACCAAATTTGTTCACAGTTTTCCTCATTGCTGGCGCACCAAAACCCCTTTAATTTTTCGCGCAACACCGCAGTGGTTTATTACGCTCAATCACAACGACTTACGCACAAAAATTAACAGCGCGATCGATGACGTAAAGTGGATCCCTAGTTGGGGTAAGGCACGCATTGAAGGCATGATAGAAAATAGTCCCGATTGGTGTGTGTCGCGTCAACGTACTTGGGGTGTGCCCATTACGTTGTTTGTGCATAAAGAGTCGCAAGAGCTACATCCTAATACGGCTGAGCTTGTTGAAGTCGTTGCGCAAAAAATTGAGCAAGAAGGTATTGATGCATGGTTTGACTTAAATGCGCGAGACTTTTTAGGTGATGACGCCGATGATTACGAAAAAGTTACCGATACCTTAGATGTATGGTTTGACTCCGGTGTTACACATCATTCGGTGCTGAGTGCACGAGATAACTTGCGCTTTCCTGCCGATTTATACCTAGAGGGGTCGGATCAGCATCGCGGATGGTTTCAGTCATCATTGAAAACATCGATGACCATTAACGGCGTGCCGCCGTATAAGCAAGTGCTCACTCATGGTTTTACCGTTGATTCTCACGGTAAAAAAATGTCGAAGTCGATCGGTAATGTGATCCCACCTCAAAAAGTGATGAACGACTTGGGTGCAGATGTATTAAGACTTTGGGTAGCAGCAACAGATTTTAGTGCCGAGATGAGTGTGTCGGATGAAATTTTAAAGCGTACAGCAGATTCTTATCGACGTATTCGTAATACTGCCCGCTTCTTTTTAGGCAGCCTTGATGGCTTTAATCCAGCAACTGATTGCCTGCCAGTAGATGAGCTAGTCGCCCTTGATCAATGGGCAATTATGCGTGCCGAGGCCTTGCAAAAAGAATTTATTGAAGCCTTTGATACCTACCAGTTTCATGTCATTTATCAAAAATTACATAATTTTTGCATTGTTGATATGGGTGGCTTTTATCTCGACATCATCAAAGATCGCCTGTACACCACAAAATCTGACAGCAACGCCCGTCGCTCGGCACAAACAGCGCTATATCATATTGCCGAGGCCTTTACGCGCTGGATAACACCAATATTGAGCTATACCGCCGATGAGCTTTGGGACGCATTGCCACACGTTGAAAGTCGTGAAAAGACGGTATTTGCCTCGCAATGGTATCAATTTCCGCAGATCAGCAAAACCAATGAAGACCTAGACGCAAGTTATTGGCAATTGATTGCCGATGTAAAAGATGCTGTTAATAAGGTGATCGAGACAAAGCGTACCGATGGTGTTGTAGGTAAAGCGCTATCGGCATCCGTTTCTCTTTATTGTCAGGGAGAGCTCGCTCGCCAATTAAACCGTCTAGAGAATGAGCTGCGTTTTGTACTAATTACCTCAAATGCGCATGTGGTTGAAGGCATGGCACCGGTAAATGCAGTCGGTACTGATGTTGATGGGCTGGCAGTATTAGTTGAACCCAGTGAGGATGCTAAATGTGTTCGTTGCTGGCATCAGTGTGCCGATGTGGGCAACGTACCTGCACACGAAGAATTATGCGGACGCTGCGTTGAAAACGTTGATGGCAATGGCGAAGTTAGGTATTTTGCCTAACTATGGTAGGCTAGCATTAACACCAATAGCACTAATACTTGCTCGCGCGCAAACTGACATCGAAGCATAGAGGGTGACATCAAAGGAATAGATTCTATCATAAGTGCAACAACGTTTTTTAGCCGGATACAGGTTGTGACAGCGCTATATTTGTAAACACTGGTGTTAAGCCACCTTCACTTTGATTACTTGATACGGGTAATGATGAATTTAATGAAGCGAGTTGAGGTTAAGCAAAAAAGCCCTTACTTTTTGGTGGTGGTTGTTATTTTTGTGCTCGACCAAATCACAAAAAACTGGGCCGTGTCGGGCCTGAGCTATTCCGAACCCAATGATTTTCTGCCATTTTTTAACTTCACCTTGTTATACAACTACGGTGCAGCCTTTAGTTTTTTGAGTGATGCGGGTGGTTGGCAGCGTTGGTTTTTTGCCTCCTTGGCTTTTGCCATTAGCATCTTGTTGGTGGTCTGGATCATTCGGCTTGAGCGTACAAAAAAGTTAGAGCTGTCTGCGTTGACCTTTGTCTTAGGCGGGGCTCTGGGCAACCTATACGATCGTGTTTTATTGGGTTATGTTGTTGATTTCATTGATTGGTTTTATCCTGCAACGCAATCCTGCCTGCCCTTTTTTTATGCGCGGCTAGAGTTGCAAACCTGTCATTGGCCCGCATTTAATATAGCCGATGCCTGTATATTGATAGGGGTGACGGCTTTGTTAGTCGATACCTTTTTAAGCAAAGACCCGTCTAACCAAGAACAGTAACAAACATTTAAAAATTAACTAAGATTATAGAAGAGGAAATAATGACTGCATTAGTAATTGGTGAGGGTACACAAGTCACCTTGCATTTTTCGCTGACGCTCAAAAGCGGCCACGTTGTCGATTCTAATTTTGATCAAGAGCCAGCTCAGTTTGTATTTGGAGACGGCAATTTGCTAGAAGGTTTTGAAAAAGCTATTTTAGGGTTACCCGCGGGTGTACGTGAGGTATTTACTATTAGTGCTGAAGACGGCTTTGGCCAAGCCAACCCGAGTAATATTCAAACCTTTAAACGCGACCAATTTGATGATGACTTAGAGCTTGAAGAAGGCTTAATGTTGTCTTTTGCCGACGCACAAAACGCAGAGTTACCAGGTGTTGTCGCAAGTTTTGATGAGGCCATGGTGACTGTCGATTTTAATCATCCCTTGGCCGGTAAAGAGATAGAGTTCGAGGTTCAGATTCTTTCGGTCGATCCGTCAGTTAAGCACTAAGCTGGAGCTTTAAGTTAAACACTCATTAAAAATACATTAGGAATATTCATGGGCGCACAGATTAAGTTAGCTAATCCAAGAGGTTTTTGTGCAGGTGTCGACCGCGCGATCGATATTGTCAGTCGTGCACTGGATATTTATGGCCCTCCTGTATACGTGCGCCATGAAGTTGTTCATAACAAATTTGTGGTTGATAGTCTGCGTGAGCGTGGCGCTATTTTTGTCGATGAGTTAGATGAAGTGCCCGATGACAAGATCGTTATCTTTAGCGCACACGGTGTCTCTAAAGCCGTTAAAAAAAATGCGAGTGAGCGCGAGTTGAAAGTTTTTGATGCAACCTGCCCACTAGTCACAAAAGTGCATCTTGAGGTGACGCGTTACAGCAATACCGCTACCGAGTGCATTCTTATTGGGCACGCAGGACACCCTGAGGTTGAGGGCACTATGGGGCAGTATAATTCTACTTCAGGTGGTGATATCTATCTGGTCGAGTGCGAGGCCGATGTTGCTGATCTAAAGGTAGAAAACCCCGAGGCCTTGTTTTATGTGACGCAGACGACGTTATCAATGGATGACACTGCCAAGGTCATTGCAGCTTTGCGCGAAAAATTCCCAAAAATCCAAGGCCCTAAAACAGACGATATTTGCTATGCGACGCAAAATCGCCAAGATGCAGTAAAGCAGTTAGCGTTAGAGTGCGATCTTGTGTTGGTGGTAGGCTCTGTGAATAGCTCTAATTCTAATCGCCTGCGCGAACTCGCTGAGCGCTGTGGTGCGCAGGCATATCTAGTCGATAATGCCTCCCATGTTAAAGCCGAATGGCTTGAGGGTAAGCGCGCTATTGGCGTTACTGCTGGCGCATCTGCACCCGAGGTTCTGGTCAAAGAAGTTATCGATACACTGCGATCCCTAGGCGCAGAAACACCTGAAGAAATATATGGAGAGCCCGAAAATATTAGTTTTTCACTGCCAAAAGAATTGCGTAGCGTCTAAACACCGACTAATTACCCCCACCAATTACTCCCACTAAAAACAACCTTTATATTGTCATTGTTATCGGGTCGGCGCGCTATAAATGTGACGTTCCCATCATTATTTTCATCAGTTGGTCTACTAATCTCAAAAAACCAACCATTCATCTAGCAATGAGTGGAGGTTCGTGTTTTGAGGGGTATAATTTTTTAAAGTAAAAGAATCTTAAATTATGTGCATCCAAAACACAGGTAAACAAACAATTAAAAAGCTTAAAGGCTTCACTCTAATTGAGCTTATTGTCACGGTGCTTATCACCGGCGTTATTTTTGCCGCGGGAGTTCCTGGCTTACAAAGTTTGTTAGGTAATGTCTCGCTTAACGCAGGTGCCGATAAGCTAGCTAGCTCTTTAGCTTATGCGCGCGGCGAGGCGGTTGCAAGGGTCGAAAATATAGCGGTAACAACAACTGTTTCAGGTTGGATTGTTTATATAGATACCAATGCAAACTGTGCGCGTGATGCCGCGGTTGCTGCTGTTGCTGCTTCTCCTGGGCCTCCTGCAGTTGCTGCGATCCTAGCGATTGCAGGGGAAGAGATTCTCCGAGTTGTCGATGTAAGCGCAGATAGTGTCACTGTTACTGCTAAATGCGTCATTTTTAATGGGCTTGGTGAGAACGGAGGCGGTGCAGTTGAAACTTTTACTGTTGACTCGATAGCTGCTTCTGCAGGCGCAGCAACTGTAAGAGTCTCTGTAACTGGCTATACCTCTATTGATTAAATGTATCTTGAGTCTGTTTATGAACATGAATTTAACATATAAAAAACGATTCTCACTACCAGAGCTTCTATCGGCCTTTAAATCTCAAGGAGGTTCTGGCTTGATCGAGGTAATGGTGTCGCTGTTGATTTTGGGTGTCGGTTTGCTGGGTATGTTGAGTCTTCAAGCTAATGGCATAAATGGAAGCCAGCGTGCAAGCTTTGTTACCGAAGCTCAATTAATTGCACAAGATATGGCAGACAGAATTATTGCAACAACTAATGTTTCTAGTTCACCCCTTGCGAATACCGATATAAGAACAGGCAGTTATGGTGACATAGATATTAAAAAGGGTGACGCTATTGCTGATCCTAGCTGTGCTGCTGGCTGTGCGCCGGCAGAAGCTAAAGTATACAACGAAGATGAATGGTTGCAGTTAGTCACTGACTCTTCTCTTCCTCGTGGAAGGGGTGTGGTTTTATGGACGGCCGCAGCGGGAGCAGTGCCTGCTTTTTATAGAGTTCAAGTTATGTGGGACCAGGAGCGCGACGGTACTGCGGTTACTTGCACTATTAATAATTGCTTTCAAATGGAGGTAAGGCTTCCATGACCTGTCTAAATACCTATAAAAAAATTAAGTTAACCTCTCAATCAGGTATTGGTCTGATAGAGCTACTAGTCTCTATGCTAATCGGCTTGTTTATTATGGGCGGAGTACTTCAGCTTTTTAGTACCTCAAGCCAAAATGCGGTAGCTGTTAGCGGGACCTCCAGAATTCAAGAAAACGTACGTTTTGCTTTTTCACGCATCGCTGATGACATTACCCAATCTGGTAACTTGGGCTGCATTAGTTCATCCGTAGCAATCGCTGATTTCTCTACTAACAATCCCGTTACGTCTCAAGCAATTACCTTAGCAAGTGATCCGTTTAGCTTTTTAGCACCTATTCGCATCAGCGATGCGCCAGCATCTGAGGATGGCACTGGTGCGGCACCGGCAAATGGCAGGGCACCTGGCACTGATGAGTTTAGTATCGGATATATTGATAACGCAGTTAGATTAGATGTTAATGCTGTTGGTGCATCAGATGTTACCGTAACCCCTGCAGCCCTTGTGAATGCAGCAATAGAAGTTAACGATATTGTATCCGTAGGCAATTGCTATCAAGCCGCTATATTTGCTGTTACAGCCCGAGATAATAGCACCGGTGTTATCTCTCATGTCGCTACCTTTGATAAAGAAATCTCTTCTTCTTTTAAACCAAACGATGGCACGGTTAACGTGGTATCGCCTTTTTACCTGTATGGCGGTAAAACCGGTGCTTATGAATACTCTATTGGTAAATCTGCCGCCGCCGCAGATTGTATCCGTGGCGCAACTCCACAAGATCCAGCATTAGGGCAAGCCAATTGCGCTCTTTTTAGAACCGATGCAAGAACGGGAGCTAGACAAGAATTAGCTCAAGGTATTCACGATATACAAGTTGATTACGGTTGGACTGACAGTGCCGGCAACTTACTTTTTGCAAATGCGCCTACTACAGCACAACTTGCATTAGTGGATCGAATGCGAGTCACTATGCGCTTTAATTCGATCGATAATGTCAATACCGTTGGCAACAATATAGATCAAACCGCCAATGGCTTAATCGTTAAAACATATTCGCGCACCTTTAATATATTTAATCGCCTTTAACCGAAGGGCTTGGCAATAAAAGATTAGTAGTTTGATGATTAGCACCTAGTAAGTAGCTTGCTGATTTTATGGGAAATAAAAAATGAGACGTAACAATATTAATATCTCTAAGCAGATTTTACGGCGTCAACGAGGCGTTATTCTAATAGTGTCTCTTATTATGCTGTTAGCACTCACGATGATTGGTGTGACTTTATCATCGGGGTCATTGCTACAAGAGCGTTTGGCAAGCAATGCAAGACAGTCTTCATTGGCAAGATTAAATGCAGAATCTGCGTTGAAAGAAGCAGAAAATAGACTCGATGGGTTGTTTAGTGCAGCTGGTAATATAATTCCTGTGATTGAGACTCAATTTAATACTACGGGCGATGAGTTAAGGGTTGCCATTAATTCAAGTGGATTAGTCTTCGACGCATTACCCAATACTTTTGATGTGACTGATGTCAGTGATTGGTCAGCTACCCCAGCATTCTCGGAAGTGGCAACTGCAGCGTCAATATTAACGGGTGGAGCAAACCAAACGGCCCCACGTTATATGGTCGAGTATATTGGTTTAATGCCCTTAAATCAGCCCGCGGCAGATATAGATATGAGTGCCGAGGCAGCAGAAGATATTCCTCAAATTCCCCATGCCTTTCGGATTACCGCGATAGGTTATGGTCAAAACCAAAGAATTTATTCAGTACTACAAAGCATTTACTCAACCGTTAAATAATCACACGATTATATGATGTCATGAATAATCGATATGCGGCCATAAGCCGAGGTGAACTATGAATAAGACTCCACGAACACTTGCAAAGTTGATACTTTCGACTGTTGTGCCCACCGTATTAATGAGCAGTTTTAATGTGCAAGATGCGAATGCAGCCCCCGGTGTTTTGCAAAATGTTCCCTTCGCAGCGGTATCGACTAGTGTACAACCCAATATTCTATTTTTATTAGATGACTCGGGTAGTATGGGTTGGGAAAGTGTTATATTCGATGGTAGAAATGAAGCCTACTACATAGATGTTACTCCTACCTTCGGTGATGATTTTGAAATGTTAAGGGCTTGTAGTGGTTTTAATACCCTTTATTACAACCCTAATTTTACTTACAGCCCATGGAAAGGCTTAGATGAAGACGGTGTTCCTTACACAAATCAAGATCCAACTGCTGCTCGTCTCAATCCTTATTCTACTGATACCACTGTAATAACTAATTCTGGCTCAAATAGCGCTAATACCAATGGAGTATTGAACCTAGTAACGATCACCGACGGCGACCATTTTGCCGGTTACTCGCCCTGGAATGATACAAGCACAGCTGGAGGTGCGATTGCAGGCGATGGTGTATACCAAGCAAATGAGTGCCCGTTAAATGGCACTGGCTTTGTAACAGTTGCCTCATTAAATACTGCGCAACGGACGAATTTTGCTAATTGGTATAGCTACTACCGTAGTCGTTCATATGTGGCAAAAAATAGTCTTCTAGGCGTCGTTAAAGAAAGCAGAGCAAGGATTGGTATTGCTGGATTGTTAGGTAATAGTGGCTCAGACGGCATACCTATTAAAGACATTGACGATATTACTTTGTCGGATGGTACAACAGAGGGTGATACGCGATTGGCAGCGGCTAGACTCAATAAAGCAGCCTTGCTCGATCAGGTTGCAAGTTCTAGATCACAGGGGGGTACGCCACTTAGCACAACGCTTATTGAGGCGGGCGAATATTTTAGAGAAGATGGTGATGTTCCAGGAGATTTTTTTGGTCAATCTGTCGTCTACTCAGCAAGCGATAAGACCATATCGAGTACAAGCCCTATTTTAAATGCTGACAGTGGAGGCACCTGCCAAAACAACTTCACTGTTTTATTTACTGATGGTTTTCAAAACATGAGTAGTGGTCTATACGACGATGTTCGAGATGCAGTCGGCAATGCAGATAGTGATGGTGCAGGTGACTTTGATGGCGGACTTTTTGCCGATCAATACTCTGGCACTTTGGCTGATGTGGCGATGCATTACTTAGAACGAGATTTAGCCCCTGGCCTGACCAATAATGCGAATATTGACGATATAAGACGACCCGGACAAGTTATTAATCATCAACATATGACAACTTATACCATTGGCTTTGGTGTTAGCGGTAATCGAGATCGAGACATAGTATCTTCAGATCTTACAGATCCACAAAGCTATTGGCCTCAAGCGCTTAATAACCATATTACCTCTATCGATGATCTGCGCCACGCCGCCTGGAATGGCCGAGGTAAATTTTTAGCGAGTTCTAGTCCGCAACAATTAATAACCGACATTAATGATGTCTTTATTGATATTAATCAACGAAGTCAGTCAACGACAGCAGCCTCATCGGTAAGCTCGGGTTTTATTGAGGAAAATAGTTTGGTATTCCAAACCCAATTTGACTCTAATGATTGGACTGGTAATCTATTTACCTATCGCTTTGACGATGACGGTATTGTGGATATCGCCAATCCAATTTTTGATGTGCAATCGATACTTAACACGCGAGTTTTATCAGATAATGGATTCTCCAGTGGCATTAATGTTACAGGCTTTACCAATACCCGCAATATTATTACTAAGCAAATTGATCTTGCCGATATAACGAGTAGCAGTACAGCAGCGACAACATTAAAAACAGGAGCAGCTGTTGGATTTGATTTTACTAATTTATCGACGTCTCAAAAAGCTATTTTCACGCAGACTAGTACTCAAGATAAATTTCCTGCTTGGACGGGGACAGATGTTGAGTTTGGCACAGCCTTAGTTAATTTTTTGAAGGGTGACAGTACTCATGAGGAAGGTTTATATGGTGAAACGGGTATTCAGCGTAACTTCCGTGGTCGCAACAAGCGTTATTTAGGGGCTATTGTAAACTCTTCGCCCCAATTTGTAGGTGTGCCTTACGAGCGTTATCCAAACACCATAGAAGGAAGTAATCTCTATAGTACTTTCAAGACTGCTCAAAAAGACCGTACTCCAATAGTTTATGTGGGTGGCAACGACGGTATGCTACATGCATTTGACGTTAGTGTGAATTCAACGACGTCTGCCGGAGTTACTACCATTAGTGCGATATCGGGTGTGTCGGGGAGTGAGGTTTTTGCCTATATCCCTGGTATTTTAACTGCTGATTTACCCCAAATCGCACAATCTGCTTTTGATTTTGATTCTTTTGTAGACGCTACACCCACTATTCGCGACGTTTATGTTGATGCTAATGGTGCGGCCGCAGGTACTGATAAAGACTGGCGCACATACTTAGTCGGCGGTTTGCGCAATGGTGGCCGCGGCATCTATGCATTAGATGTAACTGACCCACACACAACCTTTGACGCCTCTGCAGCTACCAATGCTAAAGCGGCTGAAATTGTGCGCTTTGAATATACCCATGAAGATCTTGGTTTTACTTATAGCCGCCCACAGATTGCCAAAATGAACGATGGTAGTTGGGTAACAGTGGTTGGCAATGGCTATAACTCCTTAGGCGATGGCGCCGCAAAGTTGTTCCTTATTGATTTGGAAACGGGCTTACCATTAACTGGTGCCGGTCCTACCGTGGGTGGCAATGCTTCAAATGGTATCCTTAATACGGGTGCAGGAACTAATTTAGGCGGTTCATGCCTTGATATTGATGCAACTGATGGTGATCCCGCCAGTGATTGCAACGGTTTGTCCTCGCCTACATTAGTCGACTTAAATGGTGACTTTAAAGTTGATCGCATTTATGCAGGTGATGCTCATGGCAATATGTGGGTTTTCAACGTGCAAAGCACGACCAAAGCCAATTGGAGCGTGACAAAATTGTTCACAGCCTCTCAATCAAGTTGTACCGCTGTTGGCAATGGCAGTAATTGTCGTCAACCAATAACAACTCGCCCAGAGGTAGCCCTGCATCCTAAACGAAGAAGTACAAGTACTTCTCCCAATATATTGGTGTTATTTGGTACCGGTCAATTTATTGCCGAGGGCGATGCTTCTATTAGCGCAAATCAGTCTTTTTATAGTGTTTGGGATGCAACAGGCACTTCAGGGACTGTCACTAACAATAATTTAACAAAAACTAATCTTTCGGCTAGAAACTTCGGCGGCAATTTAGATAGTCTTACAGTGACAGGTGTTGAGGCACCTTATAATACATCTGCTTCGCCTAGTAATTTTGGCTGGTATGTCGATTTGTCAGGTAATATTGCTCAGTCTGCGACTGATACAACAATATCAGATCCATTTGATCGCGGTAGAGTATCTATTAATCCCATTATTTCAGGCTCTTTAATCTTTTTTATCACAACAGTGCCATCTGGAGGACAGCTTTGTAATGCTGGAGAGATTCCAGGGTTTTTGACCGCCTTAGATTTTGTGTCGGGCAAGACTCCTGATTTTGCAGTTTTCCTTGATGAAGATGGAAACCCTCTTAGCTCTTCTACCATCGGATTAAATAACGGTGCTGTAGGTTTAGGTCTTGATACAACAAAAGACGGTACACAAACAAGAGTGACAAATATTGACGGCTCCATCACTCAAGATCAAATAAATAATGTACAAGATATTCCATCGGGTCGTAAATCTTGGTCGATTCTTCGTTAACGAGAGATAAGTTATGATATTTATAATTTCAAAAAAGTTTGCTTTATCAATTGCATTAATAGTTTTTATAAGCCTATCCATCACCTTTGCTCAGGCTAATAGTGAAAGAGGTATCGCTGATTCAGAAACAACTATTAGTGCGGAGATCAATACAAAAATTATTGATTATATCAATAAAAATGAAGGTACATTATCTCTTGATGATCAAGTTTATCGGTTGAAACTAAACGCCAAAGTTTATGATGTGCGAAAAAATCTTGTGAATCGATATGCGTTAAAAAAAGGCCAGCGGGTATTTGTCGAGGTCAGTGGAGACCGATCAGAGCGTTATATTGATAGTATATTCATTTTAGGTAAATGACGGTTTAGTTGAGTAATATTTATGAAATGTATGGTAAAAAAGCATTCAGGTTTTTCACTGATTGAGTTAATGATTGTTGTAGTCATTATCGGTATTTTAGGTAGTATTGCTGTACCTAGCTATAATGCTTACATTGAAAATGGTCGACGTGCAGAAGGTAAAGCCTTCGCATTAGATATCGCCTCGAGGCAAGAGCGTCACTTTACGCAATATAGCCGTTATGCGAGTAGCTTAACCGCCACTGATGCTACCGGATTGAGTATGGGGTCTGCCAGTAGTGAGAACAATACATACAGTGCGGATGCTACTGTTGCTAATGGCAATACAACGTACTTAATTACATTAACACCAACAATAACTGACCCTACTTGTGGAGCCTTGACACTCACTAATACGGGTGCTCGTGGTGCAGGCGGTAGCGTTTCAGACTGCTGGCGTTAACTTTCGTTAAGCATTACATTTCTCAATTGCATTCTCTTGACTGCCACGCCGAGCACGGCCCGCCATCGTCATAATAATTTGCTTGGCATAAAGCTGCTCTGCTTGATACAGGCAATAGCTGAAGCGGCCATTTTGATTACCGGTTGAACCGTCAGTTTTAAAGCGTAAGTAGCGTCTGCTGCCCGATGCATTCCATTTTATAGTTTCGTCATTTTGAAGTT
>JBLIFG010000003.1:0-102863 GCA_047633635.1 Cellvibrionaceae bacterium | reverse complement strand
ATGTGGATTACGACGCAGTCAAAGAAATTGCAGGAGCGATCACGCCGGTTCCCGGTGGCGTTGGCCCCATGACCATTGCCTGCCTACTGGCGAATACGGTGACGGCCTGTTGTCGTACACACAGCCTTGATGAACCCAATGGCCTCACTGCCTGACATCTGCTTAAGTACGGTTATGGATGCCCTTTTTTAAGGCATTAATATTTGTCAGCAATTAGGCAGATGCTCAGCTTCAGTCCAAATGGGCTAAAGACGGAAAAAAACAAGTCTGATTACCCATTTTTGGGTCTTTATTTAGGCCTTTCTCACTGCAAATTCCTCATATCATTTATTGGTTTAAAACTTTTGAGTAAAGCAGGCTTTGTTGCACTCAGAATAAATTTTGGCGTCGAAACGGCTAGCGCCGTCGCAAACTCTTTTATGATTCCCACAATTTCTTTTGGCGACTTGATTCTTAAGCTCAACCTTTGGAAAAACATGGTATTCAAGGGTAAATAGGCTGCGACGTAAGAGTGTATTGCTGGATAGGAGCTTGATTGTGGGCGGTGCGGTTAAGCCTGAGTTTGTCAGCGGCGAATTGGGAAACGAGCACCCATGATGGGTTTTTTACAGTGTCAATTTGGCAAATAATAATATTAAAGGACCCGTATAATGAATACAAATACAATAGCCTATATTCTTACCGGAAGCTCTCCAACCAAATTGGGTGTGCTCGATCTGATC
Organism: Cellvibrionaceae bacterium; assembly: GCA_047633635.1. Taxonomy (GTDB): domain Bacteria; phylum Pseudomonadota; class Gammaproteobacteria; order Pseudomonadales; family Cellvibrionaceae; genus CANLBN01. The sequence continues at coordinate 102,141 of JBLIFG010000003.1, read as the reverse complement.
ACTAACAGTCTGTATCGAAGCGAGTGTTATGTCTACGAGATGCACACTTTTGATGATGCTGACACAGGACAGTTTTTCTTTCGTATGGAGTTTAATTACAGAGGCACTGGTGAATTCCCTGAAGAGAGTTTGCGTCATCAGCTTACCGAAAGGGCTAGCTCCTTTGAAGTCGAATGGGAGCTGCGCAATCTAGGCACTCCAGAAAAAGTGGTCATTCTGGTATCCAAGTACGATCACTGTCTGCAAGATTTACTGCATCGCTATAGTACTGGAGCACTTAATATTGAGGTTCCGGCGATCATCTCTAATCACCCCGATCTGCAAAAACAGGCTGGCTGGTACAATATTCCGTATTATCACCTGCCGGTTACTCCAGAAACTAAGGTAGAGCAAGAAGCAAAGATGTGGGATATTATTCAGCAATCCGAGGCTGACCTTGTGGTGCTAGCGCGCTATATGCAAGTACTATCCGAGGATATGTGTAAAAAGCTGCATGGCCAAGCCATCAATATTCACCACTCACTGCTGCCTGGTTTTAAAGGCGCCAAGCCTTACCATCAAGCCTATGACAAAGGTGTGAAGTTGGTAGGGGCTACCGCACATTATGTCAGCCAAGATCTGGACGAAGGTCCAATCATAAGTCAAGGTGTGGAGCCGGTGGATCACACCTACACTCCTGAACGTCTGATAGCAAAAGGACGTGACACCGAACGCGTTACCTTGGCAAGGGCGGTTAAATTACATGTTGAGAAACGCTGTTTTCTTAACGGTAATAAAACGGTTGTTTTTCCGGGTCACTAAAAACCGTTGTAGTGGGCTTTACTACGAATATTGCCTGATAGATGTGGGCCGCATTTTGACTAGGTTAAAAGTAATAACCACAGCTATGGTTTAAGCGATAGTCCAACGCCACGAGTCAAAGCTACTGATTGTCGATCCCTGTGCGCTTATGGAGCTTTGATCTAGGGCAGGTTAGTAAATTCCAGTTTTAATTTTCTCTAGCAGAAGATTGAAACTGAAATCGAGGCTGAAGGTAAATCGACATACTCTTGTCATAATCGCGCCACTGTCTTGTCATCATCTTACCAATCTGTTGCCTTGCTGTTATAAACCAAGATGCTGTGGCCGCGGCCCACAACAGAACCCATACCAAGCGCTTAACTCCAGTAATACTGAGCATCTGCTGAAGACATTATTTGTGATCTACAAGACAGATAAATATATTTTTAACAGCATGGAGACGCTCTGATGATCAAATCGATGCGTAATAGATAGAGCCACTAAAAATACCATCAACCCCTGTTGGCAAATATCCTCAGTAAACTGACCCGTGACTCATCGTAACCGTCTGAAAGTGGGCATTCACAAGTAAAGCTAGCCAACATTTTTTGAGCGATTGGACTTAAAAGTTTATCGCGTCTGTATAAAGGCTTGATAACCCTGTGCCCAACACGACGAAAAACGCACAAATAACAGCTTTTTGTGTCGTTTTTAGAAAGTCTAACCGCGTCCTTGAGGATTAAAATTCGGGCTTAGGCATTGAAGTGTACGGTAAAAAAATGAAAAATTTCGTAGTAGACACAGTGGATATCCGAATTTTGAGTGCTATTCAGCAGCACGGGCAAATAAGCAAAAGTAAGCTTTCAGAATTGGTTAACCTCTCGCCGACACCATGCTGGATTCGACTCGATAAACTAAAAAAAGCCGGTTTCGTAACGGGTTACCGAGGCGAAATTGCCGTTAGTAAAATTCTCGACCTAACTAAGGTTATTGTTACTGTTTCACTGAAGACACACAGTAAAGTAGGTTTTGATCGGTTTGAAAAATGCATTCAGAGCTATGATGAGATCGTAGAATGCAGCGCCACGGGTGGCGGTACCGACTACGTGATAAAAGTAGTTACAAATAGTTTGCTAGACTTTCAAGTTTTAATCGAACAACTACTCAGTGAAGAGTTGGGTATCGATCGCTACATTATCTATGTTGTCACAAGAGAGGTGAAGTCAATGCCACCTAGCTTGTCGAAACTCTGGGGCAAGAAAAAATAAATGCCTAAAGGATGATAAGCTGGAACTGGAGCTAGAATTAGCCCCAGAATTAAAAAATTGAGTGAACGCTCTGGCCACATATCCGCAACTACTGAATGCATTAACCGTTGCACTCAAGGTTTTATGGTAGATGTGGCAATGGGGTTTAATTGATAACGTAAACTTCGATAAAGAAGTACACAGTAATGCCGCAGCTAGCTAAGATAACAAAGTACCTTACATACTGTTGAGGTATACGTTTAGAAATATGAGCGGCCATGAAACCACCCATCATCGTTCCAACGAGCACAATAAAACCCTCGTACCAAGCAATCGCACCACTGTAGATAAAAAAAACTATCGCTGTTAATGACACAGCCGCAGAAATAAGCAGCTTAATCCCGTTCATCGCACTGATGTTTGTGTGTCCAGCCAAGGCCAGATAACTCAGAATAATAATCCCCAGCCCAGCATTGAAGAAGCCACCATAAATACACACAGCTAGTAACATTATCAGCAACAAAAAATACCCAACACTTGAAGCATGTCGGTGAGTTGAAGTGAGTCGTTTTAAAATACTATTTAATTTTCCGCCAAAGATAAATAAAACAGTGGCGAATAACAGCAGCCAAGGTATGGCTTCACGAAACACTGACTCTGGCGTCTGTAGTAACAACCAAGCACCTAAGGCCCCACCGATTAAGCTGACAATTATTAAGCGTGGCAATTCTTTTTTGTGTGCATACAAGTCTTCTCGAAATGCATAAGTGCCACTAAGATAACCCGCAAATGAAGCGAAGGTATTGGTTGCGTTCGCGCTAATTGGAGGAACACCAACAAAAAGTAACGCTGGGAAGGTAATAAAACTTCCACCACCTGCGACAGAGTTAACGACACCACCAAAAAAACCAGCACCAAAAAGAAATAGTAATTCAAAAAACATGTTTAATGGGCATCCCGATAATTTCTTATTTTATTTTTATTGTCTATTGCTAAAAAAGCAGATGTGAGCAACGCCACTGTAAACGGCTAGCGCAACAGCGAGTAAATTATCCTATGAAACCAGTGCTTTTGGCAGCCGAAATGCATTGGCTAGGCATGTTATAAATTTTTATATTTATCCTTTATCGCAACGACCAAACCAACGATAAGCAATACCACAAATAAGGCTAATAGCGGCAACAGCACTATATCAAGATAACCCACTAATGACGCTAAGCCCGCGACACTTAACCCCCAAACTAGAAAAGGCGTAAAGCAGCATATAGAAGTGACTATTGTGCCATTTATGCCTGTTTTAAGTAATTTATTTGTCATCATTTAACAACACGATTTATTTAATTGTATCGGTGGACACTTTTCGGTGCCGTATGAACAAAATACACAGCAGTCACCTTTAAAGGGCTTTAGTAAAGCATGACATTTATTACACTCATAAAAAAACATACAGGCGTTCTCTGGCATAACTTCTTGCTTTTTATGTCTACATTTTGGGCAAGTAATTTCTGATTCTAAAACAACATCACGCATTACCTAAACTCCTAAACTATCATGCGATGGTACTGACCAAATGAGGTCGGCAATAGATACAGTGAGCACCAAAATTAGTGCGCTGTAAAAAATAGACACGCTCCAACCGTATTGCCATAATGGATATAATGTTGCCAGTATGACTAACGGACCGATTACAGAAAGTAGACCTCGCCAATGAACTTGATTTTTGTACCAACCGTAGCAATTAACAACTAGAACAAAGATGGTGAAGAGTGGCAGTAACGCATTAATTATCGTCCCCTCGAACTGCCCTAAGAAGCCAAGACCAAGAGCCGCAGCCAAAGCACCCAACGCAGGGAAGCAAGCTGTGCAGCCTAATGCTGCAATAACAACGCCTCCACTACCAAGTTTATCTAGAACTCTTTCAATACCTATCATCGACAATTGTCTCCTGTTGACATGCTATCGTTTTCAAGAGTATAAAGCCTGTAGTAACTACAGGGTCAAGTAAAAATGAAAACTAAAGATCAGCAATTCTCTAGAGGTCAAATAGCTAAGTATACAAATATTAAGGCTGAGACGATTAGATATTATGAGACTTGTGGCTTGCTTCACTCGCCAGCCAGAAGCGCAGGCGGCCACAGAATATATACTGAAGATCATGCCAAAAGACTAACGTTCATCCGCAGAAGCCGTGAACTAGGCTTTACCGTTAATCAAATTACTGGTCTGATTGAGTTATCTGAAGAGCACCATAAGAGCTGCTCTCGAGTTCGTGATGTCACAGCCACGCATTTGGCAGAGGTGAAGGGCAAGATTAAGGACTTAAAAAAGATGGAGCGAACACTCAATCAAATGGTTAGCCAGTGCGATGAAACGAGTTCGCCTGAATGCCCGATAATTGAAAGACTTTTTTGTTGATGACTAGGTCGGTAATATCTTTTAAGGGATAACTTGCGACTAATACTCGAGATCACAACCTCAATCGCTGTTTGCCAAAAGCAGTCTTAGACACATATTATCAATATTTGCCTACTGGGCTTTACCGTTGAACTTTGATCGCATTATCTAGTGCGACATCAAACAGGTGATAACGATTTTTACCGGCTTTTTTTGCGACATACATGGCTTGGTCGGCATGACGCATGAGTTGCTCTGCGCCTGCACCGTCTTGTGGATAAAAGGTAACCCCAATACTCGCTGAAATATTTAGTACGGTGTCACCTAGGGTGACAAAGTCGGCAGCTGCCTCTAGGAGCCGCTCTAATAAAGGCTGACAATCCTCGACTCTATTCAAATCAACCATGACAGCGATAAATTCATCGCCGCCAATACGTGCCAATGTATCACCTTCTCGCAAAGCCTCGTTCATGCGTTTTGATAGTGCAACGATCAGTTGATCTCCGACATTATGGCCGTGAGTGTCGTTGACCACTTTAAAGCCATCTAAGTCAATAAATGCAATAGCTAATAGTCGATTACGGCGTTGACTTTGAATCATGGCTTGACTTAGGCGGTCTGCAAGTAACACTCGATTCGGCAAATTAGTCAGTACATCGTAATGGGCATTGCGTTCAAGTTTAGAGCGATAAGCAACAAGTTCTTTGTTTGTAATAACTAATTCAGCTGCTTTTTTTTTGTTCTCTTCGTTGGCATCATTCTTTTCTCGCTCAAGCTGTTTTCTCTCGGTGATATCGTGAATTATTCCCACGATAAAATAGTTACCTTTAGCGTCTACGAATCGATTTCTCCTCGTCAGATTTATTTTAGCTTGCATTCCAATAGGTGATAGTGGCACTTCGCATATAATTTCTTTGCCATCGCTCAGCACTTGTCTATCGATAGAAAAGAAATGCTCCACCTCGCTCGGTGGCAATTTTTCGGCCAGTGTTGTGCCGATTATTTCGCTCCTAGTTAACCCAAAAATACTGCAAAAAGCATCATTGACAAGAACAAACCTAAATTCTGCATCTTTTACGAAAACGGGCTCTCCGATACTATCTAAAACCACATGAAGATACGTTTCAGTCTCTCTCAGGCTTTCTTCAAATTGACTCAAGGGAGTTGTGTCTTGATTGTGTTCAAGCGTTACTTGACTCAGCGGCTTAGTTTGATCTTTAAAGCCTTGTCTCGGTACAGCTTTTGTTAAAGTAGCCATCAACCAAGCTTTGTAAGCCCCGAAGCGCTGAATGATTTTTTTAAATAGCATTAAGCCGACCAAGTCAAAGTGGCTACAAAGTAGGTGAAAACAGGAAAGTTAATAATTCTAAAAGACCAAAAGGGGTAGTCAGTTATGGCAGTTATAGTACTCATTGAAAAGTCTCCCAAATAGATCCACACAACAATAATGCCAGCACCAGCTAGCTTACTATTCGTTGAGTCTAAGAGAGAAAGTGGGATCGGCAATCCCCAGAATACAGACTTAGCACAACTCCTTCAGGTAGCCGTTCGACCCACAACAGGGGTACTGGCTTTGCGTCCTCGTATTGCCACAAGTTTGCCGATTCGAGGAGCGGATGGCGTAACCATCTGGTTGGGCAGCATAAAGATGCTGACAAACCAAACTAAAGACCATCAGCTTTATCGAAATAGTATTGTCTGTTTTTTATTTAGATAAGTCAAAAAAAGCTATTGGGTTCAGACGCGAATTATAATGTGAACTTTTTAATGCATTAGCGGCCAAGGCGATAAAAAGCATCAACAGTGATCGTTGTTCCACTAATAGCCAACCTCAACCATGCTCTCTTAAGTTTCTCCGGGTCAAAATCGATGAATCTACCTAAATTCGACCTAACGGCAGTCCCTCATCAATAGCGACAAATCGTCTAAATTACCGCTTTCGTCGCTTTGTTACAGAAGCGAACATGAGTTGCTGAAAGATTATTATAAAAGTGACTAAAAAATATCGAAAGTCAGTAATAACCGAGTTTGTTCCAGATCTAAATAAGGTGACCTGTGTGCTAACGCATCATCAATTTGACGCCACCGATTTACGCGTATAAATCCTATATCAACTAGGTCATTTGCTAGTAACTGTGTAATAACTTGAGATTCAAACCCTAGAGCCATTCGATTTTTTTTTTGACTGATATGGCCTTATTCGAATTTGGCATAGCAGAGGTCTTGCTCGCCTCACAACTGTAGGCCAAATAATTAAGTGCCTCAGTGTATTTTGTAGGTAACTTCATTATTAAACGTGGGGCCTAAATGCGAGATAAATATTTTTTATTGGATAAAAAATAGAATACATTTAATCCGCTAAAAATTAATTAAATAAAGTAGAGATAATATTTTTAAGATTATAAAATTATATTCTAGATTTATGATTCGTCAGTTATTAATTTTATGTGTAAAGCTTCAATGTCGGCATTGATATAAGCCATGCCCAATATGCGTAAGTATTCGTTGCGCTCTGCCTGCATTAAGTCTATGTCAGGACCATCGAGGCTATTGGTTTGATAAATGTCTGTCAAATAGGCCATAAAATTCTCACCCTCTTTTAATAATAGTAGGCTCGCAGCACCTACATCTGGTTTTACTTGGCGATTCAATTCATCGGGTAGCATTACAGTAAATACGACAGGCTGCCCATTATCCTCAATCCGCACACTGCGATTACGCACGGCTTGTTCGGCCCAGTAAAATGCTAATGCTTTACTCGGTGTTAAAAAAACGGGTTCGATTGACTCTGTGTATATATTGCCGATAGTGGCCATTGTTTTTTTTGCGGCATCTTTTAACACGCTATCTCCACTGCGTATCAAACCCTGGTTTTTAATCGAGTCGACCAATGCTGATGATGTTCCGTGATACCAGGTATTACTTGTTGTAAACCCTTGTTCGGTTAACAGATTTTTAGCGTCTTGAAAAAGAGCGGGAATATTGGTCATAGTCGTAATCATTTGCTTAGTTTGAAAGTGAAATTACTAAAGATACTAACGTAAAGATCATTGAGTTGATGTAACAGAAATTAGTTTAGATAGTTTGTAAGGCTTTACTTATAAAACAATAACAAAAAAGGCGGCCTTCGTTAAAGACCGCCTTTGTATATTGAAAAAAGTTATAGCTACTCGAGTTTTAAATGCTGCACTCAGGTACTTTTTTTAGGCCGAGTGCAAAGCTTTTCTTAAACGACTCTCACAACAATTTCCTATAGCTAATTTGCTTTAGCCAAACTGGTTAGACGTGTTTTTTGCGCCGCCTGCTTTAAGCGCATTTTCACCCGCAAAATATTCTTTGTGGTCGTCACCCATGTCAGAACCAGACATGTTTTGGTGCTTAACACAGGCGATACCTTGACGAATTTCTTTACGTTGAACACCAGCAACATAACCCAACATACCCGCTTCACCAAAGTATTCTTTAGCTAGGTTATCAACCGATAGGGCAGTTGTGTGGTAGGTCGGTAGAGTGATCAGGTGGTGGAAGATATTTGCTTCGCGAGCAGTATCGGCCTGAAAGGTACGAATACGATTATCAGCACTTACAGACAGTGCAGTTTCGTCATACTTAGCGTTCATTAAGTCGGCACGATCATATTGCGATACGTCTTCACCAGCTTCAACCATTGTGTCAAATGTTTGTTGACGGAAGTTAAGTGTCCAGTTAAACGATGGGCTATTGTTGTAGACTAGTTTTGCATCTGGGATCTCTTGACGAACTGCATTCATCATGTCGGCGATATCTTTAACGTTTGGTGTCGCAGTTTCGATCCAAAGAAGATCGGCACCGGCTTTAATAGCTTCGATGGAATCAAACACACAACGCTCTTCGCCCGTGCCCTGACGGAACTGATATAGACCAGAGGCCAAGCGCTTAGGACGAACTAGCTTACCATTGCGGTTGAAGCACACATCGCCTTCAGCCATATCGGCAACGTCTATTTCTTCGACATCGAGAAAAGAGTTGTAGCGATCGCCTTGGTCGCCAGGCTCTTTAACAACAGCGATTTCTTTAGTGAGGCCCGCACCTTCAGAGTCAGTACGAGAAACGATAATACCGTTATCAACACCTAGCTCTAAAAAAGCATAACGCAGTGCGCGAATTTTAGAGTGGAAATCTGCGTGAGGAACAGTAACTTTACCGTCTTGGTGGCCACACTGTTTTTCATCGGCAACTTGGTTTTCGATCTGCAGCGCGCAAGCACCGGCTTCGATCATTTGTTTTGCCATTAAGTAAGTTGCTTCAGCGTTACCGAAGCCTGCATCGATATCGGCAATAATTGGCACAACATGAGTTTGGTGGCCATCGATTTTATTTTGTATGTCTTTAGCACCGACTTCATCGCCAGCCTCACGTGCTGCGTCTAAAGCGCGAAACAAGCCGCCTAGTTCGCGTGCGTCAGCTTGACGTAAAAAGGTGTATAACTCCTCAACCAGAGAAGCAACCGTCGTTTTTTCGTGCATAGACTGGTCGGGAAGTGGACCAAAGTCAGACCGTAAAGCAGCAACCATCCAACCTGAAAGATATAGATATTTTCGGTCGGTGGTACCGAAGTGCTTTTTAATAGAGATCAGTTTTTGCTGACCTACAAAACCATGCCAGCAACCTAAAGACTGTGTATATTTAGTCTTGTCACCGTCAAACGTCGCCATATCGGCGCGCATAACGTCTGCAGTGTACTTAGCGATCTCTAAACCAGTTTTGAATTTATTCTGAGCACGCATGCGCGCTGCAGATTCTGGGTTAATGGCGTTCCATGCGTTGCCGTTAGCATCACGAAGAGCAGCAACTGCTGCGATGTCTTGGTTGTAAGTTGACATTGTTCATCTCTCTGTTGGTTTGACAAAAGTTCTATATTTAAAACTAGTAGATACCGCTGGTAAAAAGTTACCGGCTATTATTTAAAAATGTAAAACAGCCACATATATCGATTATCATTGTTACTTCAGGTTTAACCTGAAGTTCATCTCTATAATGGGCTTAAAATATAAACCATTTACCCTTAAAGCCGAGTTAATAAAGGCCTTAATACTAACTGTTAAGGCTGGCCATAAAAGCTTTGAAAAAACCAAAAATATAATGCAGCGCTAACTGTCGAGTTGTTTTAGGCGCGGTGCATTACCGACTTCTCTTATAATTTGTTAGTTCTGCTAACCCCAGGTCTTCTAGGGTTAGCAGATTTTATTTCAAACAGCCTTAATAAATTTATTAAGGCTGCAAGTCATCAACTTAAGTCATCAACTATAAACTATGCTTTTTTTGCTGCAGCTTTTACTTGTATGCGATAAGCGTGAAGCAAGGGTTCGGTGTAGCCCGATGGCTGCTCGGCGCCTTTTATGACAAGATCAAGTGATGCCTTAAAAGCAATGCTTGTGTCAGTCGATGTTGCCATTGCAACATATTCAGGATCACTCGCATTTTGCTCGTCGACGACTGCACTCATACGCTTAAATATCGCGGTAATTTGCTCCTTGGTAGTAACGCCATGGAGTAACCAGTTAGCTAGTAGCTGAGCTGATATTCTCAAGGTTGCGCGATCTTCCATCAGTGCGACATTATGAATGTCGGGAACTTTAGAACAGCCCACACCGTGGTCTACCCAGCGCACAACATAACCAAGAATACTCTGAGCGTTGTTTTCAATTTCTTGCTCAATTTCTGCAGCGGTTAAAGTTTTGCCTTTAGGCATAAGCGGTATGGTTAAAATATCGTTGATATTTGCACGCGAGCGCTTTGCAATTTCTTTTTGGCGCTCAAACACATTGACTTCATGATAGTGAAGCACATGTAACATTGCGGCAGTTGGCGATGGAACCCAAGCTGTGTTGGCGCCAGCTTCTGGATGCGCTTGCTTGCTATCCATCATTGCTTTCATGTCGTCTGGTTGTGCCCACATGCCTTTACCAATTTGAGCTTTGCCCGATAAGCCGCATTCCAAGCCGATATCAACATTCCAATCTTCATATGCTTGAAGCCATGGCTGAGCTTTTATATCTTTCTTGGGTAAAAATACACCTGCATGCATACTGGTGTGCATTTCGTCACCGGTACGATCTAAAAAGCCTGTATTGATAAACACACAGCGCGACTTAGCTGCGCGGATACATTCTTTAAGATTAACAGTAGTGCGGCGCTCTTCATCCATAATGCCGACTTTAATGGTGTTCTCTGGTATGTCTAATAACTGTTCGATGCGACCAAATAGCTCACAAGTGAATGCCACCTCTTCAGGGCCGTGCATTTTTGGCTTAACAATGTAAATACTACCGGTCTTACTGTTGGTTATATTCTTATCATTATTTGACAAGTCTATGGTGCTTATAAGCGATGTAAATACACTATCGAGAATGCCTTCAGGTACATTGTGACCTTGGCTATCTTGAATCGTATCGATGGTCATTAGATGGCCCACGTTACGAATAAACATAAGGCTACGTCGACGCACATAATAAGGCTCGTCGTCACGATTGGTGAAAATACGGTCGCGCTCTAGTGCACGAGTAACAGTTTTGCCACCCTTAAGAAAGTTGGTGCTTAGATTGCCAGTCATTAGGCCTAACCAATTGCGATAAACCTCTATCTTGTCTTCTGTATCGACCGCGGTCACTGAATCTTCGCAATCCATAATGGTGGTTAATGCGCCTTCTACGCGTAAATCTTCAACGCCTGCATCATCTTGAGAGCCAACACTGGTGGCATGGTTGATACGAAGATTAATATGCAGACCATTGTCTTTAAGAATGATTTCGTTAGGAGAATTTTTTGAGCCATTAAACGCGACAAATTGCTTTGAGTCTTTGAGGCCGACGTAGGTGCCTTTTTTTAGTACGGCAGTAAATTGCTGATAATAAATCTGATATAGCGTCACGTCATGGTGAGACGCGCCATCATCTAGTGGAAAGTGTTTGTCGAGAAAGTCGCGGCAATATTTCATCACTTCGCGGCCGCGCAATTCGTTGTAACCACCTCTGGCAGGTTTTAATTTACCTGTTTTAGGGATAACGTCACTGCCATAAAGGGCATCGTACAAGCTACCCCAGCGGGCGTTGATTGCGTTTAGCGCAAAGCGCGCGTTTTTAAGGGGAACAACTAGCTGCGGGCCTGCCATTGTGGCAATTTCAGCATCGACATTGGTAGTCTCAATAGAGAAATCTTCGCCTTCTTCTACTAGATAGCCAATTTCTTTAAGAAAAGCTTTGTAGACTTCAATGTCAGTCGATTGATAATCATTGCTTTTGTGCCAATCATCAAGTTGCTGTTGTATTAGGTCGCGTTTAGCGAGTAGCTCTCGGTTACGAGGAGCAAGATCATCAATCAAATGTTGAAGGTTTTGCCAAAACTGATCTGGATTAACTTGTGTCAGTGGCATTACTTCATTATCAATAAAATGACGAAAGCTGTCATTTATCTTGATAGTAAGCGACTGATTGGAACTATTTGTTGTCATTTTTACACTCATTATTTCTGGTTTTATAGGAGGGTTATTAACTCGTACTGCTTTAACGATTTATGCGCGGAGTTACTAGGTGACATTGTACCCTATCTATAAAATTTGTTTAATTCTTTGATTAACAACATGATCACATTGTATAGTAAATATTTTGATAACTTTACAATAAAAATTTTACAGTGTAAATTTCACAAAATGTTGTTGTGAAATGACATATGCTTTTTTATTTACTTGTATTTACAGCGGATAAATCCATTATCGTTAACATAGAACAATGTGTGAGGCGGAGAAGAGAATCATGAAGAAAACTAAAGGCATAATGCGCAATGCTCACTTTTTGGGTACCAAGATACGTAATTTACGTAAGCGCAATAATCTAACCATGGAAGACTTATCCGCTCGTTGTATAACCAATCACAATACTGTTGCACCCTCGATTTCTTATTTATCGATGATCGAACGCGGTAAGCGTTTTCCTAGCGCAGAAATGCTAGCAGGCATTGCGCAGGTGTTTCAAAAAGAGGTGAGTTGGTTTTTAGACGACACCCCAGAAGAAGAGGCTATAAGACCGGTAAAGGGCAAGCGCGGCGGTATCTCGGGGATGTCTCTCGAGCCTAAATTTCTTTTTGCTAACGATATTTTAGAAAGCGTTGTCCCCGAAATGCTCTCGCAGACGGGTGTCTCCGGTCAGCAGTTTGCGCATTTACTGATTCGTGCTCATCAAGAGCAACAGCAAAATCATTTTCCCGATTTAGAGCGTGCGGCCGAGGAGGTTGGCCATAAACAAATGCCTCTAAGTCTTGAGGCGGTGATTGATATTTGCAAAAACATGGGCTTAGAGATTCATTGGTTCGACAGACTGCCCGATGAAATACAAGAAGAGATGGGTGGCAACTCTAAAAATTTAGTGCGCTCGTTCTTCGCCCCACCCAATCGTATTTATATCAATAGCATACTTAAGCTACGTCCGATGCGACTCAAATATGATTTGGCGGTACAAATTGGGCATCGGGTGCTGCACGGTAACGAAAGCTTTAAAAGTATCTCGGTTGCCGGTGGTGGCTCTGTGCTCGATAACAATTCAGAATCCGAAAACTCGTTGGATGCCCAAGATATTTTGAATGCATGGCGTGATTTTGAGTGTAGTTTTTTTGCCAGTGCGTTGTTGTGTCCTAAGGTGCCATTTAGACAATTATTAGACCGTTATAATTACGAGATCAGTGTCCGTCATATGGTGCAGGTGTCGGCTTCAGTAGTGATGCGACGCATGACGGCGGTATCGCCATATCCACATTGGCATTATTTTGATGCCTACCCACCAGGTAAGCTCAAGGCGGTTTATCGCGGCAATGGTATCCCGCTGCCTTGGGGCAACATGCGGATGGTGCAAGATCCGTGTCAACACTGGGCCGTATTTCGTATGATCGATTCCCCCTCTAAAGAAAGTTCTTCCCAAATTTCTATTTTAGAGGCCAATAACGAACCTAGAATTTATTCTTGTGAATCGGTCAAAGTGCACGATCTTGCGGGTAATAGCCATGTACTGTGTGCCGGTCTCGATCTAAATCCAGCGATTGAATCCCAAGGTGGGGATGCTCGAGCCTTAGCGTTTGAGCTAAAAGCCGCTTGCCTAAAAGAGGGCGGCACGGCTTCTATTCCTCAACGTATAAAAAAAGAATTAATGAGTGTCGCTAAAATACTCAACGTGGCATGGGTTGAGCGCGGGATCGATAACCCAGCTCGCCTTATCTGCCCACGCAACAGCTCTTGCCCGCGCAGCCCATGTTGTTTCAACAATGCATCCAAGCAAGATTCGGTGCTCAACTGGCAAACCATTCAAGAGCAAATTATTCGCGATACAAATTAACCTAAGGACAAAGTTGAAAAGCGTCACTATTTGTATTAAAGATAAAGTGCAACTTTAGGACTGATTATTGATCTTATGCTTTAGTTGACGTTCAAGATAGCTCTTACATGGCCTCATAGATAATATTTATGTGAATCATCACAATAAAATAATATGCACTATTTGTAGGTGCTTTCTGGTCTGATTGTTAGACGTTAGATATGTCTATCGATAGATGAGTCGATAGCTAGTCCGTCAAATAAATAGGGTGAAACTTAGGCGGTCAGATAGCTAGTTTATGCTCGGACAGTCTAATTATGTCATTGTGATGCGATAAAAATTTTAGCATCAGTAGGGTCACTCAATAACTAGGAGCGCGCATGAAAAAAATATTCTGTTTACTCGCAACTTTATGGTTGATGCAAGTTAGCAATAGCTTTGCCCAAAACACCATCAAAGAAGGTGTATTAATTGTCGCTGGTGGTTGCTTTTGGTGTACCGAGTCAGATTTTGAAAAGCATAAGGGCGTGTTACACGCAGAGTCTGGCTACATTAACGGGTCAACTCTAAATCCAACCTACAAAGAAGTCTCGTCGAACCAGACTGGGCATTTTGAGGCGGTGAAAATCACCTACAACAAAGACCTAGTAACCTTAAGGGATCTCGTCGATTTTTATTGGTATACCATCGACCCTACTGACCCCAACGGACAGTTTTGTGATAAAGGCTCTTCTTATAAGACGGCGCTATTTTATCAAGATGAGGCACAAAAAGCAGTGTTTGAAGATTCTCTAGCCAGTATTAAACTAACAAAACCTTTTGACGAATCGATTGTCACTGAAATTTTAAAGGCCAAAAAGTTTTATTCAGCAGAGGCTTATCACCAAGATTTTTATAAGAAGAGTAGTCTGCGCTACAAATATTATCGTCATTCCTGTGGCCGCGAAAAGCGTATTGAGCAATTGTGGGGGCAGATTGTTACCGATAAACTTTAGTTCTAAAAGCACTCGTTAGTACTTAACTTTTTAGACAGTATTTTATTGAGTGCTTGCTTGTGTTATTTTTTTTGTGAGTATGCCATCGAGTGCATTTGCAAAGGTTTGACGATCTGTGTGATTGAGTGTTGCCTGTCCACTCGATTGAATGCCACTGGCTCGCATTGTCTCCATAAAATCACGCATTGTTAGGCGTGCTTTTATATTTTCTTGCGTGTAGCGTTCACCTCTTGCCGTTATAACAAGCCCTTTTTTTTCGAGGACTTCTGCCGCTAGTGGAATATCGCTGGTGACTACAATGTCACCCGCTTGAACTTTTTCTACAATAGTATCATCTGCCACATCAAAACCTGCGACCACCTGTAGCATTTGAGTATGTCTCGACTTGGGTAGGCTAATTGGTTGATTGGCAACAAAGACGGCAGGCGTTTGTGTGCGGTCTGCTGCTCGACAGATAATCTCTTTAATAACGACAGGGCAGGCGTCGGCATCGACCCAGATGGTTAACATTTTAAAGGCTCTCTATGCATTTTTAAAACAACCTGAAACACTTAAATATACAGGTAGAGTATATAATTATTCGTTGTAAACTAGAAGGATGGTTTCTAAATTGTTCTATATTAGCAACATATTTACGTTATGATTATTTTTTAGTTTCATTCAACTGGTAAGGTTATTTGTGTCGATATTTGTAGACTGTACGCGCGAGGATTTTTTAAAAAATTATTGGCAGCAGCAACCATTAATGTTGCGGTCATCGATCACCGATTTGGTGGGTATTATTGATAGTGGCGATTTGGCGGGTATCGCCTGTGAAGCCGAGAGCGAAGCTCGTATCATCTCGGGCTTTGGTTTAAACAATAAATGGTCATGTGAGCAAGGTCCGTTTACGGAGCAACAATTATTATCGATGCCCAATAAAAATTGGACATTGCTAGTGCAGGGGGTCGATCAATGGGTTGAAGAGGTTCATGCAATTTTGGAGCGCTTTTCATTTCTGCCGAAGTGGCGTCTAGAAGATGTTATGGCAAGTTTTGCCCCTGTTGGTGGGGGTGTGGGGCCACATTTTGATTATTATGATGTGTTTTTATTGCAGGTCTCAGGCACTCGTGAATGGCAGTTAGGACAGGTCTGTGACGATGCGACCCGCCTACAAGAAAATTCACAGGTCAAATTGTTAGAGGAGTTTGAACCAGTGCAAACGCTAACAGCGGCCCCCGGTGATATGCTTTATGTACCTGCTGGTGTTGCTCACTGGGGCACGGCACTAACTGACGAATGCATTACCTTGTCGGTAGGTTTTAGAGCGCCATCGCAACAGGAACTACTATTTGCAACACTTGAAAATTTAATAGAGGAATTTGCTGAGACGGGGAGCGATAATTTGCGCTATCGAGATAGCGCGACCAGTATTGAAAAAGACTCGGTTGATGCTAACCCCTACAAAATAAATACAGACGTTGAGCGTCAATTGTTAGCGATGACCAAGCAACTCACGCCCGAGGCTATTGGCCGAGCCATGAACAAATCATTTGGCAGCCTAGTTACCGAGCCACGTCATCTGCCACCTTTGGATGATGACCACGCAACTGATTCAAATGAATTAACGCTTGCGGCTATCAACCATTATATTGACAGCAATAATGGCTTTGAGCTTGTGCATCCGCATCACAGTCGCTTTGCTTTTTCTGAGCGCTCGCTGTTTGTTAATGGTGTGGCTTTTAATGTTCGAGAAAGTTTTTCTAAAGAGCTCTGCAACAGTTTGCTGGAAACCCCTATTAATGCAAACGAGAGGGATGTTTTAATAACGCTGCTGGCAACAGCTGATATAGAGCTAGCTGATTAAGGCTTGAGCAAAACTATTTTTTGGCCGCAGGTATTTTTATAATATTTATAAGGTGTAAAAAATTGTCACAAGGGCTTGCTTATAAAAGCGGGCCATAAAACTATTTGATGAAAGCATGTCATTAAAGCGACTCGTCAAACAAGTCGCTAGTCGTCTCGGGCCGCAATACCTGCAGCTAAAAACACTAGATATCATATTCGATAACAAGTGGTGCATGATCCGAAAAACGCTCTGCTTTATAAATAAGATCTGATTTAGGCGTAACCTTGTCAATTAAACCGGGTGTAATAATTTGGTAGTCAATACGCCAACCGGTATTGTTTGCCCAAGCTTGTCCACGGTTAGACCACCAAGTGTACTCGTGCTCTTGTTGATTGATTATTCTGAAAGCATCGGCAAAGCCTAAGGGTTTTGCGCGATCATTATCGTCGTCAGTCAATAGCCAATCCATCCACTCGCGTTCTTCGGGTAAAAAGCCAGAGTTTTTCTGGTTGCCCCGCCAATTTTTAATATCTACTTTTTTATGGGCAATATTCCAGTCGCCACAAATAATAAATTCACGCTTTTTGCGTAACATGCTTTGTAAAACAGACTCGAAGCGAGCCATTAAATCGACTTTGAAAACCTGTCTTTCTGCTTTCGAAGAACCCGATGGTAAATACAGTGATGCGACACTGAGGCCATCAAAGTCGACCTGTATATAGCGGCCCTCGCGATCTACGTCAGACCAATCTGAGTCACTAATAGCCCCTAGGCCCATATGTACTTTATTAGGTTTTTGTTTGCAGTAAATGCCGACACTGCTGTAGCCCTTCTTTTCGGCACAGTGAACATAACGATAATATCCATCGGGGTGATATAGCTTGTCTTCTATTTGTTCTGGTTGAGCTTTTAGCTCTTGCAGGCAAATGACGTCTGCATCGACTTTTTCTAACCAATCAAATAAGCCTTTGCGAGCGGCGGCGCGGATACCATTGACGTTAATAGAGATGACTTTCACGGTTTAACCTTAACTATAAAATGTGGGGACGAGTATAGCGCGAAACCCAACAAGGTAGAGCGTGTCATCACTTCTAAGGCAACAATGGATTTTAGGCAAAGGCTTACCAGTTGCCGTCAAAAATTTAAGTTGAAGTGCTATGATTTTTTACCGTGTTCAATATATCTATCGTGGCAACGCATCTAATCAAGTGGCGACTGATGGCAGTCAGGTGAGATGATGTTTTCAAAGTTAGTGCTGCCTTACATTTAGCAATTTTTTTGAGGTTGTTAGGCGCTGGTCCAACAATAAAACCTAGAAAATAACGGTAAGTTCTAGCCTGATCTTCTGCTGGTTTTATAACGTTAGAACATTTAATGTGAATACCTAATGCCAGTGCTTAATTTGAGAGGCTAACTTGAGAGGCTAATGTTGATGGCTAGTTTGGGTGATTAATGGGGCTAAGGCGAACACCCGTTTGATTTTTTCCATAAATTTGATGCGATATTCTGCTCTGGTTTAGTCTTCATCTCTCGGAAAAATGTTGGTTTGGGCTTTCGCCGGGCTATTTACACGGTTTGTAGGCTCACCAACTAAAGTCTTATATTGATACGTATTGACTCATTATTCGCATGGGTGTAAATTGAAAGAATGGATCGTTGCTCTAATTTTAAATCGACGTAAAAACAACCAACCGCTGGATTAGCAATTATGAATCAAACAAGTGAAGCAGATGAAAAACCAGGCCCACTGGCGGGTATTACCGTGTTGGATTTCTCTCGTGTATTAGCCGGACCATACTGCACCATGGTTTTAGCCGACCTAGGTGCGCGCGTGATTAAAGTTGAAAGGTTTGGCACAGGTGATGATACACGTGCGTTTGGGCCTTTTGTAGGTGTCGATTCAGCCTATTTTATGTGCTTCAATCGCGGCAAAGAAAGTATTTCTCTCGACATTAAATCACCCCGCGACCGCGAGCTGTTAGAGCGCCTGTTGGATAGCTCTGACGTGGTGGTTGAGAATTTTCGTCCCGGCGTGATGGAGCGACTAGGCTACGGCCCCGAACGTCTTGCCAAAACCCATCCGCATATTATTTATACCTCTATTTCAGGTTTTGGTCACAGCGGCCCATTTAGCGAATTGCCGGGCTACGATATGGTGGTCCAAGCCATGGGTGGAGTCATGAGCCTGACGGGTTGGCCAGATGAAGAGCCCGCTCGCGTTGGTACAAGTTTTGGTGATTTAGGTGCCGCACTCTTTGGCGTTATCGGTATTTTGTCGGCACTGTACAGTCGCACCCGTGATGCTCAGGGAACTCGCGTCGATATCGGCATGCTAGATTGTCAGGCGGCGTTGATGGAAACTGCACTTGCACGATATGACGTCGAGGGCATTGTGCCCACACGCACCGGCGATAATCATCCTTCGCTGGCACCGTTTGAAACCTTTGCAGCAAAAGACGGTAAGTTTGTCATGTGTGCAGGTAACGATACGCTATTCTTGCTAATGATGGATGCCTTGGGCGCCCCTCAAATGGCCTTAGAAGAGCAATTTTTAACCAATGACTTGCGCGTGAAAAATCGTAAGCAGCTAGTTAAAGATGTCGAAGCGATAACGCTGACCCAGCCAATGCAGCATTGGATCGACGCCCTCAATGAGGCTGGAGTGCCGTGTTCTCCGATAAATACTATCGATAAATTATTTACGCATCCACAACTGCTAGCCCGCAACATGATTGTTAAAGTTATCGGCGAAAACCAAACAGCTATCCGCACAGCCGGTAACCCCATCAAGATGGGCTCAGTATCAGAAGTTGATCCCGAAATACCACTCCGGTCCCCGGCACTTAACGAGCATCGCGAGGCAATCTTAGAAGAGTTGATGGCCAGTAACGGTGCCTATGCACCGACATCGCACCCTAGGGCAAATGCGGATGATGATGAATGAGCGGCGTATTTCGACGTTATTTCTGTAACCTAAACCATAGTATTCTAGACAGATAGAGAGAGCAGCATTATGAAAACTACAAAAAGCGATATATCTAAGCCCGTCGATACTGATCAGGAAAACAGCGCAAGCAATAACCCCAATCAAGCTGATACCAAGCCGAAATCGACATTAGCACCAATGGAGACCATTCTTGTCGAACGCCGAGAGCGAGTAGGCATGATCACATTGCACCGGCCTAAAAGTCTAAATGCCTTAAGCCGACAGCTCGCTCGTGAAGTGGTTGACACTTTAAAAGCCTTTGATGCCGACGATAACATTGGTGCCATTATTATTACTGGTAGCTCTCGTGCCTTTGCGGCGGGTGCGGATATTGAAGAGATGGCCAATCTAAATTATGCCGAATTTTATTGTGACGATATCTTTGCACCCTGGGACGAATTGCGGTTGATCAGTAAACCCATCATTGCCGCTGTTAGTGGCTATGCACTTGGCGGTGGTTGCGAGCTGGCATTGATGTGTGATTTTATTATTGCCTCAGAAGATGCTCAGTTTGGACAGCCAGAAATTAAGCTAGGCATTTTGCCAGGCATCGGTGGCTCTCAACGTCTAGCCAATGCTGTCGGTAAGTCGCTGGCCATGGATCTTGTACTTACAGGCAGAACCATTGATGTCTACGAAGCTAAAGCCGCAGGACTCGTGGCGCGCGTTGTACCGGGTAAAGAGTTGTTGCAAACCGCGCTCGAAGCAGCGCACACCATTGCAGGCTATAACAGCCCAGCTGTACGCATGGCTAAAGAGGCGGTAAACGTAGCCTTTGAAACTAGCCTCACAGAGGGTATCCGTCACGAGCGACGCCTGTTTCAGGCAGCCTTCGCCACAGAGGGTCAAAAAGAGGGAATGCACGCCTTTATCGCTAAGCGTGCACCTGTTTTTCGCCATCGCTAACAACGAACACGACATCAGTGTGAGTGACTTTGAGTATTAAAAAGTCACCCACCTTCATAGTTCAATAAAGATAAGGAGTTGATATGTCTAATCAAGTAATTCTGCCGCGTATTATGCAGGTAGGCGAAGATGCAAGTCTGGAAATCCCCAGTATTTTAGTGAGCCTCGGCTGCAGCCGTCCATTGATTATTACCGACAAGATGATGGTGGAGCTAGGTTATGCTCGTCTTCTTCAAGATAATTTAGACAGTCATAACATTGTTAACGATGTTTTTGACGATACCATGCCAGAACCTACGGTTAAATCGATTCAAGCGGGTGTTGCGAAGGCGCGTGAGGGCAGCTATGACTGTATTATTGCCTTGGGTGGAGGTAGTCCAATTGATAGTGCTAAGGCTATCGCGATTTTAGCCAAGCACGGTGGTGTGATGCAAGATTATCGTTTTCCGCGCATGGTCATAGAGCAAGGCCTGCCTGTGATTGCCGTACCTACTACAGCGGGCACTGGTTCTGAAGTCACTCGCTTTACCATCATCACGGACGAAGTCAGCGACGAAAAAATGCTTTGTGTGGGCATTGGTTTTATGCCTATTGCCGCATTGGTTGATTACAAGTTAACTCTGAGTTTACCCCCGCGTATCACCGCCGATACGGGTATTGATGCCTTAACTCATGCCATTGAGTCGTATGTGAGTAAAAAAGCCAACGCCTACAGCGATACCCAAGCAATTGCTGCGATTAAACTCATTGGACCCAATCTTCGAAAAGTCTATCATAACGGTGCAGACCAGGGTGCTCGTGAAGCTATGATGCTCGGCTCAACCCTTGCGGGTATCGCCTTTTCTAGTGCATCAGTGGCTTTGGTGCATGGTATGAGTCGTCCTATCGGGGCCTTTTTTCATGTGCCCCACGGTCTCTCTAATGCAATGTTACTACCTAGTGTCACGGCTTTTTCTATTCCTGCTGCACCTGAGCGTTATGCAGACTGTGCACGGGCAATGGGAATTGCCACTGAGCAAGATAGTAACGCGGTTGCCAACGACAAACTATTAATTGAATTAAGCGCATTAAATGATGAGTTGGCGGTGCCTACACCAGAAAAATTTGGTATTAAGCGCGATGATTACTTCGCGGTTTGTCAAACTATGGCCGAGCAAGCTTTGGCCTCGGGCTCGCCGGGTAACAACCCAATTGAGCCATCGATCAGCGAAATGGTCGCGATCTATCAAGGACTTTGGGATTAACTCCCATTATTAACATTATTTTTTATCTAGGAATTATTTATGAATACTATTGGACACTTAATTAACGGTGAAAGTAACCATGACGCCGAACGCACTCAAGATGTGTTTAATCCGGCAACGGGCAAGGCGCATCGCCAAGTCGCATTAGCTTCTGTCGAAACTGTAGAACAAGCAATTAGTGCTGCTGAGGCTGCATATCCAGCATGGCGGAATACCCCGCCATTAAAACGTGCGCGAGTCATGTTTAAGTTTAAAGAATTACTGGAAGCCAATGCCGATAAAATCTGCGAGTTGATTGGCGAAGAGCACGGCAAAATATCACATGATGCGGCAGGTGAATTACAACGCGGTATCGAGAATGTTGAATACGCTTGCGGCGTGCCAGAATTATTAAAAGGCGAGCACAGCAAAAATGTTGGTCCCAACATTGACTCATGGAGTGAGTTTCAGCCATTAGGTGTTGTTGCCGGTATTACGCCATTTAATTTTCCAGCCATGGTGCCACTGTGGATGTATCCTATGGCCATTGCCTGTGGTAACTGTTTTATCCTCAAACCATCAGAGCGCGATCCAAGCTCAACGCTATTTATTGCTGCGTTATTAAAAGAAGCAGGCCTACCCGATGGTGTTATGAACGTAGTCAATGGCGATAAAGTTGCGGTTGATGTGTTGTTGACTGACAAGCGCGTTAAAGCGGTTAGCTTTGTGGGTTCAACCCCAATCGCTGAATATATTTATGCGACAGCTACCGCTAATGGTAAGCGTTGCCAAGCACTGGGTGGTGCAAAAAATCACGCTATCGTGATGCCAGATGCCGATATGGACAATGCTGTCAATCAGCTACTAGGCGCCGCCTTTGGTTCTTCGGGCGAGCGTTGCATGGCCTTATCTGTGGCTGTTGCAGTCGGTGATGCTGCCGGTGATATCTTAGTTGAAAAAATGTCTAAAGCGATGACTGCTCTTAAAGTAGGTGCGTATAGTGACAGCAGCAATGATTTTGGTCCGGTTATTACCTGCCAGCATCGCGACAAAGTAGTTGGCTATATTAATCACGCTGAAGAGCAGGGTGCTACGATTGTGGTTGATGGACGCAATCCAAAGGTTGAAGGCTATGACGATGGTTTCTTTGTTGGCGGTACCTTAATCGATAACGTTACTGTTGATATGACAAGCTATAAAGAAGAAATTTTTGGCCCAGTATTGCAGGTGGTGCGTGTAGCAACTATGCAAGAAGCGATGGATATAATTGACGCCCACGAATATGGCAATGGTACCTGTATCTTTACCCGCGACGGTGAAGCCGCGCGTTATTTTGCCGACAACATACAAGTAGGTATGGTTGGTATCAACGTGCCACTGCCTGTACCTGTTGCTTATCATAGCTTTGGTGGTTGGAAGCGTTCATTGTTTGGTGACCTGCACGCTTACGGTCCAGATGCGGTGCGTTTTTACACTAAGCGCAAAACAGTTACCCAGCGCTGGCCTTCTGCCGGAATTCGCGAGGGTGCATTGTTTTCAATGCCAACCTAAGCTAATTTGAGCGCCATTTAGATGGCGCGCCTTTAAGCTTTTGGGCTAGTCTATCTAATCAATAGACTAGCCTTTTTATTGAACTAAGAGATTTGCACAAGAGCTTGCTAGGCCGTTGAAACAGCAGCCAAGCTTCCAGGAATAACCTTTTAGTTGAACAGCACATAGCAACGCATAACTCCGCTTAAAGACCATTGTGAACAAATTCGCTTATCTGTGGTTCGGCTTAATGAGATCACAGATGTTTTTGAGTGCGATTCTAGCTAACAATATGATTGCTTGTCCCTAACGAGCACAAAATTTATGACAGGATATAAAGTGACCGCTCAGCGACGTGACAAAGGTTCGTCTATTGCCCGTGTACTCGAAATTATAGAGGCGGTTTCTCGTGCCGAGCGACCCATGTCACCCACTGAATTGGCATTTCTGCTCGATATTCCTAAACCGAGTATTCATCGTCTTTTACAGCAACTAGAAACTGACAATTACGTGCAAATTAATATGCGTGGCTTGTTAGTTCCTGGTGACCGCATGCATCGGATTGCTCTAGGTGTGCTCCATAGCAGCCGCTTTAAGGCTTTGCGTCAGGCCATTTTAAAAAACCTAGCTGAAACCATTGGTGAAACCTGCGGCATCGCTATTCCCGATGGTACTGAGATGATCTATTACGATCGTGTTCAAACCAATTGGCCGTTACGAATTTACTTACCTGTCGGCAGTCACACACCTGCATGGTGCACTGCTAGTGGTAAGCTTTATTTAAGTTCGCTACCTAAAGAGCGTCGCCAGCGCATTATAGCTAAGCTGTCACTGGATAAATTGGCGCGCAACACCTTGACCGAGACCGACTTATTGGAAAGTGAGTTATTAAAGATTCAGGCAAATGAGCTGGGTATCGACAATGAAGAATTTGTCGATGGTATGGTGGCCTGCGCAGTACCAATTAAAGACGAAGACGGCAAGCTGTTCGCCTGTCTCTTTACCCATGCACCGGTGATCCGCAAAAGTTTAGATGAATTACTCGCGTTTGAATCAGTGTTGCGCCAGGCAGCTATTGAGCTAGGTGATTTACTTAAAGAGCAATAGTGAGTTGGCCATCCGTGAAGGCATGACGGTGACTCAGTAGTAATGCCGAGCTTGTCCAGCAAGCACCGGTTAAGCCACGTTTTTTTACTATTGACTACTCAGCTAATAGCACCTGTAGTTCTTACGCGTTTGGCACCCTTAATAATTGCTTTGGGTTGGGCCGCTAATCTTCTTTTCTCGAGAGTGTCATCAATCACATTTTTAAGCGCAATCAAAAAGCCAGCGACTATAAAGGCACCTGGTGGCAAAATTGCCACTAAAAATCCTGGGTAGTTCTCGCCAAATAGTTGTAGCTCCCAAGCTCGCGCGCCCTCGCCAAAGAGTAGTTGCATATCTGCAAATAAAGTACCGGCGCCCAAAATCTCTCGTGTGGCTCCAATGCAAAGCAGCACTAATAAGAATCCAGAGCCCATCATAAAGCCATCAACGGCCGAGGGGATGACTTTATTTTTACAGGCAAAAGCATCAGCACGCCCAAGAATGGCGCAATTAGTCACAATCAAAGGAATAAAGATGCCAAGAATTTGATAAAGCTCAAAGGTATAGGCACGCATTAATAACTCAGTACAAGTGGTAAACGCGGCGATAATCATTACAAAGACGGGTAGTTTGACGGCATCGCTAACAATGTTACGAATCAGAGATACCACAATGTTTGAGCCAACTAAAACCATTAGCGTAGCTAAGCCTAAGCCGATCGCATTCACAACTGAGCCACTGACAGCGAGTAGTGGACATAAGCCGAGGAGTTGAACTAGGGCCGGATTGTTAGACCACAAGCCATTTTTACTGATCTCGCTATAACTCACAGAGCTAGCGTCACTATTTTCGTGCGCACCCGCGATCTCATCAAGGGGTAACTCTGTGCTATCAATGCTTGTATTCATGGTATCGATTGTCACTGTTATAATAGGCGGCTTTACAAAAATAGTCGGCAATCATGAGACACGGGTCTTGGCCTAATTTTTTGCTGATTTTCGTAAAATAGAAACACTATTGTCATCAAATTATCAAAATTCTAACTCAACACGGCCATCGCTCGCTAGGTCTTCTATTGTTGGCCTGCCGTCGAGACTTTATTTTCAGTCGTTATTGCGGCTGTTGTCTCGAAAAGTAGAGTCTGGCTGCGTTCGACATACTCTAATACTTTACGTATTTGTTGAACCACAGCCCTTGGTGTAATAGTTGCGCCGGTGAATTGATCAAACTCACCGCCATCTTTTTTAACTTTCCATTTGTCGAGCGTTGGTTGGGTTAACGATTTATTGTCGAAACTCTTAATCCAATTACTTTTTTTAATCTCTACCTTGTCGCCAAGACCCGGCGTTTCTATGTGACTGAGAACTCGCACGCCAACAATGCTGCCATCACTATTAACACCTGCAATCATTTTTATATCACCGCTATAACCATCGGGGGCAACAGTTGGAATAATGACGGCAATGATTTTTTGATGCTTGCGCGCAACATGAATATCGCCACCATTTTTTAAGCCCAACTCAGCCCACGATGACTCGGGAATAGCAATCGTATCTAGCAATAAGTCATTATCAATGCGCGCGGCAGGGATGATGTCAAACAATGCTGTTTCGGCCGCTTTGCGCTCTGCCGCTGCAATGGTTTCTTTGGTTCCTTCATAGGTTACGGCCAGAATACCTGCAGTAAGTAGGGCAAACAAAAAAAGTAAAATACTATTTTTACTCATCGATAAAGCAATAGAGAGCAAGCTTGATTTATTGGGCTTCATAAATCGCGTCCTCGCGTTGCCCGACTTGTTTTTGTATGGCCATAAGTGCGCGGCAGCGTGTAGTAATCGATAAACGGTGCGGCAAAATTCATCAGCAGCACAGCAAAAGCGATAGCGTCGGGATAGTTACCCCATACGCGAATAATATAAATTAATATGCCAATAGCTGCGCCATAAATAATGCGACCTTTGTTACTGACGGCAGAACTTACGGGATCGGTAATAATGAAAAATGCACCGAACATGGTGCCACCAGAAAACAGGTGGAGCATTGATGAGCCGCCGCTATCTGAATTGCCTCCGCCATAAAATAAAAACGTCATTACACTTAATGCCAGCAGCATACTGATGGGGGCATGCCAAGTAAAAGCACGTTTATAGAGTAGCCATATGCCGCCGCCCAAAAAAGCGACATTGACCCACTCCCAGCCAGCACCAGCAAAGCTCGCGAGTGAGAATAAAGGCTGCTGTGCGTTAATTTGCTCAACGAGTAAGCCTTGCTGCGTTTTAAATAAGTCGAGGGGAGTGGCCCCCGTATAGCCGTCGATAGCTGCTGAACTACCTAAAAATACAGACTCTAGTGCAGTCATTAAAGACGGTAAGGTTTGGCCATCGCTCAATAGCGTTGCCGGTGTTGCCCAGCGCGTCATCTCCACAGGAAAAGAAATGAGTAAGATAACGTAGCCAACCATTGCTGGGTTAAACGGATTGTAACCGAGGCCACCATAGAGCTGTTTTGCTAGGATGATAGCCGAAGCAATTCCAATAACCACCAGCCACCAAGGTGCGTAGGGGGGTAGTGATAGCCCTAATAAAACAGCGGTTACTAATGCGCTATAATCTTTTAAATAAAATAAAACGGGTCGCTTACGCAGTTTGAGAATAAGTGCTTCGCAGCCAAGTGCAGTTACACAACTTAAAGCGACATTAATCAAGCTGCCCCAACCAAAAAAATATGTCAACACCACAAGCCCAGGCAAGGTGGCGTAAATAACCCAACGCATGATGTCGCCGGTGGTGCTTGCAGTGTGTGCATGGGGCGATGTGCGGCGAATAAATGCCATGGTTATGGATTCTCTTTTTGTAAGCGGGTTAATTCAGCTTGTGTGGTCACAAGTTTGGCTTGAATGTTTTCTAAGCCAACCGCAAAGGCAGCTATATGTTCACTATTTTCGGCCTCGGCCCCAGCTAAATTTTTCTGAGCTTTGTCGAGGCGTTTTGTGAGTGACGCTAACTGTTGATTTAGTTTTTCTTCTGGGCTCATCGAGGCGAAGGCTTCAGCGCCTAGCTTAGCGCGTTCAATGGCAGCAGATGCCGCATCAATTTTCGCAGCTGATGCAGGTTTTAAGGGTTTTGCCCCCGCGCTTAGGTGGGTGTCGGATGCTTTTGCATTAGCTGTTGGTGGTTTGTCTTCAGGGCTACTTATACTGATATCAAAAGCATCGAGGTGCTTTTGTGCATCGCCGACGCGCAGCTGTGCCTGCTTAACTTGTGCCGTTAGTTTTTCAACTTGATCGGGTTCGGCATTATTTAAGCGTGTTTGTAATTTCTCTGCACGCCCCTGTGCGCTCGTCAACGCACGCTCTAATCTTGATTTTTGGACAACTGGATCTTGCTCTTTCTCTTTGACCCGAGCCATGGCAATAGCCACCGGATCTAGTGTGGGCTTATCGCTGACAGCTTTATCTTCACTGGGATTTTGTAGGGCATCAAGTTTATTCTGGGCGGCCAGTGCTTTAGCTTTTTCTGCGGCTTGCTTGCGAGCCGTGCGCTTGGCTTCTTTTTCAATTTCTGCTTGCTCAATACGAGCTTGCCTAGATTCAAAGCGTTGGCGAGCATGATCCGAACGTATTTT
Organism: Cellvibrionaceae bacterium; assembly: GCA_047633635.1. Lineage (GTDB taxonomy): Bacteria > Pseudomonadota > Gammaproteobacteria > Pseudomonadales > Cellvibrionaceae > CANLBN01. The sequence goes on along the minus strand of JBLIFG010000003.1, from coordinate 74,205 downwards.
TTCTTGTTGCTGTTGGCGTATATTGCCCTTGGCAGCGCGATAATATTGTACTAATGGAATCGTCGATGGACACACATAAGAACAGGCCCCACATTCAATACAATCAAATAGGTTGTGATTTTGCAGGCGATCGTACTCTTCCGATTTAGCATACCAATAGAGTTGTTGTGGCAATAAACTGACAGGACAGACCTCGGCGCATAAACCACAGCGAATACAAGCTTGGGCATCGGGTTGATCGGGCATTTCATCATGGCTAGGAGCGATAATGCAGGCGGTCGTCTTGACAACCGGTACCTTAACGTCGGGAAGTGCAACGCCCATCATCGGGCCACCCATAATCAGACGCGATGCGACATTGGCTTGAAAACCAAGCTCGGATAATAGGTGTTCAACGGGTGTGCCCAGTAATGCTTTGATATTGCGTTCGACTTTGAGGGCCTCGCCTACCAAGGTGGTAATGCGCCATGTTAGCGCCTCACCAAAACGCACTGCCCGGTATGCGGCCATCGCCGTACCGACGTTTTGCATCACTATACCAAGCGTTGCTGGTAGCTTACCCGATGGCACTTCTTTGTTTGTTAAAATTTGTATTAACTGCCTCTCACCACCTGAAGGGTATTTTGTCGGGAAGCTGGCGATCTTGACGCGAGTATTTTTAGCGGCAGCTTGCATCGCCTTAATGGCATCGGGCTTGTTGTCTTCTATACCAACAATAATAGTTGAGGGTTCGCCCAAAATGAAGGCAAGTAACTCAGCACCCGCAACAACATCGCTGGCATAATCTTGCATGAGACGATCATCAGCGGTGATATAGGGCTCGCATTCAGTACCGTTGAGTATGAGCGTATCAATTGAGGTATTGCGAGGGTCAAGTTTTATGGCGGTAGGAAAGCCCGCACCACCAAGGCCGGCAATACCTGCTTGGCGAATTTTTTCGATAAGTTCAGCACTGCTTAATTGGCGATAATCACTGCAGGCTTGATAGTCGACAAATTGATGTTGACCATCACTTATAAGTACAATGCAGGGGCCGCTCATACCCGACGTATGCGGTAGAATACGCTCTTCAATAGCGCCAATAGTGCCAGAAGTAGACGCGTGGACAGGTACGCTTAATGCCCCTAGAGCCTCTGCAATTTTTTGACCGCCAAGTACTTTTTGGCCAACGCTAACAATCGCTACTGCCGACGTACCAATATGCTGGCTCAAAGGAAAGACAAGCTCACTAGGAATAGAGACTTCACCCAAGGGCAATCTCATTGACTGTGTTTTATTTTCTGGTGGGTGTATGCCCCCAGGAATATCATAGACTTTAATTTGATGCTCAAACCTTGGGTCACTCATGCTGCACGACCCTCATCATTATTACTATTCAATCGGTCTGTTGCGATGATCTGAGTCGCTAACGCAGCTGCACTTTGTGCCGGTTTGGTCCAGTGCCAGTCGCTTACGGTGGGTTCAACAATTAACATATCAATACAATCGACAGGACAGGGCTCAACGCATAGATCGCAGCCGGTACACTCGTCGACAATAACCGTATGCATCTGTTTTGCTGCACCTAAAATAGCGTCAACCGGGCAGGCCTGAATACATTTGGTACAGCCAATACATTCGTCTTCGCGAATATAGGCAACCGTTTTAAGCTCTGCTTCTTGGCCGTGTTCTTCGTCGAGTGATGGCGCCTCGACATCTAGAAGACTGGCAATCGCATTAATAGTTGCCTGGCCACCGGGTGGGCATTTATTAATGGCCTCGCCGTTGGCGATGCCCTCAGCGTAAGGACGACATCCAGGATGACCACATTGTCCACACTGCGTTTGAGGTAGGAGTGCATCGAGTTGCTCGACAATGGGGTCGCCTTCAACTTTAAATTTAACAGCTGCGAAGCCCAGTATGGCACCAAAAACTAATGCAAGGCCGCCAAGGCCGATCAATGCGGCGCTAATGGGGTTATTTAAAATAAGTTCGAACATATCAACCAAAAATGTAGGTGACGTGAGTGTTGTTACTCAAACATCACATCGGGTGTTCATACACGTTGTTAATCAAAACTATAAAAGTAGCTATAAAAAATAACAAGAAATATGCGCGAGTAAAATCTAAGGAGTTTTACAGCTGAATTAATCCCGCAAACCCCATGAATGCCAGAGACATTAAGCCGGCGGTGATCATACCGATTGCGGCACCTTTAAATGGCGTCGGCACATCAGCTGCGCTCAAGCGCTCGCGCATGGCAGAAAATAAAATCAATACCAGCGAAAATCCTAAAGCTGCTCCAAAACCATAAATAGCGGATTGGAAAAAATTGTGAGCCTTAGTCGTATTGAGTAATGCGACCCCAAGCACCGCACAATTAGTAGTAATCAACGGCAAAAAAACACCGAGTACACGATAGAGCAAAGGGCTTGTTTTCTCGATAAACATTTTGGCAAATTGTACGACAACGGCAATCACTAAAATAAAAGATATTGTCTTTAAATACGTGAGCGATAATGGTTCAAGTACATAAGCGTGAACTAGGTAACTGCAAATAGACGCTAGAGTTAACACAAAGGTGGTGGCGCTAGCCATACCAATTGCAGTTTCTAATTTATTAGACACGCCCATAAACGGGCACAGCCCAAGAAATTGAACTAATACAAAATTATTGACTAAAATAGTACTGAGCAATATGAGTATAAATTCATTCATTACATAACTCGCATACCGGGGACGGCGCCGTCGTGAGGTTCTAGCAAATAAATTTCTTTATCGCCAGGCCCAGCCGCTAATACCATACCTTCTGAGAGACCAAATTTCATTTTACGCGGCGCTAAATTAGCCACCATAATGGTTAGTCGACCCTCAAGTTCCTCTGGTTGATACGCACTTTTAATACCTGAAAATACATTGCGAGTCTCACCGCCGATATCAAGTGTAAGCTGTAATAATTTATCGGCGCCTTTCACATGACTTGCCTTAATGATTTTTGCAACGCGTAAGTCGACCTTCGCAAAAGTATCGAAATCGATTTCGGCAACGATGGGCTCTTTTGCAAGCTCAGATCTGGGATTTTTATCGGCTGCAACTTCAGCGCTAATTTTATTCAACGGCGCTAAGGCCTCTTTACTATCTTCAACGATGGCATCCACCTGAGTTTTTTCGACCCGACTCAATAGTGGTTTGAATGTATTAATAACATGGTCTGTTTTGAATTCAATATTACTGTTCCAACTTAAGTCCTCATTCAAAAAGGCCTCGATGTCGTCAACAAGTGCTGGCAACACGGGTTTTAGATAGGTTGAAATAGCACGGAACATGTTGATGCCCTGGGTGCAGATATCGAGTATCGCCTGCTCGTTACCCTCAACTTTAGCGAGTGCCCACGGTTCTTTTGCTGCTATATATTCGTTGGCTGCATCGGCAAGGTTCATAATTTCACGCATGGCTTTAGCAAACTCACGTTGCTCGTAAAGGTCCGCTATGACATCGCCCGCATCTACACATTGCTGCCAAAGTGCAGCATCGTCGACGTTGCTGCCTAAGGCGCCACCTGATTTTTGGATAAAGCGCGCGGTACGACTGGCGATATTGACAACTTTGCCAACAAGGTCTGAGTTAACGCGTTGAATAAAATCATCGAGATTAAGATCGAGGTCGTCGACCGCACTCGATAATTTTGTGGCAAAATAATAGCGCAAATAATCGGGTTTTAAATGATTAAGATAGGTTCGGGCATTAATAAAAGTGCCGCGAGATTTCGACATCTTGTTGCCATTAACCATCAAAAAGCCATGAACATTGACAGCTGTTGGTGTGCGAAATTTAGCTGAGTGCAACATGGCGGGCCAAAACAAGGCGTGAAAATTAACGATGTCTTTACCAATAAAATGGTAGAGCTCGGTGCCATTGTTAAGCTTTGAATCACCTTTGCCATCGTCGAGCCAATAATCTTGCCAGTTTAAGCCAGCCGTATTTTTTTCACTATTTTCGCAAAAGTTTTTAAAGCTGGCGATATAGCCAATGGGTGCATCTAACCATACATAAAAATATTTACCTTTTTGGCCAGGGATTTCAAAACCAAAATAGGGCGCGTCGCGTGAAATGTCCCACTCTTGTAGGCCCGCATCTAACCACTCGGCAAGTTTATTGGCCATTTCAATTTGTAGATGACCTGCACGCGTCCAATTTTCTAAGAAATCGCTAAATTCTGGCAGTTTGAAAAAGAAGTGTTCAGAATCCTTTTTTACCGGTGTTGCTCCAGAGATAACAGACCTCGGGTCAATTAATTCGGTTGGTGAATAAGTTGCGCTACAAACTTCACAATTATCACCGTATTGATCGGGGCTACCACATTTAGGACAGCTGCCTTTTATATAGCGATCGGCTAAAAATAATTCTTTTTCTGGATCGAAGGCTTGAGTAATCGTGCGCTTGGCAATGTGGTTATTGGCAAGCAGCTTATTATAGATCAGCTCGGATAACTCTTTATTTTCGCTTGAGTGTGTAGAGTGAAAGTTATCAAAAACAATGTCAAAGTCAGCAAAATCTTTTTCGTGCTCGGCTTTGATATTAGCAATCTGTTGGTCTGGCGAAATACCATTTTCTTCGGCCTTGAGCATAATGGCGGTGCCATGTGCATCGTCGGCGCAGACATAGGTACACTCGTGACCGCGTAGCTTTTGAAAGCGGACCCAAATATCGGTTTGAATGTACTCGACCAAATGCCCTAAATGGATAGATCCGTTCGCATAGGGGAGTGCGCTTGTGACCAAAATTTTACGACTCATAAATAATTTTTCATTGTGGTTAATCAGCCACTGTATTCAGTATTTGAACGCTTGCGACTGACTTGTTTAATAGTTAAGGTTTAAACCTATTGATTGATTCAGGCTTGGCACTGTTTACTAGTGAGCAAAACATAAATGGTTTATTAGTTAAAGCCCAATGTTATTTATACACTGGGCTTTACAATAGTTGCTGACGAAATATGCGGAGCAAATTATAGCATTGATTTAACTGATTTTGATGCCGAATCGCAGATTATTCACGTAATGAATTTTCAATCCTAAAGGCCCGATGGGCAGCTAAAAACTCTGCATTATATTGGCAAGCCTTAACAGACTATTGTTGTAAAGCTTTCGCCCAGTTTCATTATTTAGGTTTTTTTGTTAGGTCTTTTTGTTAAGTTTAGAGAGGAATAAGAGCTTTTAGAGCGAGTGGGCAAGTTTATCGCTCGCGTGCGAACGCTAAAGTTTTTAGACGCACTCATATGACTTTGAAGTAACCACTTTCGGTTTGCAGGTTTTCGAGATTCAGCGGCAGTTTCTGGTTATTATAACCCTATAAAAAATAGGAGAAGTTGATAGTTTGGCATTGATTAGTCATTTGCTGGCTGAAACATATTGTATCTTTGTGAATTGCTATTTTTGATTGAGTATAAATAGGAATATGAAGGGTCTCGAGGGTGGTTTATTCATGCATTGGTGGGTAATATGCATGCCTCTAATTTGCTAATATGTGAAATGTTTATGTCTACATCTACTTCCCCCAGTCTTGCCGCTTGGATAGAGCAGCATGTCCTTCCGCTACTGACTACTATTAAAGAGCCTTTGACGGGCCAGCATTTGCTCGCTCTCGAGGCTATTAGCAATATTCAGTATCTCGACAAACGCTTATCGTTAAATTTAACGCTGGGTTATCCCGGTGATGCGCGTCGCAAAGTACTAGTTAATGAAGTGGTCGAGAAGTTATTGACCCTTGAAGATGTCGATAAAGTTGTCGTTAACGATAGCTGGAAAGCACCGGTAAGTGTTGGTGTTGAAGGTAAAAAACCGATTAATAATGTACGCAATGTGATCGCTGTCGCCTCGGGCAAAGGCGGTGTTGGTAAATCAACGACAACCGTTAACCTTGCACTTGCATTGGTTAAAATGGGTGCGCGAGTGGGCATTCTAGACGCTGATATTTATGGTCCAAGTCAGCCACAAATGCTTGGCGCGGCAAAGAAAAAGCCAGAAGTGCGCGATGAGAAAGCGATGATTCCAGTTGAGGCGCACGGCTTACAATCGATGTCGCTGGGATATCTACTCTCGGATAAAACCCCCGCTGTTTGGCGTGGACCAATGGCAACGGGCGCACTTCAGCAAATGATATTTCAAACCGATTGGGATGATCTCGATTACTTGTTTGTCGATATGCCTCCGGGCACTGGTGATATTCAACTGACGCTGTCTCAAGAAGTGCCCGTTTCTGGCGCTATTATTGTGACCACACCTCAAGATATTGCCCTGCTTGATGCAAAAAAAGGCATTGAGATGTTTGTTAAGGTAAATATTCCTGTGCTGGGCGTGGTTGAAAATATGGCAGTACATCACTGCACTAACTGTGGTCATGAAGAGCATATCTTTGGTGAGGGAGGGGGCGCGCGTATTGCCGCCGATTACGGCACTAAATTGCTGGGCGCTATGCCCTTGGCAATGTCGATTCGAGAAGAAGCCGATAGTGGTAGACCTACGGTTGTTGCCAACCCCGAGGGCACTTTTGCGCAACACTATTGTGAAACCGCACAGAAAGCGGCGGCAGAGCTATGGTTGCAGCGCCTTCAGTCTAGCGATATGCCTGAAATAGTTGTCAGTGAAGATTAGTCTTTTATACATTAGTGGTGTCAATAGCTTTTAGTATAGGCCCAGCTAATCGTCTAGCTTGAGCCTGTTAAATAACTGGAGTCAATTATGAAAGCAGTATGGAATAATACAGTGATTGCTGAATCTAACGCGACTGTTGTGGTCGAGGGTAACCATTATTTTCCCTTAGCATCAGTCAATCAAAGCTACTGTCAGCCGAGCGAAAATACCACCAGTTGTTTTTGGAAAGGTACTGCCAACTATTTTACGCTTGATGTTGATGGCGAGCAAAATAAAGATGCAGCATTTTATTATGCAGAGCCAAAATCGAAGGCCGAAAATATTAAGGGCTACGTTGCTTTTTGGCGGGGCGTAAAGGTTAGTTAGCTGCAATTATCTAAGCAAATGTTCACAAGCTAGCCTGTCAAATTAGCTTGTGGTCAGTGCTTTTCAATAACACTTTTAATAAATTTTAATAAAAGTGTTGCCCACTGTTTAACTAAACAAAAACGAGGAAGCATAATGAGTATTAAGTCAGATCACTGGATGCGTCGCATGGCCGAACAGCAAAATATGATTGAGCCCTTTGAGCCCAATCAAGTGCGCTATGGCGAAAACGGTGATCGATTGATCTCTTACGGTACCTCGAGCTATGGCTACGATGTGCGTTGTGCAGACGAGTTTAAAATTTTCACTAACGTCTACTCAAGTGTTGTCGACCCTAAAGCCTTTGATGAAAAAAGCTTTGTCGATATTAAAAGCGATGTTTGTATCATTCCACCAAACTCTTTTGCGCTAGCACGTACCGTCGAATATTTTAGAATTCCTCGGAGTGTGCTTACGGTATGTTTGGGTAAATCGACTTATGCGCGCTGTGGCATTATTGTCAACGTCACACCGTTAGAGCCCGAGTGGGAGGGCCATGTCACATTAGAGTTTTCAAATACTACGCCGTTACCTGCAAAAATATATGCGAATGAAGGCGTTGCGCAGATGCTCTTCTTTGAGTCAGATGAAGTCTGTGGTACTTCTTATAAAGATCGTGACGGTAAGTACCAAGGCCAAAAGGGTGTAACTCTTCCTAGAGCCTAATGTAACTTGAGGCTATTGGATGATATGCAAAGCATCTTCCAATAGCTAATCTCGATGTAATAGAACAGTTGTATTCCACCAACTATTTATTGATAAGTTGGTGTTAGATGGTTTATTTCTAAACAGGCTTATTGCTAAATAGTCTTTTTATTTAATAGGCTTTTGGTTTAACAGTTAAGGTCTTTAAATGCGAGTATGCATCGACATCGAAGGTGTAATGGTGCCCCACAATAATATTATCCCCATAAATTACTTTTGCCTCGATTAGCTTGATGGCTTTTTTAAAAAAGAAATTTTTGATGGCCGTAGCTCCCTCTTTCAAGGCGATAGTATCGGGAGCTAGTGTCGGTTTAGACATGATCAATATCACGCGTCCATCTACACTTCCTGCAATACGTAATTCGATAGCATCGATTTCTATATGTCTAGTAGCGCCAATAATTTTAGAGCAGTCTTGCTTAAGTAATAAGCTAACACAACCTGCGGCTGGGTTGTAGGTGCCAACAGATTTGTCATTAAAATTGATAATTGTTGGTGTGTTGGTGCAAGACGCCAACAATAAAAAACCAGTAAAGATTAAATTCTTCATTATAGAGACTCTTATATGAGGCTTTTACTCGATAGTTATTTTATTTCGTAATGGGTAACCCATGTCGGATACTAAAGGTAGCAGGCACTCAGCAATGAACTAAATAAGTCTGGGCTACACTTGACCTGTTGTTGTGTTTGGCCCGACGGGTAAAAACTCACGTTGCAAAGATATCAAGCTAATTAGTTGGTTAACCATAGGTTTAGGCTTGAAATTTATTCACTAATTTTATAGCTAATAGTAGGCCTATGACAGCAATAAAAATAGAGCCGGCAAATAAGCCCCACAATACACCTTCTACCCCCGCGATATTGGCGCCGAGAATAACAAATGGGATGGTGCCTACAGTGGCTTTGAGAATGTTAATAATAGTGGCGTAGTAGGCAACCCCAAGATTATTAAATAAAGCATTGGTGAGGAAGGTGATGCCATTAAAAATAAATATTAAGCTGAGGCCACTACAAAATAAATACACTAATTCATTAGCGGCCGCAGACCCCCCAAAAAGTGGTACAAACCACCATTGTGATAGCCATAAAATAGCGCTCACAATAGCACAATAAATTAAGGTAAAACGAATCGATTCAAACAACGTTTTAGACACGCGGTCGAATTTTTTAGCCCCGAAGTTCTGTCCAGCAATGGGGCCGATGACACTAGACAATGCAAATAAACCGACAAATGCTACAGGTTGTATTTTGTTAATAATTGCTACACCAGCAACAGCGCTATCGCCAAATTGGGCCATCGCGTAGGTGACGTAGGCCATACTTAAAGGTGTCGACAAATTGGTGAGAATGGCAGGAAATGCAATCTTGGTGTAGCTCGATAACTCTTGTCGGTAGTGGTGAAGGTTAAATGCTCCCACCAGCTGATCGCGATTGACAATAATATGATAGGCCATAGCCAGCATAATTATTCGGCTTATGAGAGTTGCTAGAGCGGCACCGGTTACACCTAGATCTAGACCAAAAATTAATATCGGATCTAATACTATATTGCTGAGGCCTGCGACGATATAAATCAACATGCTATTTTTAGCATCGCCCTTAGCTCGCATTATACTCCCCATCGACATAGCGACGGCGAGTAGCGGCATTCCAATAATCACGATAGATGTATAGGCATTGGCAAGCTCGAGCGCTTGACCGCTAGCGCCCATTAAACTCAGTAATGTCGGTAGATAGAACCATAAGATGAGTGCTAAGGGGAGTGATATGATAAATGCGGAGACTAGGGAGTGCGTTACTGTTTCACGTGAACTTGCGGTATTTCCCGATCCTAGAGCAATAGAAACTAATGCGCTACAGGCAATAGACAAGCCTATGTTGAGAGAAAGACTAAAAAAAATGATGGGTCCGGCAAAGCCTAGAGCGGTTATCTCGGCTTCACCAATAAGACCTAAAAAGTAGATGTCGACAAGCTCGGATAAAAAAATTGTCAGCAAACCTAATGCTGTTGAGCTTGTCATAAGAATAAGATGTGTAGCGATAGAGCCTTGGGTGTATCTAGCAGGAAACATAGGGTCTTTTTCATTAAAATTGGGCTAAAGCGTGAATTTACTGCTATATTTAATTAAAATGCTAATAATTTTATAATAGTTAGATTAAAATATAGTCTAGGTAAACCTATAAGCAATAGATTAGGGTAGCAGTTATCGATGTGAATGGTGTTCATTTAACGCTATTTAGTTAGTAGCTGTAGAGTAGTTAGCTCCGGAGCATTGGAAATAAAGAGTTTTAACCAAAAGCAGTGGTAGCAACTCAGTGGTAAAGATAAGGTAAATTCATGAAGCGTAGACAGGTCATCCAAGGGTTACTCGGCGTTAGTGCGGCGGCAATGACGGCGAATTGGCCGGCGAGCTCTTTATTTTCAGCACAACAAGCAGATGTTGTCGACCGCGGCCGTTCACTGCTCGATTTAAATTTGCAGCTAGAGTTGACAGAGCTCGACCCCTTAAGCGATAACGAAAGACCCAGTCAACTTGTGGCTCCTAGCCAAAGGCCCGACGCCGCCATTAAAATCGCTGAAAGCGATATAGATATCCGCGATGCAGATACTATGTCTACATCGACTAAAATAACTAGCCCCGAAGTTGTTAATAAGCTGGATGTCGTTGATAAAACAGTCGATTTTGCCCGCAATTATAATGATGATGTGCTGATCAGCGAGGCCGATGCAAGTTTATTACTATCTACCTTCAATAGACTGAAAAACCTACAAAAAACGCTTGGTTATGGCCATTTCAACCTAGTGAGTCTTGATGAATCAATTAGCTTTGCCAAGCGCTTTTCTGCAGTCGGCGCATTCACCAAGGCAGAGCTTGAGTTTGTTGAACGCGTATTTTTTACTAATGCCGCAGATTACGGTTTTTATGGCCACAAAGTCACCAATCAATTGACGAGTCAGTTTAAAAAATCTGAGCTGGTGAAGGTAGCAGGTTCAGGACACTATATATTTAAGAATGAATCCTTAGCTTATTATGAGAAATTGAAGAACGATGTGGGTAGTTCTATCATTCTCACATCAGGTATTCGCTCTAATGTGAAGCAGCTTTATTTGTTTTTAGCAAAAACCCTTCGAGTTGAAGGCAACTTATCACGCGCATCGCGCTCACTAGCACCTCCAGGTTATTCTTATCATGGTATTGGTGATTTTGATGTCGGCCGCATAGGTTGGGGAGGTAGAAACTTCACCGATGATTTTGCCAATACAGATGAGTATAAAAAAATGCAAGATCTTGGCTATATCGCAATCCGCTATGATTACGGTAACAAATTAGGCGTGCGCTTCGAGCCTTGGCATATCAAAGTGGTATAAATTAACTCAATAAAATGCATGATCTATCATCAATAAACTCTGTAATCATCTGCAACTAAACAGCTTAGTGGTTATTAAAGCTATCTAAGTGCTATTGGTCTATACTCCGCCCCAAATTACTAGTTATTTTCCACCTCTAACACCTTGTACTCCTAATCTATGTCTTTAATTCGCTTCGATAATATTTCGCTAGAATTTGGCGATCAAAAAATTCTCACCAATGCCAGTTTCTCCCTCGAACCCGGAGAGCGTGTTTGTTTGATTGGCCGCAATGGCGCGGGTAAATCGACTATGCTCAAATTAATTATGGGTGAGCAACAGCAAGATAGTGGTGAAATGCACTTTAAACGCCATTTGCGCATTAGCCAGTTATATCAACAACTTCCAAAAAGCCTTCATCGTCGAGTCGAAGACGTAGTTGCAGAAGGGCTAGCTGAGCAACAAGCTAAAATTGACAAATTTAATAAATTTGCGCAAAAGGCTACTGACGAGAAAAGCTTATTAGTATTACAAGATATACAACAAGACATTGAAGCCTCTGGTGGCTGGAATTTAGAACAAAAAATAGAAACTATGATGACCCAGCTGGGTTTGCCAGCGAATAAAAAACTGAGTGAATTATCGGGTGGTTGGCAGCGCCGGGTTGCACTCGGTAAAGCCTTGGTTGCCAAGCCCGATGTGCTGCTGCTCGATGAGCCCACTAACCACTTAGATATTAGTACTATCGAGTGGCTTGAGCACATGATAAAAGGCTTTCAAGGCAGTGTGGTTTTTATCACTCACGACCGCTCTTTTTTGCAAAAAATTGCAACACGCATTATTGAAATTGATCGCGGCCTTATGGTCAGTTGGCCAGGTAATTATCAAAATTATTTAATGTTAAAAGACAAAGCCAACGAAGATGAAGATACACAGAATAAATTATTTGATAAACGCCTATCTGAAGAAGAAGATTGGATTCGTCAAGGCGTTAAGGCAAGACGAACTCGCAATGAAGGTCGTGTACGTGCTTTAGAGTCTATGCGGGAAGAGTATGGTCAACGCCTTAAGCGCCAGGGCAAAGCTAAATTTGAAATTGGTGAGTCAGCTGAGAAGTCTGGCCGAAAGGTAATTGAGGCGCGCAGTGTCACCCACAGCTTTGGTAAAGATAAACTGATTGAAAACTTCAAGTTAAAAGTAATGCGCGGTGATCGTATTGGTCTGATTGGTAACAATGGTGTGGGTAAAAGTACACTATTAAAATTATTATTAGGTGAGCTCACCTCTGACGAAGGCAGCATCAAAATTGGTACAGGTTTAAAAATAGGCTATTTCGATCAGATACATCGCGAGTTAGATAACACACAAAGTGTGGCTCATAATGTGGGTAACGGTAAAGAATATATAAAAATAAATGGTAAAGAACGCCATATTGTTGGCTATATGAAAAATTTCTTATTTAGTCCTCGACGGGCTATGACTCCCGTTTCTGCCCTGTCAGGTGGAGAGCGTAACCGTGTGCTGCTTGCAAAAATGTTTACCGAAGAAACAAACTTATTAATTCTCGATGAGCCCACTAACGATCTCGATGTGGAAATGCTTGAAGTTTTAGAAGAACAGCTAGTAAATTATGCGGGTACTTTAATTGTTGTCAGCCACGATAGAGACTTTCTTGATAATGTTGTTACCAGTACTTTAGTGTTTGAAGACAATGGGAAGGTCGAGCACTATATTGGTGGTTACAGTGATTGGGCTAAACACAATAAAAATCTGCGTGACCAAGATGGCGCCTTAAAAATTAAAAAACCTGTGTCAAATACGCTTGAAGGCCAAGTAGTCAAAGCGCCAATAAAGAAAAAACTGAGTTATAAGATACAGCGTGAACTAGACCTGTTGCCTAATAAAATTGAAGGTTTAGAATTACAAATCAAAAACTTAGAGACGGCAATGGCCGATGCCGATTTTTACAAAAAATCAGCGGCAGATACTCAAATTGTGATTGATCAATTAGCTAACAGCAGTGAGGAGCTCAACAACTCTTTAGATCGTTGGGCTGAGCTAGAGAGTTGAAGGAAAGAGTGACGCAAAGTGCACGATTAGATAAAAGCCTAAGACAATAGGCTTAATGATAAAGCGCGCCAGTAAAGCGCCGCTGATAAAAGAATATATTATTTATCAATGTATTCAAAAACGCGTACAACTTCTTTAACACCACCAATAATACTGGCTAAATCAGCGGCAAGGTTTGATTTTTCTTCTGTGATAGCGCCCATCAAATAGACGACCCCATTTTCGGTGACGACTTTTATTTTGAGTCCATTGATTTCTTGGTTCGACAAAAAAGAAGTTTTCACTTTTGAGGTTATCCAAGTATCTTGACTGCGTCTCCAAAATGAAGTGTTCGCGGCAAAATCTATTTCATTATAAACCTTCCGAACACCATTTACTTGATTTGCTGTCTGACCGGCTAATAAGCGTAGCTCATTGGTAGGGACTTGTCCGACTAGTAGTATAACGTCTTTAAAACTGATGACCCTAATGTGCGATTGCCTAAAAATAGGATCTGCTTTGCGAATATTTACAGTCGCGATTGTCTCTAGCCGTTTATCATCAATATAAGTACCAAAAGAACGTGTTCTAGGGTCGGAATTGATCGGTTCTTTGGTGGTCGCATCGACAATAGTAGTGCAGCCATTAACAAATAATAAAATAAATAATAGACCAAGTGTCTTCATGATTGTTCATCTCTTGAGTAATAAGGCTTCGGTCACACTACAGAGGTTCCAAGTAACGAACCCCAGTATAACGTAATTTTTTAAGGTTTTAGGCTAGCTACCTTCTGATTGAAAGATTTAAAAGTAGACAACTACTCAGTAGATCCAAATAATTGCTGATCTATATAATCACATAGACAAAATATAATAAGCAGATGCACTTCATGAATACGTCCACGCGAATTTGATGGTACGCGTAACTCTTTATCATTGACATCGAGTAATTTAGAAATATTGCCCCCATCGTGTCCGTTAAGTGCAATTACGCGAATATTTTTTTCATGTGCGGCTTTGATTGCCTGTAATAAATTTGAAGAATTGCCACTTGAACTAAATATTATCAATATATCTTTATCACTACCGAGCGCCTTTATTTCTTTGGCGAATATTTCGTTAAAACTTTGTTCATTGGCTACAGAGGAGACATTAGTAAGAACGCACCCCAGTGTAAGGCAAGGTAGGCTTGGGCGTTCACGTTCGAAGCGATTAATTAAGTGATTAGCGAAAATTTGTGCTAGAGCAGCCGAAGGACCATTGCCACAGAGTAGAATTTTGCCTTCGTCTAGCAAGCATTCAACCATCATGTGACCGGCTTCAATAATATCTGGAATCAATACTTCTCCAGCATCCATTTTAGCTTCTATACTTTGCTGAAATAATTTATAAAGACGTTCTTCGCTCATAGTTTTAAAGTCTAAATTCTGTTTGAGGTTAGTCAGATCTAAAAAGCTTGGAAGGCATTTTTAATCCATTCAATACTATATTCTTTACAATAATCATCATTAATTGTGATGCAGTCATTATGTGCTTCTAAGGCATTTTTTTTTGCATAGCCTTTACTGGGTGTGATTCCAATCACATCAAAGCGACCGATTACTGACTCGGTTAGGCGATGCTTATATAAATAATACTGTGCTGTTTTAATGATTTTTTTTTGCTTTTTGCCGTCAATAGTTTCACAAGCGCTACCAAAGGCAACTTGACGTCTAAAGCGCACTTCAACAAATATGATGCTAGCTTTATCTTTAAAAATAAGGTCTATTTCACCATGACGACAATGATAATTTCTTTCTAAAAAAATTAATCCTTGCTTTAATAAATATGCTTTTGCTAAATTCTCTGCCGCTTGGCCACTGTTTTGTTTGTCTGTGTGCTGACTTTTGAGTTTTTCAGTTCTCCGTTTTTTGTCAGATACTGTTGCTGTTGTTTTGTTTGATTTGAATTGCTCTAGCATCATTCTTTTTAACGATAATTGTTTAAATGCTATTTTTTCAAAAATGATTCGCCTCAACATAAGATATCCTTTTCTGTATGTTTTTACACGTCGTCATGAGAGTGATAAGCGCTCAGCTACTCAAAAGTTTTATCCTTTTGCGTTAACTGAGGTAATGGCCTCGCCTCGCCATCGACTACTTCAGCCCAAGGTTGCTCTCTAATAATACGTTTATCGCTGTCCAGACGCAATTTACCTGTTGTACCAAAAATTGAAGTCTTGGGGAGCCGAGTCAATTGCCTTAGGCGGTCGTGAAGGTAATAGGCATCTATACCCATAGCATATAGTCGAGAAAAGTTAGCGGGAATATTAATATGTTCATTAATTAAGTCTTTATCGTACTCTTCTGGATATAGAGTCCAGGGCAGCGTTATAAAACGAATTCCATTTAAATCTTTATTTTGGCCGATAGTTTGGGACTTATTGTATATTTGACTCGTTGCATAAACGGGTAGGTCACCCGCGTAATGAAAAGACAGCGTCGGTTTAATTTGCTGACCTTCTTTTGCTCGTGTGACTAAAAATATCATATCGATATCTTGTCGGCGTCTGGGTTCGTATTCAAAATTTTTGCCAAACAAACGTTTTAGCCCAGTGGCTCTTGATTCACTTTTATCAATATCAAATGCTGATTTTATAATTGTAGAGTAGCTATCATCTGCATTTAATTCTCGTTTTACGATAATGCTCCCACCTAGCTCTTGCCAACGATTAGTAAAGGCCTTGACAGCCCGTTGGCTCCAATCTGCGTTAGCCGCAATAATCATGGCATAGCGGTTACCCTCGAGCCATGCTCGATTAGCCGTTTGCAGGGCTTCATCCTCAAGTGACAAACCAAATTGATAAAAAGGTAAATCCAGGTTGGCTTTAGGGCGCGCAACGTCTGCTGAACTTGCCTGCTGCGAAGTAACACTAGCAAGACTTGCCTCGAGGGCTTGTGGATCCGCAATGGGTAAACTTATATTAGCAGGCGCATTTGTATTATTGCCTGTTGATGATGAAGGGTCTTGAGTGGTGATAGTTCTTAGTGATTCTAATTTGTCGACACTAGTTTGACCATCAGCGAGATTATCTATTTCTTGTTGACTCGGTGGGCTCACATAATTGAGAGCTAAGGTAGTCACTAGGCGTTGCTGACGTTGGTGTAACTCAGTTACTTTATCTTTTTGTAAGGGTCCAATAATAAGCTCAACACCATCGTTGATGGCCTGGTCATAGACTGTGTTAATTGGCTCTGAAGCTGTATCGTAAAAAATAATTTCTGGGCGATACTCTGAGCCTTGATTAAAATAAGCCGCTAAAAAGCCATCTCTAATAGTTTTGCCCGCTAAGGCAAGTTTACCGCTTACCGGCAGCAATAGACCAATTTTTTGGGGTCGCTGTGCAATCAGTGTATTCAACAATTGCAGGTCTATGGGTAGTTCAATAGCTGCGGGATGATTGGGGTTCATGCTCACCCAAACATTTATAGATACACGTTTCGCCTCTAAATTTGACTCGTTTTGTTTGCTAATGCTAGCTAATTCATACCAACCCCGAGTAATAGAGTCTTGGGTGGCATCAGCACTCGTTAGGGTTTGTAGCGATAGCTGGGCAATATCTAACCAAAGTGACTCGTGGTTTTCTATTAAATCCAACTGGTCAACAAGAAGCCTGTCGAGAACAATACGTTCATTGATACTGGCTTTAAGATCGCCTATTTGGCTATAAGTCTCAGCGCGTTGACGATGAAATTGTTTTTGTTGTTCAACCGTTAATTGATCCCAAAGCTTTTGCAGTCTATTGTTACTGAGTAATTCACTGGACTGAAAAATAGACTGATCGTCACTAAAAATATTACTCGCAACAGTAACATAGACAATATATTGGTCATCTGGTAGGTTCTCTGAGTTGACTCTACGAATCACATCAAAGGCTTTTTCTGTACTGCCAAGCAACCTTAATTCATCTGCAATTTCAATTAAACGATAAGTTGCCTTCGGTGTGTTTTGCTGTTCAAGCTGGCTAATTTCTTGCTCTAGTGCCGCGACGGTATAAACCGGTGGTGGAGATTTGGTGGGGTTATTACCGCAAGCCGATATCAATAACACAAGGCCAAGTAGATAGCAGCGAGTAGACATTGGTTTGATAACTTGTTTTAAAGGCTTTAAATCAATCATAGGGCGACCATTTACATGCACTTGAAAGCTTATAAATAAGCATAAAGCAATATTATACGTGAAGATAATCAGATATTGTGTAAAGCCTTGCTAAAACTGGCGGTCATTTATAAAAAGGTGAAAAATACAAGTTTCGTTTGTAATTTCACGATATAAATTATCAATAAAGATCTAAGCATGACAAAATGCATGTGCAGGTAAGCAGCCTCAGAAATGAACACTCCCATGAATAACATCAATAGATAACATAAAAAATAGCGACATAATAAATAGTTGCAGCGGCAGTAGCTACATCGTTAATAGCGGTATATGTTTTAAGTGTTAAGTATTGTCTACAAATAATAGTTTTTAACTTAGCATAAACGCTTACGCTTTCTGTACCCTAACAACATATCTAAAGGTATAGGAAGCTTTTGAATGCGGTGTCGAGCTTATTGGTTACAAGCATAGCCTCAAAGTTTTTAGTGCATTTACTCGTACGGGTAGACTCTTTGATGATTTGAAGGGTTTAGCAGTGCCTACAGGAGATGCATGCCGGCGAGTTGTTTGGTGAGTGTTGCTTAGTTTAATAGACGGATAATTTTTGAGAAAAGATATGATAAATCGGCAGGCAGGTGAGCTTTATATTGTTGCTACACCCATTGGTAATCTCGACGATATTACCCAAAGAGCAATATCAACACTAAAAAATGTGGATTTCATTGCCGCAGAAGATACTCGGCACAGCGCGCGTTTACTGCAACATTTGGATATTGCAACACCGATGATAGCCTATCACGAGCATAGCGACGCTAGGCGCTTACAAAAAATCAGTCAATTATTAGCGGACGGCAAATCAATTGCTTTAATTTCTGATGCAGGTACACCGCTAATTTCTGATCCAGGTTATCAATTAGTTAAAGCTGTTCGGCAGCAAGGTATTAACGTTGTTCCCATACCGGGTGTTTGCGCCATGGTCACAGCACTTTCTGTGGCGGGCATGCCATCTGATCGCTTTGTCTTCGAAGGTTTTATGCCTGCGAAAAAGACGGCGCGGTGTCAATATTTAACAGCTTTAGTCCGGGAACAGAGAACGCTCATTTTTTATGAGTCTAGTCATCGTATTCTTGCGTCTATCACAGATATGAAAGACATCTTAGGTAGTGAAAGAATAGCCGTGGTTGCACGAGAGTTGACTAAAACCTTCGAGACGGTGTTAGACGGTTCACTGGCTGCTCTTGTCGATACTATTACTGCAGATGCCAACCAACAACGTGGCGAATTTGTAGTGATAGTGAGTGGATATAAAAAATCTGATGAGTTTGTATCGATTGATGAGTCAGTTATTAAAATGATGGAGGCATTGTTAGAAGAGCTGCCTATTAAAAAAGCCGCCGCTATTTGCGCTAAATTAACAGGGCTGAATAAACGTGACCTTTATCAGTGGGCACTAGAGCAAAAATAAACTCGGCAGCAAATAATGCTAGCAATAGATACGAAGCTATTGGTCGTCGCAGTGGATAAGGCCATTGAATAGCAACAAACGATACTCATATTAAGCTTTAGCCTCAAGCATATGGCGAGAGTTACTCCCCAGCCGTCATTCCCACGCAGGCGCTAATTTATGACCAACAATAGCACTAACGTTAACATGAACTGCGCCTTTGCTTGTCTATAAAGGGCTAAAATACACTAACAGGGCAGGCAGTTTTTGCGAGAATAATGCGTCTTACTAAGGGCCTTTGGGCAGGTTTTTAGCTAGAACAACTTATTTCTAAATGCTTTTCATGAACCTTTGGCGGTTCAGCAAAATGATCAAAGCCCGCGTGCTCATCAAAAGGTGTTTGCAGCAACATAAAGAGAGTATCGATATCACTATAGTCTTTATTGATTTCAGCTTTCTCTATGGCTTGTTGCAATAAATGATTGCGAGCGATGAACTTTGGATTAACCGCTTTCATCGCAACGCTACGCTCTAGTTCAGGCTGGCTTGTTTTTAAAAGACGCTGATTATATTGGCAGGCCCAATCTTGCCATTGTTCTTTTTGATTAAACAATTCACCTAAAGTGGTATTTTTTTTATTTAACGCCGATGTTATTGCCTCATCAGATAGTGATGCAGTCTCGATTGTTTTAAAATCACATAACTGCCTAAACAACCGCGTGTAATCAATCTTGTCTTGAGCCATTAAATTTAGTAATTGAGAACATAATTTGTGATCGTTTTTTTGTGGCTTGTCTAAACCTAATTTATTCCGCATTAAATCAGCATAGGCCTCTATCAGATAAGGCTCATAGCGCGCCAAAATATCGCGAATACTTGCATTATCGATAAGAGAAGACAGTGCATGTGCTAAAGCACTAAGGTTCCATAAACCAATTGAGGGTTGCTGATCAAAAGCATAGCGGCCGCTGTGATCTGAATGATTGCAAATAAAGCCAGGTTCATAATCGTCTAAAAACCCATAGGGGCCATAATCTAAGGTGTCTCCGATAATTGACATATTATCGGTATTCATAACTCCGTGAGCAAAACCAACACTCTGCCACTGGGCAATAAGTTTGGCTGTCTGCTTTACAGAAAAACTCAGTAGTTGATTATATTTGTCAGATGCAGCAACTGCCTGTGGAAGAAACTGCTCAATGACGTGATCGGCCAATTGTTTTAATTCTTTTAGTTGGTCAGTATAGTGAAAGTATTCAAAATGCCCAAAACGAATATGAGTTCTTGCTACCCGAGCCACTGTTGCTCCTGCCTCTACTTGTTCGCGTACCACGGGTTCTTCGCTGCCGACTAAACATAAGGCCCTACTAGTTGCTATTCCGAGTTGATGCATGGCCTCACCCGCCAAATACTCTCTTATTGATGAGCGCAATACCGCTCGACCGTCGGCTCTGCGTGAATAAGGCGTTGGTCCAGCGCCTTTTAGTTGTAGATCAAAGACGCCATCAGCAGTATTGATTTGCGCTATCAACATTGCTCGACCGTCACCTAGGCATGCTGTGTAGCCACCAAATTGGTGCCCAGAATAGACTGTCGCGATCGGTATTTGATCGGCAAGTGTCGCTGTTCCACTAAAAATATCTAAGTTTAATGGTGTTTTCAAGCCCGCTAGCGTTAAGCCCAATGAAGCCATAACATCTGTATTGATGTGCAGCCAAAAAGGCTTTTTCAGCGGTGCTGGGGCCACCACCGAGTAAAAACTGTCACCTAAAGCATAAAATTTATTAGAAAAAGAAAGTTGCTCTAGCGATAATTCATCTGAAGAGGCCTGATTTGGCGACAGCTGATCTTGAGATGCCGCTGCAGGTAGAGGCTTTATAGGTGCTTGTTTGGGGGTTGTTTGTGTTGTCGGCACTTGTTTTGAAGGCATGGTTATCCTTTGCAGTGGAGAGTATAAATGTTTTTATATAAGTACTTATATTTAAGCACTCTTAATCGCCTGTAGTTGCTATACGATTTAAAGCTCGCTAACGATGTTCGCAACAAGCCTTTTCAATAGCAGCTATCATTATATAGGCTATAAAAGTGTTAAAGAGCTTTGCATGTTTATCTAGAAGTAATGATCGCTTTAATTAGCTTATTAAACTCTTTTCCAAGGTCGATATTTAAAGAGAACTGCATGGTTATTTCCGTTATACCATCCCTTTCATTCCCAGACACTAATTCCAATTTAGCTAAGTGAGTCTTTTCAATTAGGTTATTATCTAAAAGCTCCACTGCAGGCCTTACTGGATCGTTAAATGTGAGTTGATAAGCCGCTACTACAATAACCGCTACCGTTAGTTTCTTAAGTAGGTTCCTGGTATTAACAGATCTGATCTGCTAATCATTCATCTCTATGTCTCGGGTCAATACTTTTCATGTAGTAATTATGAACAATGATGATCAAAAAACAAGCTGATATAGCTATGAAATGTGTCTAGAAGTGATTTGGCAATATGTTGAAAAATATTGATGTATTAGTTTATCTTCCTCCCTTACTTCCTAGCGTTAACTCTAGCCGACCAGCTAAAAATGCGTCAGTCGCAGCTGCTGTTGCAACAATACCAGCATCAAAAATTGTACTGTCAAGAAATGGAAAAAAACGACCACTTCTAAAGCCAGCTGTCCACGACTAGCATTCGAATCATTAAAGCTTAATGGCGACAAACCTTTTGAGGTTAAGCTTCCTACTCTTCCTTCTAACTCGGCCTCCAAATACACACTCGTGTTAACATTTTGATGCACCTACTTGAAGGGGTTATTATTTACATAAGTCTATCTGTTAAAGTTTTATATATTCCTAAAACTTATTGTAACATTTGAGTAGAATCTACCAATCACTGAATCAAAGTATCGTGCCTGCATATATAGAAGCCCAGTTCATTAATCAGATTTGTCCTTTATATCCGAACCTACCATTATGAGCAGTAGTAATGCCATCGCTATCATATGCGGTTGTTAAGATTGTTGTTGAACTCTGGTTTGGACTTAAGTAATTAATGTTTGTTATTGACTCATCCATTAAAAAGCCGCTTCTACGGGTATATTTATGCTTAGAATTAAAGCGTATTTCAACAAAGCATAGTAACTTTGCCTTTAATTGGAAGGCTTTTGACAGTAAGCCGCCATCCCTTTTTTTGCTAACTACTTCTCTTCTGAGCTGTGAATTTTGGCCATATGATTAGAATGAATCGCGACAGGCATGTTAAGGTTCATCACAACCGGTAAATAGTATTGGTTAGCGACAAAAATTGCCTGATAGTTGATATAAGCAATATCAATTTTTAAACTCTCTGAAAATTCCGTAGATTCGCGAGAAAGCTATTATTTAATATTGAGTACGACCACAATATATTAAGAATTCGTGAGGGTGTATTTAAACGGGATAGGTACTAAGTGCATCAGAGGCCTAAAACTATTTCACAAGAGAATCAGGTTAGGAGCAAACGCTAATTATTCGATAATGAACATCAATGTTAGAGCAGAATAAAGTTGTTTCGTGCAATAATAATCTTATTCAAGACCTTATTGCTTCATAAGGTCAGTTGCTAACTCAGAATAAAACTGAATGTTTGAATTTTTTGAGGACTTTGCAATATACATGGCCTTATCTGCGCATTCCAACAATTCATAGGAGGTAAGTCCATGTGTAGGATAAATACTAATACCTATACTGGCGGCAATTTGATAATCATCCTTTGCCGAATCACCTGCCCCCTCAAGAACAATTGGATCAAATATAGCATTTTGCAGTTTCTCCGCTATCCAAGTCAATTCGACGACAGCGTCATTATTCTCAACTAATAGAATAAATTCGTCTCCGCCAATTCTTGCAAATGTATCTTCCCCTCTAATACATTTTTGAAATCGAAATGCGACCTCTTGCAAGACTTTATCACCCACATTATGACCATATTTGTCATTAATTTGTTTGAAATTGTCTAAATCAATAAAGAATATAGCTAAACGGGTACCGCTTCGGTTAGCTTTCGCCATCGCGTGAGCAATTCTTTCATTAAATAGGCTACGATTTGGAATATTAGTAAGCGCATCATAGTGAGCGGCTTGCTTCAACATAACCGACTCGGTCTCTCTTCTTAAAACCAAGCTGACTAAATAGCTAGCAGTTTGCATCAAATTCTTTTGAAATTGGTTGGGTTCTCTCTTTGAAAAACTGGACAACGCAAATGAGCCAATAGGTTGATTGTTAGAATCCACTATCGGCATAGACCAACAGGCGTGAACATTAAAGTCAAAAATATGCTTTTGTAAATTTTCCCAGCGTTTATCTGTACTTGTGTCACACACGAATTGCGGTACTCCTTTGTAAACGGCTGTTCCACACGAACCTGAAAATTCGCCTGGAACAAGTCCGTTTAAGTCTTCGCATGCTTGATGTGAAAGATTAGGAGCTGCTCGAACTAGCAACTCAGTTCGGCATGCATTAAATATCATGATAGAAGCTATAGAATTATCGACAATATCTTCGGCAATCTTGCAAAGCGAATCTAACGCGCTCTGAGAATCATTGCCGGTTACGACGATCTCTAAAATATCTCTTTGCACTTTGACAAGTTTGTTCGATTCTTCGAGAGTTAATGCGTCTACACCACTTTGATGATCTAACTCGATGCTTATCGATTTCAATTTGATGCCCCACAAATATTAAATTTGTTAAGAATAACGCGACGAACATCACATTACTAGACTAGTGGTTTAATTAATTATGCATTTCAAGGTTGAAACCGCCAACGGCGAAACACTTTTAGCCATTCTTTTGGCACCACAACTGCTGAAAACCCTCCGCGTGTCCAGCTAGTTAAAATCAAGTTTTGTAATGACACATACGACCCGTACAGATCTGAACGGCCTATGACTACTTTTGCCGTATTTAAAAACGAGTTGATCAGGAAAAAATGGCAGTAAGCTGCCTGTCCTTAAAATTGATTAAAGGGCACCATTAAGCGATTAACGGCCATACAATTGAATAAAGCGTGACTCGCAAGCTATCGCTCATTGCGGCTGTTTAGAGTTAAATGATATCGGACTTAACCGAGCGAGTACCGGGCAGCCAATATCATTGCTGACATGCCATCAAACATATCCCTTTTGCCACCTTATTAGCGCAAATCAAGCCATGGCAGTGTCTGTCGATGGTTTAGCTTATGCTGATCATTCAGAATCAGAAATAGTTGCAGAGGTATATGTTGATTTTTCCTCGTATTCTGTAATTTCGGGAGCGGCGCTAAATATAGCCGCACATCCCAAAATTCGGCCCCCAGTTCCGATGTTAACGGACATCTAGCTGTACAAGCGGCCGTTTCTATTGGTACTTACACTACCGTAATTGATATCTATAATGGCGCTGCTTTTACCGAGGGTGTCGGGTCAAATGTTAAACAAATTTCCGCGGTCGCTGCTGTGAGATTAGGGACTTATGCCACGGCTTAAGACATCAACCAAGGCGCCGCCGTGGTCGTAGGAGCTTAGGGTGAGGCCGGCGCTATCTTCGCTGACGCAACAATCACGCTAGGAGCCAATTCGAAGTATTACTTCACAGACGCGAAAGGCGAGACGACTTATGGAGCGGGGACCACAATTGCCGGAAAGGGATACGAAAACAACGAAGCAGGATTTATCCAAAGTACCGATGAGATGACAGCTGTTATGACGGCTATAAGAAATACTATTGAAATTGATCCAGATGATAACGCAGATTTTACCTTGATACCGAATACGTACCTCTCTGCCGATAGCATCGGTGTTACTGATGAGGAAATGACATATTATGGCAGTGTGATAAACCTGCAATCGGATATTACGCTGACAATACACGGCGATGTGACGATCATTACCAGCGAGGCAATGACTCTGGGCGCTGGGGCAAAAATTAAACTAGAAGATGGTGCGACTGCCGAATGAAGATTGGGCGGCGGGCTCAATCTTAGCATGGCTTTAGAATTTCATGGCGACGCTTATGTGAATAGCGGGGTAAATGGGCCACTAGAGAAGTTTACGGTAGTTTATATGTCATCGACGCAGTGAGTGTCCAATCGATTAATAGTTCATCTTTCACCCCTTGTCCGTTATGGGATAGCGAGGAGAATCGCGTCGCGATAAATTCACTGTTTACAAATAAACTTATTCAGCAGCATCAGCGTTCGAGTGATTGGATATTCGACGCGTATTATGACGGGGAGGTCCGGAATGACTGGTATAGTGGCAGCTATATCTGTTGTGCCGCAAGTGCTGAAGATTTATATCCTAGTTTATATGCCCAATATGAGGTGAACGGTTATAGTGTAGCGAAGCATATGTACCAAACCTATGAGGGTTCAGTAGTGGTACAAGACATTCATTACGACGAACCGCAGCATAGTTTAGATGCACCAGTCCAGCGAGTATTGGATCTCCCCAAGGGGTCTCAAGCCATCGCCGCTAAGCATAAAAATTACATGTGGGTGAGTATATGAGACTTGAAGCAAGGTTAACAATGCAGCGGTATAGCTCTCAATCATAGCTCGTAATCACTGCGCTTTAGTAATGATTGATAGACCTTCAAGAGAATTACCACATAATGAATAAAGTATAATCGGTCACGACGCTTAATATTATTAGAAGAAATATCCAAAAATCAAACTGACTCGCTAGACAAAATTGCATGTCTGAATAATACTATAAGAATAAAAATTTTAAAGTGGATTCGATAACGGCAAAAGGAAACACAATGAAAATTCTTGATATATCGAAACTCGCCGATGAAACTATAGAGCGGGTGCTTCGAGCCATTCCATTTTATAAATCAGTTAGAAAATATAGTGAGGCCGATTATCAAACCTTACTTCACTACTCGCGAATTATTAGGTTTGATACTAGCGAAAACGTATTAAAAAAGGGTCAAAGAGATAGCTGGTCTTATTTTTTAGTTAAGGGACAACTCGTTGTAACGGTGCAAGATCAACAAGGTGTCACCCAACATATTAATTATGTGACTCCAGGCGAAGTATTTGGTGATTTATCTATATTGCTCTCTATTTCACGAACGGCAGATGTGAGTGTTGATGAAACCTGTCGGGAAGCGATTATATTTGGTACCAACTTTAGTATGTTTGGATCTATATTAGACTTCACGATAGTCTCATTAGAGACAAAGTTACTTTATTACCGCCATACCGTCGATACATTTCGATGGAAACTAGAAATGTATCGCTCAAAATATGCGGGACATCCTCTCGCTAATCGTCATCGCGAGATCAAATTATTTAAGGGACAAAAAAATGGCGAAGCCGAGTTAAAAGCTTTACATGAACAGTCAATAGATTTTGCCAGAGTCTTGCTTAAATGGACAAATACCTTTGGTAATTTGACAGTTATTGCCGGACAGGTGCCGGACCCAAGTCTGGCGCTACAATCTTAAGCAGAGCCAGTTAACTTCAGCAGAAATTTTTTGCGGTAATAGTGATCACATTAAGCATTGTTGATGGGATCTATCCAGCTTTCGAAACCACCGATTAGGCTATAAACGTTTTCAAAGCCTCTATCAATTAATAATTGCGCAGCAGGTTGACTCGAATGCCCATGGAAACAATAAACAATTAATGTGCCGTCGGGGTCTGACTCTTGTATAAATTCTTGTAAGTTATCGTTAGTCAGATGTTTTGCGCCTTCTATATGGCTAGCATTGAAGCTATCAAGGTCACGAATGTCCGCAAAACTTACGGGCCCGTCACTAATTAACTTTTTTACATCGATAGTTGTAATGTTTTCAAATTTATCCATTCTATTAAAGACCTTAGCTTTCTATTTAGTTTAAAACCATTTTAAACACATCTTTCGTTAAGTTATAGTCGTAATTTGTACTCATAACACTAACAATAGCGCTATCAGTATTGGCAGTTGTTAATACGAGCTCCTACACTTTAGCCTTATGATTAATTGTTAAGAGGTCAGTAATGCGTTTTTGCCGAATACATTTCTACATGGTTCTATTAATGGTGTCCGCATTCACGGCGAGCCTATTTATGGCTCAACGTTTGAGCGCGAATGAGTTTTGGCCAGATAATGCTAGTTTATGGCTACCAAAAGCTTATGAATCTCATTTTGAAAAGCTTAAACATGCAGCTATTGTTATAAAAGAAACCGAAAAATGTCATCGCTTACTGAGTGGCAAATTATTAGAGGGAAGATCGAAGCCCGAGCACCTAATATTTACGTTTCGCTGTAGAACCATAGAGCGCTATTCGTTTTCTATTGAATTTGACAACAATACTCAGCAAATAACTGACCCTTACGAGCTCCGAGAAGAGCAAGCGCGCTTGCTAAAAGAACAGGAATAACAGCAACTACTTCAAAAAGAGCTGGATAGAAAACAATAAGCGAAAGCTGGTGTGATGAAGCGGCGAAAAAACGAGTTCAAGGCACCGAAAATCATCAAAGACAGTTTGTCTGGGGCTATTATTGAAGATGATGTGATTATTTACAGATTAGTTTTTGATTCAGTGACTAGTAAAAATGAAGCACTATATTATAAAGTTGAATGTAAGCTGGTGGCTGATAATGATTATCAATTGAGAGCTTCATCAAGAGCAAAAGCATGGGGTGAAACGAGTGGTTAACACAATAATTGTTATCTATCGCGCCTAGACTTAATCAAGGTGCTTAACAGATAAGCTTATAAAATTCGCAGTTTCACATAATTAACAGTAATTGCTGCTTATAAAAAAAGGACTCCAAAATAATAGGAGCCCTTTAAAGATTACTACTCTGGCGGTGAGTGCTTACTACTTTTTAACTACCTTTTTCTTAGCTACTTTTTTAGCAGGAGTAGGAGCTTTGACGGCTTGCTGTTTAGCGGGTGCTTTAACCGCTTTCTTTTTAGCCGGTGCCTTTGCTTTAGCAGCTACTTTTTTAGCTGCCAATTTAGTTTTAACGATTGCTTTCTTTGCAGCCATTTTTTCTTTAGCGACAGCTTTTTTTGCGGCTAATGTAGCTTTAACTGCTTTATTTTTTGCAGATAATTTAGCATTAGCAGCTTTTTTTGCGGAGGCTAGTTTAGCCTTCTTAGCGGCAGCGCGAGCTACATCGGCTGCTTTGATAGCGGCTTTTTTAGCAGTTGCTTTAGCACGAATAGCGGCTTTCTTACCAGCTACTTTAGCTCTGGCTGCTGCTTTTTTGTCTGCCATATCTTGTTTTTTAGTCAATGCAGCTTCAGCTGAAGCAACTGACTTTTCTATAGTAACTTCCTGTTTGTTGTCGGCAACTGCTTGTGCAAGTGCGGTTTTGGCTACAGCTGACGCGGCTTTTGCTGAAGCAGCAGCAGACTTAGTGTCTGCAACAGCTTTAGTTGCTGCCACTAACTGTTTTACTGTTGCAGCTGTTTTTTTCTTCTTGCGAAGAGCCGCAACTTTAACACTCGCAGATTTAACTTTAACGGCGGCAGTTGTTACAGTTTTAGATGCTGCGATGATTTGTTTTTTAAGAGAGGCAATTTCTTGTATTCGAGCTTTACCTAAGTCTTTTTTGAGTTTAGCAATTTCTGCTTCTAATTTTTGTACCGGATTAACCGATGTCTTTTTACGTACGGCCATTTTATGTTCCTTTCGAGTAGTAAATAATAAAATTATAATGCTGTATTAATTGGAAGGTAATTATACAGTTAATAATAAAATAATAAATAAAGTGTAACTTTTATTTAGCAAAAAAAGTGTTTTTTTACTAAATAAATTGATTTTTTATACTTAAAGAGGCCCAAAAGGTAAGAATTTATTTTTGTTGTTGTTTTTAATCCAAATTAATAATTTTTTACCAAGTGAATGTTTCCGTTTGCGCAGTAGTTTTGCTATCGAAATAACGGGTGATTTATCTTCTGCATGCCAATTATTAAAATGCACTTCTGCAAGCGTAAAAAAATGAATTAATGCAATTAACTCTACATCATTAAAGTTTTCTAAGGCTTCAAACCACACTTCCTTTGTTAAAAACATTATATCGCGATGTTTTTTTATCTCATTTTCTGTCAGTAAACTTTTGAAATGACTTGAATCATCAATTTCAGACATATTAATAATTCTTTTAAGAAAATCGTTATCGAGTCGGTAGTTATTAGATGATGTGTTTGCATTCGGATCCCACATTTCTGTATTCATTTTTCCCTCGTATTTATTTAATAGATAATTTGGCGATAATAAAATTTGTTGGGGCGTCGAATATACTACGCTTATTTTGTTATTGAGTTGTTGCTATTTGTTTTTGTTTCTTTCTTTTTTGCAGTAAAAAATAGTATACTGTTTTTATATACAGTATTAGTGTCCGGCTCATTGAGTTTGTGTAGTCATTCAATAGACAATTATAAAGTAGATAATAATGAGAAAAATTATTCACTGTGATGCAGATTGTTTTTTTGTTGCATTAGAAATTAGAGACTCTCCCGATTTAAAAGGTTTACCTGTTGCAGTTGGAGGTGACCCTTCAAGACGAGGTGTTATCTCTACTTGTAGTTACGAGGCACGCGCCTTTGGTGTGCATTCTGCTATGGCCTCGGCACATGCCAAACGTTTATGTCCACAACTTATTATCTTACCCCATTGCATGGAAAAATATCGAGAGGCAGCCATAAAAATGCGTCGTGTGTTTTTGGACTATTCCGATAATATAGAGCCAGTCTCGCTCGATGAGGCTTATATTGATGTTACAGCTTCACATCATTGCCTGGGCAGTGCGACACTTATCGCCAAGGATATTAGACGGAGAATTAAAAAAGAAGTAGGCATTACTGTATCTGCAGGGGTAGCGGTAAATAAGTTTTTAGCAAAAGTAGCCAGTGATTGGCAAAAACCAAATGGTTTAACTGTCGTTGAGCCAAATAGAATGGCTTTTTTTCTTAAGCGCTTACCTGTCGATTGTCTTCCTGGTGTGGGTCCGTGTTCACTACGTAAGCTACACAATAAAAATGTTTTTAACTGCAATGATCTTCAGCAGCTTTCAGAATCCGATTTAATCTATGAATTTGGTGTGTTTGGCAAGCGCCTCTATCAGTTAAGTCGAGGAGACGACGATCGTCAAGTTAAAATGCGGGAGTTTAGAAAATCATTAAGTGTCGAACATACCACTAATAACGATATACCAAGCCTAGATAAATGCTACCCATTACTAGCAACATTATTTGATCGCCTACATCAACGCTTAGATGCACTCAACAGTAAACAGAAGATAAGTAAGTGCTTTATTAAGTTGAAGCTAGCTGATTTTACAAAAACAACCATCGAGAGTAGCAATGTAGAGTTAAGCCTAAACCTGTGTGAGCAGCTACTCAAAGAAGTATGGTTAAGGTATCAACAGCCGGTGCGTCTCCTCGGTATAGGTGTGCGTTTTAGAGACGTGACCGAAGAATCCCTCGAGCAGTTAGATTTGTTTTAATAAAAGCTAAAATTTAACTAAAAGTGATAATATAACTACTGAAACGTAACTGAACATTGTTGATTCTCAATGAGTCGATACAGCAACACGACACATCAATCTATATCGTGTGTGCATTACATTTTATTGTAGATATAGATATTTTTTAGGATGCCTTAAGGGTTTACTAACATAGCAGGCATTAGTAAATAAGTTTAACCAATAAAGACGCTGTTTTATTAGTCTCTAAGCTGATTTTTGTATGGGTAGTGATAGTTTGCTCTAAACTGTCCGCATGATTGGCAGATAAGATCTGAGACCAATAATTAATTATCTACTAGCTCTAGGTTTTAAAATAATAGTAATGACTGACTCAATTCTAGTAATGTTGTTAATATGTTTCAAAATAAAGGGTTTGCGCGATGTGAGGTTTTATTGTCTCTGTTATGCACTACTTAGGCATTGGGTTGGCGGGATTGAGAGTGTTTATTAAGAGTGCTTATTAATAGGCCGGATCCTAAACAAATATTTCTCGGTAATAGTTCAGCTATATTGCCAATGCTTAAGGTAGATCATATTTCTCTAGCAGTGTCCTCTATTTAGTGTCAATTTAAGCTAGCATTAACCAAATTACGACTCAATTAAATAGACTTGTCAAAAATGCAGGGGGTGATTTCATTAGAAAATTAAGTGCTAAAGTCTTAAAATACAAAATCTTAATGTCCATATAGGTTTAGATAACGTACAAGATCAATAGTGTTCTCAATGGTTAATGGTTTTAAATATTTTTTCGATATGGTTGTTTTATAAAGAAGTTTTATTTTTTAGTGCTAGTAGTGCTAAAACCTCTATTGAAATTGCTTAACCGATTGATATCAAAAGCTATCAGGTAAGCTCTTAAGGGGCATGCATAAATTTCAGGGATTTCTAAAGCGCTTCTCTTGACTATAAAGCTAAGGCTATCTGATGCTAGTTTATTTGCTTGCGAGGACGAGCAATTAATGGCAAACAATAGCTTTAAGTCTTTGTTTCTATTAATTTTTTCTTTTTTTTTAAAAATAACTATTGTTGGTATAGATAATTAAGATTGTGTTTGATGAAAAAACAGTGAATGATTAATTATATTTACGGCAGTTGTAGTGTGATTCGGCCGTCTAAACAATAATCTCGTCAGAGATATAGGTATTAGCCATAATGATTAAGCTGGATAAGCTAGAACAAAAAAAGAAATTAGATTTTTATATGTTATGCCAAACATTTCAAAATACAGGTATACACTCAGAAGATGAGGCGCTCAAGTGTAAAGCTAAATTACTGTCTAATGCTAAAATACAAGTGCTTTTCGTGCTTATATTTGGCAGTACCTTAGCCTTAATCTTCGGACAACCAGCCATTGTTTTATTCACGCTGTTGGCGATGATATATATTGGAGTTTTCACCTACAGAGGTCGAGTCTATATTCAGCGCTATATCGATGAAATCTTAAAGCATCCCGACTATGATTCTGAAATTGCATTAAAAGAGCAAATGAAGCACAAGGGCGAAAACTCAATCATATAATAATTTAGATCATCACCATAAAAAGACATGTTAGTTACAAGCATAACCCTCGTTTTATAAAAGTAAGAGCCTCTCACTATGGAATCACTCGTTATTGATGCAAC
The DNA here is from genome assembly GCA_047633635.1 of Cellvibrionaceae bacterium. GTDB lineage: Bacteria > Pseudomonadota > Gammaproteobacteria > Pseudomonadales > Cellvibrionaceae > CANLBN01. The sequence continues at coordinate 42,385 of JBLIFG010000003.1, read as the reverse complement.
AGAAAGCATTGTTGATCGATATTTAAAAATACGCGCTCAGTCATTACATTTGATAATTTCGCTATCAGCAACTGATGCGCAACTTCAGTCGATGCCGGATGCTAGTCCTGCAAAATGGCATCTAGCACATACGACATGGTTTTATGAAACCTTCATTCTGTGCCCCTACTTAAAAGGTTATTCACGTTTCAGTGAAGCCTACAATTATTTATATAATTCTTATTACAATGGTATTGGCGAGCAGTATCCACGGGCTCAAAGAGGTTTAATCAGCCGCCCATCTCTAAGCGATATTTTGTCGTATCGAACGTTTGTCGACGAGGCGATACAACTATTGTTTGATAACCTTGAAAATACTGATGTGGAATCAATCAGTGAATTGTCAGGCCTGTTAGTGTTAGGCCTCAATCACGAGCAGCAACATCAAGAGTTATTATTAACCGATATCAAACATGCTTTTTTTTATAACCCTCTATATCCCGCCTACAAGCGTCTGCCAGCTGAGTTTGTGGAAACGGAAGCCGTTGCCTTGAAGTGGCTGCCAGTTTCTAGTGGTTTAGCATCGGTGGGCCATAATAATAAGCAATTTAGTTTCGATAATGAAAGGCCCGCACACAGTACCTATATCCATGATTTTGCTATTGCCTCTCGCCTCGTTACCAATGGGGAATATGCAGAGTTTATTGCTAGTGGGGGTTATCAGAATCCCGAGTTCTGGTTAGCTGATGGTTGGACATGGCTTCAACAACAACTCGCGCAAAAGCACAAACCACAACCACTATACTGGGTAAAACAACAAGAGCAATGGTTTGAATTTACACTTTTCGGCCTATTGCCGTTAAATAGTCATCAAGCTGTGACGCATGTCAATTATTATGAAGCTAGCGCCTATGCAAATTGGTTAGGAGTTCGGCTACCCACTGAATTTGAATGGGAAGTGGCAGCTAGGCAAATGAATGCAAAGCCATATGTATCAGCTAATATGAGCAATATTAAATTACATCCATCGGCAGCAACCGTTAATGCAATGTCTGAAGATAACAAGTCTTCCAGCATATTTCTGCAAGCATTTGATAATGTTTGGCAGTGGACGACAAGTGGTTACGGCGCTTACCCAGGGTTTTCGCCTTTCAGTGGAAGAGCCGGTGAGTACAACGGCAAATTCATGTCAAACCAAAATATTTTGCGAGGTGGCTCTTGTGTTACACCAGTTGGCCATACACGGGAAACATATCGAAACTTTTTTTATGCGCACCAGCAGTGGCAATTTACCGGTATCCGTCTTGCTAGATAACCGTAAGCTTAAGAATAGAGATATCTCTATTCGTTATCAATAATCACCGATATAAACAGGAATTAGTATGTTGACAGTAGAGCAAGCTGTAGTTGAAGACGACATTGACGAAAGCGTGAATGAGAGACAAAAAAAAGAAAAGCTATTGAACCAAGAGTTTTTAGCCGAGGTCGTTAGCGGCCTATCTAAGCCACAAAAAACATTACCATGTAAATATTTTTACGATGCAAAAGGCTCGCAATTATTTGAAGCTATATGTGATACGCCAGAATATTACGTGACTCGTACAGAGTGTCATATCTACGAAAGGTATGCCGAAGAAATGTCAGCTTTGATGGGAGATAAAGTATTATTGTTAGAGCCAGGTGCCGGGTCGGTTAAAAAAGTTGGATTATTACTCGATAAATTAAATGCTCCTGCGGGTTTTGTTCCAATGGATATTTCGGAAGAAATTCTCCAGTTTTCAAGTAAAATTCTGTCTGAGCGATTTCCGGCGATTAGTGTTAGTCCAATTGTTATCGACTTTTTAAACACACAACAAATACATAATATATTTTCTTCACTTCCAGCTAAACCCTCTGTTAATAAGCGAGTTATCTTTTTTCCGGGCTCGACGATCGGTAATTTTGATCCCGAAGATGCTGTGAATTTTTTAAAACAATTTGCTGATAACTTACAATCGGGAGATGGACTGTTGATTGGCGTTGATCTAGTCAAAGACAGCGCTATTTTAGAGGCAGCCTATGATGATGCCGATGGTATTACAGCGGCGTTTAATACCAACTTGTTGCATCGTATCGATAGAGAGTTAGATGCCAATATATACTCGAGTTCATTTAATCATCGCGCTATTTTTAATCGCGATAAAAGTCGAATAGAAATGCATCTGGTGAGTGATGATCAGCAGTTGGTTCACATTGCCGATAATGAGTTCTTATTTGAACAAGGTGAGACAATTCATACAGAAAACTCTTATAAATATACCGTTGATAGCTTCTCGGAGCTTGCTAAAAGAGCAGGGTTTCTTCTAGATAAGGTATGGACAGACGATGATAATTTGTTCAGCGTTAACTATTTTTCTGTGGTCTAGTTTATTGGGTGTAGTCCTTGAGCGCGGTCGATGTCACATGCCCAATCACTGCAATAGTGTTCGACGCGGATCCTAAATGATTATTATTGTTATTTCTTTCTATAATAAAAAACCCACCGTTTTGAGACGCTTGGTAGCAGCGCAGTTGTCCTGCCTGCGATAGTGCTTCCCAGAAGGGTGACAGCACACTCGCCGCTGAACCGGTGGCACTGTCTTCTAACTGCCCATAAAAAGGTGCGAAGTATCTAAAAGCAACATCAAAGTGTTTGTTTTTTGTTACAGCGGTTACTATTAGAGCGCGCTCAGCAATAGCGTCTATGATGCTTGTTGTTAGCGTAAATTCCGCTACTTCACGTGCACTGCTTAACTCTATAATTAGATAACCATCATCGTTATTAGTTTTATTTTCTCTTAAAATATTAAGATTAGCACCTAAATGTAGCATCTCATGGCTAGTGACCAAGCTCTCCTGCTCTAACTGTAACGCAAAAGAGTTTGAATTTATTTTCAGGCTATCTTTTTGTTGTATAACGCGAACATTAAGAGATTCGCTATCAGAGTGAAACTTTAGCGTTAAAAGAGAGGGGTATGGTGTGGATAATAGGTCATTTTTGCGATGTTCTACTAAAAAGGCAGCAGCAGCTAGTGTGCCATGACCACAACGTTTAATAACACTTGTTGATGAAAACCATCGAATAGCAAATTCATTTGGATTCGAATTAAGCTTGTCATTCAAATTGAGACCTAAATTCAAAGGACTAATATAGACAAGTGTCATAAATTCAGGAATTACCTGCTTTTTGGTATCGCCATTGTTTAGGCGTTGTAGAAGAGCAAGATGATCTTTTAAGGTTGGCAATGAATCAACGATAACAACAGTTGCAGGGTTTCCCTTGTATGCTATGCCGTCTGCAGTATCCGCAGTGAACACCTTGAACACGGATAAGCCTTGACCATTATTCGCTATGCGATCTAATTGAACATTCATTATTATTTATAAAGCTTAGGTTGATTTATTTATGTTAACAAGTTTATTAGGCATTAGATAACGCCTTTTATTTTTATTGATGCTATCGCCTTAGGTACATAAGTTTAGCTCTTATTCTCGTCCTCACTTTTTTCCTTATTGATACTCTCACCGTTACCTATTTATATAAGAGAATTTGTATTTAGATGTCTTCCTTTTGTGATGTTGAGACACCTCGATTGAATCACTTAACCGTCAGCAAAGATTGGATTTATTCGGCAGGTGGTTTTATCTTGTCTCTTTAAGTGCAGGGTTACAATAAGCTAAATAAAATAATTTTTTGTTAACAGTGCTGTGTGTTGTCGTTAACAAACGGTGTATGTTTAAGTGATTGAAGGATATACATGATTAATGACAGTATTAGCGTAATAGCAAGTCGCAATAAGCGAATATGAATTTTCAACAATACTATTTAATGTATTTTGATAAGATGCACAAGACTACATATAGCTTGTGCGACAATAAAGAGAAATTGCTTTTAGTTATTATGGAGCTGATGTTGGCATTAACTCGGTGCCAAAGGCGATACAGGGCAAGCATATAGTTGCGGTTAAAGAGTTTGATGCCTTATCCACAAAATTGACGATTATAATATGGACTGTTAGTAGACAGAAATAATATGACACGCGATAAAAAAATGGTACAAAAAACTGCTGCGACTAAACAACAATGGCAGCAGCTTTCAAGCGAAGTAGTTTATGAAAACCCTTGGATACGTGTTGATCACGATACGGTATTAACGCCAGGTGGTAGCGAAGGTATCTATGGCTGTGTACATTTTAAAAACCATGCAGTGGGTATTTTAGCGATAGATGATTCGGGCTGGACATGGCTGGTACAACAAACTCGGTATCCTCATAACTGTATGACTTGGGAGATTCCCGAGGGAGGGTCTCCTGCTGAAGAGGCTTGTCTTGACTCAGCTAAGCGTGAGCTTGTTGAAGAGGCTGGCTTAGAGGCAACACAGTGGAGCGAATGGTTACAATTACAGTTATCGAATTCAGTTACAGATGAGCTCGCCACTATTTATTTGGCGCAAAAGCTGTCTAAAACACACACTAGTCACGAAGATACAGAAGATATTAGTGTTAAGCATTTACCACTAAAAGAGGCTATTAAAATGGTACATAGTGGGGAGATTGTCGATGCTATGTCCGTTGCTAGCTTATTGAAGGCTGCCTGCGACTCTAGGTTTATAGTTTTTTTAGGCAATTAAGTTTTTGCGGTAGTCACACGAATATTTATGTGACTAGGTTTTATTTACTCCACAATGAGCGCTGAGATAAGGCGTAGCCAATTTTTCATTAATAAATTCAGTCCCAGCGAAAACTCGACGAAGCCATGCCTACGAATAAATTCACTATATGTATAGAGACCTTATCCACTATTGAATATATCAAAAAGTGCTGATTTCTCATCTTCGCTCACTTGTTGTGACTCGGTAGCTATTTTGCCGTAACAAACCTGATTACGCCCATTAAGCTTAGCCTCATAAAGTTTATTATCCGCTCTTTCTACCAGTTTATGCCAATCATCATTTTCAATCTTGGCGGGGAAGCTACTGACACCAATACTGACGGTTAATGTGTGTTTAATTGGTTCGTCTGAATCGTCCAATTGTATTATGAGGGGCGTACTTTCAATTGCAGCACGGATTCTCTCTGCTACTCTTATAGATGTGGTGATGTCTGTACTGGGAAAGATAACGACGAACTCTTCGCCCCCATAACGACAGGCAATATCTAGTTGTCGAATACTTTGTACAATACAACTAGAAATAAGCTTTAAGGCATGATTGCCAACTTCATGGCCCCAGTTATCGTTCACTTTTTTAAAGTGGTCAGCATCGATAATTATTAATGTCATGGGTTGCCCCGTGCGCCTAGATCGTTCCATTTCTTGACTCACGACATTAGTAAAATGACGATAATTTGACAAACCTGTCAAGGTGTCTTTAGTTACTAGATCGGTGAGTTGTTCTACCTCTGCGGCTAGGGCATCAAGCTTGGGCTCTAATTGGCATTGTTTTCCATCGGTGCAAAATATGGGCAAATCAGACATAGGCCTACTATTTATAAAATACAAAAATACTTCTAATCTAATCATAGCTTAAATTTCTTAACTACTGCATTAAATTTTCGAATTAAGTAGTTTCACAAAAAAACACACAATAAATAGACAACAAAGAGGCTGCATATAGTATAAAAAGAAGACAGAGCAGGGAGATAAGACAGTAGTTACAGAGGAAAAAAATAGAATAATAGACAATAAAAAGGCACCAAAAGTGCCTAATATAAAATTTTTACGATATAGCTTAGAAGTTGACCCTAGGCGGCATTATGCTTGATAAATGGATTAACCATACGACCAAAGAATCCGGTTAATTTAACAGGTGCGCTCTCGACCGACAGGCAAAGGCAATCTTCATTTCGAGCTGAAATAGGCTGGTGAATTTGACCCGGCTCTTTTAGAATAAAGTCACCTTCTTGGTAAATACCTTCTTTATCCGAAAAACTGCCCTTGAGCACAACGGTCATCTCTGTGCCAGAGTGATCGTGCTCGGGTACAACGCCACCGGCACTGATTTTTTGTAGCGATACTTGATGTACATTTTGGCCTGCAATCAAGTGACTTGTTTGCAATGATGAGTTGATATATCGCCATTTCAGCGCCTTTTGGCTCATCATTTTTGCGACTACCTTAGGCAGACGACCGTAATCTCGAGCTATATTGACCGCTTCTTCATTTCTAAGATCAGCTTTATTGTTTGTCAAGGTGTCGTCAGTGCCATGATTTGTAGAGATGTTCTTAGCGGCCATAACTTCAATTGCGCTCAATAACTTATCGAAGCTATCTTCTGCTAAAGCTTCGGGATCGAGACTATCAAGCATCGCGCCACCAGTTTGCTCCATCTTTTTGATGTTTTGTTGGCACTTGGTACAGAAGTGCATGTGCGCATTGACCGCAACAGCCTGTGCTGTATCAAGTGTACCGGCCGCAAATTCGACAAGTATATTATCAGTGGGATGGTGCTGGATCATAACGTTTGCCTGTAAAGATAAATGCTTCTTAATAAGTTTTTATGGAAGTGTTAACTAATTATTTAATTAACGCTTGAAGTTTGTTTTGCGCAAGACGAACTCGCGATTTTACCGTGCCAAGAGGTAGACTAAGCTCTTCAGCCACCTCACTATGGGACTTTGATTCCATATAAACCTTACGAATCACCAAAGCTTGTTCTTCGGGTAATTTTTGCAAAGACTGTTGGATATCATCAGCCTGCCTATTATTTTGTAGTAGCAGATAGGGACCATTCTCAGTCGTGTCTTCCCAAATCTCTTCTGTCTCGATAGACGTAGTGTTAGCGTATTTGTTTTGACGTCTCAGCATGTCAATGCGCGTGTTTCTGGCGAGCGTAAAAATCCAGGTGCTTGCAGCCGCTTTTCCCTGATCATAGCTATTGGCTTTCTGCCAAACCTTGATCATCGTCTCTTGTACCAGCTCATCCATCATTTGAAGAGAGTGCTGATTAGGAAATTTGGACATGAAATAACTTTTGAGGAGCGGTCCAAAATGCTCGTAAAGAGCTTTGAAAGATTCTCTGTCCTGGGTATTACCTACTTTTATTAAGTGTTCATTCCAAAAAGAAGTTGGTTTCTTTATAGCGGTCTCTAATTTCATAGATATTTCTGCGTTTGCTTTATATGATTGCTTGAGTTTCAGGGCTTTGGACACGAGATTTTTCCTCATCTAAATGAATATGCAATATAATAGCAAGAGGTTAATGACACCCTTCTAATTTATTATCTATCTTCAGATTTACGGCGAGCTAGAGCCTTCGGATCAATCGATTGAGTGTGATCTGTATAAAAGTGTAAAGCGTAATTGTTAAATAACTACCACATATTATAAGCCCCAAATACTAGACCTACAGTCACGTGTAGCCACACACCATACATACAACAAAAAATCAGCTGAGACGTATAATGATACCACCGTTGACTAAATTAAAGCAGTATTATGAGGCTTTCGATCAAGCGTCGTTAAAAAATCTCGAGCATATATATGCTAGCGATGTAGTTTTTGTAGATCCGTTACACAAAATCAATGGCGTAGAAGCGTTAAAAAAATATTTTAGCGGAATTTGTTCCAATCTTACATATTGTCAATTTACTTTCACTGACGAAATAGTCGATGAAACTTCAGCTTGTCTTAAATGGCAAATGGAATATAGTCACGCATCATTAAAAAATAATGCACGTCTAAGTCTTGTAGGCGTTAGTATAATACATTTTATAGACAACAAAATAACTTCTCAGGAAGATTTTTACGACATGGGTGCAATGACATACGAGCACATTCCGGTCTTAGGTAGTGTTATTCGTGTAGTAAAAGCGCGTATGATTAAAGCCAATTAAAATAATAAAAATTCTATATGCCCCCAACATCTATTAGTAAATCATCGAATAATCCTCAACTCTGGCATGGTAAAACTGTGTGGATAACTGGCGCTAGCTCTGGCATCGGCCGTTGCTTAGCACTCCAACTTGCCCAAATGGGGGCAACAGTTATCGTCAGCGCTCGCAGCAAAGAGAAGCTAGAAGAGCTCACCAAACTCTCGCCCCAAAAAATAATAGCCCTTCCAGTCGATGTGACAAATGCTGCTCAAGTTAGCGATGTGCAATATCAGTTGGCAGCTAGAGTTGAATCTATCGATGTGGCTATTTTTGCAGCCGGTATTGTTGAGTATGAGAATAATCTAGCCTTTAACGAGAAAACTTATAAAGAAGTATTTGATGTTAATTTTTTTGGACTCGTTAACTCTGTCGCTATCGCAATGCCATTATTAAAAAAATCAGTATTTAAACCTTATATAGTTGGTATCACTAGTTTAACTGTTGTGATCGGGTTTCCTCGTGCTGAGATTTATGGGGCTTCAAAAGCAGCGGCTGATTATTTTTTAAAATCATTGCGAATGGACTTACCTTATCAGCAATTCGACATAAGCATTGTACGTCCAGGTTTTGTTAAAACCCCCATGACTGACGTCAATGATTTTCCTATGCCATTTATAATGTCGGCAGAAAGCGCAGCGCAAAGAATTATAGACGGGATGAATAAACGTAAAATGTTTATCAATTTCCCTAGGCGATTTTATTGGATATTGAATATCTTTTCAGGGTTTCCTTCGCTTTGGTATCGGTGGCTTGCTGCTAACATAAGGCGCTGATCAAAATACGGATATCTAAGTTTGCAATGTTAAAACAGCCGTTAAGAGGCTGAGAAAAAGTGTTGCGAATGCTTATAGGTTTACTTATAGGTATTCGCGCCGTAAAAATATAATTTATTGGCAGTTAAAGGTAACAATGAAAATAGCAGTTGTTGGTGCAGGTATCTCTGGTTTAACCGCCGCTTATGTATTAAGCCCTAAACATGACGTTACCGTTTTTGAAGCGAGTCATCGGCTAGGTGGACATACGGCAACCAAAGACGTTCATTTTGAAGGCCGTGATTATGCGATTGATACTGGCTTTATTGTTTTTAATGATTGGACGTACCCTAATTTCCAAAAACTACTTGCCCAATTAGACGTTGACTCAAAACCCACTGATATGGGCTTTAGTGTTTGTTGCGAAAAAACCGGTCTGGAGTATAGCGGTACAAATTTAAACACTATGTTTGCTCAGCGTAGTAATATATTTAGTGTGAAGCATTGGTGTATGATCCGCGACATCTTGCGCTTTAATAAAGAGGCCTTGCTTGATGTAGAAAGTGGTGGGCGCTATCTTGAAATGACCTTGGGTGAATACCTTCAACAAAAAAAATACTCGCAAAGATTTACTGATAAATATTTGATCCCCATGGGAGCGGCTATTTGGTCGGCTTCAACCAACGTTATGAAAAGTTTTTCACTACAGTTTTTTGTACACTTTTTTCGCAATCACGGTTTGTTAAGTGTTAGTGAACGTCCTCAGTGGCGGGTAATAGACGGCGGCTCACGCGCCTATATAGAGCCATTAAGTCAACGCTTCAAAGACAATATACGGCTCGATAGCGCGATTAAATCCATTAAACGCAATGTTGATGGTGTCCTTATCGAAACCATTCATGGTCTTAGTGAGTGCTTTGACCAAGTTATAATTGCTGCCCATAGTGATCAAGCACTAGCGATGTTAAGTGATGCCAGTGTTGAAGAAACCAAGTTATTAAGTGCGATACCCTACCAAAAAAATGAAGTTGTTTTACATACTGATATAAGTTTACTGCCAAAGCGACGCTCGACTTGGTCTAGTTGGAACTACCGTATCGCGGATCAACAAACTGCTAGCGATAATGATATCCATCTTGCCAACAGCGGCGATAGTGATACCCCGATTAAAAAGATCTTAGATGATAAGCTACCGGTACTCACCTATGATATGAATATCCTTCAGTCGATAGAAAGTGATACGACATTTTGTGTGACTCTCAACAAAACTGACGCGATTGACCCAGACAAAATACTAGGTACTTACTTTTACGATCATCCGGTATTTTCACGAGATAGTGTTGCCGCACAAGAACAGTGGGAGACAATTAATGGTGTTAATAAAACATGGTTTTGTGGCGCTTATTGGGCTAATGGATTTCATGAAGACGGAGTACTTAGTGCCCTCCGTGTCACTGAAAAATTAGGGTCAAGCTTGTAGTAATGAGACCTAGCGATGAGCTGCTGGGTAGAAATTCAATTGGTCAATTGATTTCGCAATAGAGCTTAATATTGTGGAATTAGATAAGACAGATAGGTTGATATGAGTGTAGCTGTTAATTCAAATAACCTGAATAGTGCGATTTATTCAGGCCAGGTGAGGCATAGGCGTTTTAGTCCGAAGCCGAATAGCTTTGTCTATCAGGTATTTATGGTCTACCTTGATCTGCAAGAACTCGATGATGTTTTTGTGCAGAGTCGTTGGTGGTCTCAGCAGCAGTTTAACATTGCACAATTTAAGCGCTCTGACTTCTTTGACAAGCAGTCCAAGGGTTCTCTTTATGAGGCTATAGCAGATTGGTTAGAGTTGGAAAATGGCAGAAGACCAGAGGGGCCGATTCGGATGTTAGCCAATCTACGTTACTTTGGCTTTATTATTAACCCGATAACTTGTTACTACTGCTTTGATAAACATGGACAAGAGCTAGAAACTATTGTGCTCGAGGTTACTAATACGCCTTGGGGCGAACGTTGCCAGTATATTCTAAATGTAACCGGTTCAACTAACGTCTCGAGTGCACAGAAGTCTCAGCATGCTCAACAGGCAATAAGCTTCAGTAAAAAAATGCACGTTTCACCATTTCAGCCTATGGATTTAGAATATCATTGGGTTGGTAAAGCTCCGGATAAAAATTTACTGGTGCATATCGATGTTCACCAAGATAAGCAGTCAGTATTTGACGTCACGATGACTTTAAAGCGTCAGACTTTGAGTAAAAAAAATATGAATAGCGTTCTATGGAACTACCCTTTGATGACAACGAAGGTGGTAGTGGGCATATATTGGGAGGCAGTTAAGTTATTTGTAAAGCGCATACCTTTTTTTTCTATGCCTAAGCCTAAGGCATAGCAAGGTTTGCTCTGTGAGCTTGACAGTTAAAACAAAAATTAGACAAATATAAATTAAGCTTGAAGGGAATAGTCGCTAAAAATGACAAAACCCCATAAAAAGAAAGACAGTTTCCCAGTACCGCGTATTAATAAGATAAGCACAACCCCATAGGAGCCTCTGCATGAGAGCAGTTAGTATCGATAATAAAAAAATCAATCAGTCTTCGTTGAGTTTCATTGATGGCTGGGCTAAAAAACTGGTATTTAAATGGTTGGAACAACTAACCTACGGTCGTCTCACCATCATTGATAATGGCGAGAAGTTTTCATTTGGAGAGTTAGAAAGTGATGCCAAGGTTTGCGGTATAATTTCCATTGAGCATGAATCGACCTATAGAGATATATTGTTCAATGGTGCGATAGGTACGGGTGAGGCCTATATGAAAGGTTCTTGGAGTTCACCTCAGCTTGTGCATGTGATTCAAATTCTGTGTCAAAATATGGAGCTAGTGCTTAAACTTAATAGTGGCTGGTCGAAGTTTAGTAATATATTTATGGGGTGGTCGCATCGTCTCTTTAGATCTAATAGTAAACAGAATTCAAAGTTAAATATTGCCGCACATTACGATCTTGGCAATGACTTTTTCTCGCTTTTTTTAGATCCTAATATGATGTATTCATCGGCAATTTACCCGAGTGAAAAAACTAACTTCACTGATGCTGCAAGCTACAAACTCGATCATATTTGTCAGCAATTACAGTTGACTCCAAGCGATCATCTTTTAGAAATAGGCACGGGTTGGGGTGGTATGGCCATTTATGCGGCCAAGCATTATGGCTGTAAGGTAACAACAACAACTATCTCGGAAGAGCAACACCGATATGCTGTCGAGCAGGTAAAAGCCGAGGGTTTAGACAGTCAAATTACCGTTCTACTTGATGATTATCGCGATTTGTCGGGGAAATTTGATAAATTAGTATCGGTAGAAATGATAGAAGCTGTTGGTCCTCAGTATTATAAAAGCTATTTTGAAATGTGTAGTAACCTACTCAAAAAAGATGGTCTTATGTTGATTCAGGCAATTACTATGCCCGACCAACGCTATGCTGTTACTTCTGATGGTGTCGACTTCATCCAAAAATATATTTTTCCGGGTGGCCATCTCCCTTGTAATTCTGTGTTGTTAAACAACATTGCTAAACATACCGATATGCAAGTTGTTGGCATAGAGGATATTACACTCGACTACGCAAAAACTTTACACGATTGGCGAGAACGCTTCTTTTCTCAGTTAGCGGCCGTAAAAGAACAGGGCTATGACGATGTCTTTGTGCGTATGTGGGATTATTATCTTTGCTACTGTGAAGGTGGTTTTCGTGAACGCAGCATTGGTACCATACAAATGTTAATAGCCAAACCTCGCTGTCTTAATTTACCCATCATCAGTTAAAGTAGGTTGTTGATGTTAGTTAAACTTAATCGATAAATGCTACATCTAAAGGCAGCGCTGTTGAGTAAAATTAATTAATTATCTATTCCTTACCATTCATCATAAGATGGTTATTCTAAATAAATTCGTTCACCATAAATAGGTTTGTTGGCAATGACTTTAGTTTCCCACTTTTTTACACGACTGGCTTTATTCTCGGCTTCAATTGCAGTGCTTGTACCTTGTGTTGCGGCCAATGTTTCAGTGTTAGAATCTTGCCCGCAGTATCAACACCCGGTTAACCCAGCAGACATTATTGGAATGGTGCGCGATGTAGAAAACGGTGAGCTGCTCTATTGCGAATACCATGTTTTCGATAAAAACGAAGATTCTCAGCAGGTGAATAAAAAAACTAATGTTGAATATAGAGCCCTTGACCAAACACTAATAGCTACAAAATCAGTCGACTATTCACCGGGTTTAGTTCGCCCTAATGTTGTTCAAAACGACTTGCGCCACAATGAGTTGCGCAGTTCATTAGATAGCTCTTTAAATAGCGAGATTATAACGACTGCTTACGAAAAAAAGTCAGCTATTAATGTTAGTTATCGGAAACCAAATAGTGACGAGATAGCGTCAATAACAATAGAATTAGAGGAGATGCTGGTCATAGATGCTGGCTTTGACGAGGCAGTGAAAGAATATTGGTATACTTTAACTCGCGGTGAAAAGCTCATTATAAATTTTTTATCGCCTCTGCATTTACGCACTATAAAATTAACAGTTAAGCAATCTAATACTAATAATTGTTATAAAGAGGCCTACGACAGAGAAACTCAAGCTTGTTTTTTAATACGTCCTACCAATATGGTGCTTAACCTGTTTGTAAAACCACTGTCGCTCACTTACGACTTAGCATCTAAACGTCTACTACGCTTTAAAGGTGATGTTAATATTACGGATGCTCAAGGCGATACACAAAATGCAATTATTAAGTATTATTATGCAAGCTAGGGGTCAAATTGGCATCAACATAAAGCTTCTGCTGCCGCTAGCCGTTTTGTATTTGTTTCACCCTAGTTAAAATGGTGGTGGCATTATTTGCCCATTTAGCGTTGCCACTCCCTTATTCAAGAGCATACTGCTTTCATAACTACTGGCATTCTCTACCAATATTCCTTGAGACATCAAAGCGTAAATCATGCCTTTAACTTGTCCTGCAATCATTGCTTTACGTTCGGACAACGATAGTTTGCGTGTATTTTGGTTGCGGGCAAATTGAGGCAACAACATAAACTCTCCCAACAATAAAACTAACGCCTTATCAATTTTTATATTGGAGCTTGCGTTCGTGTGATGCGACCAAAATTTAGGGTCATCTAAGCGCGTTGGTAAAGCTTGAACATTGTTAATTTTCGTAATCAAACTACCTGAAAAATTGTAACCGTTAATGTTTACCGATAACTCTCCAATATTTAGTTCAGGAGAAGCCTGTAATTGCGCTAATAAATTATTTTGTACGATATGTTGTAAGCCTTTTTCAAGGCCTTCTGGATTCTGCATTATATTTTGGTAAGCCTTGAGAAATTCTTTTTCAAGGTTATTTATTTGTAGATCTAAAATAAAATCATTGATTAGCAGATCGTGACTTTCAATTTTATTAAATGCGTAATTATTACTGACATCCATTAAAGTGCCATTATTTTTTACTTGGGTCTGAGCACCAATAATCAGCTTATCCAAGGTGATCGGCATTGAGTCGGGAGAATTGATACTAGCAGAGTCTATCGAGAAGGTAACCGTAGAGTTATAGAGAGGATTATCTAACATCATTAACCAATTCGAGTCGGTATTTATTTTCAATTCAATGTTGTCGATGGTCGCTACTGTATCGCTATTAATGAAGGCAATAGTATCAATGCTGGCAGAATACAAACTGTCGTCTAACGATAATGAACCTTGACCAAGCCAACCACTGAACTTGACTTCTGTATCACCAATAGTCGAGAAAGCAGCAATTTCATCGTTGAAACTGTTATTCCCAAAAAAATCAGTGGCCCCATAGATTGAATAAAGACTTTGTGTATCTGCATAGACGAGTTTTTTTCTGAGTAAAGAGTTTTCGGTTTCAATAGTCCATGCGGCTAAACCCAGTGAAAGCCCATCGGCAATTAGAATCGGTCCATGCTGTATATTAAGAGTTATGTTGGCGCTCAGATGTTGAAATGCAGCGCTATTGTCTTTATCGTCATTTGGCGCTACAAACGCATTAGCATCAACTTTAACCGAGAGAACAGCGGAGCTTGTGAACCAATTGCTAGTGCGCTCGGCAATCGACACCTGGTAGCCCGGCGTGCTATCGAGTTGCTTAACGATAGTATCTAAATGGTGGCTGATAGGCTGTGCAAAAAATTTGGGCACCACCAAAAAAATAGCAAGTACGGCGATAATAATGGCGATAATTTTTTTCATAAGGCTCTCTTATGTTGCGAGTGATAGTGGTTATAGCTAATTAATAAAAGCTTTGAATACAATGGCAACAGAAATATAGAAATATAGAAATATTATTAGTGACAGTACTCTAAATTGAACATCACCATGCATGCCGCAGTTTTGTTCAAGGATATGAGCTATTAATTTGTTTTTTTTGATGCATTGCTTTTAGGCTTGTCCTTAGCAATATCACTTAATAAGCGTTGAAACTCGGTGTTCTCTCGCAATAAATCGCGTCCAGCTTTAATAACCATACTAACTTGTTCATCCTCTAAGGCAAAACTCGTTGGAATTTGATTAATGAGATATTTACTGCTGGCGCTTTTGAGGTTATCAAATTTTAAACTTACAAAATAGGTTTCGAGAGGGTTGTTTGGGTCTGCAGCCGCCTCTAATTGATCTAAACTGCGCTTCATCTCCGATGTTGTGGCGCTATTATAACGCTGCAGTTGAATATCACTCATTGTGTTAATGGTACTAGCTAGGCTTGGTGACTCACTAGTTTTACCGATATACGTTTGTGGCTCAGTGGAGGCGTCAACAGAGATAATAACAAGGCGTGAGGACAAATCGATATTATAGTACTTCAGTAAAGCGTCAAAACCACCCGATATTCG
Organism: Cellvibrionaceae bacterium; assembly: GCA_047633635.1. Lineage (GTDB taxonomy): Bacteria > Pseudomonadota > Gammaproteobacteria > Pseudomonadales > Cellvibrionaceae > CANLBN01. The sequence continues at coordinate 26,855 of JBLIFG010000003.1, read as the reverse complement.
AGAGATATCAAAAATAGAACGCAGACCTAAATTATCGGAAACCCCGCCGTCGATAAAATGAGAGAACTGATGGTTACTTTTATCAAAGTATCCCTCGAGACCTGTAACTGTCAGAGCAAGTTCGGGGTCATCCCGGGCCCGCACTCGCGCACTTTTTAGCCACTCGGGAGTGCCATTTAAACAATCGGCATAATTTTCAACAACAATGGGTGTAAATAATAAGGGTACGGCTGAAGAAGCTGCAACGGCTCGACTAATCGGAAAGCTTTTGAGATCAGAACAGAGTAAATCGAAATACTCCTGCATAAACGAGAATCTAACGCTGTGAGTTAGATCGGTTGCATTGATTAGCACCATAGGTGCATTGGGTCGCAACATATCGGCAAAAGTCGCATTTTTAAAAACTTCTTTTTCGTAATAACTAATTGCATATTCACTACGGTTAATTTTACTAAACCAATTAAAAGGACTTAAGATAAATTTAACTAGGGGACTTTCCACATTTTTTTTTAAAAAAACATCTTCAAAGTCAGTAAAAATTTTATCGCCATTCAAGCCATAGTAAGCCGCTGTAAAACTACCGCCAGAGACCGAGCTAATTAAGCCTACATCTTCAAGTAAAGGATACTTTTTATTGCTTAAGGAGTTACTGTCGTTGCTGGTGCTGGTAACAATCGTATCGCGTAATTCCTGTAATACGCCATAAGATAATGCCGCAGCGCGGGTACCTCCACCAGAAAACGCGAGTATGACGCTATTGTTCGGACTCGATAAAGACTCTCGAAAAGCTTTAATAGAATAACTATTATCTTGGTCTGTTGCATCGATGGCGGTATTGCGAATTAAACCATTTGCTGCACAACCACTTATGATGACAATAAATAAAATACAAGCGATCGATTTTTGCAGAAAAATCTTAATATTAGTTAAATGCATAGCGCTCTTGTTATTTTAGTCATTCAAAAATATTAAAAATACCAAATTTGTTATCTGTCGTTATATCACCATCGAACATAAGCAGACGATAATAAGGACGGATAATAATCAAATGGCTGCGATTAACGGTGAAGGTCTAATGATAGTTAAGCCATTTGTACCGATACATTCTGCTCAATGGGCGAGACGGCGGGACCAAATTGGTTGTAAATTGCTACATCTGCGGCGTCTCGTCCATAACCAATAACAACATAGCCATCTTTTTTAAACGGTTGAGTCGCATCAAAAGTATACCAGCGACCAGCTACATAGGCCTCAAACCAAGCATGTAATTCCATCGGCTCTAGCTTATATAAATAACCCACCACCATACGCGCCGGAATACTTAAGCTCCTGCATAAAGCAATACCTAGATGTGCGAGGTCTCGACATACACCGGTTTGTTGTTGATTAACCTCTATGGCTGATAAATGTAAAAAGCTGCTGCCGGGTTCGTAATGAATAGTATTGCGTAGCCAAGATTCAATTTGTTCAACCTGATCATAGCCCGGACGTTGATTTGCAGTTAACAGTGTTGCCATTTCACCAAAGCGATCAGATTCGCAATAACGACTGGGAAGTAAATATTTTAAAACATTGTCGGGTAGATTTTGAATCTCAATAAAGTCACCACCGGGTTGTTGCTCGATAAAATCTTTGGTCATAACCACGGCTGAGGTAAACACTGTGAAATCACCAACAGGTGCAATTAGTCGCAGACAAAAGTTGCCGTAGTCGTCGGTAAATTCAACAGCGGGTACACTTGGAAAAAGCAGGTATTCTTCGCTGATTGTACGTTGATGTTCACCATTTTTAGGTCGTAGCATCAAAATAAAAGGTGTGGGGATCTCGATTAGAAAAGTTAATTCGCAGCGGGTTTTTAACCTCATAGTAATTCCCTAATTCAATTAGTATTTAAACTGACAAGAACATTCCCTCGACCAAAACTTATTAATTGCGTTATTACAATTGCAACGCTTTGACCGACGCAGGAATTTCAATAGTAGCATTACAACGTATAGTAAAAACAGCTCCATTGCTTATATACTATCATCTAACAATAACAAGATGTTCTGATTAGAAATGCTAACACATTAGCAAGTCAAAAAAACGCAGCCAAACTTTCCAGAACTATTCCAAACTATGCCTTTGAGTCTTTCGCCAGGCAAAGCTGCAATAACAACTATTATTATTGCTAGCGATTTTAGGGGGCAGCCATATAGTTCAATGAGGCTAGGTTGATATGGGCTGTTAATTAGCTTTTATAGTCTGCCAGCCATTTAAATTATAGAGTACATATAGCGTTAATGATTCGCTGACTTTGAGTATTCAGCGGTCTTAAGGTATCGATAACGATGAATAATCAACGCTTAACTAATAGTCATTAAGACCAAAAGTAACGTAGGCTTTAATATTAATTAGAATGAGTTACAGCGGTAATGTATGATTATTTTTTTGCCTATATTTCTAGGTATAGCTCCACAGATAACAAAAAATATAAGCTTAGGTATGACCCTACAACAAAGACCCAGAAACCTGTGCAACAATCTCTTAGAACACTTGTCTGATATGTAGACAGGTGTTTTGGGATATCAGCCATTACTAATGAAGAGTTCACCATGAGTTTAAGTACAATACAAGCAAGCCCTTGGGCACCTTTTAAGTCAAAAATTTTTAGTGCGCTGTGGTTTTCGGGCATGATATCGACCATTGGTGTCAGAATGCATGAAGTGGGTGCAGGTTGGTTGATGACAACCTTATCCTCCGATCCACTAATGGTGGCGCTTGTGCAAGCAGCCACAACCCTGCCGATATTCCTGTTTGCCCTGCCAGCAGGCGCAATAGCTGATGTGGTGAGTAAGCGTAAGCTGCTGATTGTGGTTCAGCTTATTATGGCGCTGATAGCGGGAATCCTTACTTATATTGTCTATAAGGGGACCATTACTCCTACATTATTACTATTATTTATTTTTGCGCTAGGAATCGGTGCCGCCTTCGTAGCTCCTGCCAAGCAAGCTATTGTTCCTCAATTAATTCCCAAAGAAGAGCTACAATCGGCTATTGCCCTAAATAGCGTCGGCTTTAACCTAAGCCGGACCATTGGGCCCGCTATTGCAGGAGTACTTATTGCAACAGTAGGCATTGCCGCTCCGTTTGCGTTTAATGCCGTTAGTTTTCTATTGATTATTGGTACTCTATTACTTTGGTGCCCATTTAGAGTAATAGGGGATTTACCCAAAGAGCGAATTCCTGGCGCGATAGGCTCAGGCCTACGTTATGTGCGCTATAGCCCACCGCTAAAGGCAACCTTCTTTAAAGCCTTCGCTTTCTTCATATCAGCTAGCGCCTTTTGGGCTCTACTGCCTTTGTTTGTTAAAACAGAGCTTCAAGGTGATGCCAAAGTGTTTGGTCTACTTATCGGTATGATCGGTTTAGGAGCTGTTTTCGGTGCTATTTTATTACCTCGTGTGAAAAGCCGACTGACACCTGAACGCTTGGTCGATATGTCTTCATTGCTACTAGTCGGCGTGTTTATAGTTATAGCACTGGTGCAAATTAAAATAATTATCATGTTGGTGTGTGTTATTTTTGGCGCTTGTTGGTTGTGGATATTATCGACCTTTAATGTTTCTGCACAATTAGCACTTCCCGATTGGGTACGCGCACGTGGACTGGCTATCTATCTGATGGTTTTCTTTGGCTCTATGAGCCTAGGAAGCATAGTATGGGGGCTTATCGCGAGCGTTGTAGGTATATGTGACGCTATGTTTATAGCCGCCTGTACGCTTGCTATAGGTACGTTTTTAAGCCGCAAGTGTGAGTTAAACCAGGGTGAGGTGCTCGACTTGTCGCCCTCGACTTTGTGGCCAGAGCCTATCGTTATCGTTGATTCTGAATGCGAAAAAGAGATGCTCCACGAACGCTCGCCGGTGATGGTGACGGTCGAATATCACATTGATAAAGCGGACGTTGAAAACTTCTTATCGCTAATGTATCAATTAGGTCGGATGCGCAGGCAATATGGCGCCTACACTTGGAACATACTGCAAGAATCGGATCAGCCAGGTATTTATATCGAACAGTTTATGGATATCTCATGGCTTCACCACTTAAGGCATCATAAGCGGCTTACCCGCGAAGATGTTGCATTACAGACGCAAGTTAATAAGCTTCACCAAGGTGATGAACCACCAAAAAAACGGAATTTCTTAGGCTCTTAAGAGTGAATATTATATCAAGGAGAGGGAGGGAGATAAACAGTGGCTATGAGTGAAGGTTATTGCTCGAAAGTGGTGCTCTCGTCTTCGCCGGTTAGGCGTGTTTATTCAAAGGCGAAGTTATTTCCAGCCCTGAAGCCAATTACCAGCGTCTTTTAAAGCGTGCCAACTTATTGGAATGCAACGCTTTGACATAACGGCTTCCAATGAGCATGAAACCACGACAGCCTCTTCATCAAATTCGATTTCAGTCACCATAAAGTGCTTTTCTTTATCGATTGGTGTAACCGCTGTCCACTTGCTGTTGAGTAGTTTTCGTGGATTTATTTTATTCACTGAGACTCCAAAAAAGTAGATAATAGCTTGTGTTAATTGTCTGTCTGATCATTTAAAACGAGATTGAAGTGGTAGATCTAACTAATAATTTTGTGCAGTTTTACTCTAGAATTTTTCTAAGGCCTTTTGTTTTTCGTCTTGGGCATCAAGTATGATTTTTCTACTGCCTTTGCGTTCTCGAGAGCTTTCAGTTGGTGAGCGTGAATTACCCCCTGCAGCTGGTCTTTTTTGTCGTCGGAACCCTCGCCGCAGCCCATCGATAACGCAGCGAGTAAAGAGGTTATAACCAATAACATTTTGACTTGATAAGTCATGCAAATACCTAAGCTATAGGATAACTTTTAGTAGGCTTGTTAGGTTCATTATATCAGTAGCTATTAAAAACGAGAAACGATTGTCTTATATAACAGACAACTATTTCTCGTCGATGTGTTGCAGTTTAATTTTTAGAGGAATTAATTATAAGACCCGGTACGAATACTTTCTCCACGACGACGTAGATACTCTATTGTAATAAGCATCAACACCGAGATAACAATAAGCAGAGTTGCAACGGCTAAAATAGTCGGATTAATTTGCTCTCTTAGCCCGGAGAACATCTGACGAGGAATAGTACGTTGTTCTGGACCCGCTAAAAATAATACCACCACAACTTCATCAAAAGAAGTAATAAAGGCAAACAATGCCCCAGATATGACACCCGGACGAATCAAAGGTACGACCACCTTTAAAAAAGTCATCAGCGGTGGGGCCCCTAAACTCATCGAAGCTCGCACTAAAGAGTAGTCAAAGCCTGCAAGTGCTGCATTAACAGTAATAATAACAAAGGGAGTTCCTAGCGCCGCGTGAGCGATAATAACTCCAATATAAGTTCCGGCTATATTCATTTGCGAGTAGAAAAAAAACATACCTGCAGCTGTTATAATTAAAGGCACGATCATGGGTGACAATAAAATAGCCATAATGATTCGTTGAAACGGCATGCTGGGATTACTAAGCCCAATGGCGGCACAAGTTCCGAGGACTGTAGCTAATATTGTTGCAAAAAAACCGATGTAAAAACTATTCTTAATGGCAAGAATCCATTTCTCATCATTTATGATTTCTCGATACCATTCGAGTGAGTAGGCATCGGCTTCAAATGCTAGCATGCCCTCTGTAAAGGTAAAATAAGGCTCTGCATTAAAAGATAGCGGAATAATAATTAAAATAGGCAGCATTAAAAAAGCTAGCGTTAACCATGCAACGCCATGAAAACTTCGCAGGCCTATTATTTGTGACAGCGTTAAATATTTTGGAAGTGACATAACTTACCCTAGTTTAATATTGCTTACACCAACGATACGATCGTAAATGGCATACATAAATAAGATGACGGCTAAGAGTAAAGACCCTAGTGCGGCAGCCAACTCCCAGTTATTCGATGATTGCATATGGAAGGCAATAATATTACTAATCATTTGGCCATCGGTACCACCAACTAATGCCGGTGTAATGTAATAGCCGATCGAAATAATAAATACCAACAAACTACCAGCCGCTAAACCGGGAACCGTCATCGGCATATAAATTCTGATAAAAGCAGGGATTGGTTTGCCCCCGAGCGATAAGGCAGCTCGCAAATAACTCGGATCGATACCTTTCATTACGCTGTAAAGTGGCAGCACCATAAAAGGTAATAAAATATGTGTCATTGCAATAATAGTGGCAAATTGTGTGTAGAGCATTTCTAGCGGTTCATTAATAATATGTAATGATTGTAATACAGAGTTAATAACACCGTTAGTTTGTAATAAAGCGATCCACGATGTTGTACGAACTAGTAATGATGTCCAAAATGGTAACAACACACAGATCATCAAGACGTTAGCAATACGTGGAGGAATACTGACTAGATAGTAAGCGAGAGGATAGCCAATCAATATTGTCAGCAATGTAATATAGAGCGCCAGCTTTAAACTTTTAGCATAAAGTTGGATATAAATTTGAGTACTACGTGCCTCTATCTCACCGGAGTCAACACGAGTTAAGTCTAAGGCCGTTAAATAAAAGTTATCGGTGAAGCGTCGACCCGATTTTTTAATCGCACGCCATAATTCAGGATCATCCCAAGTGGGCTTTATTGCTGCCAAAGCCGCAAAATTCTGGGGTAATTTATCGACATCTGTTTTTTTAAGGCGTCTTGCCGTCGATTTTACTAGGCTAGAAGCACCGGGAAACAGGCGATTAACATCGCCGGCTAGTTTCCCAGAGTCTCTAATTTGTGCTAATACTTTGAGTTCAGATGTGAATATACCAACAACGCTTTCATCGGGTAAATCACCTGTAGATTCATCCCAAGACTCTAGTGCTAGAATCGTCTCTGGAATTAATTCCGCAACAACGGGATGATATACACTCCGACTAAGCATTGTGCCGATAGGCAGCACAAAAGAAATGCTAATAAAAAGCAATAACGGTGCAACGAAACAAAACAATATGCGTTTTTTTCGCTTTAACATTGCTTGGCTATGGACAATTTCTTCCGGGCTTAATACATATTCGGTCACAACACTTACTCCAGTATTAAAACTACTTTAACAGCCATTCATTAAACTTTTCGCCGTAAGACTCGCCATAATCTGACCAGAAGTCACCTGACGCGCGCAGACCTACATCTAAATTAGCAGATGGTAGTTGGCTTTTAACTGCATCATCAACATAAACCATTGATGATTCACGAGTAGGGCCGTAAGCAACATCTTGCATACCTGATAAAGGTTTTGAGCCTGTAGCAAATTTAACAAATTTCATGGCAGTCGCTTTATTGGGTGCACCTTTCAGTACAGCCCAAGCATCTAGGTCAAAGACGTGACCGTCCCACACCATATGGAATGGTTTATCATCAGCGTTAATCGCAGCATAAATACGACCATTAGCCGATTGAACCATTACTGCACCACCATCATTTAATAATTGTGGAGCTTGCGACCAGCTATCAAACCAAACAAGATCAGACTTGATAGTTTCTAACTTTTTAAATGCACGCTGAAGGCCTGCATCTGTCGCTAAGGTCTCGTATACATCACTTGCAGCAACTCCATCAGCTAGCAAAGCCCACTCAAGGTTGATTTGTGGGCGCTTGCGCATCGCTCTTTTGCCGGGAAATGTTTTGGTGTCAAAAAAATCAGCAATTGTTGAGGGTTTACCACCTTCTATTGTCTCGTCGCTATAGGCATATAAAACGGTCCAATAAATATTACCGACACCACACTCATTACTGAGTGCATCAGCATAAAAATCATCTTTGGCTGGAGTGCCGTTTTCACCTGCGGGTAGTTGGTCTTGTGGGAATATTTCTAACAAGCCCTCTGAACAAGCGCGTTCTAAATCGATTGTCTCGATATCGACAACGTCCCATAAAACATTACCGCTCTCCACTTGTGCTTTTATCTCAGCGATACCGCCTGAATAATCTTCAAAAAGCACCTTGATTCCAGTTTTTGCTGTAAATGGATCAATCATATGTTTTTGTTGAGCTGCACCATATGCTCCACCAAAGGATACAGCGGTTAGTTTCTCTTCTGAAAAGGCACTGACACTCGCCGTACAGATAAGTGCAGCGGCAATAATCGAGTTGATTTTGTTCATAATAAATCTCTTCGTTAAGGGTTAATGGTTGATAGTCTAGATCTAACTTACTGATTCCTGAAAAGCAGTTGCCCTGTCTAAAGGCCAACTCAGGTGGGTTGAATCGCCTTCATTAATGACAGGCGCATCGTGGTCATTGAGCAGTTTTACCCAAACTTGTGTACCACAACTCAATGCAAAGTAGTAATGAATAGAGTCACCAACGTAGACATTCATTAAAAATTTACTGTCTACGTTATTTTGGCGTAGAGGATCGGGTTTGTTGATGAATAGATTTTCAGGCCTTATTGTCATAGTGCAGACAGCGCCTACATCCGTACAATTACCATTTCTTACGACGGCTTCATCACCATTAGCTAATGTAACCGTCACCGTCTTCTCATCGATAGATCTAATAACTCCAGTAATGTTATTGTTTTCACCAATAAAATTAGCCACAAATAGGTTACTGGGCTCTTCATACAACACTGCAGGCTCTGCGCATTGTTGAACAATACCATCGTCAAATACCGCAATGCGATCAGACATAGTTAGCGCTTCAGTTTGATCGTGTGTCACATAAATTGCCGTAAAGCCTATTTTCTTATGCAGTCGTTTTATTTCAAGTTGCATCTGTTCGCGTAAATTTTTATCTAAGGCGCCCAGAGGTTCATCCATAAGAATAATGCTGGCTTCAAAAATTAGCGCTCGAGCTACTGCAACACGTTGTTGTTGGCCACCTGAAAGTTGTCCAGGGTAACGTTTGCCAAAATCAGTCAACTCTACTAGTTCGAGAGTTGCAGCTACTTTTTCTGCAATGACCTCAGCGGACATTTTTCTTACTTTGAGCGGGTAGGATAGATTTTCGGCAATGGTCATGTGCGGGAAAAGCGCATAGTGCTGAAACACAACGCCGATATTACGGTAGTAAGGTGCAATATTGGTGACAGGTTTACCCTCAATTAAAATACTACCGCTAGAAACTTCTTCAAAACCTGCCAACATCATTAAGCAGGTACTTTTGCCAGAGCCAGAAGGCCCTAATAAAGTAACGAATTCTCCTTCTCTAATATCCAAATTGAAATCTTTGACCACCAAGTTTTTTTGGTCATAACTTTTTTTGACATTAACAAACTGGACATATTGATCATTAAGGTTGGACGGCATGGTGGCTAGGCCTTATTTTAATTTTTTAATATCGAAATATTGCATTAAAGAATGACTTGTAAAAATCAATCTACTACAACTGTTTGATTATTTTACTCATTTTGCTTATTAATTATTATTAGAGAGCTAATTAGAATGCTAAACATAACAGCTAATATAAGGTGACGGTGTCAACTCTTATTATGTTCAACGCTGTTAAAATTTTAAATTGGAGCGCATTCCTTCGCGGAGATAAATAGTTAAGATAACCCATTTTATCGAATAATAACAGTAAGATAATAGTCTCAGTCCTAGCAGACCATCAATACGTTAAAGAACGTAGTTGAAATACAGATTAAATTTTTAATTAAGTTGGAGTAATCTAAATGATTTTATCTAACATTGCTAGTGCGAATATTGATAAATATGTTGGGTGTATAACTGCTTGACAGATTGAAACAATTGCAGCGTGTAGAAAAAACATATCTCTGTTCATTTGTTTAACTATTGATTCGATTGGTTCGATCAGTTTTCTGTATGGTTATGGATGGCAGGCATAACTCCTTTCCACCTAGGCTATATGTTTTGATTCGATATGAGTTCCGTCATGAAACTTGCAATATTTATTGTACTTGTTGCGTCAGAATTAAAAATTGTATTTCGAATTGGTAAGGCGTGAACCTTATAAAAAGGTAATTTTTTTTCATCGCACAGGGCGTCAGGGCGAATAGCAAACCACTCAATGTGCTTATCGTTTTGTCCGATTTGAGTGCGTAAAAAAACGGCCGCCCGTTTATTGTCTACATTTGGGGGCAGTAAGGCTCTGAGTATTGTAATAACAACACGCTGACTTATATCGCGGTAACTCGGGTATGTCGTGATTGTTGGTGTCGGTTATATTTATAAGGACGACTTTAACGACACCTGCAGCATGATGAAGCTTGAGAGCATTAAAGATACATTCAAGTGTGTTCGTTACTAGCAAGCGAGGCCTGTCAGATATATCTTTGAGGTTGAGGTTGTGCCAAGACACGAAATAACAGCATCACTATTTTTTAAGTGTATAGCCATTTCACTACTAGTCAATTTATCTACAGCAGCTTTAATTTTATTTAAGTTTTAGTTTTCAGGCAATATATCTAGGCAGCGAACTATTGCTGTTACTGCGTGACCTTGATTGAGTAGCTAATCGACAATCAAGCTTCCTGTTGTTCCACGTGCCCCGGCAACTAAAATTTTTATAATTTTTTTCATTAATGCTTATATAGCTAATTGTACAGTCTCTTTTAAAGCTCATTCATATAAGTCGATATTGTCGATTTTTCATGGCTAAGTCACCGCTATCAATTATTTTTAGATAAAATAAATATTTTTTCTATTTGCAAAATTTAATTTAACCGCTTGACGGCCAGATTAAATTTTATAACCATTAACTGTTTGTACACTCAAATAATCTACAAGAAAAAAATGCAAGTATTCAAAGGTGAATAAAACTAAAAAATTGTCGGTATCGAAGCTTATAAAGACATTAGTATATATTTATCTCAGCCATGCATAAAGCTTACAAAAAATTTATTTAATTGAATAGGCGTAAATAATTTTATAAATATATATGCAGCTTAAAGATAGTGAAGACTGCCCATTTTATTTTTTATCGTAACTGCTTTGCTGCAGCTAGAAATGCTCAACTCATCGAGTGGGGCTTGCACAGATGCCCACTATTATATTTGAACACAGCTTTGCTAGTTAGTGTCAAAACTGTGCAGATCACGAGATTTCAAATGACTTAACTTGCATTAACTTAAGCGTATTAGTGAGTCTTTTTTGAAAAGTCTAGAGCTAAATTTATCAAAACTTGTAGGGCCTAAGCACACTCACTTTTATTTGTTTTAGATCTTCAACGTATTTAAGCTCAGTTTAATTACTAGCCTTTAAAGTTGGCCTAAGCCAAGGTTAAACCTACTGCGATATTTTTTGTGGGGGCAATGAGTAGGTGCCCACGACATGAGCCACCGGTTGAGTCTCGCCATCGGAATACAAACTGACTTCACCAACAATAAGGCTTTTTCCAACTTTTATTAATGAGCATCGACCAATAATATCCTTTTCAGATGAAGGCTTTCGAAGAAAGTTGATGCTCAGGTTTGTTGTTACTGCCAGAGCTACAAGCCCAATTTCGCCAAGAATGGCAACATATAAAGCAACATCGGCAACGGCCATCAATACTGGGCCCGAGACTGTGCCGCCGGGACGTAACTCCTCGATGCCCACTTTGTGGGATACCGTAGCCCCTCGTTTTACAAGCTCCTTGATAGTACATTTAGTTTGTGGGAATTCTGACTTTAAGAACTCCGATAGTTCTTCTTTCGAGGGCATAATCCACCTTTTTAACGTTAAGAATTTGTTGTGAGTTGTAAAGTCGAGTATTTTATTTGTTTTTGACGCCGTTGCCTTCAACCTATTTTTTTAAGTTTGATAGTAATGTTGAGCAGCTCTTGGGTATGCTCACTAGCCCATCACTTGTGGCGATGACGATTCTAATATCATCGTTTGAAATAATGGCTCCCGTCTTTATATTGTGTTCACAGATCACCCCTTCAGCTGCGGTGATTAGGTATAATTGTCCATGAATTTCTGCATAAACACCTAAACTACCAAAGGCTCTAAACTGTTTAAGCACTTTAGATGTCGACTCATTCCAGTTAATCGTTTGGTCATCATGGGAGAGTTTATGCCAATTCGAACCTTTTTCTTGCCTCTTACTCGTTTTATAACAGTGGTTAAGATTGGACAATAATTTATCTAGAAGTATTGGAGTTTCAATATAGAGTTTAGCGGAGAGCGTATCGAAAGATTCACTCTTGTCAATATATATTCTTTTTTGCAGTAATATGTCCCCCTCGTCAAGTTCAGCCGTCATCTTGTGCAGCGTGACTCCGGCATGCTGAGGATATGTTAGTAGTAATGAAGGTAGTGGGGTAGGTCCGCGACCATCTGGTAGCATAGTGGGGTGAATGTTAATCGCAAATCTCAATTGACTTGGAACTGGAATCTTCCAAGGGTATTCGGCCGATAAGAAAAGATCTACACCTGCAACAACCAATGCATCCATTTGAGCTTGATCCGGTTTATCGAAACAAAGAGGTATCTGATGGGTTGTCGAACAGCTGATTACTCGATTTGCATATGCGCTGTCTTCTCCGGTGTAGACACAGACAAGTTCATGGCCCAGATTAACTAATAACTCTAGGCATGAAGAGAAAGCATTGTAGCCAAAATAAGCAATTTTCATGTATTGGGACGACCTATATATAAAAGTAACAAGTGAATTTTTAATAGTTTATTCTGAATAAAATGTCATCTATCCGCTTTTCGTCTACCCGTTAATAGTGATGACTTACCAATGATCACTAGCGTATTATCCGATGAGTTTGTTTTTTTGTTCTAAGTTAGTAATTTATATTGAATAATAAACATAAACCAAATTAATGCTAGTATGGTTTACATCGTTCAAGTCAATGACGGGTAAAACTCCCCAGCATATTGGGCATCCAAAACTTTAGATATTAGGCGTATAAATATGAAAGACTATCCCACTCTTACTGAAATGGGTGTTAATAATCCACAACAAATTGAAAGATATTCTTTGTCTAGTACGAATAAAGTGGATAATTTACGCATTATCTATCGCCGCAAAAAAGGGTCGTTTTTACCTGCCAGCAAACGCTTCGAGTTTGGTCGATCAAGCAAAACTGTTGTCACTGATGGTGGCACCCATCAAACAGATGTTATCCATGAAATTTCGCCTTTTCTACAGCGAGCCATCACTGAACTGGAACATATCATAGGCGGCAAGAAAACTAAGTTAGAGCACGCCACAATCGTAAAGGATGAGTTACAGCGACTGCATCAAGAGATGTCTAGTCGAATAGCTTATATTGAATCTCTAATTGACGATATGTAGCTTTTGATACTGAATAGACATCACGTCATCTTGCTTGCTTGCCTGCTGGTCAGGCTCAGGCAAACTAGCTAAATAAAGCTTAAAATCGTCTAGATTGCTAATAGTCTAGGCCTTGAGGGAGTGGGCTGCCAATGCCACAGTTTTGGTTTAGATTATCTGCAGTTCAATTTTTCTAGTAGATTAAAAGTCATCGGAGTTATTCGTCCTTGTCTTTGCTTCGGAGTCTTTAAGTGGGTGCGGGGTGACGATATTTTTTTGGAATCAATATGAAGTTTCTTTACGGCCTAACACTGCTACTTATCTACCAATTAATGGGTGAGGGTATTTCGCTGTTTTTCTCCCTAAGTGTTCCAGGCCCTGTTATCGGCATGTCATTACTGTTCTTATCACTACTGGTTTTTTATAAAATCAAAAATGGTAACGTTGATAAACAACCCCAAGATGATGCCCTGACTACCAGCGCAAGTGCTATTTTAAGCCATCTATCGTTGTTGTTTATTCCCGCTGGTGTTGGTCTTATTGTACATGTTGATCGACTAGGCGATCAGTGGTTGCCCATTATCGCCGCTATTGTTTTAGGCTCGATAATTACTATGGCCGTAACAGCCGGGGTGATGTTGTTGCTTAATCGTCTATTAAAAATAGACGAAAATAGTCAAAGCGAAAATAAAATATGAATAGTGCAAATGAAAGTATTTGGGTTTATCTTTCTACTAGCCCACTATTATGGCTAACTGTGACACTTATTGTTTATTGCGCAGCGTTCCAACTTTACGAGTGGTCTAATGCGAACCCTCTTCTTAATCCTGTTGCTATTTCGATAATCTCATTAATATCCTTTTTAGTGCTAACCAAAACAGATTATCAACTCTATTTTTCTGGTGCTCAATATATTCATTTCTTGTTAGGTCCGGCAACTGTTGCACTGGCTATTCCACTTTACCAACAGGTCTCCAAGCTCAAAAAGATTTGGTTCTCAGCAGCTGTCGCCATTACCACAGGTGTTTTACTCGGGGCTGTCAGCTCGGTCTTTATTGCTAAATGGTTAGGTGCGGATATGCTGACTCAACTATCCTTAGCTCCTAAATCGGTCACTGCTCCGGTTGCCATGGGTATTGCAGAGAAGATAGGGGCGCTACCTTCCTTGACTGCGGCACTAGTCGTTATGACGGGTATTACCGGTGCGCTAATTTGCACTGTGCTATTTAGCTTGCTCGGCATTAAAGATAATAGTGTTAAAGGCATTGCGGTAGGTGTGGCCGCGCATGGTATTGGCACAGCGCGAGCGTTTCAGATAAACGCGGAGATGGGGGCTTTTTCAGGCTTGGCGATGGCTTTATCGACCCTGATTAGCGCACTAACGCTACCGTGGATAGTCACTCTTTTATTTTAAAATATTGTAAAACCCTATAAGACAGCAAGGCATATGACATCTGAATTTCATCCCCAACTCGTTAATCAACCTCTAGATACTCAAAAGTTGCCAGAAATACTCGAGCGTATTTATAGTGAAGTTATCGATGCTTACGGACAAGGTAGTGTCGCCGACTATATACCCGATCTAAAAAAAGTCGATCCCAAACAATTTGGCATGGCGCTGCGAACCATCGATGGCGATGAGTTCACGGTAGGTTCCGCAGATACTGGATTCTCGATTCAGAGTATTTCTAAATTATTCACCTTAATGTTATCGCTAGATACTATTGGCGATGAGCTTTGGCGACGAGTAGGCAGAGAACCTTCGGGTATGCGTTTTAATTCGCTATTATTACTAGATTCTGAAGGCGGTATACCTCGTAACCCCTTTATCAATGCGGGCGCTATTGTTGTTACCAATACAATTGCTGCACGCAGCTCTACTCCGATTCGTCGCATTGAAGAGTTTATTGCCTCTTTATCGGGCAGCAAAGATAACCGCGTCGACCAAGACGTTGCTTTAAGTGAAAAAACAACGGGCTTTCATAATATTGCTATCGGCAATTTACTAAAAGCGATGGGTAATTTGGATGGTAGTGTTGAAGAAACTCTCGATTGCTATTTTAAGCAGTGCGCAATCAACATGAGCTGTCGTGATATAGCAAGGGCTTGTGAATGCTTAGCCAATCGTGGCCGCTCGCATTTTACCGATAAATTTCATGCAGAGTTAATGGATAAACGCATCAACTCAATTATGTTGACTTGCGGTCTTTACGACGCCGTCGGTAATTTTGCCTATAACGTGGGTCTACCCGCTAAGAGCGGGGTCGGGGGCGGCATTGTAGCCGTAGCACCGGGCCAATATACCGTATGCGTATGGTCCCCGGAGTTAGATGCATCAGGCAACTCTGTATTAGGGCAACTGGCACTAGAAAAATTAACAACCTATACCCGTACATCTATTTTTTAAGTTGGAGCTTTCACCTGGCTTTAGGCAATATAAATAAAGAGTGTGAGTGTTGAGTTGGAAGAGATGAAGGGTAAAATAGAGGTAGGATAAGTTGTTGGGATAGGGTGCTGGCTTAGAGCTTGGAGGCTCAGTAGATGCATCGTTAGGTGGGTGGCTAGGTGCGGAATAAACATTGGGCAGATACAGAATATAGAAAGTATTAATCGAGCTTGCTGGCAAAGAGTGTGTGAGTTGCACGTGACAGTAACTAGTATCAGCAAAGAGCGCCAGTTGAAATAGCGCTCAGTGAAGTGAGAGCAAACGTGAATGACATAGGCTTCAAATTATCTTGCTAATCGTGAAGCCTAAATTTATACACTCATCATCGACCTCAAAGTTAGGGCTCTTAACAAGATGACTTTAACCGCATCTGGGCTGAGCCGTCTCGATGCGCAGGTCTTTTAGCAAAAATTGCCGCAGTTCATCAACGGGTAGCGGTTTGGCAATATAATAACCCTGAGCATAATCACATTGCATGCCTTCTAATAAATCCAACAGGGCTTTTGTCTCTACGCCTTCACCAACAACCTTAAGATCTAGGGAGTGCGCTAGGTCAATCATTGCTTTTATAACCTTATTGCTGTTCTTGCCCAAATTAAGTAGGAAGCTTTTATCTATTTTCAATTCACTTACCGGCAACATGGTTAAATAAGAAAACGATGAGTAGCCGGTACCAAAGTCATCTATCGATATGGTAAAACCTTTTGCCGTTAGCTGGTTCAAAATTTCAATTGCCTGATCAGGCTTTGCCA
This sequence comes from Cellvibrionaceae bacterium, assembly GCA_047633635.1. Lineage (GTDB taxonomy): Bacteria > Pseudomonadota > Gammaproteobacteria > Pseudomonadales > Cellvibrionaceae > CANLBN01. The sequence continues at coordinate 10,430 of JBLIFG010000003.1, read as the reverse complement.
TCGCAGTGGATTCAGTAATCTCTAAGTTTATATTACTAGTCGAAAGCTGCGTTATTTTGCAGATATTTTCTAGCACGTCGGGTATTTCCGGCTCGCTAAATACATGGCCAGATAGATTGATAGAAATCGAGAGCGCTGTATCAACTTGGCAAAAGACTTTGCACTGTTTGCAGGCTTGATGAAAAACCCATCTAGTCAGCTCACGGATACCGCCATTGCGCTCACAAATTGGAATGAATTCCACGGGAGAGATCAATCCCAACGTCGGGTGTTGCCAGCGCACTAGTGTCTCTAGCTTTTTAACCTGCTTAGATTTGATGTTAAATATGGGTTGATAAAGCAGAAATAGCTGGTCATTTTCTATAGCTTTTTTGAAATCCTGACTCAGTTTCAGATGTCGTCTCAATTTAGAATCTTCTTCAGAACTGTAAGATGCGTAGCTAATACCAGATTTTTTTGCTTGATACATAGCCATATCGGCATTCTTGACGAGTGAATCCGCGGCTACCCCGTGTTCAGGATAAATAGCGGTACCCACATTGGCATTGATTAGAATACTGACGGAATCGGAGTCATTGAACACAAACGGGGCTTGCAGCGAGGCGAAAAATTTTTTAACGATCAGCTCGCCATCACTATTATTAGTTAAATTAATTAAGGCGTAAAACTCATCTCCACCCATACGAGCTAGGGTATCGGTGCTGCGTAAAACGCCAGATAAGCGCCGGGCCACCTCGATAAGTATTAAATCCCCGATGTGGTGCCCATAATTATCGTTGATAGCCTTGAATTTAGTCAGATCAATACTCGCAACAAGAAATCGACTGTTATTGCGTTGACCGATCTTGAGTAACTGCTCCAGTCGGTCTTGAAATAATATTCGATTAGGTAGAGATGTTAAGTTATCGTGGAGCGCTAAATGTTTCAGTTCTTTGTTAGCTTGAGAGAGCGATTTCGTACGATCCAAAACACGTTCTTCTAGTTCGAATTTTTGTGACTCAATAATCTGTATTTTTTCTGCTATAGCGATGCGCATTTGATCAAAGTTAGTCGCTAACAAATAGAGTTCATCGTCATGCTTTGCACTAATTACCTTGTCGAGAGCTTTTGAATTACTTAGCGTTTCAAGTTTGTCTGGATTAATTGCACTAGCGGCATTGGCTAATGCGGCTAATGGTTTAGCAATCAGTCGGTTAACAAAGTACAAAAAGAACAACCACAAAGCAGCCGTTTTGATGAGCGAGTTGATAATGATTAAGATAAAACTATATTTAACACGATCAATTATCGTATTAACATCTGTATATATGTGACCGTAACCAATTAGAGCGACCGCGCCATTTTCAATCGCTTGATGTTCGATAGGGAAAGTGTACTCAAATAATGTTTGTCGAGTTACCGAGTCAGCTTGCATCAACTCAATTTGCCTCATTCTTGGGCTGTCTAAATTTTTGCTCGATAAAACTTGGCTATCTTTAGCCACCACATTGCCAATAGAGGCCAGCATTTGCTTGCCCTCGTCCACAATTTTGATGCCTGCTACGGTATCAATTTTAGTCATGCCAAAGAGTGTCACTTCGAGTTGTATGGTATCAAAGGACCAGATCGAATTTGCAAAGCTCTTTTTAAATGTTCTCTCAAGATCATAAATCTGACCAAACACATCGTTTTTGACGTGTTGATACTCGGAGACGAGCTGAATTCCAGTAACAATAAGTGCCACGATCAGGTAACAGCCAAATACATAGCGCAGTAGACGCAGACCAATGCCTCTTTTATAACTACTCATTAGCTTCCTTCAAGCCATACTTAATTTGTATCTTAGCTAGCGTACCATCGACATCGAGCTCCTTAAGAGCTTTGCGCATAGGCTCCAGAATTTGCTCATCGGTTGACGAGTGAAAGGCGTAACCCATAGTTGATGATTTTAATAAATGGATAATTTCAAAGTCATCAGGATTAATATGGGCAGTTTTGAATAAAAGCAGGGTTGTTGCGTAGGCATAACCTACGGCATCAATCCTACCTGAGGCGAGTTTTTTCACCATGCTTAAGCCAGAGTTCAATTGATCGATAGCTTCGGGTTTGACGCCCTGACTAATCAACAATTGCTCACCTATATCATCGCGCACAACGCCAATACTTAGCTGATTCAAATCTTTATTAGAGTTGATAACAAGATTGCTAGATTTTGGCGCAATCACTGCGACAACGTTAGGCGCCATAGGACCGACAAACTTCATCCTGGCGAGTCGCTCTGGGGTATAAGTTGTCGAGAATAGAACCGTTCCAGGATCATTTAAGACCTTATGATAGCCGCGAGCCCAAGGATAAATCTTCAAGTCTACGTTGTTGCTCGAAACCCCTAGCTTGCTAAAAATTTTTAGTAATATTTCTACCGCTGCACCGCTAATTTCGCCGGTATCGATATCTCGGTAATTAAACGGCGGGTATTCCTCGGTAATCCAATTTAGGCTTTCGAGCACCGAGGCGACCTGCTTAGTGTCACCTAGGTCACTCTCGGCACCCGCAGCTGAACTATCAATCATCACCCACAAAAAAAGCATGGCCAAAAGCTTTTTAAATGAGTTGTTTTGGCGGAATTTCCATTTCATGCGGTTAATCTCCTGTAAAGTTAATGCAGGCTTTATTTCTAATAAGTCTATAAAATATAAATTCAAATAAATTATAGCTCAAATGTATAAAAATGGAAAAAATAATGTAGAAGATAGGCAACTTTTAAAGAGTGTTGTAAGTGCTGTTAAATGAATGCTTGGAGTAAGGCGCATCAATGCTCTTTTATCTAAACTTTGAGCTTGATGTACAGGTGATGAAGCGCGGCGCGAATATAGTTGAATAAAATAAAGCAAGTCACCCAAGCCAATGGTTCCTCAAATCTACAGCCGTTAGCCCAACGTAAATAGCAAAATATAGATGTTAATGGCTAAAACTAAGTCAGTTGTAGGGTTACTAGTTAATGTCTCAGCAATCATTTGAGCTGCGTTCTAATAAATGTAGATGTGATTCTTGTCAATCAAATTGTGGGCTTGAGGTTTGTGGGTTGACGACACAATAACAGCATTTGAAAATCAGCAGTTTGTCGTTGAACTGAAGTTATTAAAATCACCAGTGGGTATAAAAATGTTAGCTCGTAATTTACTTTTCGTTATTTTTATTGTTTGGGGTAGCGTGCCCAGTGCTCTCGCCACCACAAATATAGATACTATAATGGAGCAGTTAGCCGAAATAGATGCCAATGTTTTGTTGATGCGTCATGCCATTGCCCCCGGTTTTGGCGATCCCGATAATTTTGTGATTAAACAATGCAAAACACAGCGAAATCTAGACCTTATTGGTCGAAATCAGGCCATCGCGCTGGGCCAAAAATTAAGGCAGGCGAGTATTGCAATTGATAAAGTTTATTCAAGCTACTGGTGTCGCTGTCTTGAAACCGCCAAACTTCTGCAACTCGGGGAGGTTGAAGCTTTCGCAGGCCTTAATTCGTTTTTTGAAGAGCACGCTGATCGCAATCAAACGCTTAGCTTGTTGCAAGATAAATTTGCAAGTCTGGCTCAAAATGGCCTAACGTTAATGGTCACACATCAAGTAGTCATTCAAGCGGTAACCGGCATAGGTGTGTCGTCAGGTGGGTTTGTTGCTTATAACTCGCGAACGGGTAAGGCACTTCAAGTTGCAATTGAATGATTGCAACAGAGTTAAATACCCTAATGCCGCTGGCTTTGAATGTAAGCTGTCTTTTATTAAACTCTATTGGGGTGGGGTAGGGCTTAATAGCTGCGATAACTTTTAGTCTGTTATAAAGCTTAGCTTCTCGGCACAAAAAAGTGTTGTTTTCGTAGGTGATGAATTAATTGAATTTCAGAAAAAGCACCCGCTATAGCTATTGAAGCGAGTACAGGCAACCCTAATAAAAATTATAGTGAACACTAGAATAAAATCGATAGTAACAAATTAAACTCCACAGCTCTTTGAAAAAGCCAAAATATTGAGGCGCGTGCCACGTTCTTGTCAATATACAGCAGTCATCCTATGAGTCTCATTAGAACTTCCGCCATCAACAGAGATTATCATTTTGCTAACAAAACTACCCGCCTATCACCTATTAAAAAAGCTAGCGGTCTACCAAAACCGAACACTGTGCATGACCCACCACCTTGCCGGCTGTAGAGCCTAATAAATAATCTTGAAACTCAGGTTTACTTGAGTTTATTAAGATTAGGCTAGCTTCGTGCTCTTTTGCTGACTCAATAATATTATGATAAGACGAGCCCTCATGGCGAACTTCCATTTCAGCTTTTACCCCTGATTTTTCTATCCACTGAGCTAAGGTTTCACGAGTCTGTGATACTAGGTAAGGTACTGCTTCAAGTACATGCAATAATATAATACGGCCGTTGTCCGATAGATACTCGGCTTTTTTAAGCGATCTAATCGTTGCTGCTTCATTTGAAAAGTCAGTAGGAACAATTATCGTGCTATACATTTTTATCTCCATTGAAAATAAAACATTAAAACTTGAGGCTGAGTTTAGGTTAATCTCCTAAAACTCATCCTTGACAGGTAGTACTATATTCTGAATAGATGTTGGGTGGTTTGACTCAAATCAAGTATTAGATGGTCTTTATAAACATTAGGTTATAAATATAAGCACACGTGAATAAACACAACGTCAAAAACAATAATAAGAAAAATAGCTGTAGTGGAAAAAACGACTAGGCAACAGCTAAAGTAGTAAGGTCAAAGACAATTAATAGAAAATAAAAAGATAGGGAAGATAGCGTATTATTCTGAAGGCATTAAAAATGCTATCTTTTTTATAATGTTAATTAATTTCTAGCGCGCAGCTAAAGCAAAGATTAATAACTAACTACGCTACATGCGTAGCAAGCGCTTTATTATATAGTTACGATCACTTTTAAAAATAATGATAAAACTGAAGATGTTGAATTTATAGAGAGCTTACTCAGATAGCTTGAAGCTTTTTAGTCCCTAGAGAGCAAGGTCTACTTGACGGAGCGATAAGCGAGCTGTAATAAACAATTAAAGCATAGCTTTTTGCAAGTTATCGTTTGTAGAGTGTTGTGTAATTAGCGATATTGAATTATTAAAGACTTTTTTGTTGTTATTAATTTGATACTAAGTAGAAATTTTAATTATTGAATTGCTCTTAATAGCTTGTGACTATAATTTGTGGTTGCGATTGGCGTTTGATCAGCTTTATGACGATATTTTCTTTCGACTTATGAGTTTTAACAAGGATCTAATAGAGGAAAAATTACAGTTTTAGCCACTTGGATTCACAATAATTATTGCTACACAGCTTTGCTAGCCATAACTATTGGATACCATACAAAAATAATAATTAAGGTACTGACAATATGAAAAAAATTAATCGATATTTTATAGGGTTACTCCTAACCTTTATGTCAATCAGTGCATACGCACAAGATACTGACGTAGGAGCATTCAACGCATTTACTATAGCCGTTAGTAAGTCGGTGGATACTTTTTTTAGTGACTACTTGGGATGGTTTGCAGGACTGATTTTTACTAGTGTGCCTGTTGGTGGAACAGGATTTCCATTAATCGTTGGTTGGTTATTTATAGCTGCGGCAATCTTTACAGTTTACTTTGGGTTTGTTCAATTTAAGCAATCTGGTTTGGCATTGGCGATTGTTAGTGGTAAATATTCTGATCCAAACGCCAAGGAAGACGGTGAGGTTTCTCACTTTCAAGCGTTAACAACAGCCCTTTCAGGTACGGTCGGTTTGGGTAATATCGCCGGTGTTGGTGTCGCTGTGGCTATCGGTGGTCCTGGTGCCACTTTTTGGATGATAATTTGTGGCCTATTGGGTATGGCCTCTAAGTTTTTCGAGTGTACCTTAGGCGTAAAATACAGAACGGTTTTACCATCGGGCGCTATATCGGGCGGACCTATGTATTATCTGCGTGATGCGATGGCCGAGCGCGGCTTTGGAGGCTTAGGTAAGTTTCTTGCTGTCGGTTTTGCTTTGATGTGTATCTTAGGTGCAATTGGCGGCGGCAACATGTTTCAAGCCAACCAAGCTCATGCGATGTTAACTTATGCTTTTGAGGTTCCAGCCGAGTACGGAATTATTACAGGTTTGGTGCTTGCGGCATTAGTATTTTCTGTGATCGTGGGAGGTATGCCTTCAATTGCATCAGTAACTGAAAAAGTTGTGCCTTATATGGCTGCCTTATATGTAGGCATGGCTATTATTGTAATTTTGGTTAATTTCAATCAAATCGGTGCGGCATTTGCGGCAATATTTACTGGAGCATTCACTGGTGCAGGTGTAGCAGGTGGCGTTATCGGAGCCTTGATACAAGGTCTAAAGCGCGCAACATTTTCTAATGAAGCTGGTATTGGTTCGGCGGCAATTGCTCACTCTGCGGTTAAAACTAAAGAACCAATTACTGAAGGCCTAGTGTCTACACTTGAGCCTTTCATCGATACAGTGGTTATATGTACGATGACAGCGTTGGTCATTACTATTGCAGGCTTGAATTTAGCGCCATTTGATGGTGCCGGCTTAACCGGTGTTCAGCTAACGGCGGCGTCTTTCTCATCATCGGTTGGTGTCTTCAAGTACTTTCTGGCTCTAGCCGTTATCCTGTTTGCATTTTCAACGATGATCTCATGGTCTTATTACGGTCTTAAAGCATGGACTTATCTGTTTGGTGAAGGTAAAGGCACCGAGATGATTTTTAAATTAATCTTCTGTACATTTGTCATCGTTGGAGCAACTATCCAGTTTGGTGCGGTTATCGACTTCTCTGATGCGGCAATATTTTCAATGTCTATCTTTAATATTATTGGCTTATACTTCTTAATGCCTATCGTTAAAGACGAATTGATATCATTTATTGCACGTGTAAAATCAGGTGAAATTAAGAAATATAAATAATCGAGAATTATTAGTTGATACTTGATCTACGCATTAAAAGTCCATTTCGGTGGGCTTTTTTTATGAGAATCAAATAAGCTATATGCCTGAGTCGCCTAGCCACTAAGCAAAAGCTATTGTGAAGGGAAAAGCTATAATGAAGATTAACGATACCCCAATAGATATCAGTAGAACGCTGATATATAAAGGCCCCAAGTTTAGGTCGCATAAATTCATATTTGATAAAAATGTCGCCTACCTAAAACCCACCATTAGCTCGTTATTGTTTTGTGTTATATATGTAGTTGTCGGTTTATTTTTATTAACACTCGCTGTTATTGTCTATGTAAACAATAATCAAATTGATCTGACTATTTTTTTAGGTGGCCTTGGTATATCAATCACCACGTTTGGATGTGCTCTAATACAACCGTTTATTAAGCAGGTGGTCTTTGATAAAAATACCGGTAAGTTTAAAAATAACGTTGATCGCACTGTAAAAATCGACAATATCCTATCTCTACAAATAGTGAACAAAATGGTCAGTAGTAAGCATGCGCTCAGTTACCCTTGTTATGAGCTTAATTTGCTCACTAAAAATGGTCGACGAATTAACATCCTCAACCATAATGACCTTGTACAATTAAATAATGATGCAGAAAAACTATCGGTATTTTTATCTGTAGAGCTACTAGATTTACAACGTGAAATAATTTTATAAGCACTATAATCAAGATAAAAAATCAGTTCCGAATCTAATCAATTGATCTGCACGATCAATGAAGATAAACAGCAGGGGTAAAATGACAAACCGCCAATCGAACATAATTTTTTATAGCATTATATCCATTATTATCTACGCAATAATAATAAATTTTACCCATCCTGATTTTTTTGAAGATTTGTCAAAAAGTAAAGAAGAGATCTCAATAAAGGAGGCGATGAATAATGAAGAATATATGCAAGCACTAGTGATCTATCAACAACTGGTACAAAAAAAATTAAGTGATGATAGTGAAAACAGCGTCGAACTAGCTATCATCTATGAAGATATGGCAAGTTTACATTCTCTACTAGGCCATAATGCGGAAGAGAAAAAATATTATTTGAAATCACTAGCTATTAAAAATAAACTGAAAAGCAACGACATGTTTGGCTTTGCAAAAACCTACTATAAATTAGGCTTAATTGCCGAAGAGGAGCGGCAGTTCGATCAAGCACAAATGTATTATGAACAATCACTATTGAAAAGATTAGGTGATACAAAAAAAGTAGATGAGCAAGATCAGGGAATCATCACCGGCATGCATCAATCGCGACTAAGTTATATAAGGTTAAACAACGAGGCGACCATAGCTACCTTCATAAAATTAGCAATAATTCACAGCATTAAAGAAGACGATGTTGTTGCAAAAAAATATTACTTAAAGGCGTTAGCTGCAAGCAAAATAACGTTTGGAGAAGAAGCTAATCAAACCTTAGCAATAATGGAATCAATCAAGCAACTCTCGCCTTAGGCAGCTATCTCATCAGCAATCATGCCCAAAACAGTGAGTATTAGCAGCGATTATCAACAAACCGCTATCTGGCTAGAATGTTAAATAAATAACAAAATAATCGCTACTTTATCAATGTGTCGGCCTCACTAATGGTAAACACAGCATGAGCACTCTCTCGAGGCGATATCGAGCCTTTAGAACACTAACTTCTTTTAATTATTTGCTAAATCTACAAACTAGACAATACTCTTATATATAAAGAAAAAGTTTATCTATTTAGTTTGATTAACTAAAACTGTTTTTTTGGAGTTGATGTGAAAATAAAAACAAAACTAATGGTGGGTTCGTTAACATTGGTTGTCAGCGCTATTGCTATCGTTAGCTTCATGGCAAATTTCATTGCACAAAAAACCTCAACAGAGGCCATGAGTGCACTGGCACGCGATAAGTTATCTTCTACCTTAGAGTTCAAAAAATCGCATATTGTCGGGTATCTTAATAACCTTAGTAATCAGATGGAGTTACTCGCGCAAGAGCAAAATACTGATGCAGCTAACTACTTTTTTACGAATGCTTTAGATACATATACTGGTCAGAGTACGTTGCCTGCTGGCGGCAAAGAAAAAGTTATCGCATACTATAAAGAAAACTTTGAACTACCCTACAACAATAAAAACCAAACACCCGCACCAACTGCGGACGAATACTTTGCGGGTTTTGACGACGGCCAATGGCTACAGCAATATCATTATATGGTGGAAAATCCGAATGTATATGGTGAAAAGCATATGATGGATACACCGGTTAATGATTTTTCTTCGGGTTATTCTAACGGGCATGCTGGCTACCATAAGATATTCAAAAAATATGCGAGCAAGTCAGGTTACGGTGATATTTATTTGATTGATGAGCAAGGTAGAGTGACTTATTCTCTTAATAAGGGATTTGAGTTCGGCACATCCGTTATCGACGGCCCCTTTGCCAATACGGGTTTAGGCCGCGCGTATCAAGCTGCGCTTAATCTAAAAATAGGCGAAGTTGTTGTCGAAGATTTTAGTTCCTATGCCCCATTATTAGGAACGCCTGCCGCTTTTATAGCCTCACCTTTGGTTAAATTTAAGCGTGTGCGAGGGGTGTTTATTGTTCAGTTACCCATAAAAGTGATTGATTCCATTATGACCAATAATAAAGAATGGAAGAAAATAGGCTTAGGTGACACCGGTGAAACCTACCTTGTTGGCGCCGACAGCACATTAAGAAATACCAGCCGCTTAGAATATGAAAACCATGAGTCTTATATAAAAAATCTTAAACAATTTAACGATCAACACCCACAACCTATTGAGCAAATCATTAACAGTGGATCGAGTATTGGGCTGCAAAAGGTCGTGACTCAGTCAACACAAGCTGCACTTAATGGTGACAGTGGTTTTGATGTAATTACGCAATACGATGGTCGAAAAGTTCTATCTGCCTACTCGCCAATTGATGTGGAGTTTTTTGACTGGGCTATTATTAGCGAGATTGATTACGCAGAGGCGTTTGAGAGTACAGCTCAGCTCTCGGCAACCCTCAATCGTTATCTAGTCGTGTTAGCGGTAGTTGTGATTGCTGTATCCATTCTATTTATTCTCTTTTTAGCTAACCTTATTTTTAAGCCGATTAATGCCATCTCGCTAAAAATGAATGAAATAGCTGACGGTAGCGGAAGTTTATCAAGTCGGCTAGATGATCATGGTAGCAATGAGATTAGTGACTTTGCACATGGTTTTAATTCGTTTGCCTCAAAGCTTGAGCATATTGTTGTGCAAACGGTGTCAGCCTCAGAAGCGTTAATTGAACAAAGTGACCAGCTGATCACACTGTCTCAGCAGGGCAAACAACAGTCCCTTGTTCAAACAGATAAAATAGATGACATCATTAGCTCCGTCGAAAAAATATCGGTTAGCATCGGCGTTAATGCAGAACATGCCAACAACACAGCTAAAGTAGCCGCCGAGGC
>JBLIFG010000002.1:0-111538 GCA_047633635.1 Cellvibrionaceae bacterium | reverse complement strand
GCGAACTGCGCCGCCAACAAGGTATGTCTTCATAATAGATAATATTAATAAATGTAATGACTGTTAATAGAAGTGCCTGGTGTGGCACCTTATGATCGCGTCGCAATTCTGGTTTTAACTCTGGTTTTAACTCTGGTTTAAATTTGGGCCTAAATTCTGATAGAGGTTCTGGATAAAATAGTAATTTGTCGCTGCTATGCCTCGCTAATTCTGTATAGTAGCACAGGCTCAATTTGCGACTTCTTAAATAAAAAAATAAAGGTTTTTGACTCGGCGATGATAAATGTTTTTGCCTATATGATGTTGGTTGCCATTTGGTCGACAACACCGCTGGCTATTAAATGGAGTGCAGCTGAGCTTAGCTTTAGCGGTGGTATATTTTGGCGTATCTTACTTTCTGCCGTGCTCGCTTTTTGTCTATTAAAAATACGCCGAGAGCGCTTATTTTTTAGGCCTGGCCTTGGGTATTTTTATTTCGTGGCGTCCATGGGTATTGCGCCCAACTTCTTGATGGTTTATTGGGCGTCCCTGTCTATACCATCGGGCTTGATTGCAGTGATGTTCAGCACAACACCTTTTGTGATCGCCATATTATCTTATTTTTGGCTAGGTAATAATGTGTTTACACTTAAGCGTGTAATTGCCTTAAGTATTTCTATAGTGGGCTTGGGGGTTATATTCTCTGATCAAATGGTCGTTGCTGGCGATCGTGGTGTTTACGGTATTATTGCGATGTTAGTGTCTATTTTGTCCTTTTCTGTGAGTACAACATGGATGCAAAAGGTGGGTGCAGATATACCCATTTTACAAACTACCGCTGGTGGTTTGATTTTTTCTGTGCCTTTGCTGGCGATATTTTGGTGGGTTTTTGATGGCACATCACCCTTTAATGTGAGCTTTTTAGGTGGTGCATCCATCATTTATTTGAGTGTTGTCGGCTCTTTGATTGGCTTTTTATTATATTATTTTTTATTGCATAGAATCACTGCTTACTTAGCGTCGACAGTGGGCATGATCAGTCCTGTGTTTGCGATGAGCTTAGGCGTCTTAGTTGCTGGCGAACAATTTGGAGCGCAGTTATTGCTCGGTGCATTTTTAGTTTTAACGGGCGTTGGGCTTTATCATATTAAGTCTTCTTTGCTGCGATTTCCGCGAGTAAGTAAGTAATTTAAGCGGGTAAATTTTTCACCGAATAAAGTTGTTTATCCTCGAGCCGCATTGCCGTCAGTTCTCCGCCCCAAACGCAGCCGGTATCGAGGGCAAAAATATTTTTCTGATGCGTTTGGCCCTCGAGTGCCGCCCAGTGACCAAAAATAATATTATCATGCTTGGCTACTCGATTGTTTAAGGCAAACCAAGGATGATAGCCCTTAGGTGCATCGCCGGCGCTAGATTTAATTTTTAATTCTAATTCTCCATTAGCCGTGCAAAAGCGCATGCGTGTAAAGTAGTTTGTGATTAAGCGTATGCGGTCCATGCCGTCCAAAGAGTTGTCCCAGCTGTTGGGTTTGTTGCCGTACATTACCTTTAAAAAATCATTGGCATGATCGCCTTTTAAAATCGTCTCTACTTCATGAGCGTAGCCTAGGGATTCGCTAATCGACCATTGTGGGGGGATGCCTGCATGCACCATAGTAAAGTTAAGTGAGGCATCGTGATGCACCAAAGGCTGTGTTCTTAGCCAGTTCAGTAAATCGTTGCAGTCAGGTGCTGCCAGTATTGCATCTAAAGTGTCTGAGGGCGTGGGCTTTTTAAAGCCAGCGGCGACGGCGAGCAAATGTAGGTCATGATTGCCCAGAACGATGTCGATGTGTTCGCGCAGTGAGTATAAGAAGCGTAAGGTTAGGAGTGAGTCTGGCCCACGATTAACGAGATCGCCGGCGATCCAAAGCCGGTCTTTGTCGGTATTAAACGCGCACTTTTTTAATAGTGCTTGCAGTGGATCTAGGCAGCCTTGAATATCGCCTATTGCATATGTTGCCACAATAACTTGTCGCCTATTTTTATATGTTAAAAATCTATAGCATCAAGCCTTAAACGACGGCTTTAGGGATTAATGCAGTGCCTGTTGGTTTTTTAATAAAAAAGCAGGGATGACGACGTCAAAATTGTCACCGCTGTCCGTTTGCATTTGATAAGAACCTTCCATTGTTCCCGCTTGAGTTTCAAGCACGGAGCCACTGCTATAGGTATAGCTAGCGCCCGGAAGAATCCGTGGTTGTTGTCCAATGACGCCCATGCCTTGAACTTCTTGTACCGCATTGTTGGCATCGGTAATAATCCAGTGGCGGCTAATTAGCTGGGCAGCCTGATCGCCAGTGTTGTTGATGGTAACCGTATAGCTAAAGGCAAAACGGTTATTGTGTGGTTCGGAATGTTGCTCTAAATAAGCTGTCTCTATAGAGATATTGATAAAGTCATTGTCGGGTGGAGATGTAGGCATAATGTCTATTTAAAATCTGTGATGGGTGGGAGTAAATCGATAGTTAATTTATTTGACCAAAACTAATACAGCGATGTTTTAGTCATCCAAATTGCTATCAGCGTTAATTAAGTTGCTAATATTAACATATTCTTCAAGTGTTATATTTTCTGGGCGTAAGCTTGTATCGACAGGCAGCGAATCTATTTGTTCTTTCGAGAGTAGCTGCTTAAGGCTATTACGCAGTGTTTTGCGGCGCTGTTGAAACGCAACATTGACCAGCTTGCTAAAAACGGTGGTGTCTTTGGCAACAAATGGTAGCGTCTTAAAAGGCGTGAGCCGAACGATAGCCGAGTCGACCTTTGGCTGAGGTGTAAAGCTCTCGGGTGGTACGCCAAATAAATTTTCAACCTGGCAATAATACTGAACCATCACACTGAGTCGACCATAATTCTTTTCGCCCGCAGTCGAGGCAAGACGCTCTACGACTTCTTTTTGCAGCATAAAATGCATGTCGGCAATTTTATTTTGAAAACCAAGCAGACGAAAAATAATAGGTGTAGAAATATTGTAGGGGAGATTGCCCACAATACGTAACGGCTTTTCGATCGCAAGGGTAGAAAAATCAAATTTCAAAGCATCTTCTTGATGAATCTTAAAGCCATCGTACTTGGCAAACTGCGCCAACAAGATGGGAATTAAGTGCTTGTCAATCTCAATAACATTTAAGCTCGGGCACAGCGATAATAGCGGTGCTGTAATAGCACCTTGACCGGGACCAATCTCAACGAGATTGTCATCGGCTGACGGTGCAATCGTGCGTACAATACGCTCGATGATATCGATATTGTTTAAAAAGTTTTGGCCAAAACGCTTCTTTGCTTGATGTTTAAAGGCTGAGTTATGCTCTTGAGAGATGCGCGCTGCCATGATGTTATATTGCCTTTCTGAGCGTAAAGTATGATGTAGCGGCCGAATAATTATAAAAAATTATTGGCCATTTGTTGAGCGTAGGTAATCGCCGTATTTAAACTGCCCGCATCTATTTTGTGATTGTCATCACGCCCATCGAATGGCATACCTGCAAGATCTAGTGCAGTCCCATGATCGACTGATGTTCTGACAATTGGTAAGCCCAAAGTAATGTTGGCAGCATTGCTAAAGCCTTTAAACTTTAAAACCGGCAAGCCTTGATCGTGATACATCGCCAGCACGCAATCGGCAGTGGCAAGATGTTTGGGTGTAAATAAAGTGTCTGCGGGTAATGGCCCTATGCAGTGGATATTTTCTGCAGCTAGCTTTGCCAATGTTGGGATAATAATATCGATTTCTTCGCGGCCTAAATGTCCGCCTTCACCCGCATGCGGGTTGAGACCACAAACTAATATTTTTGGATTATCTATGCCAAATTTGTGGACTAGGTCATGATGCAAAATTTTAATAACGGCTGTTAATGATTGCTCGGTAATTGCAGCGGCAACGTCTTTTAAAGGAAGATGCGTGGTCGCTAGCGCAACTTTTAGCCCCTGCGTTGCCAGCATCATGACTACTTTTTCGCGTTGCGTTTTATCCGCTAAATATTCGGTATGACCACTAAAGGCAATACCGGCATCATTGATAATACTTTTTTGAATGGGGCCGGTGATCATTGCCTGAGAAGTTTGTGACTGGCAGCTCGCAATAGCGGCATCAAGACACTGTAATACATAGCGCGCGTTAACTTTATTGAGCGTGCCGGCTATAGCTGGGGCCGCTAATGATATGGGTACAATGCCAAGCTCCTGAGCTTCGAGGGCTCTGGGCTGCGCATTGAGGTCAATATATTTTAAGGTAATCGGCAGCTTTAATTGCTGAGCGCGAGCAAGAATAAGTTGGGGGTCCGCAAAGACTGTTAACTCGTAGCTGTTAGCCTGTTGGGCATGAATAATAGCCAAGTCAGGGCCAATACCCGCAGGCTCTCCGGGTGTGTAAGCAAGGCGCTTAATACTGTTCTTGGTGTGCAAGGGAATATTGCTCGCTGATTGGGTCGACATTAGATAAGTACTTCTATGTACGCTTCTTCGCGTAATTCTTTAATCCATTGTTGCAGCTCGTCTTGAAAGCGACGTTGGCGCAAAATACTGACGACTTGATTGCGTTTAACCACATCAAACATATCTTCAGTTCGCGTCGCATCCACTTTCAGAATATGCCAGCCAAATTCAGAGCGAAACGGGTCGCTGATCTGGCCAATTGGGGTTGTTTGCATGGCTTTTTCAAAAGCGGGTACAAACTGACCGGGACGAGACCAGCTAAGGTCGCCACCAGATTGTTTGCTGCCAATGTCTTCAGAGTACTCGCGTGCGAGTTCTTCGAAATCAGCCCCGTCTACTATTTTTTGATAAATAGTGTCAGCTTTGGTTTTTGCTTCTTTGTCGGTAAACAAGGCGCTTGGTTTAATAAGAATGTGTCGCACTTTAAATTGTTTGACCATCACCGGCTCCACACCACCGCGCTCAATTAATTTAAGAATATGAATGCCTGCATTGCTGCGGAAGGGTGCCGTCACTTGATTGGGTTGTAAAGCATTAACTTGTTGAACAAATAAGCTGGGCAATTGCTCTTGGGCGCGCCAACCAAGATCGCCACCTTTACTGGCGTTGGGCCCTTTTGAATAGGTAACGGCGAGACTGGCAAAACTTTGATTGGTGTCTTTTAACAGCCGGATAATTTGTTGGGCTTTTTGAATGCTTGTTGCATCTTCATTAGCGTCAAAGGGCAGTAGAATATGAGACAGACGAAAGCGTACTTTCAGCCAATCTTGCCCTGCAGCAGAGCTAAGATACTCGTCGATTTCGCGCTCGGTCACCTGAATACGATTATTAACATTACCTTCTTGAACCCGCTGCAATGCAATAGACTCGATAATTGATTGGCGCAACTTACTGTCGGTTAAGTGCTCGCGAATTAAATATTCATCAAAGCTTATGCTTTCCGACTGTGCACGTGCTTTGATCTCATCGATGCGCGTTTGAATATCTTCTTGTGAGACCTTGAGGTTGAGGCGTTGAGCGATTCTTAACTGAAGTTTCTCCGTGATGAGTTGATCAAGCACCTCTTTTTTGATGCTGTCGTTAATCACAATGTTGGGTTGTTTGCGCGATAGATGCTCGATGCGCTGATCGAGTTCGCTGCGTAAAATAACGTCGTCTTCTACCACCGCTACCGTGCTATCGAGTGCCTCGAAGGCTTGTGCACTGTTGATAAGGCAGAGTGCGGCGGTGATCAATAAAATTTGTAAAAACATTTGGATGCGATGCATATTATTTATTTTTGTGTATTCCAGTTGTCATGCTTGAGTGTTGTTGCTTAGCTGCTGTTTTATAGGAGCCGATCTATGGGAGCCGTTGTTTAGGTATTGCGGCCAAAGATTAACTATTGACTGTAAACCCCTTGCCACTCTAAAAAGCCATCAATCTTGTCTGTTAATAAAGCATCGAATTGTTTGCTATTGCCGCCAAGGCCTTTTAGGTGCAATTGAATGAAAATCTGCTCATCATAGGGCAGGTTTTCATTGGCAACGCTATTAACTAGAGCGGTATCTAATTCACGTCTAAAGCCGAATCGTACCCTGTAACAACAGCCATTATATTCGACTGCACCAACGCTATCGAGTTCCCGATCGAGCACTGTATCATAGGCACTAAAGGCGAGTAGGTGCCAGCGGTCACTACCCAGTGGTGCAATAAAACCCATATCCACCTGTTTTACAGTATTGGCGGCACGCACAAATCGGTAATTAACATTAAACACGTGTTTTGTTGCACTTTGATAGCGGACTTTAACGCTACCAAGGTCAGTTTCACTATTTTTATCATCGTAGAGTATATCACTACTGATTTGCCAGTACTGAGAAGGTTTAACAGTAATTTGGCCGGCAATAGCAGAGCTGTTATCGGTTTGTTCGAGATTAGAAAGCGTCACTTGCCGATCATCAAAATAAGTGATTTGACCAAGACTTGCGCTAAACCATTCGCGGCCAGATTGATTACCAAAAAAGCGCGTGGTTAAACCAATAGCCAGCTGATTAGCATCGTCGATGCGGTCACCTCCAGCAAAGCGGGTGTCGCGAAATAGCTGATTATAACTAAAGGTTAGCTCCGATGTGTCAAAATCGATATCTTGGCCATCGCTGGTAACATCGAACAATTCATCGTGGCTTTCAAAACCGCTGTAAAAATAAAATAAGCGGGGCTCAAAGGTTTGTATGTAGCTGCCTCCGTCGCGCTCAAAAAATAAACCACCATCAACGCTTGCCTGTGGCACAGTGATATTGGGCGAGCGCTCGGCACCGGCGGCAAAGTTATTAGCATCTAGTCGGTACTGCAGGTGTTTAAGAGCAACGCCAGGCCTTAAAAAACCCGCTTCGGGCTCGAGGTTCCATGTGGCGTTGTAATCCGCTCGGAGTCTGTCGCCTGTAGGTCTCGAGTTATTGCTGCTTTTCTTATTATCAAAGCGCACCCACTGATGATCTAGGTCAACGGATAGATAGCTATCGGTTTTTTTAAGTAACTGATACTGGCCCACGGCCGATAGTGCGGGTAGCTGACGAAAAGGATCGACGATGGTCTCGTCTAATATTTGGTAGCTAATTGCATCTAGGCCAAAGCGCCAGCTAGGGAGTTGATAACTTGTTAAAATACGTTGATTTAAAAAATTATCATTTTGCGAGTTAGCGGTTTGACTATCAAAATCTCTGAAATAATCAATATCGCTAACCTTTGTGTAATCAATGGTGGTCGACCAAGGCTGCGTTTTGCCGCCCACTTGATCGAGATTGAACAGCCAGCGATCTTGGCCTGCAAAGGGCGCGGCCGCCGCCTGTGTAATAGTGCCGTTATTGATGAGTATTTTATCATTGGCATCGATATCACCGCTATCGTCACTTAAAAAAGCAGCATTGAGATCAGTGGCAAATAAGCGACTTAGGTGGCGCAAGTTACCCTCAAATAAGACGCCGTGTGCGTTCACTAAATGCGGCGTGAAGGTTAAGTCATAATTAGGCGCTAAATTAAAATAATAGGGTGTTGAAGTATTGACCCCATTGTCATCAATAATAAAACTCGGGGCTAAAAACCCAGATAAACGCTGATCGCCAATAGGGAAACGAAAGTAGGGAAAGTAGAAAACTGGAATGTCTTTAATGTAGAGACGGACATTTTTAGCAACACCCTGCTGCGATAGGGTGTCTAGCGTAATCTGGCTACCTTTTAGCGACCATGTATTATTGTTAGGTGCGCAGCGTGTGAAGGTTGCCGACTTTAGCTTAAGTTTGCCGTCGTCTGTTTTGTTGATGCGAGCGGCGGTTCCCCTTAAAGATTCAGCTTGGAGTGCATAAGTGGCTTGATTAACTTCTAAAGTGTTTTGATTTTGATTCACCGTCGCGTCGCTACCGAGCACAAGTAAGCCGGGTTCGCGAAGCTCTAGCTGACCGTCCATGATCAGTATGCCGGTGTCTTGATTCAGTTGAGCTTTGTTAGCTTTGATCTGACGATAGCCCTGTGTGACAACAACATCACCAATGAGAATAACTTGAGTGGCACGCTCTGCGGAAGAGTTGGCGGTGGTATTATTGTCAAAAATACTCGACGATCTTGCCGTTGCGCGCAGTGGTGCGTCTTTAGGATCCAGCGTTGCCTCGACATCATCGCGCACAGGCGCAATATAGGCACCGCAGCTACCAGGTGCCAAGGCTTGTCGCTGTGAATTGGTGAGCGCGGCCAGCGGCACCCAATCGAGGGTTTGAGAAAGCAGCGAGTGAGAACTATTGGATGAAGGTAGTGTATTCAGTTGTGCATCAATTAGTGCATCATTAGAGCCTGTTACATCGGCAGCAAACGCGCCGGCAATGCCACCGGACATGCTAAGGATAAGCGCTAAAGCTTGGGCGCTGATTTTAGGTTTTTTGGCTTTAAAGGAATTATTATCATTAAAAAAAGTTTGCATGAAACGCTTTAACCGAATAGATGCACAAAGTGCTTTTAGAAAGAATTATTAATCGCTTCTTTTAAGCCGTCCCTACAATTATTGTTTTACAAGCCAATATTTTTATAATTAGGAGATTGAGACGATTTAGTAGTTAATTCTACTGCAAAACGTGACAAATGTGGTGGGGTTTGTCATTCTGCCAGCCAATAAATTAATCACTCTATTAATTAACCGATAAAAATATGCATGGAGTCAGGTGCAAATGAAGCAATCGTTACAATTACAAGCTTGGATTGTTGAACAACTAAAACTGCATGAGAATATTAAGGTTGATCAGCCCGTCAGCTTGACGGTACTTAACGGCGATGCCGGTTTCCGACAGTATTTTAGGGTCAATACACGGCCATCGTTGTTAGCGGTGTCCGCGCCTGTAGATTCAGGTAAGAGTGAGGACGCTTGTTACTTTGCGAAATTATCGGATATTTTACGCAAGGAAGGCGTGCCCACGCCGCAAATTATTGCCTGTGATAACGCACAGAATTTCTTATTGATAGAAGACTTTGGCGACGAATCTTTTTTGTCGATGCTCGATGCAGACAGTGTCGATCTACTTTATAGCGAAGCCTCAATGGTGTTGCTGCGAATGCAGCAAATTCAGCCTGAAGCTCTCAGTTCAGCAGGTATAGACCTACCACTCTACAGTCAAGAATTGTTGCGTGACGAGCTTGAGCTTTTTACCGAATGGTTTGTTGAAGTTATGCTAGGCAAGGTCTTAAGCAATAGTGAGCGCAAACTACTTGATGATGCCTTCAGTTTTTTAGAGTCGCAGGCGCAAGCACAACCTCAAGTATTGGTACATCGAGATTATCATTCTAGAAATATTATTTATCGTGAAGGTGAGGCCCCAGGGGTCATTGATTTTCAAGATGCTGTTTGGGGCCCCATTACCTATGATCTTGTCTCGCTATTGCGTGACTGTTATGTCGAATGGCCCGCAGCGCAGGTGCAGCGATGGTTGAGAAGTTATGGCAATCTAGCTATTGAGCTTGGGTTGATGGATGCGATCGACGAAGATAAGTGGCAGCGTTGGTTTGATACCATGGGTCTTCAGCGGCACATTAAGGTCTTGGGTGTTTTTGCGCGTCTCGCACTCAGAGATAATAAATCCGCCTACCTTAAAGATTTAGCATTAACTTGGCGTTACGTCATCTCAATCGCTAAACAATATCCCCAGATGCAGCCATTTGTAATCTGGTGTGAGAGTGATCTATTACCACTGGTAGAACAACAATCATGGTATCGTCCAGCGTCATCTAATGTAATGCCTTGTGGAGCAGGAGAAACTGCTTGAAAGCCATGATTCTAGCTGCGGGTCGTGGCGAGCGTATGCGACCACTCACGGACAGCACGCCTAAGCCCTTGCTACTGGTCGGTGGCAGGCCCTTAATTGAATATCATCTACAGCGCCTAGCTCAAGCCGGTGTTAACGAGGTGGTCATCAATACCGCCTATTTGGGTGACCAAATTCAAGAGCGCTTGGGTGATGTATTTAGTGTGTCTGATAGTGATTTTAATAAGCCAGCCATTAAATCAGCAGATTACCCAACAGCAGAGCATATTTCAGGGCAAAGTTCACAGGGCGCTAAACTAAACAAAAACAAAGCCTATAGTTTATCTATTTTGTATTCCAAAGAGACCGAACCTCTTGAGACTGCTGGCGCCATACTTCACGCCCTACCGCTTTTAGGGGAGGCGCCTTTTTTGCTGATCAACGGTGATGTTTGGACTGACTATCCTTTTGAGTCACTGCTGAACCATTACACAGCTATTGGTACCTCTGTGCATTTGCAAAGCTTAGCCCACGTAGTGTTGGTCGATAACCCCGAACACAATGTCACTGGCGATTTTTCGATGGTGGCTGAGAATAGCGAAGATACTTTTACTGAAGGCCTTAACCAAGTATTGGGCAAAGCTTGCTTGAGCGAAAAGCAAGAAAACACTAAGACCTTCACGTTTAGTGGCATTAGCGTCATCAATCCAGAGCTCGTGACTGCATATCCCGATAAGCGAGAAAAATTTCCACTGGCGGAAATTTTACATTTTGGTGTTAGCCAGCAACAAATTAGCGCAGAAGTCTACACGGGTCAATGGCGAGATATAGGCACTATTGAACGCCTACAAGCCCTTGACGATGACTTAAATAAAGAGCAAAAAAACAGATGAACTTAGGTAGCAGTTTAAATATAGTATTGGTTATGGGAAGTTCACCTGATGCGCTTCGCGCTAAAACTTGGTCTAACGGGCGATTTAGCAATATTGTTGCGATGAATAATGCATGGAATATTCGTGACGACTGGGATTATCTTGTCTACCCCGAGGACTTTCCCCCCGAACGTCGACCGCAATCGGTCAATTCATCGCAAGCTATTATTGAGTATAACGAGTATGTTCCTGCTCAAAACGAATTTGGGGGTGTGATCTATATTGGTGGAACCATGGCCTTTACCACGGCTTATTGGGCACTGCATGTGCTTAAGCCCGACATCATAGCCTTTGTCGGCTGCGATATGATCTACCCGCCCAACAGCAACACACACTTTTATGGTCAGGGTACCGCTGATCCCTTGCGCGACGACATCACCCTGCAAAGTCTCGAGGCAAAATCTATTCGCCTGCAGGCGCATGCGCTCGAGCAAAATTGTTACTGTATTAATTTAACCTCACTTGAGCAATCTCGATTGGTTTATCCGTTTGTGTCAGAGGCAGAATTTTTTGGTGATAATCTAGCAGCGGTCATAACGCAGGCAGCTCATCAAATTGATAACAGCTATGATCACGAAAAAATTAGAGCGGTTAAAACCCAAGAAAAAGCACTTAATTATTTGGTTGAAAGCGGTGACTATTGGCGCTACCTTGACCAACTAGATGCCGCTAAGCTCCAGCAGATAGATCGGCAGTGGCTATCCGTTTTAAGTTAAGTATTGATATCTACAAAATTGCCCTTGAGCTCAAGACTATCTCAATAATAAGCATGCTCTTTGTCCAGTATTTGCTATAGTTAAAGCATTGCCAAGTATTGTTAACCGTTGTTTTGTTGTTTAATTTAGCGGTATTCTTATAAATGTTGTTTTGAATTTTTTTGATGAGTTTAGTTTTATGAGTTTACAGCGCCGCCTAATGTTGGCTATTTCACTGCTACTGATTGGTTTATTGGTCGCTAATATGTTTGTCACGGTCTATAACGCCAGGCAGAATATTTATCAGCAACTAGAAGTGCATGCACAGGATACGGCGACATCATTAGGCTTCAACATCTCTCAAGCGGCACTACTAAACGACGTCGCTTTAGAGCAAGACGTCGCTAAGATACGCTTGATGGTCGATGTAATTTTTGACCGTGGCTATTATCGGCGCATTGTTTATCGCAACCTCGAGGGCGAGGACGTTGTTCGTAAAGAGGCCCCACTAAATCTTAAAGGCGTGCCCTTATGGTTTACAGATTGGGTGTCTATTCCTGAGCCCAGAGGAAGTGCGGTGGTATCATCGGGATGGTTGCAGCTAGGCGAGGTTGTTGTTGTAAGTCATCCAGGGTTCGCATATGGCGATATATGGCGGACATTTAAAAAGCAGCTAGGTTTGTTTTTATTCAGTATTGCACTTTGTTATGGCTTGTTAAGTGTCAGCTTAAAATTCATTTTACGCCCACTGAGGCAGCTAGAGGATCAGGCCGAAGCAGTTTATCGCCGCGAATTTATTCAATTTCCGCTACCTAATATTCCAGAGCTTAAGCGAGTTGCAGTTGCAATGAATCGCATGTCTGCAAAAGTGAAATCGATGTTCAGCCATCAGATTGAGCTCAACGATAGATTGCATCAACGGCTATGTACTGACGAGGTCACCGGGCTTGCTAATCGGTATGATTTTGATGAGCGCCTAGAGTCATACATGAAGTCTGAGCGCACAAATAATATGGGCATGTTAATGCTTATGCAAGTCGGTGATCTGCTGGCAATTAATCTCAACGAAGGTCGCGCGCAAGGCGATGTATATTTGCAGGCAATTGCAACCTACTTAAAGGAAAGCCTTGCAGGGTTCGCTGGCGCCATGTGCTCTAGGCATAGCGGTGCGGATTTCGCGGTTTTTATTCCTTCGATTACAGCGGACGAAAGCAAGCAATTAATGGAGCAATTTTACAACCATCTTCAGGCCATGGAGTGGATTCAGACCATGGAATGGAATGCCGAGCATAGACAGTTGATTTATTTAGGGGTTGTATACGCAAATGACTTAAGCGAGCAAGTAGGTAGGCAGCAACTTAATTTATTGATTGCAGCCGATGCAGCCCTTAATCAAGCGCGCAAAGATCAGCACAGTGGCTATCACTGGCAGCTACTGGCGAAAGCTGCAGATTCAGACATGTTAAGTGCAAGCCATTGGTCAGCGTTGATTCGAGAGGCATTATCACAGCAAGCCTTTGATTTTAAATATCAGCCTATCTGGCAAGTCGTAACAGCCGGCTCCGAGCATAAAAAAGAATTACTTTTTAACGAGGTGTTGACACATTTGTCGATTAATGGAGAGGATTATTCTGCGAGTGTATTTATGCCAATGGCAATGCGTCTTCAGCTGATGCCAGAATTCGATCGACAAGTTATTGATGCTATTTTTAAGTTAGATGATATTGGTGATGGTGAGTTTTGCATTAATATATCGACTACAGCACTAGAAGATGAAGAATTTATGAGCGCTGTAGAGACTCATCTAGCTTCTCATCCCAAGTTGGCTGCGAGGATTATTTTTGAGCTGCCGGCAAATAGCCTATCCCTTATCGAGTCAGCTGTCCGTAATTTTGCACATATGGTTAAGCGTTATAATGCAAAGTTATCGCTCCACCACTTTGGCCGTGGAACCGCTGAATTTGCTTTTATGCAAAGCTTGCCTCTCGATTATTTAAAAATCGATCGCTGCTTCATTCAATCGATCGTCGATGACCTCGATGCGCAATTTTTTGTGCGCTCCCTAGTAACAATTGGACAAGGTTGCGATGTGGTCGTCTTGGCAGAGGGCGTTGAGACAGAAGCTCAATGGCTAAAATTAATAGAGCTAGGTATTCAGGGTGGTCAAGGTTTTTGGTTAGGCCGCCCCCAAGCTGTGCCTCTGCAAAGCTGAAGCATTAAGAGATAAAGCAGTCTAATAGTGATTCTTGAAAAAGATAAATCATTATCGCTAGTAGCGGACTCGGTTAACTTGAGAGGAAATAAAGAGTAGAATATGCTTTCATGCCACTTGATTAGCGAAAGACCTTTGGATACATATTTATGAGCTTAGCAACCATTAAAACTAAATTTATTGCACTGTTTAAGCGCGGTAGTGAAAACGTCGGTAACGGTATTCCAACCCGGACCAAAGATTACTTCTCCGATTGGAAGCAGACACTTGCAGAGGGCTCTATCGTCATTCGTGTTGCGGTTGGCGCTGTTATATTGCTCGTCCTGTTAACGCTGGTGTTAGGGTTTTATTTTAGCCGCGAGCCCGAGGTGTTTTTATGGCAAAACGACTTTAATTCAACGTCGATATTAACTTCCCCTGTCGCACCTGAGATAACAGGCAGCGTTACCACAGCGAGTTTAATTGTGGTGGCAAATACGTTGCTAAGTAAATCGGGAGGCTACCTAAGTAACGACATTTTGCCCCCAGGAATTTTTCTCGATAATATACCTAATTGGGAATTCGGTGTCTTAGTTCAAGTTCGCGATCTAAGCAAAGCCTTTCGTGAGGTCTTCAGTCGCTCACAGTCACAATCTACAGAAGATCGCGACCTAGTTATCGCCGAGCCAAGATTAAATTTTGACAGTGAAAGTTGGATTTTGCCGTCGACAGAATCGGTGTACCGTGAAGCGATCCAAAAACTCAATGCTTATCATGAACGTCTTGTCGATCCTACTTTGGCAGGCGCACAATTTTATGCGCGTACCGATAACCTTGAGTTTTGGCTGGGTAGTGTTGAAAAGCGCCTTGGCAGTCTGTCTCAACGTCTAAGTGCAAGTGTTGGTCAACGTCGATTAAATACAGATCTTGCCGGCCAAGCCGCTGCAACACAATCGACACCCACTGCCAAAGAATCTGAAATTAAAACTCCCTTTAGTAAAATCGACGATGTGTTTTATGAGGCTCGTGGAACTACCTGGGCATTAATTCATTTTTTAAAGGCCATCGAAAAAGATTTTGCTGATGTACTGGCTAAAAAGAATGCGACGGTAAGTTTAAAGCAAATCATTCGCGAGTTAGAGGCAACGCAGATTAGTGTATTTAGTCCGATGATATTGAACGGGAGTGGCTTTGGTATGATTGCCAATCATTCGTTAGTAATGGCCTCGTATATATCGAGAGCGCATGCGGCGATCATCGATCTGCGAGAGTTGTTAACGCAAGGCTAACCGTGCTGAAATTCTAACTTAATTTGACTGCAAGACGCGATGGCTAAAGGTATTACAAAATTAATTTAAAACGTGAGTTGAAAGCTAAAGCCAAACTAAAAAGTTGCTTGATAAATCTTTTTGAGTAACTTACTTTAGTTAGCAGCGATAAAAAGTCGATTAAGTTTCTAGCTCCGTATTTTTACTCCATGACGCCCATCACAATGTTACCAATTAAAGGCTTTATTTTAACGCGTCAGCGCAGAGATGTAACCGCTGCCTGTGAACTCGAAATTTGGTTGTCTAGTGATCAAGGCCCTATTAAATTAATTGTGCCAGACCAGCATCCAGTATTATTTTTTCGCGCCAGCGATGTCGAGTTGATTAAAAAAGTTCTTGAAAAATTCTCTACTGCATACTTTAAGTCAGTTAATTTAAAAAACATTAATAACGAAGCTGTTATGGCATTATATTGCTCCGGTGAGCGTCAGCTAAGAGCGATAGTTAAATGTTTTTCGGAGGAAAAAATAAATTGTTGGGAAAGCGATATAAAATTAACAGATCGTTTTCTAATGGAGCGATTCGTCACAGCGAGCTTATTGTGCCACTCAAACAATAGCTCTTCTAGTCAATCATTTCAAACAATTACGTCTACAAAAATATCGACCTGTCATTATCAACCCAGCTTTAAAGTCGTCTCCCTCGATATAGAAACATCGATGGATGCAAAAAAACTATATTCAATTGCGCTTTACAATACCGAAAACTCTATTGTTTTCATGGTGGATGAAGCCTATCTCTCGCCTGTGAATAAAAAGATTAAAACGCACAATGATGCTGAATTAACCCTTGTGCTATGTCCTTCTGAACGTTGCTGCCTACAACAATTTTTACAATTTTTTACGAGTGTCGATCCAGATATTATTATTGGTTGGCATGTTGTTCAGTTTGATTTATGGACGTTAGAAAAAATATGTCAACAACAAAAAGTAAACTTCTTGCTAGGGCGCGGGGGTCAAAAAGTAAGCTGGCGCGAGGATAGTCAGTACGAGGGCCGACATTATGCGCAAGTGCCAGGGCGTATCGTTTTAGATGGTATTGAGTTATTGCGTACAGCATTTTACAATTTTGAGCGCTTCTCTCTACAGTTTGTCGCCAATGCACTCTTGGGTGAAGGTAAGATGTTGCATGAGGATACTCGTGGTCGAGAAATTAGTGCATTGTTTTTAACAAATAAAGTGGCCTTAGCTGCATATAACTTACAGGATTGTAAGTTGGTGTGGGCAATTTTTGAGAAAACCAAGTTGCTGGAATTTGCCATCGAACGTGCACGTTTAACCGGCTTGCCTATGGATAGAGTAGGAGGATCTGTAGCCAGTTTTGATTACGCATACCTACCACGATTGCATCGGGCGGGTTATGTTGCTCCAAATTTAGGTGAGCTTGAATCAGATATTGTCAGCCCTGGTGGCTATGTTATGAATTCTAAACCAGGTTTGTATCGCCATGTTTTGGTCTTGGATTTTAAGAGTTTGTATCCGAGTATTATCCGTACTTTTAAGATAGATCCATATGCTTATTGGGTGGCAGAGCATCAAAATCTATCGACAGAAGCCGTTGTCGCAGGTTTTAATAATGCAAAATTTTCAATAGAAAATAATATTTTACCGGGTATTATCGACGAACTCTGGAAATCTCGAGATAGCTCAAAGGCGGACAACAATAAGCCGCTATCACAGGCTATAAAAATTATTATGAACTCATTCTATGGCGTCTTGGGTTCAACGGGTTGTCGTTTTTATGATCCTCGAGTGTGTAGCTCAATTACCTTACGCGGGCACGAAATTATTCAGCGTACACGTGATTGGATTATTGCACAGGGGTTAGACGTCATTTATGGAGATACTGATTCTGTTTTTGTGTGGCTAGGTAACGATAGAACTGACAACGATGCTCAGATAATAGGAAAAAAATTGGCAAAGGGTCTAAATGTTTGGTGGCGTAATAATATTCGAGACGAACATGCGATAGAGAGCCATTTAGAAATAGAGTTTGAGACACACTACAGCGATTTTTTGATGCCAACAATACGCGGCTCAAATATAGGCAGTAAAAAACGTTATGCGGGCATTATTAAAAATACAAGTGAAGTTGATGGTAAGTCAGTTGTCAATGAAGAGCTAGTTTTTAAGGGGCTAGAGACCGTGCGTACCGACTGGACGATCTTAGCCAAAGAATTTCAGCAGGCGCTGTATTTATTGATATTTAAAGGCGAGCCATACAAAGACTATATTTGTCACACGGTGACTAAGCTACTAGACAGTCATTACGATGATCGCCTAGTTTATAAAAAAAGACTGAGGCGAAAGTTAAGCGAATATCATAAAAGCACACCACCACATGTTAAAGCCGCCCGAAAACTCCATGATTTAAGTGGTGATCTTTTGGGGCATGGAGATACTATTTATTATATTATTACCGTTAATGGCCCAGAACCTATTAGTCATCAAGCGAGTGTTATTGACTATCAGCATTACATCGATAAACAGCTGCAACCGATTGCAAATAGCATTTTGAATTTTGTTGATGACAGCTTTGAGAAAATTACAGATCAGCAATTGCCCTTATTATAAATATTTTCTATTCAAGACATAGAAATCATTTTAAAAGTGACCTGTCATTGGGCATGGTCGCGCGACCACGGCACTGTTATTCTATCGCATCTGACGACCCCGGCCTTCATAGTCATGGTTGCCACTGTAGATGGATGAATGCGGCCTAGCATTAAAAATCAAGAAATTTTTGGATCAGTAAATTTTTTTTAGCAAGATCAGTATAGCTTCATTATAACGAGCGTCACCAATTTTAAATTTCACGAATAAAATTGATGGCCAAAATCTTAAAAGCTGTGTTCATCTTTTGGAAACTCGCCCGCTTTAATCTCCTTGGCAAACCCTGCAAAAGCGTCTTCGATAGTTTGATAAGATGACAGGAAGTTTTTAGAAAATTTTGGCGGGGCGGCGGTGATGCCGATCATGTCGTTGGCGACCAGCACTTGTGAGTGAGTGTCGGCTCCTGCACCAATGCCAATGGTGATGATATTAACTTCCTCAGTGATTTTTTTTGCAAGCGTCTGTGGCACGCATTCGAGGACTAATAAATCAGCGCCAGCATGAGCAAGTTCGGTTGCATCGTTAAAAATCTGTGCAGCTTGCTGGTCATTTCTACCTTGTACGCGATAACCCCCAAACTTATTGACCGACTGGGGCGTTAGTCCAAGGTGAGCACACACAGGGATACCGCGCTCATTAAGCATTTTGACTGTATCGACTAGCCAGTTGCCACCCTCTAGTTTTACCATATGTGCGCCAGACTGCATAAGGAGTGCTGCATTTTCCATCGCTTGTGTTGGCGTTGCATAAGTCATAAAGGGCATATCACTCATAATAAATGACTTTTTATTGCCGCGTGCCACGGCTGCAGTATGATAAGCCATATGCTCGATTGTCACGGGCAGTGTGCTGGTATGTCCTTGAACTGTCATACCGAGGCTATCCCCGACAAGGATAATATCTATACCCGCTTTTTCAGCAATTGCCGCCATTGGTGCATCGTATAGTGCAATGCACGAAATTTTTTCGCAGGCTTTTTTATATTGATGTAAATTGTTGAGCGTTATCGATTTTTCTAATGCTGGATTGTGTGCGCTCATAAAGGCTTTTCTCATTAAAGTGAGTTATGGAAAAAAGTTTCATTACGCCTAAATTATAATAAGGTCGATGTAGGATTATAGTAATGACGACCTTTTTTAATAGTTAGGATGTAATCGACAAGTTGTTGATAAGAGGCTTCTCTGTTGACCCAATCAATTTCATTTGCGTTGACAATCAGTAACGGGCACTCATCATAAAAATGAAAGAAGCTGGTGTAGGCGTCGTTGAGAGTCTCTAGATAACTGGCATCTATATTCTTTTCGGTATTGATGCCACGATTCTTGATACGGCGCAGTAGCGTATTGGTAGACGCCTGTAAATAAATGACGAGATCAGGTTTAGGGGCATCTATAACGAGTTGGTTGTAGACCTGTTCATATATGGCCATCTCGTCATCATCAAGCGTAGCTCTAGCAAATAAAGGATCTTTATCAATCAAAAAATCGGCTACACGCACAGGCTGAAACATATCATTTTGTTTGAGTTCATGAATCTGTTGTGCACGTTGAAACAGAAAAAATAACTGTGTGGGCAGTGCGTGACGTGTTTTGTCTTCGTAAAAGCGTTCTAAAAAAGGATTTTTTTCTGATTCTTCTAGGAGTGTATCGTAATTGAACGTCGTCGCTATTTTTTTTGCTAGTGTTGTTTTACCAACACCAATAGCGCCCTCAATCGCAACAAATTGAGGTAGGTTTTTAGTGGTAATTGTGGTTGTGGTGATAGCCACGACTTCCCCTTAAATTTGACTAACTAATGCACACTGGCGGATTATTTTTAGCGCTATTTGTGTCAGCCCTTTCTAGTAATAATCAATTCTACTCTCAACAGAATACTCTACAGTAAGACTGTGAGAAAAAGCATAAATATTCGATGCGAAATTATCATCCACAAGCCCACTTGTTTTTATAACATCTAAATAAGCTTAGGGTATATCCGAAGGTAAGCTTTAACCTAGTATGTTTATCCATGCAGCGGACTTGTAGGAACTTTTTTATAGTCGTTAATATTTGTCAGCTGGCATAAATCGCTGGTGTCGCAGCGACTTAATAACTCACTCAGTGCAACGCTGTCAGGCAACCTAAGCTGCGGCGCCAGATCAGCTAGTGGTTGAAGTACAAAGCCGCGTTGTGCCATTTCAGGGTGAGGGATCTTTAATCGCTCGGTACTCACTATAGCATTACCATAGAGGAGTATATCTAAATCGAGTGTGCGCGCGCCCCAGCGAATATTGCGCTGGCGACCATGATGTTTTTCGATAAACTGCAGCTCATCAAGCAACGCCTCAGGAGTTAATGTAGTCTCTAGGCTTGCAACAGTATTAATGTAATCGGGTTGGTCGCCAGGGCCAATAGCCAGACTGCTATACCAAGGCGCGCACTGAAGCGACTGCGAACAGGGCAGCTGCGATAGTGCACTTAAGGCCGCTTTAATTTGCTCTGCGGGCCGGTCGAGATTACTGCCAAGCCCTATAAAAACAGTCGTAAAATTATTCATTACTAGTCGGAGCAGCTGATTTTTTTTTGGGCTTGCGGCGACGCTTTTTATTATTTGGCGTGGGCGCTAGTTCATCCATCATGCTCTTTTGTAATTCTTCGTCACCATGCTGGTATTGATTCCACCAGCTGCCGAGACCATCTAGCTGCTCGCCGGCAACTTCACGCATCAGTAAAAAATCATAGCCTGCACGAAATTTAGGATGTTCTAAAAGTCTTTGTGCGCGATTACCTTGGCGTTTGGGTAGGCGCCACTGGAGCTCCCAAATTTGTCGCATAGGGATTAAAAAACGTTTAGGAATCATAATCCGCTGTAACTGCAAGCTGATAGTTTTTTGGCAGGCCTGAGCAAAAGCATCGACTTCTGGCGCGCCATCGGCCGTCAGCTTTAAAAATTCATTATGCATGGCGGGCCATAGTAGTGCTGCGTAGACAAAAGCTGGGGTAACACGCTTATCAGTTCTAATGCGTTTGTCAGTATTGGCAATCATTTCATCGATCAACAGCGCATAACTTGGATGATTATCTATCACTCTAAAGCTTTCTGGAAACAATTCATCCAGTAACCTGTAATCTCGAAGTAAGCTGTAGGTTGCTGTCGCGTAACCGCCCAAAAATAGCTTCAGTATCTCTTCAAATAGTCGTGCTGGGGGAACGTGAGAGAGAAGGTGTGCTTGTTCACAGATAGGCTTTTGTGTGTTGGGTTCTATGCTAAAGCCTAATTTTGCAGCAAAGCGGACGGCTCGTAGTAGGCGTACGGGGTCTTCTTTATAACGAGTTGTAGGATCGCCAATCATCTTCAGCTGACGATTTTTAATATCTTCCATGCCTTTGGCATAGTCATATATAGCTAAATCTTTGGCCGAGTAATAGAGCGCGTTGGCAGTAAAGTCGCGACGCAAGGCGTCGCTCTGGAGATCGCCATAGACATTGTCTCGCAGTAATTGGCCTGTATCAGATTCTACTTGTTGATTAGAGTCACTATTTTGTCCCCGAAAAGTTGTTACCTCTATAATTTCTCGTCCAAAACGCACATGCACAATACGAAAGCGGCGCCCAATAATACGCGAGTTACGAAACAGAGTTTTCACTTGTTCTGGTGTCGCATCAGTTGCGACGTCGAAATCTTTGGGTGACCCGCCCAACAAAAGATCTCTCACCCCACCCCCTACAAGATAGCCTTCGAAGCCCGCTTGATTGAGCCGGTTCATGACCTTCAATGCGCTTGGACTTATATTTCTCCGAGAAATCCCGTGCGTATCTTTGGGAATGACAGTGGGCGAGATTTTTTTATTGGCCTTGTTAGAGGCTGTGCCGTCATTTTGAGTTTTACCGGCCATTGATAATCGTTTTAGTAAGCGTTTAATCATAAATATTACTTAAATGCCTCGCAGCCGCCTTGCTGCCGAATAGGTGTACATAACAGGTGCACAAAATAGATATATAGTATGGGTGAACGTCGAAGGTCCACACAATAGCTTTGCTCAATACGTCGGAATAATAATTCGACATAGTAGATGTACGCACTTTGCTTGCCTAATGGACACGAATTCTATCATGTTGTGAGTGATGTTGTAGATATAGACGCAGGTGATTAAGGTTTAAAAAAGCTAGATGTACTGTCATAAAGAAATCACGCCTCGATATTTTTGAACAGATGCTGACCAAAAATCCAAATATCCAGTATTTATGTATCGGCAGCCCAGACAGCAAAACGGGAAAGTACTTTGAAAAGCCTCTCCCGTATTTGTGTGCAAAAATTGTCACTTAGTCATTTATTCTTATTTTATAGGCTTCCTTGCTAGTTTTGGCAAATGCCGAAACCGCTCCACTATTTATTAGTCAAAAATCTTCTTTATTATTATTTATAGTTATTATGTATGTTAATTATTATTATTATCTATTGTTGTTATTATAAATACATATATAGCATTCACTGTGCCAATTATATAAAGTCTATTTTTATCAGTGACTTAGCTATATCGTAGCTTTTTTATTACTAAAGTGAATAAAGCCAGTGTTACCTTTCGTTACTTTTAGGTAACGTTTTTCTGGCCCAAGGTAACAAAAGAATTGACCTTCACTACGATTGTTAATAGTTTCAATTTTTCAATATTGCACAAGCGCTTAACTTGCCTTAATCGCGGGCGTTCAGTTTTTGTTCATCTCTGCTTATATACAATAGAGCCTATGTTAGTTAATTAAGCTTTATGCCTATTGATGGAGTTGAGCCATGAACCTATTTTTAAAATATAAAATGTGTTGCCAGCTTGATATGACGAGAGTGGGGATAGCTTTTTTAGCCATTATTTTAATGATGGTGCCTGACATTGCTCAAGCTAGTCATCACTACAAGCATCAGTTGCCTATAAAATTTTATAATCAGGCCAATACTGATTCGTTGGCGACGTTGAGGCAAGTAAATCATCGGTATACTCGACCTAAACCTTATCGCTATGGCGATCATTATCGAATCTATAAGAAAAAATACCAGAGCAATAAAAATCACATTGCCAACTATGACTACTCTCCACATTACAGTAATCACCAACAAAGGCAGTACCACACTAATAGTGGTTTCAGTTCTTATGGCCATAAGAACATACAAAGGCATAAACCTTTAAGGCAGTACCGTCGTCATTATGGTTTCGAGACAAGCTATTGGAGTGCGCACAAGCGTCATGGCTATCGTCATCAACGCATAGCTCGCAACCACTACTACTATGATGATCGAGGCTTTTATTTTCCCGGATTAGGCCGCGTAGCCCATGACCATCGACATAATAGTCGATGCGAGGATTGGCACTTTAGTGCACTGCGGGCGACGTCTGTTTTGTTACATATCTATAATAAATAATGTCATAGGCGCATAAGCCGAGTAATGCAGATATATCTACGGTCGGTGCCGTTATTATTTTTTAAAGGCGCTTTTTTTACGGGGCAGGCCTAATCGTTGGCGACGTTCCCAAAGGCATTTACGGCTAACTCCAAGCTTTTTGGCTAGCTCGGTTTCACTCATCAGCTCTTGATTTTCAGTTACAAATCGTTGGAAATAATCTTCTAAAGAAAGATCTTTATCAGCATCGATCGCATCTGTTGAGTCGCCATGACGATTACTTTGAGTAATGTCACTTACTATATTACCCGATCCACGCTCAAGTTCTGGTGCTAAGTTAAGGGCGTCGATATCTATATTGAGCGAGAGTAAATCGTGATCAATCACTGTTTTGTTTTCACATAATATAACTGCACGCTGCATCGCATTCTCTAATTCGCGCACATTTCCAGGCCAGCTATAATTACTAACAACCGTCATCGCTTCTTGGGATAGTGCTAGCAACGGTTTTTCGTAGATATTGCAGTAGTGACTAACTAGGGCCTCTGCAAGAGTAATAATGTCGCTACCGCGATCTCGTAGCGGTGGTATTTGAAGTGCAATGACGTTTAATCTAAAATATAAGTCTTCTCTAAAGGAGCCCTCGCGACAGCATTTGTTGAGGTCTCTGTGCGTAGCCGCAATCAGCCGAATGTTGACTTTTTGTATGTGCGTTGAACCAACGGGTCTGACTTCACCTTCTTGCAGCACGCGTAATAATCGCGCTTGAGCCTCCATTGGCAGTTCGCCAATTTCGTCCAAAAATAGAGTGCCTTTATCAGCGGCGACAACTAAGCCCTCGCGGCTGCTAGCAGCACCTGTAAAGGCGCCTTTTTCATGGCCAAAGAGTTCAGACTCTATAAGTGTCTCAGGGATAGCTGCGCAGTTAATACAGATCAATGCATGCTCGCGGCGCTTACTCGATTGATGCACTGCACGTGCGGTCAATTCTTTGCCTGTGCCTGTTTCACCTTGGATCAACACAGTGGCATCGGTGGGCGCTACCTGTTCGATGCGTCGGTAGAGATTCTGCATCACAGCACTATCGCCGATCATGCCGTTAGTGCTCTTCTCGCCAAGCTTAGTATGCGCCTCGTCGATGTTTGAGCTGTCCGCTAGGATACGTTTAACTGTTGAGATCATCTCTTCGTGATCAAAGGGTTTGGCAATATAATCAACGGCACCCATGCGCATAGCATCAACAGCGGAGCGCAGGCTGGCGTAGCTGGTCATAATTAATACGGGGGTGTTGATGGCGATAGAAATAAGTGCCGTTCCAAGCTCGCCGGGAAGTCGCAAATCGCTAATAATGAGATCGTAGTTTTCTAGATTGTATTTTGTTGTCGCCTCTTTAACCGAGCCTACTTCGCGAACATCAAAGCCATTGCGCTCTAACAGTTTGCGTAAAGCCATTCGAATGATAACTTCGTCTTCAACAATTAAGATTTTACTCATAGAGTATTGGTCTGATTTGTGTCTGGTGGAAAGCGCATAAGCATGTTGTTGTAAATAGCCAACAAGCTCGTCTGATAGGAGCTATCATTCTACATGGCTTAGCTTAATTTGTCTTTGTCAGCCGTGTCGGATTTTTAAATATTGCAGCCCTATAGTTAGTCAGTAGCTTGATTAGCGGGCGTGTCGAGGTTGTGCGCAGCTTCTTCAAATAGTTGCAGTTGGAGTGTAAAGCAAGTGCCTCTACCCAGCGCGACAGGACTTGTGACGAGCATGTCGCCATCGTGTTCTTTGATAATACTATAGACGATTGACAATCCAAGACCAGTGCCTTCACCAGTTTCTTTTGTGGTGAAGAATGGGTCCATGATTTGCGTCAGATAGGCCTCGGGTATACCTGAGCCCTCGTCAATAATGTCTATTTCAAGCGTGCTTTCATGATGGCGGCTATTGAGTGTAATTGAGCTAAAATCGGGGCTGGCATCATTCGCATTTCCTAAAAGATTTAAAAAAATCTGAATAAAGCGCTGTGCATCTCCCCAAATACAGGCCGCATCATCAATATTATTGCGATATTCGATAGGTTTTCGATCAGTTTGTAAAGACAGAAGATGAATCGCCTCATTGGCGCATTCATTCAAATTGACCTTATGAAAGTCACTGGTTGAAGGTCTTCCCGTATGTGCGAAGGTAACCAGTGATTGGACAATACGGCTAATGCGGTCGGTTTGAGATAAAATCGCATCAGCAGTTTCAACACGCGCATCCTCCTCGTCGTCATAGCGCAGATTTTGTGCAAGGCAGGCAATGCCCGTGACGGGGTTGCCGATTTCATGAGCGACACCTGCAGCAAGCCGTCCGATAGAGGCAAGCCGTGTGTTGTGAACGAGCTCTTGTTCGAGTAATTGTACGTCGGTGATATCTTCAATAAGAATAACCTGACCCTCAATGCGCTGCTGGGTAATTTCTTTTATGGATGATTTATGTAATCTGAACCAGAGTTTATCGCCCTTTAAATCGATAGACTGCTTATTAATACGCGTTTGCGTATCGTTGGCAAAACTTGAAATTAATTGCCCCCAAGGTTTAGGTAAGTCCCGCAGATTAGATCCGGTTACCTCATCGGCAGGTATATTGGTAATTACCGCCATAGCGTTATTCCAAAGTAAGACCTCATCATCAAAGCCTAAAGAGCAAATCGCAATGGGCAAGGTTTGTAAGGTGTCGCGATGATGCAATCTCAGGCGATTAACATCTGCGGTTAGTCCATGAAGTTTATTACCCATGCGATCGAGCCTGCTTTCCATCAGGTTGATGTCTATCGCCTCATCTGCCTCGTTAGACGATGGCGACTGGTAAGGAAAATGCTTTTCTATAATTTCAGAGGCCAGGGTGTGTCCAAGTAGACCCGATAAATTGGTGCGTATGCGCGTTCGCAGCAGTCTTAAAGAATAGGGGCGTGTTTCGCCTTCGGTTAAGCCAAGGATTTCTAATGCGCGATTCACTTCTTTTACCGCCGCATCATCGCCAATGCTTAGAGCCAGTTTATCTTTGAACTCCACCGCAGAATTAACGGCTAATATGCGCCTAAATGGCGAGCTCAGTTCATCTTCGGCACAAATGTCGGCATGATATTGTTCTTCTTTGGATGTGGGGCTGATGTAGGAAACTAGTACAAAAGTAAAAATATTGACTCCCAAAGATAATAGGGTGATTGCCTCCCACAGTGGCGTGTTATTGGGAAGGTATTGGCTGATGACAATTAATAAAACTTCGGTGAAATCCGTAAATATTAAGGGAATGACCAAGCCTAAAAGGCAGATAAGTGAGCCGCTTATTAAACCCGCATAAAAACCATAGCGGTTAGCACCCGACCAATAATTGATAGCAATGATTCCCGGTACAAATTGCAGCGATTGTATCGCCGCTAAGATGGCAAGTTTGGTTAGCGAGTGTTCGTGATCGAGTGCCAGATACAATAAATAACTAGCGATAGTAATAACTATAATAATTAAGCGACGCAGCCAGCGTAGTTGCGCGTAAATATCGGTTTGATTTTTTAAGCTAAGCAGTGGCAGTAACCATTGATTTAGCACCATAGTTGAGAGTGAAAGTATCGATACAATCAGGGCTCCCGATGCAGCCGATAAACCACCTATCCAGCTAATCAAGGTGATAACAGGCGCGTTGGCATATTGAGGTACGGCCAAAGTAAAGTAAGTCGGTGAGAGCGGCACATCCAGTTTAAAACCTGCCCATAAAATAGGAAAAATAGGAATGGCCATCAATAGTAAAAACAGTGGAAAGGCCCAAGTGACCGTGCGCGCAATTTCATTGACTGATCTACCGGTTTGGCTCATATAAAATATATGCGGCATCAGCACGCCGGTACCAATAAAAGCTAATAAAAGTGTGTGCGCAGAAGAGCTACTGTCGGGGTTGTATAACTGAATCAAAAACTCACTATTATTAAGGAGCCACAGGTCGAGTTCGCCTAGGCCACCAAAAACCCCATAAAGTGCGAAGGTACCAACAATCAATAATGCAATAACCTTAACGATAGAATCAAAAGCCATCGTCGTCATTAATGATGCATGATGACTATAGCTGGCACCAAAAGTAATACAGAAGGCGATAATAATTAGGCAATAAAACAACGCAAAGGTATCGCGTTGTTGATCCCAGCTAAGGCCCTCTTCTAAGGTTTTAGGTAGCGGTTGGGTGATGATTAGCAGCGTATCTGCAACCGCCTGTATTTGAATAATTAATAAAGGAATAATCGAAAGAAGAATGAATAGCGTTGCAATATTTCCGACTAACTGACTGTTGTAGCGAAACACCAGCAAGTCGGCTATTGAGCGCAGTTGAAAGCGTCTGCAAAGATCGGCTAGAGGCGCTTGTATAATCGGTGCAAAAAGAAAAAAGGTGCCGATGCCTAGATAGTAAGCGAGGGCGCCATAGCCAAATTGATGAGCGAGATCGACAACACCGTAATAAGACCATGCACTAAAAAAAATTCCGAGGGAGACAACATAGGTGAATGGATGATTGGTGATTTTTTTAGAGATCCAGCCACTATTTACGGCATGGGCAATAATAAATAAGATAAATAAATAAGAGACGCCAAGAATAGCGATAAACGTTAAGTTAAATGTCATGAGGGTTTTTGTGAGCGTTGAAACAGATAAGCGCCGATAATAATAAATATCCAAAGAATAAATGGCTTATACCAAGATCCTTCCGGCGAAATCAGCCAGTTAAATAAGGTCGGTGTGAAAATATAGCCTATTAATAATATAAAAAATATAAACCGATGATTATTCATGATAATTAAAAGCGTTAATTATTAGTGTGAGCGTTAGCGCGCGTTTAATAGCTAAACACACACAGCCAAAGTGTCAAAAATTATGCTCTCTGTGGATGTTACGCATCTGCCAGAGTCGGTGCAACTGATGAATCTGTTGGGACTTTGCCACGGCTCCAATTGTCGACGGCCCAGGCAAGAATTTCTGTGCAATGTCGTTGATTATTATTGCTGTTGAGATGGTTTTTTAACGGCCTCGTTAAGAATAGATTTGGCGGCTGCTGGCCTAAAAATGCGAGTGCGGCAATAAGATTTGTTGCCGCTTGAGCATCG
Organism: Cellvibrionaceae bacterium; assembly: GCA_047633635.1. Lineage (GTDB taxonomy): Bacteria > Pseudomonadota > Gammaproteobacteria > Pseudomonadales > Cellvibrionaceae > CANLBN01. Next base: position 83,563 of record JBLIFG010000002.1, on the reverse strand, counting down.
TCAATTGGGCTAGCTTTCGTCTGCTTGCTAAGCTTGTGTCCGTCCTCTCCAAGAGCTAGCGGGGTGTGCCCGTATTGTGGCAAAGGATCTGGGCCGATGGCAGGCGGCAAGTCATTGGCCCGTTCGGCCTTTAGCTGCGGCTGTTGTGCTGCCAACAAGAGTAATAGATAGCGCTGTCTGTAGGTGGAGTCGAGTAAATCCTGGCCGCGTATAATGTGAGTAATCTGCTGAAATAAGTCATCAACGGCAACGGCTAACTGATATGAGAATAGTGTATCTTTACGTCTAATGATGAAATCTCCCACCGTATTGAGTGCAAGGTGTTGACGACCTAAAAAAACATCCTCAAAGTGCTCGCTTGCGTTTAATAAATGCGGATGTTGGCTGGTGTTTAAGCGCCACGCAACAGCGGCATTTGGCGCAGGGGGGCAGTGCCGGCAATGGCCATCATAGCGACCATTGAGAGATAAGATTCGCTGGCGAATACAGTCGCAAGCATAGATCGACTCGTTGAGGGCATCAAAAGCCTCTTGGTAGGCGCCTAAGCGTTGGCTTTGATGTAGAGCAACGTCATCCCAGAAGAGCCCGTGCGACTCCAGAGAGCTCAATATACACCTGCTGGCACCGGTCTCTTCGCGCGGAGGATCAAGATCCTCAATACGGACTAACCACTTGCCCCGATGTGCTTTAGCATCGCAATAACTAGCAACAGCAGAGACTAAGGAGCCAAAGTGTAACTTTCCCGAAGGTGATGGAGCAAAGCGGCCAATATAGGCTAGATTTAATGATGGTTGGGATGGCGTGTGCTTGGTGTTGTTCATGAGGGTGACTATATACCAAAGCAAACCTGATAGGGCAGCCGATAAAATTTTAGTCGATTGTAAGCGATAGGAAAGGTAGAGCTAACATCATATAACCAATCGATAGTTATATGATGTTATTGAGAGCAAACATTGACTTAAGCGCGAGTTTGCTTTTCTTTGATTTCAGCTAATGTTTTACAGTCCACACACTGAGTGGCCGTGGGCCGAGCCTCGAGGCGTTTGATACCAATCTCAACTCCGCAAGCATCACAGAAACCGTAATCGTCGACTTCGATTTGCTCCATGGTCTTATCAATTTTTTTAATCAGCTTGCGCTCGCGGTCGCGGGTGCGCAGCTCTAGGCTGAACTCTTCTTCTTGGCTTGCGCGATCTGCAGGATCAGGAAAATTAGCGGCTTCATCACGCATATAGCTCATGGTGCGATCGACTTCTTCCATCAATTCAGTTTTCCATGTAAACAGTAGGTTCTTAAAGTGCTCCCGCTGTTTGGCATTCATGTACTCTTCGCCTTTCTTTTCTTTGTAGGGCTCGAATCCATGTAAAGTCAGCTTTGCATTGGTTTTTGGCATATGCTGTGTCTCTTGTTAACGCTTTAATTGTTTAAAATTATCTGCTTATAGCATCGCATTTTATCCGGCGCGCAAGTTACCAGATTTAAAGGCTAAGTGCTAGTTATTTAGCTTTTATTAGCTTGCGGTAATTGTTTTAAAGCGCCTAAGATCTTTGGTGGTTGCGCCAATTATGATGACTGAATGAGCTAGATATCTAGGTGTAAAAACATAAGACACCGGCATTTTTGTGCGACAGATTTTATGGTCTCGTAAATATGAGTCCACAAGAGAGCAACGCAGAGTACCGGTTATAAAAGCTCACGACGCATACTTCATAACTATCAACTTACCGTTGCATCGAGTTAATAAGGGCCCGTAGAATATCTTGTGTATCCGAGCACAAAATCTATTGGTACAAAGTCTCAAGCGGGACTAATTATAGCGAGTTGCTAGCAATGCTGTAAATATAAAGTGAGTTTAGCATCGTATATTTGTTGTAGGCATTAGCTTAAAAGCTAAGTTGTCGTGCCTACCCGATAAAACATCTATAAAGCACTTATGAAACTATTATAAAACTAATATGAAGGCGCGATGAAACTAAAGTATCCTTTTAAATCTGCCATTTTTTTGCGTCGCTATAAGCGCTTTTTAGCTGATGTGCAGATGGCTAGTGGCGAGATAGTGACAGTGCACTGCCCAAACACCGGCGCTATGACTCATTGTATGGTCGAGGGCAGCCCTTGCTGGTATTCAAGTTCTGATAACACTAAGCGCAAATATGCTCATACGCTAGAGTTGATTACAACAAGCACCGGTCACTTAGCTTGCATTAACTCGGCCAGAGCAAACGCCTTGGTCAAAGAGGCAATTGCACATCAAATAATCAAAGAATTAACGGGTTATGACGCAATTAGTGCCGAAGTTAAGTATGGCGATGAAAATAGCCGCATAGATTTTCTATTATCGGGCCTAAATATAGCGGATTGTTATGTTGAGGTTAAAAGCGTCACGCTAGGGCTAAAGTGCGGCCAAGGTTTATTCCCCGATGCACCGAGCCGGCGTGGCACTAAACATTTACGCGAGCTTATAAAAGTGGTGGGGCAGCAGCGTCGAGCTGTATTGCTGTTTTGTATTCAGCACGAGGGCATTAACCGTTTTTCAGTCGCTACGCAGATCGATCCTGACTACAGCCAGGCCTTAACAGAGGCGATTAATGCCGGTGTCGAAGTGCTCGCTTACAAGGCAGAAATATCCAACTCTGAGCTAACGCTAGTCGCGCCATTAGAGTGCATTTTTTAGCCGCCGGCTAACCTTACTGTCAATGCAAGTTTTTAAGTTAATCTAAAAGATTACCATCAGTCTCTCATCAGTAGTTAGTAATCAATTTGGCTCTAGGGGCTACGAAGTGGCTCAATAAGCCTTTTTAAAAAGTGGGCACTAACGGCTGTGTCGCTAATAACCTCGGCTAGACCGGGACACAATCATTTTGTTGCTCTCTTTGCAGCTCTTTTGTTTACTTTAGGTCCCTTTATCACTCTTTATTAGTCTTTATTAATCTTAGCCTTTCTTAGCTTGGATCTTCTGTTTTATACTATCAACTATTAACTTAAATGAGATGCAATGTGGATCCATTAACGCAAGGAGTGTTCGGCTCCGTTGCCTCACAGCAGTTTGCTAAAAAACAACACTTTATATTAGCGACGCTGCTAGGTTTTCTATCTGGCATAGCGCCAGATCTGGATGTTTTAATTCGCTCTGATACAGATGCGCTGTTAGCCTTAGAGTATCATCGGCAGTTTACTCATGCTTTAGTCTTTATTCCTTTCGGTGGTTTGCTGTGTGCAACATTTTTTTACTTCACAATTACTAAGTGGGCGGGCTTAAGTTTTAAGCTCACTTGGCTATTTTGTGGCTTAGGTTATGCAACTCATGGTTTATTAGATGCGTGCACAACTTACGGGACACAGCTATTTTGGCCATTTAGTAATGCACGCTTTGCTTGGAATACAATATCGATTATTGATCCGCTACTGACGCTGCCATTGCTGATCTTAATTATTGCAGCGGCCGTCAAAAAAAGTAGGCTGATTGCAGGTGTCGCTTTAGTGTGGATTATTATCTACTCGCTAATAGGCGTGGTTCAGCGTGAGCGTGCCGAATCGATTGGTATAGCTCTTGCGCAATCTCGTGGTCATAACCCTATTGAACTTGAAGCTAAGCCAAGCTTCGCTAATTTGTTAGTTTGGAAGATTGTCTACACCACAGAGCAAAACCATTATGTCGACGCTGTCAAAGTAGGCATTTCACATAAAATTTATGAGGGCAGTTATGTGAAAAAGTTAGATATTGAAGAAGCCTTTCCGTGGCTTGATTTAAACTCGCAGCAGGCAAAAGATATTGAAAGATTTAGATGGTTTTCTAATGGTTATATTGCACTATCACCGACTATGCCAAATCGTATTATTGATATACGTTACTCGATGATCCCCAATGAAATTAAAGGTCTTTGGGGGATAGAATTAGATGCCACTAAGGCCAACAACGAATACACTGAATATGTTGTCAATCGCACAAGAGATAAAGAAACTGTTAACAAATTGTGGCAAATGATTGTTAATTAATGCTGAACAGTTTAAAAAATATAAGATAGTTTGAAACTAAAAACAAGAGATTTCATTGCATGAATATAGCTAAGACCATTCAAAATTTGTATGCACGTTTTGGTCGCCTACAAGGAGTCACGATTGAATGCCAAAAAGAGTTGGTGGCCATTGGTGTTACTAATTCTGTCGCGAGTGCCGAAATTTTTCTGCAAGGCGCGCAGATCTCTCGCTTTAACAGAAAACAGCAAGACCCTATTTTATTTTTAAGTAGACAATGCAGCTATAAACAAGGCCAGCCATTGCGCGGTGGTATTCCTATTTGCTGGCCATGGTTTGGCCAACTTAAAAAAAATAATGAAAAAATTACATGTCAATATAAGGACTCAAGTATAGATTCAATCCCTGCACATGGCTTAGTTCGCGATATTAACTGGAAAGTTGATTCTATTGAAACCCCTAGCCACGATGTGACTGTTGTTGAACTCAGCCTAGATCTAAATACTAAACTTATCGATGAAAACAACAACAGCGCCTCTAAAACTGTTTGGCCCTTTTTAACGCGGTTACGTTATAGAGTTGAAATAGGTGAAAAATTAACGGCAACCTTGACCGTGAGTAACCAAGATAACCAAGAGTTTTCTTATAGCGCCGCTTTGCATAGTTATTTTTCAGTGGATCATATTAATAATGTTATTATTAGTGGGTTCTCTAAAACTACCTATGTCGATGCTTTAGATGCTTGGAAAGAAAAAAAGCAGATCGACGATATTGCCTTCAATAAAGAAGTCGATAGAATTTATAAATCCGCACCAGAAGAAATAGTTTTGAGTGATCGCAACCGAAGCATTGCGCTTACGAGTAAAGGCAGCAAAAGCACTATCGTGTGGAACCCTTGGATCGAAAAGTCGCAACGGCTGTCGCAGTTTGCCGATGATGAATATCAGTCTATGGTTTGTATAGAGACCGCCAATGCACTGGACGACTTCATCCGCTTAAAACCGGGCGAGGCGCATTCTACGACATTAACTATTGCCTGATGCCGCCCCTACTAACATTAGTACAGTTAATAATAGACTCCAAGGCAAGGTTCGTCAGCATCAATAAATGCTAGAGATTAATTGAGGAAATGCCATAAATTACTATTCTAGTAGTTGCTTTAGATACATTTAAAATGAATAAAAGTCGCCATATCATTAGTGAGCTAGATAAACAAATTTATTAAAAATAAAATCGCCAGTAAGCGCGTATGCCTGCGGGTATTAATAGTTAAAAATAAATATAGATGCCAAACAATAAAAAATAACTACAATCAATGCTGCCGATCTAAGATATTAAATATAGTGATGTGTAAAAATCAGAGAACTTGAAATCAGTAAAATATAATAGTGTTATAAAGATAAAATTATAACAACATATGTTTTCTAGCGGTACTGTCGACCGATTAAATGATTAAGTACAACAAAAAATGTCAAAAAACCGATACGATTTTACTTTAAATAAAAACTTAAAGCTCGGAGGATTTTTCTAGCAGATTATGTTTATGGTATGGCTGATTATTTAGTGCTGATTAATGTCTCAATCGCTCTTGCAGCGGCTAGTAGCCCAAAGCTTGCAGTGATCATTGTGCTGGCGCCATAGCCACTACCACAATCTAGCTTTTCTCCAGCCTGGATAAACTCTTTACTGCTGGAGGTTTCGCCTTTGTTATCGGGGTAAACCATTGGCTCAGTTGAATATATGGCTTCAATATTAAATAATTGCTGTGGGTCGCGACTAAAGCCGTGTTTACGACGTAAATTGTTTCTTATTTTCAAAAACATTGGGTCACAAGTAGTTTTTGCCAAATCATCATAAGCTATTTTTGAAGGGTCTTTTTTGCCCCCAGAGGAGCCAATGGTAATCATCGGGAAATTATTTTTTTTGCAGTGTGCAATAATTTCTGTCTTGTCAATAGCATTATCAATTGCATCAAAAATGAAAGAGAAATGCGACTGAATATGCTCAGTAATATTACCTTTATCGATAAAGTCATCAATGCAATGAACTTCCACTTCAGGATTAATAGCCTCTAAGCGTTTAGCCATGACGGTTGTTTTGGCGAGGCCGACAGTGTGACAAGTCGTATGGACTTGTCGGTTAGAATTAGTGACACAAATATCATCTAAATCCATTAATGTAATTGTGCCTATGCCCGAACGTACTAGTGCTTCAGCAACCCACGAACCGACACCACCAATGCCAATAATAAGTACATGACTATGTAATAACTTGAAGCACGCTTGCGTGCCGTATAGGCGAATAAGACCACCAAAACGGTGTTGGTAACTTTGGCTAAAAGAAGATGTTGAGAGCATAGTTAGCAGTGGGGTAGTTAGTGCAGTAAATAATAAGGTTACTGAAGGGAGTTAATTCTAAGTCGTGGCTTAAAACCATGGTATTAGCTTAAAGCCATTTACAGGGATCCCCGCCTACGCGGGAATGCCTATAAATAACAATACGACATTTAAAGTTTATAGCGTTCCAGCGAACTTTAAATGGCTGTTCTCATATATGGGCGATAGTTAGGCTCCCAAAAGTTTTCATTAATAGCCGCCTCGATTACCTCATCGCTAACCTCGGGCACTAAGCCATCATCAATGGCTTGCTTGTAGACAAACTTTGCAATAAATTTACTGACGTTACGGATATCATTTAAATCAGGCAGAAGATCGCTGGCACTTTTATTATAAGTTGCCGAGTATTCTGCCAGCGCATAACTCGAGGCCATGAGCATTTTGTCGGACACGCGACTAGCCTTGCTGGCAACAACACCAAGACCAATGCCCGGGAAGATATAACTATTATTGCATTGCGATATAGGATAGATTTTGCCATTTAATTCAACGGGATCGAAAGGGCTGCCCGTAGCTACAATCGCATTGCCATTTGTCCACTTTAAAATATCTTCAGGAGCAGCTTCGACTTTAGATGTTGGATTCGATAATGGTAAGACAATCGGTTTTAAAGCGTTGGCTTGCATTTGCTCGATAACTTCTTGGGTAAACAAGCCCGAGACCGTTGAAACTCCGACAATTACAGTCGATTTAGAGTTTGTCACGGTCTCAAGCAAGGTAGCGGTATCACCACTCACGCCCCAATCTTTAAGACGTTCATCTGATTGACATAGGCGCAGTTGAAAATCTTTAAGCCCGCTCATGCTGCCAATGACTAGGCCGCGACTATTTATCATAAAGATACGTTTGCGCGCCTGCATATCGCTTAGGCCTTCGAAAACCATTTGTGCCACGATTTGCTCTGCGATACCGCAACCAGCCGACCCGGCACCACAAAAAGTGATGACTTGATCTTTTAATGTCTCGCCTTTAGATTTACATGCGGCTAGCAATGTGCCCACGGTAACAGCTGCGGTACCTTGAATGTCGTCGTTAAAGCAACAAGCTTGATCACGATAGCGATCGAGTAGACGGTTAGCGTTATGACCGGCAAAATCCTCGAACTGAATAAGTGCGTCAGGCCAACGCTTTTGGGTAGCGCGCATGAAGAGCTCTAAAAAATCATCGTATTCTTGACCTGTAATACGAGGGTGCTTAGCACCCATATACATAGGGTCGTTGATTAGGTCTTGGTTGTTTGTGCCCACGTCTAAAGTAATAGGCAGGGTGTATGCCGGACTTATACCACCACAGGCAGAATAGAGCGATAATTTACCAATCGGTATACCCATGCCGCCAATACCTTGGTCGCCTAAGCCTAAAATACGCTCGCCATCGGTGACAACAACGACTTTAATTTTTTGTTTGGTCGCGTTGCGTAAGATGCCACGAATTTGGTCTTTATCCCCATACGAGATGAATAAACCTCTGTGACGGCGATAGATTTGCGAAAACTGTTGGCATGCCTCGCCCACGGTTGGGGTATAAATAAGCGGCATGATCTCCTCTAAATGTTCGGTAATAAGCTTGTAATAGAGTGTCTCGTTAGTATCCTGTATAGCCCGCAAATAAATATGCTTATCCATATTTGATGTAAACGCATTCAGCTGCTGATAGGCGCGGTCTAACTGCTCGCCGATGCTCTCTATGATGCCGGGTAACAAACCGTCTAGATTAAAGTCGCGGCGCTCCTGAACGGTAAACGCATTGCCCTTATTGAGTAATGGTGTTTCGAGCAATGCAGGGCCTGCAAAAGAAATATAAAGCGGTTCTTCATTAGTTGTTGTCATAATATATGGTTCATCAATTTAAGTAAGTATGTGGCTGCACTATTATGCACTATGAATAGGTAACGCATTTTCAGGCGCATAATTAGCTAACAGTGGCGTTAATTCTACAGAAGTTACCTTAAAGTCATAGGCTCCATCAAACGCCGTCCTATTAATTAGCTAATGCTTTTAAACTAGTAATAATAAGTTAACGATCGATAAAAACTAGTACTGTGACAGCAGCAGCAGGTCGTTGCATATCTCAGTCGTAAATTATACATCAATAATAGGATAAATCTAAGATGCTTAACGAGCCAGTATATTTTGGCTATTGATATAAAAGGTTTCTCAGTATGTTGAGCCCAAACAGTCGCTGCTGCCGTAAACACATAAATACTGTTTAAACTAGTGAGGTGTTGAGTGTGAAGCTACAGATAGGGCATGACTACAAATTTAAATGTAAGTAATTTTTTAATCCAAACAACTTTGTAAATCAAGGAACACTTTAATTTAAGGAACTATCGCTAACAGTAACTCTCTAAATTATCACGAATCATCATTGAGATTAATTAATGTCTATATTTAATGAAAAATCAACGCGCTTCAATTCAAATTTGACCCAAAGTGATGTGACCGATGAAAGCTTGTTTTTAAAGCGTCGTCAGTTTATTAAAGCCAGCATGTCTTTATCTGCCATGGCTTATTTTCCTCAGCTAGCGATGGCTGCAGCGCAAGATAACCCTAAATACTCTTCACTGAAGCGCACCATTGATCTCGATCTTGAATCCTCTAGCTACAAAGATATTACAACGTATAACAATTTTTATGAGTTGGGTTATGGTAAAGGCGATCCTGTTGCTAATGCGGCGGCTTTAAAAACAGAGCCTTGGTCAGTTACCATCGAGGGTGAATGTGAAAGGCCGGGTACCTTCGCACTAGAAGATATTTTGAAGCCGCACAATTTTGAAGAGCGACTCTATCGCTTCCGTTGTGTAGAGGCATGGTCAATGGTTATTCCTTGGGCTGGATTCCCCTTAGCGGAGCTATTAAAACGTTTTAAGCCTAATTCAAAAGCAAAGTATGTCGCTTTTGAAACACTATATGACGAGCGCAACCCTTTGCCTGGTCAGCGTCGAGACGTGTTAGCTTGGCCTTATCGTGAGGGCTTGCGCATGGATGAAGCTATGCATCCACTATCATTTATCGCAACAGGTATTTACGGTAAGCCATTACCCAATCAAAATGGTGCGCCGTTACGTTTGGTGGTGCCGTGGAAATATGGATTTAAAAGCATTAAATCGATAGTAAAAATTCGTTTTACCGAAACCCAGCCAGAAACTAGCTGGAATCTATCTGGCCCTCGAGAATATGGTTTTTACTCGAATGTAAATCCAGAGGTTAGTCACCCTCGCTGGAGCCAAAAGCGTGAGCGCGTCATTGGCAAGTTATTTAAGCAGCCAACCTTAAAGTTTAATGGCTATGAAGATCAGGTGGCGGCAATGTATGCAGGTATGGATCTTCGTAAAAATTATTAATGATCGCTAAAAATATTAATAAGTATGAAGCCATAGAACTTGCGAGACACCTTTTAAGTGAAAGCTTTGGTATTAGTCGAGCGCGAATGTGAGTGCTAACCAGTATTTACTAAAGAGTTTTTATAAAACACATAAAGTAAAAGTGATCAGCGCTGCCAAGCTATTGATAAGCGTCGCCTGTGTGTTACACATCGGATATTTTGTAAGGGCACTTTTTTGTTGCTCATCATGGGCAAACCCCGTTGAAAAGTTATCCCATGCAACGGGTGAATGGGGTCTACATTTTTTACTGTTAAGCTTACTTATATCGCCCCTGAGACGTCATTTAATGTGGAGTGATCTGTTAAAGTTCCGACGATTTTTAGGACTTTGGAGCTTTGTTTATATTTTCGTGCATTTTTTTGGCTTTATCTTATTCGATCATTTTTTTTATCTACCTTCAATCGTAGAAGATGTTATCGATAGGCCTTATATTGCAGTAGGTTTTGTAGGCTTTGTGTTAATTATTCCGCTAGCGATCACCTCATTTAAGCGTTTGCAAAAAAAATTAGGTAAGCACTGGTTTACATTACATAAACTAGTCTATTTAATCGGTATTTTAGGAGTTGTACATTATTGGTGGTTAGTAAAAGCAGATGTTTTTTGGCCGATGATTTATGCCGCCATTGTGTTTATATTGCTAGCTGACCGTCTGTTTGTTTTTATAAAAAAACGGCAAGATAAAAAACAGCCGTTTAAAAACGCCACGACTGGATCTGGCAATCAATAAAAAAGGCTTACGAAAAAAGCTATGTATTAAACGTTGAGTAAATCTTATAGAAATTTGAAAACTATAATGATCTCTATGAATAACTCATATAAATGACAAATGTAGACGATAGCTATGAGTGATGAGGCGTCGCCCTTTGAGCGATTTTGCATAGTGCTCGCTCAGTTGCCAAAGGGTAAAGTATGCAGCTATGGACGCTTGGCAGAGATGGCAAGCCTAGGCAATGCTCGTCAAACTTGTCGTTGGTTACGCGAGTTGCCCCGCGATTCTCAATTACCTTGGCATCGGGTAGTTAGTGCGCAAGGTAAGTTAGCTGAGTTTTCGAATGCAGCTAAGCAACGCCGCATACTTGAAGCCGAAGGTGTTGTGTTTAATGATAAAGGTCGGCTGTCAAAGCACTACTATATATAGAAATCATTTCTGCTTAGTTAGATATATCTTCAGTTTTCCTGCCTGTTTTCCTCAATGTGCCTTTACTTATGCTGTTGTGCAATATGTCGGCTAATTAGTCAATCATACCGTAGAGCTAAGAATTTTATTGATGCGTATCCGTAGCTATTGTTTAATGTGTTCTGAGCATTCTGTGTTGTTAGCGATAGCACTAATAGGAGAAACTAATATTTGTTTATGAAGGATAAGTATAAAAGATGATCACGATCGAGCCGATTGACACAACTAGACAGTTAGAGGCCATTGAGCGTGTTCAATATTATATTGACTTGGCGTCTAGCCTTTATCAACAAAAAATCCCCGCAATCGAGGTTGTCTTTAATCTGCGTGGTAAAGCGGCAGGAATGTATCGATGTTTTCGTCCCAATAAATGTGCAAGGTCTGGCATTTTGAATGTGTTAAGTAGCTCGGGTTCGACAGCGAGTACAAGGAGACAAATTCGATTTAATCCTTGGTTATTCGCTAAGTATCCAAAAGACAGTTACGATAATACTATTCCTCACGAGGTCGCTCACTATATTAGCGATTGTCTATATAATTTAAATAATATAAAGCCCCATGGCTGCGAGTGGAAAACGATCATGCGAGATTTTGGTGCCGAGCCAAATGTTAGAGCTAAATATACTCTTGAGGGGATTCCAGTTCGCAACATTAAGAGTTACGACTATCAGTGTTCTTGTCGACAAGTAGGCTTGACGAGTTATAGGCACCGAAAAATTAGACAAGGTATTCAGCAATATCGCTGCCGTGACTGCCAGCAGACATTAGTGTTGGTCGCTGATACTTTAAATGAGCCAGAAAATATTGATTAATAGAAAAATAATACAGAGATCAGATTGTGTTTAAATTTACTTTTATGTTGTTGATTGGTTTTATTGTGGGTGCTGTTGTCGTTGAAAACAAGCAGTACTTTACAGAAACTGTTGCTACACCTGTCTCGTTTTTACCCGATGGTGGCGAGTATGATGGTGAGCTTTTAAAGGGCGAGTTAAACGGTAAGGGTAGGATTGTTTGGCCGAATGGAGATATCTATGAAGGCGGGTTTAAACAGGGTTTATTCCACGGCCAGGGGCGCTATGAAATAGCCAGCAACATCTACACTGGTGAATTTGTCAAAGGCGTTGCTCGAGGTAAAGGCTCTATTGCCTATAGCGACGGTCGCGAATATGAGGGCGATGTCAATTTTGGTGAAGCCAATGGTGCGGGCATATTGCGCTTTGAAAACAAACAATATACGGGTGAGTTTAAAGATAATTTGTTTCACGGCGACGGCGAACTACTCCAAAATAATGGAGATATTCATGCCGGACGATTTGCCAATGGTCTACCTAACGGACAAGGTTTAGCAACTTTTTCTGATGGTCGAGTTTATCAGGGTCAATTTGTTAATGGTGAATTAACCGGCAAGGGCGACTTTCGTGACGGTGAAGTTATTTATACCGGTGGCTTTAAAAATTGGCTGTTTAGCGGCAAGGGTCGCTATCAATATAAAAAAATTATTTATGTAGGTGATTTTTCTGAAGGTCGCTTCGATGGTGTCGGTCGTCAAACTCTGAGTGATAATGTTAGTTATGAGGGCGAGTTTGTCGCTGGGAACTATCAAGGCCTTGGGGTTTTACTCGATAATGGAGACCGCTATGAAGGTGACTTTCAGCTGGGTGTTAAACATGGCAGTGGTCGCCTAATTTATGCAAAAGCCCTCGATGGCATAAAAGAAATAGAGGGTGTGTGGGCTAATAATAAATTGATTAGTGCCGATAATGATTTAGCTCAATACAATAGCGAAGTCGTTGTCGAAGATGTGCTTTATAACCAAGGCTCGCGACTAGAGAAAATGCTCGAGTTAATCGATACCGAAGATCCAAGCGCCATAGAAATGTATTTTGTGGGTATTGCCGGCGATAGTTCAGAAGGTGTATTTCGGCGTGAAGTAGAGACGATAAAAAATATTTTTGACGAAAGTTATGAGACAAAAAATAAATCTGCGTTATTGATTAATAGTAATGTTACTTATCAAAATATCCCATTGGCAACGACCACAAGTATAGAGAAAACACTGCAAGGTGTGTCTGCAAAAATGGATGCAGACAACGACATACTGTTTATTTATTTTACCAGTCACGGCTCTAAAGATTTTGATTTTGCCTTGGCTCAGGACGGTTTAACACTCATGGATTTAAGCGCTCAACGCATGGGCGAAATTGTTCGAGGTCTGCCGGTTAAACATAAAGTGATTGTTGTTTCCTCTTGCTATGCCGGCGGTTATCTTGAAACGGTAAAGGATGATACAAGTCTAGTAATTGTGGCATCGTCGGCCGATAAAACTTCATTCGGTTGCGCCGATGCTAGAGAGATGACTTATTTTGGAGAGGCCTTCTTTAAAGATGCCCTTGCAAACTCATCAAGTTTTGTTGAAGCCTTCGATCGCTCGCGCTCCATCGTGCGGGGTCGTGAAGCAAAAGAGAATGTCGAGCATTCAGTCCCTTTAATTTTCAAACCTAAGGCCATAATAAAGCATTTGGTCAAGTGGCGAGAAGAGTTAGCAGATAGGCTTAGGCAACGTAATATTATCATTGAGTAGTATTTGACTCGTTTTATTTTTTAATGTCTTGCGCATTCTAGGAGCTGCTCTTTGGAGTCATTAGTTTTTTATCAATACGCATTGATTGCGCTTATTTTTACGTGGAGTGGGCTCGTGCGCTCCGCCTTGGGTTTTGGTGGTGTTGCACTTGCCTTGCCATTTTTATTAATTATCGACGATCGACCTCAAATTTACCTGCCTATTATGGCCGCCCATCTATTAGTTTTTTCCTCTACGACGGTTATTACAAATCATCGCTTAGCTAAAAAAGGCATTGCAGAGCCAACGGTTGCATGGTCATTTTTAGGCAAGGCGCTGTTAATCATGATCATTCCAAAGTGTATTGGCGTTTTTGGCTTGATTACACTGCCTACGCAAATTATTAACACCATTATTTTTACGATCATTGGTCTGTATTCAATGACTTATGTGCTTAATTATCATATTGAAAGTAAGCATAAGTTTGCCGATTTAATGTTTTTAATTGTGGGCGGCTATATTAGTGGTGCATCACTAATTGGCGCCCCGTTAATTGTGGCAGTATTTTCTAAGTATGTAAGTCGCTATCAGCTACGAGATACTTTATTTGTTTTATGGTTTATTTTAGTTTGTGTGAAGATGGGTTCATTCGTCATCGCAGATATAGACCTGCAGCTTATTCATCATCTATGGCTGTTACCATGCGCCGCACTGGGTCATATTTTGGGTTCGCGTATACATCAATATCTGCTGACTACCGACAGCGTCAAGTTTTACAGAATACTGGGCAGTGCATTACTTATAACCAGTGCTGTCGGCTTAATTAAGGCGTGGGTTTAATTTATGTTGGTTTTCCATAGGCATAAACTAAATTTAATTGATGATTATTTTTTAGATGAAGGCTCATAACTTTAGTTATGTGTAGATGTTCAGAAGATGGCTCGATCTAGCTATGGCGAGCGATGAAGGTTGAAAAGGCTTAGTTATTGCCTATAAAAACAAAAAACAATAACAATAGTATCGAAAATTAAAATTTATGTAAGGGTATAGCTAAAAGCATAATAAGGTTAAGCTGGCACTCTTTTGGTGTCCGAGCCAATTAAAGAATAATTCCCTATCTTTTTTATGCTTATTTGTTATATCAATTAGCTGTTAATCACAGATTGATGGCATTATGATTAACCTCAGATGGTTATCTAATTGCACTACGGTAATACCAAATGATAAAAATAAAATCAGATATTAGTAGTTGTAGTAAGCAGGTAAGCAGGTAAGCAGGTAGGTAGGAAGAAAGCCAAGGACGTAGAAAATAGATAACAAAACTGAAATTGCTTTAAATTTTTAAATTCACACTAGTGTTTGGATTAATTAAAGGTACCAAAGCGAGTTATTGATTATATTGACTACTGTTAATTTAGTATAAAAAACATACACAATTGGAGAATCTAATGATTAAATTTTCATCACTAATGGCTGGCGGATTAACGCTTGGCTTAGCAATGGGTGTTCAAGCCGGCACTCTTGAAGATGTAAAAGAGCGCGGTGAATTGTCTTGTGGCGTAAGTACCGGTCTAGCTGGTTTTTCTCAGAAAGATGAAAAGGGTAACTGGAGCGGACTAGACGTTGACGTTTGTCGTGCTGTTGCTGCTGCTGTTTTAGGTGACGCAAACAAAGTTAGCTTCAAACCATTAACGGCTAAAGAGCGTTTTACTGCCCTGCAGTCAGGTGAGATCGATATGTTGTCACGCAACACAACTTGGACTCATACACGTGATACCTCTTTGGGTCTAAACTTTGCTGGTGTTGTCTATTATGATGGTACGGGCTTTATGGTTAATAAAAAATTAGGCGTTAAGTCTGCTACAGAACTAGATGGTGCTAATGCTTGTATTCAGGCTGGTACTTCAACAGAACTTGCAATTGCTGATTATTTTCGCGTGCAAAACATCAGCTATAAAGCAGTAACTTTTGACTCTTCTGATCAAACACGTGCTGGTTTTGAATCTGGTCGTTGTGACTTTTTAACTTCTGACCAATCTCAACTATATGCATTACGCATTGGTTTGGCCGATCCATCAAGCGCAATTGTGCTTCCAGAAGTTATTTCTAAAGAGCCATTAGGCCCAGTTGTTGCTCAAGGCGATGACCAGTGGTTTAACATTGTTAAATGGTCTCTTAATGCAATGATCGAAGGTGAAGAGCAAGGTGTTACTTCTGCCAATGTTGACGACATGAAAGCTAACGGCAAGCCGCAAAACAAACGCCTGCTTGGTAGTGAAGGTGAGTTAGGTGCAAATCTTGGTCTGAATGCAGATTGGGCGTACCAAGTGATTAAGCAGGTGGGTAACTACTCAGAGTCTTTCGAGCGTAATGTTGGTAAAGATTCACCACTGAAAATATCGCGTGGCTTAAACGCATTATGGAGTGATGGCGGTATCTTGTACTCGCCAGCAATGCGTTAATTTTAAACTAGATAATTAAAGGGACGCATAAGTGTCCCTTTTTTATTTTTCAATAAATTTTTATTTGTATTTAACTTTGAGTTTCGACGCTCATCCCTCTTAGAAGCACGCTTTATGTTTAAACAAAAAACAACAGAACAAATTAAAGCAGCCTCACGTCAGACTGATTCCGGTTCACACGCCTTTTATAATAATCCAAAATATCGCGCAATTATTTACCAGGCGTTATTAATTTTTGGCGTAGGTTATTTCTTTTATGCAATCGTCAGCAATACTTTGGCTAACTTAGAGTCTTTGGGTATTAAAAGTGGCTTCGGCTTTTTGAGTAATGCGGCAGGTTACGATGTATTGATGACATTGATTCCCTTTGAATCTACCGACACGTATATGCGCGTTTTTATAGTGGGTTTTCTTAATACTATTTTGGTGTCCTTTCTAGGAATTATTCTAGCGACTATTTTAGGCTTCATTATTGGGATTATGTACTTTTCTAAGAATTGGTTAATTAAAAAAGTCTCAGTTTTTTATGTTGAAACATTCCGCAATATTCCATTACTATTGCAAATTTTCTTCTGGTATTCAGCAGTATTGGCGACCTTGCCGGGTCCGCGTGATAGCTTGAGTATTGGTAAGGCCGTGTTTTTAAATGTACGCGGTTTATTTATCCCAGGTTTTACAGGTCAGGGCGGATCAATATTAGTTTATATCGCCGTGGCTCTAGCAATTGCTTGCATTTTTGTTTTGCGCTCTTGGGCAAAAAAACGTCAAGATACTACAGGGCAGCAGTTTCCGGTCTTTAATGCCAGCGTTGCATTGCTAGTAGGTATACCTTTCATCGCGGCGCTTGTTATGGGCTTCCCCTTTTCTATTGATTTACCCGTATTCAAAGGTTTTGGATTTAGTGGCGGTATAGCGGTGATTCCTGAGCTAATGGCGTTGACTATTGCTCTATCTGTATATACCGGTGCATTTATTGCCGAGGCCGTACGCGCAGGAATTCAAGCCGTACCCCATGGCCAGACAGAGGCCGCAAGAAGCATTGGCTTAAGAGAAAAGAGAATTATGTCGCTAATTGTTGTGCCGCAGGCAATGCGAGTTATTGTGCCCTTACTAAATTCGGAATATCAAAGTTTGGTGAAGAATTCGACCCTGGCAGCAGCTATTGCTTATCCCGATTTATTCAATGTATTTATAGGAACCGCCTTGAACCAAACAGGTCAGGCAATTGAGACAATTTTTATGGCGATTGTTGTGTACTTTGCAGTAAATATGGTGATTTCATTCATCATGAATCGTTTTAATAGCAACATTGAATTAGTGGGGCGTTAATTATGGCAAATATATTTAAAAGTGATCCAACTGAATTCAAGCCGGCACCTGATCAACCCGCACCCACCTCATCTGTTGGCCTTGTTGCTTGGTTACGAGGAAGTTTGTTCTCTTCGATTACAAATTCAGTAGTCACGGTGCTTATTGCATTGGGTTTGTTTAGCGTCATCCCGGATATTATTGATTGGATGTTTATTTCTGCAGATTGGAGCGGAACTAGCCAAGAAGCATGTGTCAGCGATGGGGCTTGTTGGGTGTTTGTGCGTTCATGGTCTCAACAATTCTTTTACGGTAGCTATCCTACCGATCAGATATGGCGAGTAAATTTATCCTTGGTTGCCTTGTTTGCAGTAATTGTCTCATCTTTTACTTTACCTCCTAGTAATCGATTAAAAATAAGTATTCCATTATTTTTAGTACTGCCTTTTGCGTGCATAGTACTTCTTAATGGTAGCTTTGTTGGCTTGGAGCCTGTCAGTACTGATCTTTGGGGCGGTTTTTCACTCAATATATTAATGGCTGCGGCAGCAATTATCGTTGCGTTTCCTTTCAGCTTCTTATGGGCTTTAGGCAGACGTTCAGATATGCCATTGGCGCGCTCCATCTGTGTTGTTTTTATTGAATTCTTCCGTGGAGTACCGGTGTTAGCGTTGTTCTTTATGGGCTCGGTAATGTTGCCGCTATTTTTTGCCGAGGGCACCAATATTGATAAGTTAGTGCGCGTTTGGATTGTGTTAATCTTTTTTATGTCAGGTTATATGGCCGAAGTCTTTCGCGGTGGTTTTCAAGCTGTTCCATCGGGACAATACGAGGCGGCAGATTCTATTGGTCTTAACTTTTGGCAAAAAACGCTATTAGTTATTTTGCCCCAGGTGATCAAAGTATCTATGCCAAATATTTTGGCAACATTTGTTATGTTGTTTAAAAACACTGTGTTCCTACTAATTATTGGTATCCCTGAAGTGCTGCAATTATTGCTCACAGCTCTTGCCAATTCAAACTGGTTAGGTGGTCATGCCGTCGAAGGCTATGTATTTGTGGGTTTTATATTTTGGGTTTCCTGCTTTAGCATGTCGTTACTGTCAAAGAACATCGAAAAGAAATTAGATACCAGCCACAGAAACTGATGCATAACGATTTATTAAAAAACTAATTCAAATTATTTAAAAGATTGAAGGTTTATTATGAGTACAGAAACTAAAGTAGCAGAAAATGCTGACGACATGATTGTTATTAAAGATCTTAATAAATGGTACGGTAACTTTCATGTACTTAAAAATATCAATCTAACGGTTAAGAAAGGCGAAAAAATTGTAATTTGTGGGCCTTCAGGTTCTGGTAAATCAACAATGATCCGCTGCATCAACCGCTTGGAAGAATTTCAACGCGGCTCGTTGGTCGTGAACGGCGTAGAAATGGTTGAAGATGTTAAAAACATCGAAGCTATTCGTCGTGAAGTAGGTATGGTATTTCAGCACTTTAATCTTTTTCCTCACCTGACTATTCTAGAAAACTTAACACTGGGGCCAATTTGGGTACAGAAAAAGCCAAAAGCCGAGGCTGAAGACATTGCTAGGAAATATCTTGAACGTGTCAAGATTCCTGAGCAAGCCGATAAATTCCCAGGTCAGTTATCGGGTGGCCAGCAGCAGCGTGTTGCTATTGCGCGCTCGCTTTGTATGTCGCCAGAAATTATGTTGTTTGATGAGCCAACCTCGGCACTTGATCCTGAAATGATTAAAGAAGTACTAGATGTAATGGTTGAGTTAGCGGGGGAAGGCATGACAATGTTGTGTGTAACTCATGAAATGGGCTTTGCTAAAAAAGTTGCGGATCGCGTTATTTTTATGGATGCCGGTGAAATTGTAGAAGAGAACGTACCTGAAGAGTTGTTTAACAATCCACAGACGGATCGCTTACAATTATTCTTAAGTCAAATTCTCGATCACTAACGCTGCATTTTTTATTGCCCACTCTAGTCGCCTCGAAGTTGCTAGAGTGTGTTGTCTCTTCGTTGTTGAAAATCTATTATGAGCTTTACTCCCGCAAAAACTATTGCATCCCCACAAGCTGATACCCATAAAAATCTAAAAAGCATCGTCACTAAACACTTAAATACAGAATTTAAAAAGCCCATAGCAGCCTATAGCCAAATAGCCTTTGATAGTTTTTATTTGCGTTGGCTTGAGTTGGGTAGGCCTAAAATAATATTAGATAGCGCTTGTGGCACCGGTGAAAGTACACGTTTTCTTGCTGACCAGCATCCTCAATATTTAGTGGTAGGTCTAGATCAATCAGCCAAGCGATTGTTGAATGTCGATAATAAAAAACTCGCAGATAATGGTTTGCTATTACGCTGTGACTGCACGGACTTTTGGCGCCTTGCCGAAAAAGCTCAGATTAGATTTGAAAAACATTTTTTACTCTATCCGAATCCTTGGCCTAAGACCGAACACTTTCAGAGGCGTTGGCAGGGTCACCCTAGATTGCCGAGCTTGCTGGTAATCAGTGACGCTACTGAGCTGAGAACGAACTGGAAAATATATGCTCAAGAATTTCACGAGGCCTTAAGCATTGCGGGTCAAGCCGCAACCCTTAGTCGGTTTGAGCCCGCAGTGCCAATAACCGCATTTGAAAGAAAATACTCTTTGAGTGGGCATGAATTATGGCAGGTGAAAACTGAGAGTAGCTAGCTACTTTTGAAAAGAGAAAACTTGAAGTGCTAGAGTAAGTGGGCAAGACAATAACGGTGGCATTAATTTTTTATGTGCCCCGGCGTGCGCTCTACTGATTTACGCCATGGCTATTGTGTGAATCTGTGCATTTATGATGGCACCGATATATAAAATATGTAGTGAAAGGCTGTTGCTCATAGCGACATACTTTAAAATGTATTGTAAAGAAGCTGAACTAATCTAAGCTGCAAGCTACGCGACAATAATATCCGGCACTTCTATTCCCACAACATTGTCTTGTAATACTAGCCTCGCAATATTTACGCCAACATTATTAAGTTAAGCGGTTGAGATAATAGATCGTAAAAAATGATCAATAAAAAAACCGCTTGAATAGCAACCTATTGTTAACTATTCAAACAGCCTTTTATTGACCAATAGGCGTTAAAATATCATTCGAAATCAGACATGCTTGGGCACGAGCACAATAAATTTTTATCCCCATAAACGTTGTTGATTCGACCAACAGGTGGCCAATATTTAAAGCTTTTATCGATAAGTTTATCGGGGTAGACCGCTTGTTCACGCGAATAGTTTATTTCGCTATCGCCTTTCAATAAGAATTCTGCACTATGCGGCGCATTGCTTAATGGGTTGTTGTCTTGAGGAAACTCCCCATTTTTAATTTGCATGCATTCATCATAAATAATACTCATCGCCCTGCAAAAACGTTTTAGCTCATTTAAGCTCTCGCTCTCGGTGGGTTCAATCATAAGAGTTCCAACAACAGGAAAGCTCATGGTGGGTGCATGAAATCCAAAATCAATTAAGCGCTTAGCAATATCATCGACACTGACCCCAAACTCTTTAAAGGGTCTTGTATCAATAATACATTCATGAGCAATCAGTCCATCGTTACCCGTAAATAAAATAGGGTACTTGTCGCTCAATTCTTTAGCAATATAGTTAGCATTTAAAATAGCTACTTGTGTGGCACGACGCAGCCCATAAGCGCCCATCATGCGCATATACATCCACGATATAGGGAGTATAGAGGCGCTGCCAAAGGGTGCAGAGCTAACCACGGCACCTTGTCGATTTATATTGATATCGTCTTTAGGCAAAAACGCTTCTAGATGCTTACCTACACCGATAGGGCCAACGCCTGGTCCGCCACCACCGTGTGGTATACAAAAAGTTTTGTGCAAATTTAGATGTGATACGTCACCGCCAAACTTACCAGGCTGAGCAACACCGACAAGCGCATTTAGATTGGCACCATCGATATAAACTTGACCGCCGGCCTCGTGAATTAATTCACACACATCGGTCACATCATCTTCAAAAACGCCGTGCGTCGACGGATAGGTAATCATAATTGCTGCAATTTTATTAGGATAGGTAGCAATCTTTTCTTTTAGGTCAATAAGGTCGACATCGCCGGCATCGCTACACTTAACCACCACAACTTTCATATTAGCCATTTGTGCGCTGGCGGGGTTAGTGCCGTGAGCAGAGCTTGGAATTAGACAGATATCACGATCAAAATCACCGCGTGCCTCATGGTAAGCCTTAATGGCTAATAGACCTGCGTATTCACCTTGCGAGCCAGCATTTGGTTGCAGCGACATCACATCGTACCCTGTAGCTGCACACAACATTTCTTCGAGCTGTTTGATCATGATTTGATAACCATGAGTTTGGGACGCAGGCGCGAAGGGATGAATGTTGGCAAACTCGGGCCAGGTAACCGGTGTCATCTCACTGGCGGCGTTGAGCTTCATCGTGCACGACCCCAGAGGAATCATCGAGCGGTCGAGAGCAATGTCTTTGTCGGACAAGCGACGCAGATAGCGCATCATTTCTGTCTCACTGTGGTAACTATTGAAAGCGGCTTGGCTTAAATAATTATCAGTGCGTAAAAATCCTTGTTGTAGGTTGGTATCAGCTGTCGATGAATCGCTGAGTTGATCTAGTTCACTGACTTCAACATCGATGTCAAACCAAGAGAGAATAGTTTTGACGTCTTCTAATGAGCTCGTCTCATCCAACGATATGATAATACTTGTCGGTTGAGCATTGATATTATATTCGTCTTGCTCGGCTTTTTGGACAATGCTGGCTACATTTTCACAAGCGATATGCAGCGTATCAAAATATGATTCATTCAATATTGAGACGTTATTTTTGCTAAGTGTTGCGGCTAGTAAGGTTGTTAGTCGGTGTACGCCTGAAGCAATAGTTTTCAGACCAACAGGGCCGTGATAGCAGGCATAAAATGTTGCCATCATTGCGAGCAGTGCCTGTGCCGTACAAATATTTGAAGTGGCTTTTTCACGTCGTATATGTTGCTCGCGAGTCTGCAGAGTTAAACGATAGGCCGGTTGGCCGCTAGCATCAATCGATTGACCCACTAGGCGACCTGGCATTGAACGCTGATATTTTTTAGTGGTGGCAAAAAACCCCGCATGGGGTCCGCCAAAGCCCATGGGCACACCAAAGCGCTGTGAATTACCAACGACAATATCTGCCCCAATCTCTGCTGGAGGTGTTAGCAATGTAAGAGCTAATAGATCGGTAGCCATCACCATCATGACACTATTGTCATGAGCATTTTTAGACAAATCATTAAGTGAATAGACATCACCATAACTGGTTGGATATTGCACCAAAACGCCAAATACATCATCCCAATGGCTGACGCTTTGGGTTTCATCAAATTCAATAAGCGTAATATTGAGGGGTGCTGCGCGCGTCTGCAAAATTATTTTTGTCTGTGGATGACAAAAACGAGAAACCATAAAGGTGTTCTTTTTGCTACGGCCTGAACGATGACATAAGGCCATGGCTTCGGCCGCCGCCGTGCCTTCGTCGAGCAGTGAGGCGTTGGCGATATCCATGCCGGTAAGTTCGGTAACCAATGTTTGAAAGTAAAAGAGAACTTCTAAGCGCCCCTGGGATATTTCTGGTTGGTAGGGCGTGTAGGCGGTATACCAAGCAGGGTTCTCGAGCACATTGCGCTGAATAACCTTAGGCGTGTAAGTGCCGTAATAACCTTGACCTATAAGTGAGGTAAAAATTTTATTTTGCTTCGCAATAGTGTGCAACTCTTTTAAAGCTTGCTCTTCCGTTAACGCCTCGTTCAATGCAAGCGGAAGATTGTCGGCAATAGTAGTTGGCACAATAGCTTTTGTTATCTCATCTAAATCCTTATAGCCTAACTCTTGCAACATGAAATCAATGTCGTCTTGTTGCGGGCCAATATGACGGTGATGAAATTGATGGGTTCGTTTAATGCTCATTAAGACTCTCTAAAATTTTAAGATGAATGTTTAATAAATATGAATAAAAAAATACCGCTCGATAAATGGCTGTTAAATAAAAGGATATTTAACAATACGGGCATCGATTTGTTTTTGGCGTATTTGCACTTTAAGAACTGAATCTAAGGTCAAAGCTGGATCAATTTTAACGCGAGCAATGGCAATTGATTTTTGTAAACTAGGTGAAAAAGTCCCGCTAGTTATCTCCCCAATAACATGACCTTCGTTAAGAACCGATTGATGACCTCGCAGTACACCTTTCCCCTCGAGTATTAGGCCGATTGTTTGAAATTTAGGGCTGTTTTTTAATGCGGTACTACCAATAAAATCTCGAGCTTTTTTGTTTTTGTCATTTAATGCGACCGACCACAATAAACCAGATTCAATGGGTGTGTGTGTGTCGTCGAGGTCAGCACCATAGAGTGACATGCCGGCCTCTAAGCGCAGTGTGTCACGTGCACCTAATCCACAGGGCTGAATATTATTAACTATGCACTGCTGCCAAACATTGTTGGCATCTTTTGCGGGCAAGATAATCTCTACACCATCTTCGCCGGTGTAGCCGGTGCGACCAACAAAAATATCATCCGCGCTGTTTTCAGTAAAAGCGCCTTGAAAACGCTTCAAAGTTGCTGTTGTGCGAGCGATATCATCGGTGAACTTAGTCTGAATGATTTCAAGTGCCTTAGGGCCTTGGATGGCAATCAATGCAAGCTCTGGTTTTTCTGTAACGCTTAAACTACTAAACTTTGCAGCTTGTTGTTGTAGCCAAGCCATATCTTTTGCATTGGTTCCGGCATTAGTGACCATCCGGCAGTGTTCATCTGTTAAATAGTAGACGATAAGATCATCGATAACGCCGCCGTGTTCATTCAACATACAGCTGTAAAGCGCCTTACCTTTAAGCGACGTAGCTTTGTGGATATCATTAGCGAGTAACATTGATAAAAAAGGTAGCGTGTCAGGGCCAGTAATATCTGAGACCGTCATATGCGAGACATCAAAAACACCGGCGTTATTGCGAACCGCATGATGCTCTTCAACTTGTGAGGAATAATTAACGGGCAGCGCCCAACCACCAAAGTCGACAATGCGTGCACCCAATTGTTGATGCTGTTCGTAAAGTGGTGTTTTTAATATGTCTGACATAGTCGAAGCCTTTGTTTAGTCTGTGATTGATGCAAGATATTCATCTTTGCCCATTAAAACATCGGTTTTGAAGGGGTCTTTGATGCGAATTCTTATAAACCAGCCTTCAATATCTGATGGCTCATTGACCAGCTCTGGAGCCGTACATTGACTGCAAGCACTAGGCCGTTAATAGGGGCATATACGTCATTAGCGGCCTTAACTGACGCCACAGCTGTTGTTGCGTCGCCTTTTCAAAACAGCCCATACATCAGGAGACTCAAGACACACTATTTTACCTAGGGCTTCTTGGGGATAGTTAGTAATGCCTAAAATAGCTATATTGTTTTCAATGACAAGCCCTTCATGGTCGCTCGTGTAATCACTTGTTCCCGTGCTTTTGTGCTTTCAAATAATACTGGCAGGCGTGTAATATTTTGATTATAAATATCTAGAGATGACTATTATTAACATTTTAGCTCGATATGTAAAATTAATAATTTTAATAGTTAGATTTGTAAAACTAATCGATACTGCGGTCTTGCGGAAACAGTTATGCGCTATGGGCTGGGTTTTAATTGAGTATTGAGATTATGTGGTTGTCTTAGATGCTCACGAATAAAATGGGTCAGTATTTGGCAGGCTTCGGTCATTTGACCGTCCGCTGAAAGTAAAGCTATACCCATAGTACCAAGTTCTTCAGATTCCCTTGGTGGTGGAATTATTATCAACGAGTCAGGGACTGCGCTCTCGGCCAATACAGTAATACCTAAGCCCTCTTCGATGGCCGCTTGCATTCCAGAAAGGTCCATAATGGTGTAGACAATCTGCCAGGGAATATTGCTTTCGTCGAGGTGTTTAATCCCTCTTTTCCTATAAATACACCCCTCCGGCGCCACAATTAAGCGGACGGGTTCGTCGCTATTGGTGACATATCGAGATGAAGATACCCATACCAGCCGATCATTCTTACTGAAGTGCTTGTGTTGACTAACATTATTAGGTCTAGGTTTGTCGAAGGGATGGTTTTCATCGAGCAGGGATAAAATCAGATCGTACTTTTTGAGCTTGATGTCATCGTTTAAATGTCGACTTAAGTCACACATAACTTCTAATGTAATTTGGGGATTTTGTCGAGCAAAGCTAGCGACAATTTTGGGAAGAAGTGCGACCGCAAATTCACTGGGAATTCCAAAGCGGACTTTACCCACAACCGCTTTACTACCGAGCTCGCTCAGTGCTTTATCGTTGAGTTGCAGTATTTGAGTGGCGTACTTTAGTAGAACTTTTCCCGACGACGTTAATTCAAAATTATGGCCTTTGCGGTAAAAAACGGGTTGTTCTATTAAAGATTCTAATTTTTTTATTTGTAAACTAATAGCTGACTGCGAGCGAGCCAATTGTTCTCCCGCTTGCGTAAAGCTACTGAGTTCTGCGATTTTTACAAAAGAGCGTAAGGTTTCAATGGGTATATTTTTATTCATAGCGTTAAGTTTATGTTCAACATATTAAGGCCTATGCCCGTGTAAATTTTTTGTTAGCCGACAAAGCACTCCTAAAACCTTTAGCGCTGCAAGAAGGAGCGCACGAAGGCTCGCAGAAATAAAAATCATGGCTGTCGATTACTACAGGCACAAGTTAAACAGGCTTTAGCGCCGTAACAAGAAGTAAGTAGGCAAGCTCGACAACATGAGCCTGCCTACTTAGCAATAAACGCTTAATTAAACCATAGCGACTACTAACAAGTATCTTTAACGCCTAGTTAGTGCTGCTTACTGTAGACTTTTTACTTTTGGCCTACAGCGGCTACTATCAGCATGGTGCCATCAATTTTTACAATTCGACACAGCTCGCCATCATCGATAACGATCCTATCGCCAAGTGGATCTAGTCGCGCTTGCCAGTCAACCCCCGAATGCCGCACCATGCCCCCCGAAAGAGTGACTTCTTTTTTACAAGTAACCTCCCGTCCAATTAAGTCGCTACTTGTTTCAACTGGAATTGCTTTTGATTGAAAGCGTCGCAGGGGCTTCCATAAAATCAGCGCAGCAATACAGCTAAATACACCTACACTAAACGCCTCACTCTCCCAACCCGTCAATATTCCTGCATAGCTGAGGAGACCGGTGATAAAGCAACCAATAGCAAAAAATAAGACAAAACCACTAAGGCCCATAACCGCAAGTTCAATGACAAAGGCAATACCCGCTAATAGAAATAATAAGCTGGCATGACTGTCCGAAAAGTATTGAATAATGTCCACTCTGATTTCCCTATGTTATGCGTTATATACTATCTTTTAATGCGCTAGAGACCGCAATCGCCTGAGCGACAGTGTTAGGTATATTGTCACTAGTTTTACCGTCGGTAAGCACTACCGTACTTTGGCTGGCAATGGCCTTATGCGCGGCGATCGCATCTTGTGCAAGAGTCAACATTACCGCTTTGGCGCCCTCTTCAGTCGAAGCCATCTTACCGATAGTTGATAAGGCAAGAGCATCGGCTTCAGCGACTAAAGAGATTGCAGCGGCTTTACCTTGAGCTTCTAAAATTTGTGCCTCTTTAGATGCTTCAGCGGCGAGAACCTGCTCCGCTTCAGCATCTATAACACGTGCTTGAACACGTGCTTGTTTCAAGCCTTCGGCTTCTGTAATAGCCGAGATTTTAACGCCTTGTGCGGTTAAAATGACCGAGCGTTTTTCGCGCTCCACAGTCATTTGTTTTTCCATGTTTTCACAAATTGTTTGTGGCGGCTCTATATCTTTAATCTCATACCGGGTCACCATAACTCCCCAAGGCTGAGTAGCCTCAGTCATAGCTGAGAGTATTTGGCATTAATAGCATCGCGATTTTGGAAGCATTCATCTAGCTCTAATGAGCCGATGGCGTTACGCATGCTTGTCATCGCCAATTGAATCACCGACAGTCTGTAACCTGTAATGTTGTTAGTTGCAGCGGCTGCATCCACCACCTTTAAAAATAAAATTCCGTCTATATTTAAAGTGATATTGTCGCGGGTTATGGCTGACCGAGAGGTAATAATTAAAGATTGCTCTTTTAGGTTTCTGTCTGCAGCAACGGTTTGTATAAAGGGGATGATAAAGTTAACACCCGCGGCAAGTGTTTGGCTATATTTACCCATGGTGTAGACAACAAAACCTCTATTTTGCGGCACAAAGTAAACTGATTTTTTTATGGCATATAACCCGATAATAGCTCCCCAAGCTAAAGGGCTAGTGAGGAAGTTAAGTATGATGTTGTCCACGATGCTTTTCCTGTGTGCGGATTTTAATAAACGCTATAACTTGGTTTAAAGGCGCAGCTCAGATCTTTAACAATGTTGTTGTAGGCGCACCTCGATGCTTATATTCTTATGTAGTATATTGATTTATTGGCTATTGTGTAATTTTAATCGAGCTCGGCGAGCTCTGGTATGAAAATCATTTCAGAATCTTTAACTTCCTCCATCACAATGTATGAGCGTGATGAATTAACATGGGGAAGTGCGAGTAAGGTCTCGCCTAATAATTTACGGTAGGCATGCATATCTTTGACGCGTGCTTTCAGCAGGTAGTCGTAATCGCCAGATACGAGATGACACTCCATAATCTCGGGTAATTTGCGGACAACAGTACGAAAATTACTAAATACATTGCGCGATGTTCGGTCAAGTCTGAGTTCTACATAGGCGAGTAGTTTAGCGTCGACAAAATCAGGGTTAATTTTAATCGTGTAGTGCTCGATACAACCAATTTTTTCAAGTCGCTTAGTTCTATTAATGCAGGGTGTCGCGCTCAGTCCAACCTTTTTTGACAGCTCTACATTTGAAATACGACTGTTGATCTGTAATTCTCGCAGTATTTTTCGATCAATTTTATCTAAATGGCTATTATTTTTATTAGGCATTTCTATCTCATTAAGCTAGTTATTCCTATATTGTAGTCGATTACGCTTTATATAATCATAAATAAAGTATAAATCACTATCAAACTCCAAATAAAAGATAAATTTCCTTTAAACCCCAACTATAATGGACTTACTACTAAATTATATATTTATGCCGCTGAAGCCGCATTATCAAGGAGTATAAGAATGAAAATTGGTGTACCTAAAGAGATAAAAAACCACGAATACCGCGTGGGCATGGTGCCTGCTTCAGTGAAAGAGTTAACTCGCCGCAATCACGAAGTGCTTGTACAAGCGGGCGCGGGTGTTGGTATAGGTTTTAGCGATGAAGACTATATTGTTGTAGGTGCAACTATTGCGGCAACCGCCGACGAGGTATTTGCACAGGCAGATATGATTGTTAAGGTAAAGGAGCCACTAACCGCTGAGCGTGCAAAATTACGTTCGGGTCAGGTTTTGTTCACCTATCTACATTTAGCCCCAGATCCAGAACAAACCAAAGATCTTGTCAATAGCGATGCGATTTGTATTGCCTATGAGACCGTAACGTCTAATTCTGGAATGTTACCTCTTTTAGCTCCGATGTCAGAAGTCGCAGGTAGAATGTCAATTCAAGCAGGCGCTCACTCGCTGGAGAAGGCTCAAGGTGGCCGCGGTGTTTTATTAGCGGGCGTACCTGGCGTGGCACCGGCAAAAGTTGTTATTCTTGGTGGTGGTGTTGTGGGTAGTAATGCCGCTCAAATGGCTATTGGTATGGGCGCACAAGTCACTATTTTAGATAACAACATCAACTCACTGCGCCGCCTAGATGCACAATTTGGTGCCTCGGCGCAATTGGTCTACTCAACGGGTGAATCTTTAAAAGAATATGTTCAAGCGGCTGATCTTGTGATCGGTGCGGTATTGGTGCCGGGAGCTGCTGCGCCTAAATTGGTTACCAAAAAAATGATTGCGAATATGAAGCCCGGTGCTGTTGTGGTTGATGTTGCGATTGATCAAGGTGGATGTTTTGAGACCTCAAAGGCGACAACTCACCAAGACCCTACTTATATGGTGGGTGATGTAGTTCACTACTGTGTGGCTAATATGCCGGGCGGCGTAGCGCGAACTTCTTCATTTGCACTTAACAATGCAACCTTACCTTATATTATTGCTTTAGCTGAAAAAGGTTGGAAGCAAGCTTGCGCAGACGATGTGCATTTGTTGAATGGCTTGAATGTGCACCGTGGCCAAGTAACTAATGAACCTGTTGCAGTAAACTTAGGTTATGAGTTCGTTAACCCTGCATCATTAGTTGGCTAATCGACTAAAAATTGGTCATCATCACAAAATCGCGTTTAGCCACTGATGGGCATTCATCCCTCGGTGGTATTTGTGCCTCCCGCATATCATTACTAAAGCCTGCCAACAAAAGCAGGCTCAAGTCGCGAGTTTGATGACCTAGTACTTTATCTAACAATATCCATTAAAAGCACTCGTGGCCAATAATGTTAAAACACCATTCTAGATTCTCTAAATCGACGCCAACTAAGGTCGGTATATAACGGCTTAATGCTCTTACTATGACCGGAAGCGAATGACATTCATGACGAAAGACAGTAGTCTTTGGCGTAAGTGTAAATTGTGTTGTTAAGGATAATCAAAAGGTGCGCGACAATGACAATTAGTATTTTTGATCTTTTTAAGATTGGCATAGGACCATCTAGTTCTCATACTGTTGGGCCTATGGTTGCAGCGGCTCAGTTTGTAGAAGCTTTGGCGCAGCAGCAGACCTTAAATAATGTGGCTAAGCTCAAAGCCGAGATGTTTGGATCCTTAGGTCTAACCGGCAATGGGCACGGTACGCCTAAAGCGCTAGTATTAGGTTTAATGGGCGAGCGGCCAAGCTCAATCAATATTGATAAGATCGATGATATTATTGCTGATGTTAAGGCTAATAATCATCTTTATTTGTTCGGCCTGCAAGGTAAAGCAATAGCCTTTTCTATGGAAAAAGATATTGTTTTACATCGCCGCAAGACGCTACCTTTCCATGCCAATGGTATGCGCTTTAGTGCCTTTGATGCCGAGGGCAATGAGCTGGTTGCGCGCGCATACTACTCGGTAGGTGGCGGTTTTATTCTCGATGAAACCGAAGCCGAAAACGGTGTTATTATGGAAGATGACAGAGAAGACCCCTATCCCTTTGACTCTTGCGCCACGTTGCTAGCTCTATGCGAACAGCATAACTTCACCTTTGCCGAATTGATGATGGAGAATGAGCTAGCGATCGACAGCCGCGAAAATATAAATGCAAAACTAGACGAGCTTTGGAGTGTGATGCAAGCTTGCGTTAATCGCGGCTGTGCTACGGAGGGTATTTTGCCGGGTGGCTTGAAGGTCAGGCGACGGGCTAGAGCTTTATACGAAAAGTTGAAAGGCCGCTATGATAAAAAAGGCGACCCGTTAGTCGTTCTCGATTGGGTGACTTTATATGCGCTTGCTGTTAACGAAGAAAATGCGGCAGGTGGTCGCGTAGTTACAGCGCCAACCAATGGTGCTGCGGGTATTATTCCTGCAGTTTTGCACTACTATATGGGCTTTGTTGAAGGTGCCAACCTAACCGGAGTACGAAATTTTTTATTGACCGCCGCAGCAATAGGTATGCTTTATAAAAAAAATGCCTCTATCAGTGGTGCCGAGGTTGGCTGCCAAGGCGAAGTGGGGTCGGCATGCTCTATGGCCGCTGGCGGTTTGACTGCCGTAATGGGTGGCAGTTGTAACCAAGTTGAAAATGCGGCAGAAATTGCAATGGAGCATCATCTCGGTTTAACCTGCGACCCTATCGGTGGCCTTGTCCAAGTGCCTTGTATTGAGCGTAATGCGGTGGCCTCGGTTAAGGCGATACATGCGACACGCATAGCCCTAAATAACGATGAGTCACCACATATTGTCTCACTTGATAAAGTCATCAAAACAATGAAGGATACCGGCCGCGATATGATGACTAAATACAAAGAGACTTCTCGTGGCGGTCTTGCCGTTAATGTGATTGAAGTCCCTATCAATATTATCGAGTGTTAATTTAAAGCTCGTTGAGTCAATTCTGAAGTGAATCCTCGCTCGCCAAAATTTTTCTGTGGTAGAATTTTCCTTTAGTTCATCTGCAGAGTAAATACTATCGTGTCACGTTCCATTATATTTGTTTTATGCTTCTATATGTTCGGCTTTGTGGGAGCCTCAACCACTTTCGCGCAGGAAAACGTACAGGAAAAAATATCAGATAATACTGCGGTGTTAGAAAGTGTCGCCTTAAGTTTTGAACAAGAATTAGCAAAGTTTTATGCGATATTAAAAGAAAAAGAAAAAGAAAAACGAGAGCTAACGAAGCGCTTGAAAATAGAAACGGATGCGCTTACTCAGCAGCAGTTAACCCAAGAGCTTGCATCAGTAAACGATATTATCATTGGCGTTAGAAGTGAAATAGTCAATGTCTCCACTAACGGCATGACCTTATTTGCCAAACCTCCCGTTGATAAAAAAGACTTTAACTGGCAAGAGGACTTAGAGTTAATTTTTGAGCCATTACTTGATCAGTTAAGGGGTATTGGCGAGCGCCCAAGATTAATCGCAAAATTAGAAACAGATATTGTCTATTGGGACACGCGCAAAAAAGAGCTAACCCAAGCGGTAGAAAATTTAACAGAAAATCTTAAGCAGCTAAGCAGCCCCGCTCTTCTCCAAGAAGTCCAAGGCTTACTAGATTCTGCAGCCTCTAGAAAGAATAGAGCAGAGCAAAAGTTGTCGCTATTAAATAAAGACTTAACTGATTTAAAAAAATCTGAAGGCACCATCTGGTCATCACTCGGTGATATTTTTAGAGATGTTATTGTTGGTATATTACTGCATCTTTTGATTGCAGTAGCGGCAGCAATTTTTGTTTATCAGTGTGTGCGTCTACTATCTCTGATACCGATTCAATTAATTCGCAAGAAAACTCCAAATGCCACACTTTTTGCCGAGCGTGCAATTGTGTTTGGACGAGTGGTGATCGGCATTATATTTATGGTGTTTACCTATTTTGTAGTGCTTTATAGTTTTAGCGAGTGGCTATTGATCGTGCTGTCGCTGCTTATCATTGCAGGATTAATTTTAGCTTTAAAGAATACCGCCCCCGATTACATCATCGAAATAAAGGCGCTGCTAAATATGGGTTCAATTCGCCAAGGCGAACGCTTAATTTATCATGGCCTGCCCTGGCGTATTAGTAAGCTCAATGTACACACACATCTGAGTAATCCCGCCTTAGGAAGCAGCCTACGTGTTCCCTTAAGTGAAATAATCAATCTAAGCTCGAGAGACTCTCATGTTAAAGAACCATGGTTTCCGACAAAAGTTGGTGATATTGTCTTACTAGAAGATGGTGTGTTTGGTAAAATAACACGTCAGACTCTCGATATTGTCGAAATTAATTTTGGTGGCTCTATATTTAGCTATCAAACTCTAGATTTTCTAACGAGACGACCACAAAATTTATCAAAAGAAGGTTTTTCGGTTTACGAGACTTTTGGATTTGATTATGAGCATCAATCGATTGCTACTGATGAGATGTTGAAAACGTATAAAGAAGAACTAACAATGGCAATGAAAAAATCAGATTATAATAGCTTTAATACTTTTTTGACCGTTGAGTTTAGTAATGCTTCGGCTTCGTCTCTCGATTTTCGAGTTATTGCTAGCTTTGACGGTGATGTTGCTGCTGATTTCTATCGATTGAAACGTTTCTTTCAAGAGTCGTCAGTGAATATTGCCAACAAGCATGGATGGATTATTCCGTTTCAACAGCTTAAAGTCCATCACGTACCTGAAAAATCATTTACAATGCCAAAATAATTCTTAGGAGAAATGTTTAATGATGAAAATTATAATAACTGCCTTTTTATGGAGCTTAATCGTCGTCAACACAGCATACGCTGAAAAGCTATTGTTAGAGTTAAAAGGAGGCGTAGTTGAGATTCAGCTACTGCCAGAAAAAGCGCCACAACATGTTGCGCGTATAAAAGAATTGGCAGAAGATGGTTTTTATAATGGCATTGTTTTTCATCGTGTTATTGAAGGCTTTATGGCTCAAACGGGTGATCCCACGGGTACCGGTAGAGGTGGTTCGGGCAAAAAAATAAAAGCTGAATTTAGTAACGAAAACCATACCCGCGGATCAGTTTCTATGGCCCGCTCTTCGCAACCCAACTCTGCTGACAGTCAGTTTTTCATTGTGCTGAAAGATTCTCTCTTTCTAGATGGGCAGTACACAGTATGGGGACGAGTTGTTAAAGGTATGGAATTTGTTGATACAATACGCAGAGGCGAGCCACCTAGAAACCCTGATAAGATAATTTCTATGCGCGTAGAAAAATAAAATTATGATTCGCTGTTATTTTAATTAGATTATTGATAAACAATATTCTTGTGAAGGGGTAATAGTCTTGCTATTACTCTATTGCTCTCGCGGTGAGTTAAGCCAGATTTTCTCATTGCGTTAATCAGTAAATCTACAGTTCTGTTAACGTCGCCCTCATTAATCATCATTACCAATTTGATCAATAAAGTTATCGGTAATCGTCTGAATTGATGATTCACCTCCAATTCGATTGTAAAGTGTCTTAGGTTTGTGAGCACATCCTAATGAAAAAAATAAGAAAAATAACAATCGGTTTCATGCAGATATAATACTCATAAGTAGTAGACAAAAAGCCGGTATTTTCTAATTATAAATGACCGACAAGCGAGATATAGAGGCCATCTTGACTGCGGGCTCCAGCAACTGTGCCTAATTGAAGCCATGCAAGTGTTAAACTCACATGCTATTGATGTTAACAGTTGATTGATAATATTCAAATTAGCTCCATTTAGCATGATTATAGTAGAGATTAGTAACCTTGTTCGGCTAATTAATAATATCTAACAAATTCTCTCGTATGTATGACATGAAGGTTTTTGATTAATTGCAGTTCTTCAATAAAATTTATTCGAATTAGCTGGCGGGTGCGCAACTAAGTATCGAGTATTAAAGTAGCCGAAAAATTTCGATAGCTAAAGATTCAGGCTAGACAATATTTGAAGGAACAGAGTAAAATTTTAAGTGCCTATTTTGGGTGCGCTAAAAGTTTTAAAAGTCAAGAAAGTGGTCTGATCACGCTTTAAAACGCAGGTAGATAACAGTATCAGTTAGTTATCTGATGCAGGCCATAACAAACTCCAATTTTGGCGAAGCATAATTTCAAGTCAATGAAAGGTCGCAAGTACGCAACGGGTTTAGTGATAGGTATCTCACCACAATAATAAATGCGCCCTTTTAGTCGGCATAACTACTCAGTATCTTAATGACCTAATACATTGGCATCAGCTTTTTTTGATTTCTTTGAAGCTTTCTTTTCTTTTGCAGTTAAAAGCGGTTTTTTCTTAACGCTTTTTTTGCTGTCTTGTCCTTTGCTCATTATATTTCCCCATCATCATATGTGTATTAACCTTGAGCTTGTATCAATCAGCTCGAGGGACTAAGCATTAACATTTACGCCTAATGAGTTAGTATGGCCCTAATACTAACTAAAAGATATTATTGATATTTATAATACTCAGTTTGTGGACAACGACCATTCTATTAAATTATAGCTAAGTGGTCGTCCCGCGCCCTTATCAATTGAAAAGCTACGATACAATCCACATAAATTAATTGGCATAGGAAAAAGTTTGAAATTAACGACTATTAAAAATAAACAGAATAGGAATTATGGTTAATATCGGCTGCTAGAGAATGAAGAGCTTTTCTGCTTGGTGTTGTCACAACGGTTAGATCACAATACTTATCGTATTCGTAGATAACTCGGTACCAGCTAAAGTTGATCGTACTATCGTTAAAAATCCTAGCGACTTCATACGATGCAGGTGAGCGTTAAGACAAATTGTTGAGCAGAATACTCGCTAAGCTCTTGATCGCGACCATAAAATACTGGTGTGCCGTTTGCGCTAAAATCGAATAAAAATTGCTTGAAAAAGCACCTTTCTTTTATTGTAGGTGCAAATACTTAACGCTACTAACTAACTATGACCAAGGTGGCGACCATATAGAAACTCAATATTATCTGAAATTATATTGCAGCTGACGTCATATTTTTTATTATCGGCACGAATACTTGTTTTATTATTGATAGTGTAAACGCCTTTTATGGCAAAGGCTTAACTGTTTCGAGTGTCTGCATGATTTTCAGGATTATCATCAAAGCCGCGATCCTCCATCCTAGTTGCTGGTGAAACCTATCTGATGTGTCGCTAATAATTATTTTAAAAGTATTGATGAAAAACTGACTCATAGCTGACCGAGGCAATGAAGTTCATTGTCAATATCTGAGAAAAGCTAAGACTAAAATGCTTGCCCTTGGTCTCTTCTTCAAAATCAATGGCCCGAGTTTTATTGACGGAATCATCGCCAAGTGCAGATACAAGTTTGAGTGTCAATAAATTACCAAAAAATTATTGGCTTCAAAAAAAGAACTAGTGTGTCGACAATATAATCTATTTCTGTGCTGTTTTAACAAATTAAATCAGGTGTAGAATGGTCGATTAGGTAGTCGACACCGAGGTTATATCCTTTCGCACTAATGTATATTACTGACAGATGTCTCTAGGTCGATAGGTGCGTTATTAGCCATTTTGACACAGTGATTTACGGTAAAAGCAAAGGTCTCGACAACGTTTTTTTGGACCAAATAGGGGGGGCTTCAACCGCGACAACGCCACCCTCACCGACATGATAACGTGTCGGCAAGCTCCTCGGCTAAGATCGCGCTATGGCTTGATTGGTTTTATGCCGTAGGTACTAATTTTAAATAAACTAAATATTTACATCACTAATTTCATGGTTGGCATCAAAATTATCATATTTCAGGTATTGCAAGAGGTTTTATAGGGTGCCTTTGAGCTATACATTATTCCCGAAGTAATACCTTAATGACTTCCTCATATTTTATTTCATCACCTGGCTTATAAGCCTCATGGTAAAAACGTGCGTTGCCACTGCGATCAAGAAATATAGATGTTGGCATGCCCATATTTTTCTTTAAGAAATCCTTTTCAATTATTGTTGTAACCACTCTTTGATAATCATACAAAATAGGGAACGAAAGATTTTTTTCAGTAACAAAATCTTCAATCTCTTTGCGTTTTTTCGGGTTGGCGCTGTTCTCAATATTAATACCTAAAATGGTAAAACCCGATTTATTGTAGTGCTTGAAGAGTGCCTCTAGCTCGGGCATTTCTTGCCGACAAGGGCCACACCATGTCGCCCAAAAGTTCAACATGACCACTTGACCTTTTAATTCGTTTAAACGTACATTGGGGCCGAAAGCTTGTGCTAATGTAAAATCGGGCATTTTGCCGATTAGCTCTTTAGCTTGTATTGTTGTACTAATACTTAAGCTAATTAAAAGACTGCCAATAACCGCTATCAGTGTTTTCATTTTTATCCTGCTAAAATAGATGGAGAAGCCTAGGCTTGCTATAAGATTATTCGTTGATTTTAATTCACAATATCATCATCAAAAATATAATTATTTACTGTTACATATACAGCTATCCAAGTCATCAGATTAAAATTTAAGCCGCACCTGAATTATCAGCGAAAAATAATATACTATAAATGACGAGTTGCCGCCGCCAATTAAAGTATAAAAAATACTGAAAAAAAACGGACTTATTTCCAAAAAAGCTCACTTTGACATAAATTATAAGCAAGGATATATGTTTATACGCCTTGGTTTAGAGAATCAGCTAATCAAAATAAAATGACCAAGGCTTTGGTTTTTCTATGTGGTAGCCTTGTAAATAATCAACTTCGATGTCGGTGAGGAGCTCGACTATGCGCTCATTCTCAACAAATTCGGCGACAGTTTTTATATTCATTGCTTTAGCAACATTGGTAATGGATTCTACAAATGTATAATCCACGATCGAGTTGCCCATGTTTTTAACGAAGCTTCCATCTATTTTTATTTTATCGATCGGTAGTTTTTTGAGGTAGCCAAAAGAAGACATGCCGGCACCAAAATCATCTAAGGATATTGTGCAGCCATACTTCTGTAGTTTATTAAGTAATACTTGTGCAATTTCTATATTGGTCATCATGTGTGTTTCTGTCACTTCAAAGCATATCTTTGAAGTATCTGTCTGGTTTCGTTGAAAACATTGTTCGATAAAATGACCAAGCTTGGGATTGGATAAAGTATTGCCAGATAAATTTATAGCGATCGATTCTATTATATGGGCACGCTTGTCTAAGAGTTTAATTTTTTTACAAACATCTTCTATCATCCAGCAATCAACCTCAAAAATCACATCGTAATTTTCTGCGGCCGACAAGAATTTAGTTGGCAGAATGAGGTTGTTGTTTTCGTCTCTCATGCGTACTAAAGCTTCAAGTGATAATTTTTTGTTGTCGGGGTCCAGAGGCCTTAATAATTGAAAGTAAGGCGTAAACTGATTGTGTTTAACGGCTTCTTTAACTTTGTGAACCCAGCCCATCTCGACCAAGCGTTGTTTGATAAATGGATTGTCTTGCTCGGCCAAATAATATTGATTACGGCCATTTTTCTTTGCTTGATAGCAGGCGTTATCTGCAGTGATTATTGCGTTATCGACACCTACCTGTACCTTGTTTAATTGTGCAATACCAATGCTACAATTAACTTCATAAAACTTGCTTTCCCATTTAAATAAAATATTACTAACAATATCGTTAATGCTTTTTGCTAGCTCTATGATATTGTTTTGGTTGATACCATTTAGTAATACAGCAAATTCATCGCCACCATAGCGATATACAGAAGACTCTTCATGTGGACATTGTTCTTTGATACAGTATAAAAGGCGCTCGCCAACAATACTTAATAAGCGGTCACCAGCTAGGTGTCCACAAGTATCATTAATCACTTTAAATTGATCAAGATCGACAAACATTAAGGTATGCATTTGCCAGGTTTTATTGTCTTTTATTTCTAATAAGTTTTCTTCAAGACAACGTCTGTTTTTAAGATTGGTTAAGAAGTCTAAGTGAGTAATGTTCTTTAAAATGCTATTTGATTTTTGTAATTTTATTGTTTTCTCTTCAATTTCATTTTCTAATTGTTGCTCATACTCGGATGTTTTTCTTTGGCGACATTTTTCAAGTTCACTATAGGTTGTTTTTACGGAGGCATATATAGTTAATACGACTTGAGAAGTCCCGTCTTCAAAAAATTCATAGGCGTCGCTTGCCCAGCAGTTTTGGCCTAGAGCTTGTTCAAAAATACCAATCATTTTTCCCAATATAAAAGGACAACCCCAATGCTTATATTTTGGTAGGCTTTGTTGAAGGCGAAGCTCCCACGGATTGTTGATAACAATGATTGCATGGCAATTGTTGGGTTCATACTCTTTCAACTCTATGCTCCCCCAACCAGTGAGAGCGGCCATTTGACTCCAAGTAGCAAAGCCATCGGCAAATGATTTAGATGCCGGCGAGATAATCTCTTTATAGTCTTTATTAGTGCTGCGAATAGATGAGTTGGCGACAATGAGTCTAAATAGATCGATCCCTAGCTCATCTGCTATTGGTGCCAGCATATCTTTGAGGTCAGGGTCGGTAGAGATGATAATTTGCTCAGTGCCAAAACACTGAAAATAGCCTTTCTCAAAATCCCAATTAAATGCACCACCTTCTCCTACAAGAGCATCGTTGTTTGACGTATGAGGCGTATTTTTGGACATAATAAAGTCTATTTTATAAGTTAACCGTAGATAGTGATAGAATGTATAAGGTAGCGCGCTACTGACAGTAATTATAACTAGAAGCTAAGGCTAGCATAATGAGCGAAAAAAATATCTTAAATTCAGAAGATCAGGCTAGAGTTGATGCTTATTTGAGCAGGCCCACCCATCAAATTGAAAGAAAACCATTTCGACCCTGGTTAATGATGGGAGTAGTCGTGTTGGTAATGATCTTTTTAAGCATTTTTAGCTACATACTCGCATATATTCATGGGGTTATTTGATCAGTTTTTAGTCTTTCCTTTTCCAATAAGCTGAGTATAGCTAGATTCGTTAATGGGATAATTTCTCATACCAATTAACGCTATCATTTTAAATAGTATACAAGGTAGGCCATATATCCAAGCCAATGCAGAAAGTTCTTGTGCGCTATTGACGCCATTCGGATCAAACCCAAACAGATCTAATAAGGGGAAAGCGAGTCCAATTGCTAATGCAAAAGCTAGTTTCGTTGTAGTGCCCCATAAAGCAAAAAATAATCCAGGACGTCTAAAGCCAGTTGTCGCGCTATCCCATTCGACAAGATCGCCATTCATTGACGACGGAATGAATAAATCACAGCCGGTGGTAAAACCGGTACCGACAACAATAATAATAAAAATCCATAAAGTGTCTGGGCCTAAAAATGGGGCCCATATAAAAAAACTGCAGGCAATAATAATGGAGCATTGCCAAGCTTTATACTTGCCAATTTTGTCTGCTAGTTTTGACCAAAAAGGCACGGAAACCGCCGCGCAAACAAAGTATAAAAATAATAACGGACCGATGTAATCCGGTGCTTGAAGTACATGGGTGGTGTAGAACAAAAATAAGGTGGCCGGAATAGCGTTGGCAATACTATTGCTTAGAAAGCTAGACAGTAAGGTGCGAAAAGGTGAGGGTTTTTTAATTAATAACAGCGCCTCTTTTAACGGAGCATCAGGTAGTTGTATTGAGTGTTGATCGGGAACTTTAATTAAGAAAGCTCCAGAGGCAATCAGCGTCAAAATCACTAAGATGGTAATACCAAATAGTGTTGCGCTTAAGTTATTTGATTCGCCTTCACCCAAGAATGCAGGTATCGATAACGCCATCAAGGTGCCCATCAAACCAAAAAAAGCGCGCGAGCCGGTAATATGGTTGCGCTCTTTATAATCATTAGATAGCTCAGCCCCCCATGCGCTCATGGGTACTATTGCCATCGTGCCTGCAATGTAGATGGCTAGAGTCCAAAATAATAAATAGAGGCCACCGGCTTCAGGCGTCGGGTTGAAGAGAAAATATGTCGATAAGCAGATTAGGGGGATGCTGATATAAATCCACAGCTTTCTTCTGCCCCAGTGCTGGGGCGTTCTATCTGATAGTAGCCCTACAATAGGGTCAGTAATAGTATCCCATAGGCGTGCGAGCAAAATAATCCCGCCAATAGTCGATAAGCTAAGTGCTGTTATTCCGGCATAGTGAGTTGGAATAATAACTTGTAAAGTGATGAAGGCGGCAGCTAGAGGGAATGATAAAAAGCCGTAGGCCGAAAGCGTTGCTAGTGAAAGCTTCAATAGATGAGAGTCCTTTATAATGTCCGCTGACAGAACAAAAATACTTACGTATTTTAACCTAGAGTCTGTTGCGACACGTTTGGCTATTTATCAAATTATTTACGCGGTTTTCATTTTTTTAGATGAAAGCAACAAAAATAAAACTAATAACTTTTGCCTGCTTTGGATAAGTAATCATAAACTTCAATAGCAAAGTAATAGTTCGTGATTATTAAGACAGCGTTAGATAGATTAACAAATTTAAAAAGCAGATAGGACAAAGAGCATAGTTGAATGATGGTGCTTCATTAATAGCCAAGGAGTTCCTCTAAACGCTATTGTCTGCATAATAAAATAAAAGCGTCTTGGCTACTCCCAAACTTCTCTGACGGGTTCGCCAAAATCATCATAAATAATGCGTTTTTTAGGTCTGTATACAGGTGATGACGCTAAGCTTTTCTTTTTATTTTTACGTTCATCAAGGGATTTAACCTCTTCAGTTAAAGGCGTGCGAGTCTGCTTTTCGCCTTCAACAAAAGGAATAGTTTGGTTAAGGTTGCTGTTGTTCTCGCGCCCACTAATACCCTGTTGTATTTCGTCGATCGCACCACCACTCGTAAGATATTGTGAGATTTCTCTCTCCATTTCCTCGCGAACGTCTTTCTTAGTTTTTAATTTTTGAATCATAGTATCGTCATAAAATTAATGCTTTGAAGGTTAGCTATGTTTGTAGTGATAACTTGAGGTTTGTCTCGCTAAGGCACTGCACACTAGTAAAATTAAGCACCATGTCTAAAAGGCCATCCCATGGCTTCATACTGTGTAAACCTTTAATCGATTTATCGATAGTATTTGCTTGCCTCAATAGGCGGTGTAACTGCTTTGTATCCAATCGTCGTAAGGCCTGTTGGGCAAGGCCTTGGCGCTTTTCCCAAATACCTGCTTGCTTCGCCGCCCAATTAAAGCTTTGACCTTGCTCAAGATTGTTCATTACGGCAAGTAAAGTTCTAATCTCGCGGGCAATTGCCCATAAAATAACAGTTGGCTCAGTGCCTTCTATTTTTAAGCCGTTTAAGTTTTTAACGGCCTCTCGAGCATTGCCTAATAATATTTTGTCCATTAAGCCGAAGACATCGTAGCGAGCGCTATCGGCTACGGCACCAGAAATTAATTCTGGAGTTAAATATCCATCAATACTGAGAAGCTTTAGTTTTTCAAGCTCTTGATGGGCCGCTAATAGATTGCCTTCAACGCGGGTCGCTAACAACTCTATACTATGGCTGTCGGCATTTAAACCAAGTTTTTTAATACGTTGACCTAGCCAGCCAGGCAATTGCGTACGTGATACTGGCCATATAGTTAACCATTGCCCTTGTTTTTCTAGCGCTTTTACCCACTTGCTACGCGCTGTGCCAGCATCTAATTTAGGGCTTGTTATGATTAGACAGTTATCGGGGTTAGGGTTTGCTAAATATTCACATATTGCCTTGCTGCCCTTGTCGCCAGGTTTAGGTTTCTCTAGCCGTAACTCGATAATTTTTTTTTCGCTAAACAGTGATAAATTATTAGACGCAGACAATAGTTGTGACCAATCAAATTTACTGTCAACAAAGTAGCGCTCGCGTTCAGTGAAGCCACTTTTTACAGCACTGCGTCTTATGTCGTCACCGCTTTCCTCGACTAGCAGAGTCTCGTCACCACTAACAAGGTAGGCTGGAGCTAGCCCTTGCTGTAAGTGTCTACTGAGTTGGTCGATGCGTAGCTTGGGCATAAAGTATTAACTAATTAATTTCATTTCTAATTCGATCGAGCAATGTTAGCTGTTGAATAAGTTGTCTGGCTGCTGCTCGTTGTAGATCTTTACGCAGAAGGGCCTCTTCTTTATTACTGCTGCCAATATCATTCTGATTAAAATTATAAGAACGTGTAATACGCACCGTATTTTTAGGGCGTAGTAAATTTTGCTGAGCGTCGCGTATTTCGTAATCGAGTGTGAGAGTTAATTCAAATTCGGCCGTGGTGGCATCGGCATTTGATGACGCACTACGACGTTGAATGTTTTCACGATCTAGATCGAGTAATAGGTCACTATTAAGTGCGGAGGCTAATACATTTTTTCGTGTTAGGCTTTTCTCGATGATGCGATAAGTCTCGCTAGCTTGCCCACTTAAAAATACATTGCTATTTAATGATAGCCCAGCACCTTCACTGCCGCGCAAGTGCCAACCGCCACAGCTGGCTAGAAGAGGCAAAAAAAAGAGGCAGCTGATGATACTTAAGCGAAAAACTTTTTTCATAGTGGACTATCCTTAAACCTCTTTTCTATGACATAGATTTTAATGCATGAGTTTTAATAATATGAATTCTAGTTGTTTCAGTATTAAAACCCTAGCTTATTAGCTTAACCGTTTAATTTGCAACAATATTGACGAGTTTGTTGGGAACAACAATCACTTTGCGAACTGTTTTGTCGGCAATAAACTGTTTGACTTGCTCATTATCTAAAGCAATCGCCTCTAGCTCATCTTTAGGTGTATTGTTGGGTGCTTCCAGCTTAGCACGTACCTTACCATTAACTTGTATCACCAGTGTAATTGCCGCTTTAACCAATGCAGCTTGATCGACACTAGGCCATACTTCATCAATCACATTGCTATCGTGGCCTAGTGCTATCCATAAACTATGACAAATGTGCGGCACAACGGGTGCTAGTAATAAAATGGCGGCTTCTAGTGCTTCGTGTTCTACCGCAAGTGACTCTGCGGTGCTGCGATCTGCATGTTTATTAACATCATTCATTAATTCCATGACGGCGGCAATAGCCGTGTTGAATTGCTGGCGCACCCCATAATCACCGCTGACTTTTTCAATGGTTTCATGAGTTTTCCGGCGCAAATCTTTTTGTTCTTGTGTAAGAGCTTTGATTACCGGCTCGTCTAATGCCACGAGATCGCCGAGGTGTTCGCTCGCTTGAAGGTGTGCGTGCACAGTTTTCCAAAGGCGACGTAAAAAACGACTGCCGCCCTCTACGCCTGCATCATTCCACTCTAACGTTTGTGTGGGTGGCGAGGCAAACATGGTAAATAATCGAACAGTATCTGCCCCATACAAGTCAACAGTGGTTTGCGGGTCTATACCGTTATTTTTCGACTTCGACATTTTAGTCGTACCGCCAATTTCAACAGGCTGGTTATTTGCTGTTAAAAATGCCGAAAGGGGTTTGCCTTTATCATCTTTTTCAACAGTAACATCCGCAGGGTTAAACCATTGGGTACTGCCGTCATCATTTTTTTTGAAATAGGTTTCGGCAAGTACCATGCCCTGGCAAAGCAATTGCTCGAAAGGTTCATCGCATTCAAGTAAACCTTCATCACGCATTAATTTATGAAAAAAACGTGCGTATAAGAGGTGTAATATAGCATGTTCAATACCACCGACATATTGATCGACAGGTAGCCAGTAGTTAGCCGCGTCTTTATCGAGCATGGCGTCACTTGCATGGGGGCTGGTGTAGCGGGCGTAGTACCAAGATGATTCCATAAAGGTATCAAAGGTATCTGTCTCGCGCTCACAGGCCTCACCATTAATTTCTGTTTTTCTCCAATCAATATCTGCCTTAATAGGCGAGTGTACGCCATCCATTTCGACATCTTCAGGTAGTAAAATGGGTAACTTTTCCAAGGGTACAGGAATCTCTCCGCCGTCGGACATGCTTATGATAGGAATAGGTGTGCCCCAATAACGCTGGCGTGAAACACCCCAATCGCGCAGGCGAAAATTAGTAGTTACCTCGCCCTTATTGAGCTCGCCCAATTGCTTGGCAATTGCATCAAAGGCCTGCTCAAAATTAAGGCCGTCAAATTGCCCTGAGTTAATTAATAAACCCTTATCGGTGAAGGCCTCACAGGCTACGTTAACCTGTGCCTGGTCATCAGTAATGACTTGTTTAATA
This sequence comes from Cellvibrionaceae bacterium, assembly GCA_047633635.1. Classification (GTDB taxonomy): domain Bacteria; phylum Pseudomonadota; class Gammaproteobacteria; order Pseudomonadales; family Cellvibrionaceae; genus CANLBN01. The sequence continues at coordinate 38,945 of JBLIFG010000002.1, read as the reverse complement.
GCGAGGCCATATTGTTTGGCAAAGGCATAATCGCGCACGTCGTGAGCAGGCACGGCCATGACCGCACCCGAGCCATAATCCATCAATACGTAGTTGGCAACCCATACCGGTATAAGCTCATTGCTCAGAGGGTGATGTACTTGTAAGCCGGTATCGATACCCAGTTTTTCCATCTTCGACATGTCGGCCTCAGAGACCGACTGTTTTTTACAACCCGCTATAAAAGCGCTTAGTTCTGTATTATTTTTTGCGAGGGCCAAGCAGATAGGGTGCTCAGCTGCCAGGCTCATGTAAGTAATGCCCATGACTGTATCTGGACGTGTTGTATAGATATCAAAGCTGTCGATAACCCCGTCTGAGGCGCTGACGGGTGTCTCGAGAGTGCAGGTCATTTGCATGCCACGAGATTTACCAATCCAGTTTTTCTGCATGGTTTTAACTTGCTCGGGCCACTTAGGCAGCTTGTCGAGATCGCTTAATAATTCTTCTGCATATGCGGTAATTTTAATAAACCACTGGGGTATTTCTCGGCGCTCAACGGCTGCGCCCGAGCGCCAGCCTTTGCCATCGATGACTTGTTCATTGGCTAAAACTGTCTGATCAACAGGATCCCAGTTGACCGATGACATCTTTTTATAGACTAGCCCCTTTTCATAGAGGCGAGTAAAAAACCACTGCTCCCATTTATAGTAACTCGGTTGGCAAGTTGCGAGTTCGCGGCTCCAGTCAAAACCAAACCCTAGCGAGTTAAGCTGAGCTTTCATGTATGCGATGTTGCTGTAGGTCCAGTTTGCGGGTGCGGTGTTGTTTTGTATGGCCGCGTTTTCTGCAGGTAGGCCAAAGGCATCCCAACCCATTGGATGTAAAACATTTTTACCCTGCATACGCTGATAACGCGCAATCACATCACTGATGGTGTAATTACGCACATGCCCCATATGTAATTTGCCGCTGGGATAGGGGAACATCGCAAGACAATAAAATTTTTCTTTACTGGGATCTTCAGTGACTTCGAAACATCGATTTTTTTGCCAAAATTCTTGGGCAATAGCTTCAACTTGTGAGGGGTGGTATTGTTCTTCCATTAGATTGGGACGGCCTTAAAATATCAAAAATTAATAGGCCATTATACGCTCAATCCCGACAGCTAAGCGATAGCTAATAGCCGCTAAGTCACGAATGCCAGCGCCGAGGAAGCGAAATTGCTCATCACCTTGTTTAAAACCTTAATGTTGCCTCCCGACATAAAGTTATTGATGATCTTTTTCCTTGGATTTGTTGGCGTCGCTTTAGGTTAATGGCACGTTTATCACTGTAATCGACTCTGGTGGCACGGTAATGCCCTATGAAACTATTTCTGAGGCTGCTATGGCGGCGGAGCTCTTAGAAAAAGAGTTTTTTATTGAGCGCGTAATACAAGAGCCAAATAGTAGAGATACTTGGCATAATGCGATCAACACATCTGAGTTGTTGAAGCAGCAGAACATATTAACAGTACTGCTGGTCACCCATGCTTATCACATGCGTCGCGCGCATCATTCTTTTATAGAGGCTGGGGTTGACGTCATACCCATGGCGACAGGGTTTATTAATAGTCGTTTAGAGTCAAAGAGCGAGCCTTGGTATGAGTGGTGGGATGCCTGGCTGCCATCGGCATCGTCTTTGAATCAAAGTCGTGTTGCCCTACACGAGTATCTAGGACTTTTATTTTATGTCATTCGATAAGTGATTTTATTCAAACTTTTAGATTGAAAATGATACTTATGAGACTAAAAAGTTCATTTTTTATTGATGCTAAAAGCTGGAAAGCAAGACAGTAACGCATTTTTCTATTGCACATTACGCGGATGATGATTTCTTATTTCAAACGACGACTTAATCCATTATAATTAAACGTGGATTAGTAATGTGTCTTTAAATGGAAGAAAAAGATGGTGTTTGCATCTGAGATAATTTTAAGGAGTTGAGATGTATCAGTTAAAGCCTGTAACAGTTAAAAATCGCTTGGGTGAGTCAATGGACGTTTTAGTCCACTCGTTTGCCACCTCACCCAATCATATATGCGTACTAGTCGCGACCCCTAAAAAAATGCACGCCTCAGCATTTGCCAAAAATGCAGAGTACATTGCCCACCAATTACGCAAGCGTTTGCACTCCCATGCCAAAGGTTTTTCTGTCATCGAAATTCGTAATGAAAAATCTAAAGAAACAGACAGTGACACAGATACCGTTAAGTCTTGGCACGATTGGAAATTTAACTGGGTAGGTGACACTCCAGTAGATTCACAATGCTATGCTTTATCCGCACAAAAAAAATCTTATCTTGAAAATTTACTGAGTCAATTAAAAGCGGCTTAGTGCTCACAAAGACCATTTAAAGCGATAACTAAATGACAATTAAAAGTCATTTTTTTGTGTTATGGTTTTTTGCGTTCTAAAAAAACTAATGCCGCAGCTAGCAATAATAAAAAGCTAAGCACTAGGTAGTTTTTCCAAATTAAATAAGGTGTATTACCCTGCATTGGTGTCACCTTACCTTCTAAATAAGTTCTCACAAATTGATCGCTCTGAGCCGTTATGTCGCCATTGGGTGCGATGATTGCACTGACGCCATTGTTAGTCGCGCGAACCACATAACGCCCTGTCTCCAACGCGCGCATGCGCGCCATATGGAAATGTTGTAAAGGCCCGATAGATTTTCCAAACCATGCATCGTTACTAACGGTAATTATTACATGCGAATTTTTTGCTAGCTCGGCAACAAAGGCCGGGTAGACTATCTCATAACAAATAGCACTCGCTATCTTATATTGATTCATCTTAATGGCTGGCTGATTTTTTTCGCCAATAGAGATAATGGACGTAGGTAGATCAAAAAAATCAATGACGCCCCGAAGTAACGACTCCAAGGGTACGTATTCTCCGAAGGGTACCAGCCGTTGTTTCGAGTACAAGCCGCTAGCCTCGCCTAAACCTAGGAGGCTATTAAAATATTTTTGCTGTTCGCTATCATCATAAAGAATACCAGTGATTAAACTCGTATTTGTGGCTAGGGCTTTTTGATGAATTACATTTAAGAAATCTTGCGAGCTAAAATAAACATCAGGTATTGCAGCTTCGGGCCAAACAACCAAATCATTGCCCCAGAGATTACCCGAAAGCGAGCTTAAAATGTCCAGGGTTGGCTGACGATATTGCGGGTCCCATTTGAGTGCCTGAGAAATATTGGGTTGCACAATTCCAACCGACAGCGGCTCGCCTGCAGGCTCTGTCCAATCGACATCTGTTAGTGCGCGGCCCTCGCTCCAAAAAATAATGACAACAAGAAGCGATAATATTTTGGGGTTAAATTGACTCGATTTAAGACATGCGTTTGCCAGCATACTGCTAGTGAATGCAGTTAATAGGCTAACAAATAAAACTCCTCCAATAGGTGCCCAAGCAGCTAGCGGGGTGGACATTTGACTGTAGCCTATATAAAGCCAAGGGAAGCCAGTGAGTACCCAGCTACGCAGCCATTCGCTCAGCACCCAAGCTAATGGAAAGCCTAATAATAGGCGCCATTGTGATTGCTTGAAATAGCTAAGACCTATAAAAGGCAGAGCAAAAGCTGTCGCAATGGTGGCTACAAATGCAGCAGTCATACAAAGTGCCAAAGCTATTGGGGCCGAGCCAAATTCATAAATGCTGACAAAAACCCAAGAGGCCCCAGTGCCAAAAAAACCTAATCCAAATACAAAGGCGTGCCAAAATAATAATTTTTTGTTGTGTTGTTGATGCAGAATATAAGCAAATAGCGCGAGTGTTAATAACCCCAGCCATGAATAATTAAAAGGCGGTATGGCTAAGGTTGTTAGGGCACCGGCGAATGCACTTAAAAAGAGAAGCAGTAATAAACGCATAGTTAAGGAGCTACTGTTCCGCAGGAGGTGTTAATCGCAGCAAGTGAATTTGTCGATTATCCGAGTATAAGACTCTAAAAGAAAATCCATTTAACTCGGTAATTTCATTGCGCTTGGGTAGATGCCCAAAATTTTGCATAATTAGGCCGCCAACAGTATCGAATTCTTCGTCACTAAAGTTTTTTTTAAAATAAGTATTAAAATCTTCGATGGGGGTTAGTGCTTTAATAATATAGTCGTCGTCGGCAACTTTACGAATAAATACATCGTCATTGTCATCATCGGTCTCATCGCTAATCTCACCAACAATTTCTTCTAAAATATCTTCAATAGTGATTAAGCCCGAGATGCCACCATACTCATCAATAACAAGTGCCATATGATAACGATTTTCACGGAACTCACGTAACAACACATTTAAACGTTTGCTTTCGGGGATGATCGTTGCGTTGCGTATTACCGATTCGAGCGTAAAGTCTTTATGGCCTTTTAATATAAGTGGCAATAAATCTTTTGCGAGCAAAATACCTTTAATGTCGTCACTATTCTCACCGATCACCGGAAAACGGGAGTGGCCTGACTCTATCACTTTGGGCAAAAATTCTTCGGGTGACTCAGTAACGTTAACAGTCACCATTTGCGAGCGAGGAATCATTATTTCTCGCGCTTGCAAGGCAGACACGCCTAAAGCGCCTTGGATAATACCAAAGGCTTCTTGGTCTAATAATTGATTAGATGCTGCTTCGCGGATGATTTCGAGTAGTTCAGCTTGGGATTTGGGTTCGTTAGAGAATGAGGAGATCAAACGTTCGATCCAAGACTTATCTTGACCGCTAATACTTGGAGGTTCGTCGTTCATTAATCGTCATACATAGTTGAATGGATATAAATGTTAGCAGTGACAGAGCGCGGCGTCTACAACGAAAATTCCAGGGCTTGCATATATTTCACCACTAGAGCGCTATTAAAAGATTAAAGGCTGTTTTGGGACATGTGTAGATGCGTTTATACTAGGCGCGCAATTAGTAAAATCCCCACTTTTTAAGAGAAAATGGCGCTAGGTGACCATAAATATCCACCGATATAAGCTTAAATGGTCCAATAAAATAATAGCTGTGGTCTTGTGCCCCGCTTTTATGAACTTGCCTAGATTAATGATGATTGCCTCAGACGCAAACAGTCGGCAAAAAAATCGACTACACGTTAACGCTAGATTTGGGTATATTAAGTGGTTTAAATAACAAGTTACACGAGAGCTTTAACTCTTGATGTACTGCTTAATGGACGAGGATTAATGATGACTAGTGTTACCGCCGCCACAAGACCGCCACTGCCGCCCTTTACGCTAGAGACGGCCATCAAAAAAGTACGCCTTGCCGAAGATGGTTGGAATTCTCACAATGCTGAAAAAGTAGCATTAGCTTATAGCGTTGACACTCAATGGCGCAACCGCACAACCTTTGTGACTAATCGCGAAGAAGCTCAGTTATTTTTAGAGGCAAAATGGAATAAAGAGCTGGACTACCGATTGATCAAAGAGCTGTGGGCATTTACCGATAATCGCATTGCGGTTCGCTATGCCTATGAGTGGCATGATGGGGGTGGCAATTGGTTTCGCTCTTATGGTAATGAAAATTGGGAGTTTGGCGAAGATGGTCTTATGCTAAATCGCTTTGCCTGCATCAACGATTTGCCGATAGCCCAAGCCGATAGAAGATTTCACTGGCCGCAGGGCCGGCGCCCAGACGATCATCCAGGGCTTTCAGATTTAGGACTTTAATAGATCACAGGGTTTTAATAGATAATAGAGCTATGCGCAATAGTGGCTTAAACCGATAAGGCTAACCGGCGCCGGCATTAAGAAGCATGTTGCCAATATGAAGCAGGCTCAATTTAAAGCCAGCTCCGTGTATTTTCTCCGGGCCTTAAACTATTTTTTGCCTAGAAGGATTACAAGGATGTAAGTAAGATACAAGAGCAGGACGCGGTAGGGGTGGGGTGCATAAAAATATCTGCTAGAAAAATGAATCATCGATGAGTAAGTAGATGATTTAAACTTGAGGCTTAGCATTAGAGCTTTTAATAAGGTGACGAAATACCTAGCCGGGCTAGATATTTAATTTCTAGTGCTTCCATAATTTCTGCTTCATCATCTTCGATATGGTCATAACCCAAAAGATGTAGCACCCCGTGAATAAGCATGTGTGCCCAGTGTGCTTCTAGCGTTTTGTTTTGTGCTTTAGCCTCAAACTCGACAATGGGTGCGCAAATTACGATATCCCCTAAAAAAGGGATGTCGACACCCTCGGGGAACTCGGCAGGAAAGGACAGAACGTTAGTGGGTTTATCGATGCCGCGGTATTGTTTGTTGAGTGTCTGGCTCTCGAGCTTGTCGACGATGCGAATACTAACCTCGGCATCAGGCTTTTTTTCGCTTATAGCAATAGTGACCCAGTTTAAAAAATCATGCTCGCTAGGTATAAATGCTGCATCTGATGCATTTTGTATGTCTACTTGAGGTGGTGTTAGCGCGTCCACATTTATGCCTCATGCTTTTCATAGGCATCGACAATTTTTTGAACCAACGGATGGCGCACAACGTCTTTTGAGGTGAAGTGCGTAAAACTAATGCCTACTACACCGTCTAATACCTCGGCAGCATGCTTGAGCCCAGAGGGCTGCCCGCGCGGCAAGTCGATTTGTGTTGGATCGCCGTTAATGACGGCCGTTGTGCCAAAACCAATGCGCGTTAAAAACATTTTCATTTGTTCGCGAGTGGTGTTTTGACTCTCATCCAGAATAACAAAAGCATTATTGATGGTACGTCCACGCATATAAGCTAAGGGTGCGACTTCTATCACGTTGCGTTCAATTAATTTATCAACGGTTTCAAAACCGAGCATTTCATAGAGCGCGTCATAAAGTGGACGTAGGTACGGATCGACTTTTTGAGAGAGGTCACCGGGTAAAAAACCTAATTTCTCACCGGCCTCAACTGCGGGCCGGACTAATAAAATACGTTCTATCTCGTCGTTTAATATGGCTTGTACCGCACACGCTACTGCTAAATAGGTTTTACCGGTGCCGGCGGGCCCAATACCAAAATTAATATCATTGCTAAGTACAGCACGCACATAATTTTGCTGGTTTTGGCCGCGAGGTTTGACCGTGCCTTTTTTGGTGCGCAGTGCTAGTTGCGAGTCAGTTTTTTTATGAGTGCTTGCATTTGATGGATCAAAAGAGCCATCGCTTTGTTGGTTGTCTGGGTGATACTGCTGAATCAATAAATGCACATCATCGGGAAGAATATCGTCGCCATTACTGATCTCATCGCTAAGCACTTGCAAGATATGACCGGCAGCATCTACAAACGCTTGTTCGCCGCTGATCAAAAAATTGCTGCCACGGTTCAAAATATTTACCTGAAATCGCTGTTCAATTTGTTGAAGATGCGACTGAAATTGGCCACATAAGTTGGCCAGATCTTTGGTAGATAGCGACTCGATGCGAAGCGTTAATTCATATTCTTTAGCTGCAGCTTTATTAGGCCCAGCTTTAGGTTCTTTAGATTTAGTTGCGGAGTTTTTTGATTGAGTAGTCAATGCGATTATCTTATCCTTTAGTGTGTTCAATACGGTTAAATAGCGGCGTCGTTTGATGGATAACTATTACTGGCTTGTCTCGGATAAGTGCCTTACTCGCTAGATACGAGTTCACCTCTGAGAGAGTTGGGCAATGCTTCGCCAATTAAAATATCAGCAAACTTACCAATGAGTTCAACATTATCACAGCGAAAATTTACGACACGATTATTCTCTGTACGGCCAGATAGCTGTCCAGGATCTTTTTTAGAGTAACCCGAGACAAGAACGCGTTCGGTATTGCCCACCATGCGTCGGCTAATTGCTTGAGACTGTTGTGTAATCCTATCTTGCAAAATTTTAAGACGTTGTTTTTTAACGCTTTCTGGCGTTGAGTCAGGTAGATCTGCCGCTGGTGTGCCAGGTCGTGAGCTATAGACAAAGCTAAATGACATATCGAAATCCATCTCTTGAATTAAATTCATAGTGGCTTCGAAATCTTTATCGGTCTCACCCGGAAAACCAATAATGAAATCGGAAGAAAAGCTAATGTCTGGACGAATTTTTTTAAGACGACGTAGTTTAGATTTATATTCGAGTACAGTATGACCGCGTTTCATGGCCATTAAAATACGATCTGAACCGCTTTGTACGGGCAGATGAATATGGCTCACAAGTTCGGGTACGTTTGCATAAACATCGATTAGGCTGTCAGAAAACTCGACGGGATGCGAGGTGGTGTAGCGGATGCGGTCTATGCCATCAATCGCTGCCACATAGGTGATCAGTTCTGCTAAATCGACTGTTTGTCCGTCGTCGTCTTCCGCCCGATAAGCATTCACATTTTGCCCTAGCAAATTAATTTCGCGGACATCTTGGCTAGCAAGATGCGCGATTTCGGCTAGCACATCGGTTACTGGTCTACTTACTTCTTCGCCGCGAGTGTAGGGCACCACGCAAAAGCTACAGTATTTAGAGCAGCCTTCCATAATAGAGACAAAGGCGGAGACGCCATCTGCCTCCGGTTGTGGTAGATGATCAAACTTTTCAATCTCAGGAAAACTAATGTCAACGATAACAACCCCGTTACCTCTTGGGGTATCCATCATCTCTGGCAGCCGATGCAGTGTTTGTGGGCCAAAAATAAGATCGACAAATGGTGCACGCTCGGCAATGGCGGAACCCTCTTGGCTAGCCACGCAGCCACCGACACCAATAATAAGATTAGGTTTTTTTTGCTTTAGCTTTTTCCAGCGGCCCAACTGATGAAATAACTTTTCCTGGGCCTTCTCGCGAATAGAACAGGTGTTTACCAACAGTACATCGGCCTCTTCGGGGTCGTCAGTGGTGATCATATTGTGCGATTCACCCAGTAGGTCTCTCATGCGTGATGAATCGTATTCATTCATCTGGCAGCCATGAGTTTTAATGTACAATTTTTTGTGCGTTATTGTTTCAGTCATATGATTTTTTTGTTGGATTTGTGGCTATAATGGTGGATGGGCTAAAGATAATTGAATAGATTATAAAGGGTGTTCGATGGTTTTTACAGCTCTGTCTTACACTGCGATTTTTTACTTGAATATCCCTTGTTTTTTAGTCTTAATACCATCATATTAGAGATAGTTGTTTATTAATAGAGTGTGTTATGTCAAGCAAGCCCGTTTTCAAAGTAATTTTTTACAATCAAAGTGAGATCTACGAGATTTATGCCAAAGATATCTACCAAAGTGAGATGTATGGTTTTATTGAGGCAGAGGAGTTTGTCTTTGGTGAAAGCACCAATTTGATTGTTAATCCGGGTGAAGAGAAGCTTAAAATTGAATTTGCAGGTGTCAAACGTTCATTTATACCGATGCAGTCTATTATTCGTATCGATGAGGTTGAGCGCGAAGGCGAGGGTAAAGTGAAGGAAATTAAAGCGACAGATAATGTAGCTAATTTTCCGGGAGCTAATCGGCTGCCGCCTAAGCCTCGACCCGATGCTTAATATCTTTCGATGAACCTACCACAAGCTAATGGTTGCTCAGCTATGCATTCAAGGTTGCATCTAGCGGTGACCCAACTATCTACTAAAGCGTGCATCCAAATATTTAGGCTCTGAAATGGAATTTATGTCTCCTATTTTTCATCGCTGTTGGCCAAATATCGACCCAGCGCCAAAACCAGAGTCAGGGTTAGCATCAGTAGCTGATTCGATCTCTCAACCTGCCCCTGACAATATCTCTACGCCAATAGTTTTTGTGCATGGTCTCTTTGGTTCAATTGAGAACCTAGGCATGATTACACGCCTGTTAAAGGATGATTTTTTAATTTACGCCATTGATTTGCCCAATCATGGTCGCTCCCATCACACTAGCGAGATATCCCTACAAGCTATGGCGGCAGCCATGCTTAAGTGGCTGGATTCCGTCGGTCTAGACTGTGTCGATCTGGTAGGGCACTCACTGGGTGGAAAGGTGTGTATGGAGCTTGCGCTGCGTCATCCAGATCGAGTGCATCGATTGGTCGTCGCTGATATTGCGCCAGTTGCCTACCCACGCCGACACGATGATATTTTTGCAGCCTTTCGCGCGGTTGATCTTAATACCATTAAAAGTCGAGCAGATGCCGACGCGTTAATGCGTCCATACGTGACAATTGCTTCAACACGTAGTTTTTTACTTAAGAATTTAGAAAAAAGCACAGATAAAGCTAAAGACAAAGGTGGCTCTGACAATACTTGGCGTTGGCGCCTTAACATCGAGGCCCTAGAGTCAGGATACCATCATATTATCAGCGCCAACACTTCAGGCTTTAGGCCGTTTAATAAGCCGGTCTTATTTATAAAAGGTGAAAACTCCAGCTACATCATGCCAATACATCAAGAGTCTATTTTGTCATTGTTTCCCAGCGCGGGGGTAAAAGTAATCAACAATACTGAGCATTGGTTGCATGCAGAAAAGCCAGAAATTTTTGCGGGCTTGGTGCGGCGTTTTTTATCACCAGATCGTAAAGGTTAATTCTTTTGCATATAGGCATAGATGTTGGCGGCAGCAAAATAGAAATTATCGTTATCGATAATAGCGGTAATGAGCTTTTTCGACAGCGTATAGTTGCCCCCTCAGGCAGCTATAAAAATACCTTAATGGCGATTAATGATTTAGTCGTCGAGGCCGAGGTGCAGCTTGGGCGCGCTCAAACTATTGGTATCGGCATGCCAGGCTCTATCTGTGCACATAGTCAGAAGGTACAAAACTCAAATTCTACGTGGATCAATGGGCAGCGTTTTAAGCCTGATATCGAGCAGTTATTATGCCGTAATATAGACATAGAAAATGACGCGAACTGTTTCGTCTTGTCCGAGGCGCGCGATGGCGCGGCTATTGGTTCGAATTCTGTTTTCGGTGTAATTTTAGGCACTGGATGTGGCGGTGGTTTATGGGTAAATGGAGACCTAGTCATTGGCGCTAATAGCTTGGGGGGTGAATGGGGGCATAACCCATTGCCGTTTCCTACTTTTTTTGGATCGCACTCCCACGAAGCCGAGCAATCGATCTTGTTAGATCATTTTGATGGCGTGGATAAGAATGGAGTCAAGCCAGCATCAATCTACGCCCATAAAGAAGCTATCTTTCATCAAGTCGACAGTATCGATGCTTGTGAATATCCTGGCCCGTTATGCTACTGCGGAAAGCGTGGCTGCATAGAGTCATGGATTTCTGGTAGTGGCTTTATGAACGATTATGAGCGACTTTATAAACAACAGCTGTCGGCGCCAGAGATTATTAGCTTGGCTCAAAGTGGAAAAACAGAAGCACTTGCGGCCGTTAATCGTTATTATGAGCGCGTTGCCAAAAGCTTGGCGCAAGTCATCAATATTATCGACCCTGAAGTTATTGTGCTTGGGGGTGGTATGAGTAATATTGATGAGCTTTATAGCGAGGTGCCTAAGCGCTGGCACAAATATATATTTTCGACTCAATCGGTAACTCGGTTGGTAAAAGCAAAACATGGCGATTCATCCGGTGTTCGAGGCGCGGCCTCTCTTTTTCGTCGAATGTCTAAGTAAATCATCATTTAATATATCTAGTAATTTGTTTGAGTAAGCAGACAGTTATTTAAAGGAAAGTTATGCATTTTTTAATAACCGGTGGTACGGGGTTTATTGGTCGCCCTTTAGTTGAAAAACTATTAGCGCGAGGTGATCAAATTACCTTATTAACACGTGATTTTGATAAGGCCAAAAAGATGTTTAGCGGGCCGATAAATTTAATTGGTTCAGTTAAAGATTCTGGGCTTGAAGTTGATGGCGTTATTAATTTAGCGGGAGCGCCTATTATCGATAAGCGCTGGACCCACAAGCGTAAGCAAGTTCTCAAACAAAGTCGTGTTGGCATCACCAGCGATATCATTGAATGGTTAAAAAAGTGCGAGAATAAGCCCGAGTGCCTAATTAGTGGTTCGGCAATTGGTTATTATGGTAATTATCCGGAGGCGACTCGATTAGATGAAAAGGCAAGCCCCCGTCAAGGTTTTGCCAGTGAGTTATGCCGCGAGTGGGAAAGCGCGGCACAGCCAGCCGAAGCCTTAGGTGTAAGAGTCTGCCGGGTAAGAACTGGCGTTGTATTAGCTAAGCACGGCGGCGCTCTCAAGCGTATGCTACTACCTTTTAGCTTGGGCTTAGGTGGACGTATTGCCTCGGGTAATCAGTGGTTCTCGTGGATTCATCTCGATGATATGTTGGCCTTGTTATTATTTTTAATCGATAATAAAGACATTAGCGGAGCTGTTAATGCAACTGCACCTTATCCCGTTAGTAATTTTCATTTTTCTCGTGTGCTAGCGAGGATGCTAAAGCGCCCTATGTTAATGCCAATGCCTGCGCTTGTTGCAATGCTGTTATTTGGTGAGGCCTCAGAGTTATTGTTGGAAGGTCAACAGGTAGTGCCTAAAAAATTATTAGATAATGGTTTTGAATTTACCTACCCGCAATTAAATACAGCACTAGAGGAGATCCTCTACACTAAACCTTCTTAACGACCTTAGATTTTAATACCATCATTCCAAAACCATCGATTTTACAATTAATGTCGTGGCCATCGGCGCCATCGGTTAGACGAATTTTTTTCACCTTTGTACCGACTTTAATCACGGCAGACGAGCCCTTTATTTTTAAATCTTTGATAACTGCAACAGTATCGCCATCGTTGAGGATAACGCCATTAGAGTCTGTAATAATGCGCTCATCATTTGTGGCAGCAGCGCTTTGATCCCACTCGTGGGCACACTCTGGACATACATACATATTTGCATCGACATAGGTGTATTCGGATTTACATGATGGACATACTGGCAACGTTGGTAATTGGCTCATATTAATAGTTGACTCATAGCAATAGTTGAAGTGTTATTTTTATTCGTAATCTAGTGACGCCATTCTAAACCTTTAGTGCCGTTGGGCAATAGCGCTAAAGGTCAATGTTTGCTCAGACTTCATTAGACAATGCTCATTAATAGTTTGCCGAGTTTTTAATTTATGAAAAAGCTTATCGCTAAATATTTTAGTAGGTACTTTTGAGAAGGGTCATTTTTACAAAAATAAACGTTAACTATTTATCTGAATATTCATTTAAACATTACTTTGTTAACAGCTGCAGGCCTGATTAATGGGAATAAATATTTTTTTATACATAAGTGTTGTGTGTATTTGGGGAACAACATGGATAGCTCTGCTCGGGCAAACGGGTGAAGTGCCTATAGTGCTATCGGTTTTTTATCGCTTTGCGCTGGCCAGTATTTTATTTTTACCCACATTGTATTTGTTAGGTAAGTTACAAAGAGTCCAGTCGAGAGATCATTTTTTCTTTTTGTTGCAGGGCTTATGCTTATTTTCTATTAATTATTTATTCTTTTATAACGCAAGCCTTTATCTTGTGAGTGGTCTCATCTCGGTAATATTTGCTGCGGCCACTATCTTTAATGCATTTAACCAATGGTTAATCTGGAAGAAGCGACCGCCAGTCACTATTTATATATCAAGTATTTTAGGTGTTATTGGTCTTCTAATGTTATTTTGGGAACAATTTCTGGGTCAGTATAATAGTGAGTTCTTAATAGGCATCGCCTACGCACTACTAGGTACTTATTGTTTCTCGTTGGGTAATATGATTTCGGTTAGGCACAGTGCCTGTGGTATCCAGCCTTGGACGAGCATAGCTTACAGCATGATTTACGGTGCTATAATTTTATTAATGATAATGATGTTTACTGGTGTTGAGTGGGTATGGGATTCGCGTTCAGTCTATTGGGGGACTTTATTATATTTAGCGATCCCAGGTTCAATCTTAGGTTTTACTGCCTATCTAAGTTTGGTTGGCCGTATTGGTGCAGATCAAGCGGTGTATTCAACCGTATTGTTTCCTGTTGTAGCATTAACGATTTCGACATTTGTCGAGGACTATAGCTGGAGTATAACTGCTGTTGTGGGTTTGTTTTTGATTTTGTTGGGCGTTTTATTGGCTCTAAAAGGCAATTATTTAAGGCGGTATTTCTTAAAAATTTCCGCGTGTTAATAACAATAGTCCCGTCGCAATAATAATGCTGCCAGCAACGCGCTGAGTTATTCGGCTATTTGATAAAGGTCGTATCTTATTTTTTGCCTTAACTACAGTTAACACATAAAAAAACATGATGCCGCCAATAGTGGTGCAAATAATCAGACCCATGACGCTAATGTCTATCAGCGAGAGACTTGTTATGTCGACAATAGCAGGCAAAAAACTGAGATAAAATAAAATGGCTTTAGGGTTGCTGAGCGTAATCAGTAAGCCGGTTAACCATAGACTAGAGAACGATTGTGGCTTGTGTGGTGAAGTTTTAGAGGGATCTACTATTATATGTGGGCTTTTCCAAGTTGCTATGCCCAGCCAGATTAAATAAGCAGCGCCAAGGCGTTGTATAAAAATAAAAGCAGAGTCAAGCACATTTGCGATAGCTTGAAGGCCATAAACAACAATTAATAAAAAGATAAGATCGGCACAAACCATGCCGATGATAGTCCATAGGCCTGCAGAGAAGCCGCCGCTTATAGTGCGAGAGACAACTAACAAAACGCCAGGGCCGGGTATTATACCGAGGATAAAAATGGTGGATGCAAGTAACAGCGATGCTTCTAAGGTCATTTTTTAACAGCTAATATTTTGCACAACCAATTGCGTCTTATCGCGAGCCCAACTACTGAGCTAGAAATAATAAATTGATAGCCAAGTAGTTGAGTGTATTTAGCAATACTATTTGATAAAGCGTTTTTATTGCTCGAGCTTTTGTCTAACGGAAGCAAGCTTTACGCATAGCGTGAACACTTGCATGGCCTGATCAACTTGCTCCATGGTGGGCACTGATGGCGCAATACGAATATTGCGATCTTCAGGATCATCTCCGTAAGGGAAAGTCGCACCCGCCGGTGTCAATTTTACTCCGGCTTCGGCTGCGAGTTTAACAATGATTGCTGCAAGGTTTGGTTTAGCATCAAAAGAAATAAAATAACCACCATCGACTGCTTCCCAGTCACCTAAATCGTTATCGCTAAAACTTTCTTGAAGGTGTTTTAGAACACAATTAAAGCGAGGCTTTAAAAGTTTTGCGTGACGCGACATATGCTCAATGAGGCTGTCGAAATTAGGCAGTAATCTATGGTGCCTTAACTGATTGACTTTATCCGGGCCAATCGAGAACGAACTCAATACTTTGCGAATACCATTCAAATTATCGACTGATGCGGCGATAAACGCCACACCTGATCCCGCGTGAGTTATTTTAGACGTCGAGGAAAACTGAATAACATTGTCAGTCGTGCCAAATTCACGGCCGTAGTCCATTATGTTAGCTAATGGCTTGTAGCCGTCCATGTCGTGCACAGCATAAGCATTGTCCCAAAAAACACAAAAACTTTTGTTGGCTATTTGGCCAAGTTTTGCGATTCGCTTGACGGTCTCATCACTGTAAATAACCCCTGTTGGGTTGGAGTATTTGGGTACGCACCACATGCCGACAATGCTACTGTCTTTTTTGATTAGAGCTTCAACTGCATTCATATCGGGGCCAGTTGATGTCATCGGCACAGTCAGCATATTGATACCGAGCTGCTCACAAATTGTAAAGTGACGATCATAGCCAGGAACAGGGCAAATAAACGTTGGTGCTGAATCTTTACTTACGGTGTTTTTCCATGCGCTGTCGCTACCTCGTAAGCCAAAATCTTTGGCAATGAACATGGCATAAAACATGAGCGTAAGGCTACTGCTACCTTGAGCAGATACTTCCTCTAAAGGTAGGCCAAGAAGCTCGGCACCTAGTTGACGCGATTCGATAATACCGTCAATGCCTCCGTAGTTTCTTGTGTCAACACCACTTTCGGTTATGTAATTACCCTCGAGCACGCCATCTAAGTTATCCGCTAGGTCTAATTGACCATCTGAGGGTTTGCCTCGGGTCAGGTCAAGGCTAATGGCCTGTTGCTTGATTGAATTATATTCAACGGTAAGACCTGCTTCCCACTGAATTAGTTGGTCACGCGATGCGTTTTGTAAGTCCAAAATGATACCCACTTTAAGTTAGTACAAATAAAGGAATGCTAGATTTAATTATAACTGAAAAAATAGTTAGCCAAAGCATGTTATTATCAATTAATTATTATAAAGCTTGAATAGGCAAGTGTTAATTAGTTTTGGGATACTATTTTAAATTTTTCTACTCATTCTATCGTCATAATTAGATGGTAGTTTATCAATAGTTTATCGATCGCGGTGTTGAAAAGACCTTATTAAAAATTACGCAAAACTCACATACACAATCATAAAGAGATTACAGGCATGCAAAGACGCACTAAGATAGTTGCTACTTTAGGACCGGCTACGGACAAAGACGGCATTTTAGAATCGCTAATTGAAGCGGGCGTTAACGTCGTTAGAATGAATTTTTCTCATGGTTCTGCAGAGGATCATAAGCTGCGCGCGTGCAAAGTGCGTGAGTATGCAGAAAAATATAATCGCCATGTTGCGGTATTAGGTGATCTACAAGGTCCTAAAATTCGGATTTCGCGCTTTAAAAATGGCCCTATCACATTGGAGGTTGGCGATAAGTTTATACTTGATGCGAATCTCGATAGCGATCAAGGTAGCTCGCACACAGTAGGCATTGACTACAAAGAGCTGCCGAACGATTGCCATGTAGATGATTTACTTTTACTCGATGATGGTCGCGTTATCTTAAAGGTGGAATCAATTGAGCATGCAAAAATACATTGTGTCACTACAGTCGCGGGTGTGCTTTCTAATAATAAGGGCATTAATCGCCAAGGTGGTGGCTTGTCTGCACCGGCACTCACAGAAAAAGATTTTGAAGATATTAAATTAGCTGTCGAGATAGATGTAGATTATTTGGCGGTGTCATTTCCGCGCTCAGCTGATGACATCAATCGCGCTCGATTACTGATGCTTGAGGCGGGTGGTCATGCAGGTATGGTGGCAAAAATTGAGCGCGCCGAAACTGTTGCCAATAATGACATTCTTGACGAAATTATTTTGGCTTCTGATGCAGTGATGGTTGCCCGAGGTGACTTAGGTGTTGAAATCGGCGATGCCGAATTAGTCGCTGTGCAAAAAAACATTATTGCGCGGGCGCGGGCCCTGAATCGCTGTGTGATCACGGCAACACAAATGATGGAGTCGATGATAAATAGCTCATTGCCTACCCGTGCAGAAGTTTTTGATGTTGCCAATGCAGTATTAGACGGAACCGATGCCGTGATGCTTTCTGGTGAAACCGCAGCGGGTAACTTTCCTCTCGAGACGGTCAAGGCAATGATACGCGCTATTGGCGGCGCCGAGTCTTACCCTTTAAGGCGCGTTACTGACAATCGAATTAGTCAAACTTATAACGCCATCGACGAAACTATTGGTTTGGCCGCTATGTATACGGCTAATCATCTTGAAGGTGCGACTGCAATTATTGCTTTTACCGAAACCGGCACGACACCTTTGTTAATGTCACGTTTTAATTCTTCACTACCTATCTACGCATTTTCTCGTCATAGCCGAACCCAGGCCAAAACTGCACTCTATTTAGGTGTTGAGCCAATTGCTTTTTATGGTTTTGATGAAAACCCAGCAGTCACCTTTCAGTCTGCAATCAGTGAGCTTATGAGTCGAGGTTTTGTTAAAACCGGTGATCTGGTTATTGTCACAAAAGGCGATTTCGATACGATTCAAGGCGGCACTAATGGGATGAAAATACTGCGAGTGGGCGAGCTAAAAACTAATTAAGTATTGATAGTCGAGACACGTCGCGATGGTTAGATTCAGACATTAGCTCTTAGCCGTGATTGCAAATGTCTGAATAAAATAAATGTTATGGAGTCCGTCAAAGACTGATGAGGGCTAGCTAAGTAATTTCTTTAGGGTCATTTTTTTGAAACTCCGTGTCTATCTCGAGCTTAATGGCATCGTCTACAATTAAGGTATAATTCTCGATGCCATATTCAGAGAGTTCGAAGCTTCCGGCCGCAAAAAAACCAATGTTAAGGTGCCCACTCAATAAATTATCGGCGCCATCATTAAATTAACCAGCATGGCTACGGGTTTCTCCTTTTAACGTTAAATTACCAATAAATTTTATATTTGAAGCGTCGATTAAAGTTGCCGACAAGCTAGTGAGAAGGGCCTCGGGATATCCATCACTATTTAGCCAAGTTGATCCCGCCAGCCGATACTCTAGTTTTTCATCATTTATATCTAAGCTGCGAGTATCAACGGTTGCCTCTAATTGACTCGCTTTAATATTGTTAGAATCAAAGCTTAAGCTGGCATCAAAGTTATTGAAGCGGCCAACATAGGTTGATGAGCCCAAGTAATCTTCTTTGAATAATACTCGGGTATGGCTTTTGTCGACAGCATAATTCCCGGGCGTAACTTATATAACTCAGTTGTTGCATTAGCTGCGATCAACGCTTACGACCTATCGGCGATAGAATTTCAAGTACCAGAATAGTTTTAATAATTTGTTGTTGTTGCTAGTGAATATTATGAAGGTATAGCTTATCTATTAAATGTGCTTGAATAAAATTTACGATGAAGAAAACTCACTTGATTCGACTTAATACGATCTCACCGTATGCTGACTATGGTCTCAACTAAGGCTAGCGCGCAGGGCAACTAATCGGTTGTAGATAAAAATAGTTGATCTTGTTCAGTTATTGTTAATGTTGATTATATTATTATTCAACAACTCTTTTACGTATCTTGCTAGTCATCTGTCGTCTCTAGTTATAAGACGTAAAGCAATCAATGTGTTTTGTGATAACAATGATTTTTTTATCAAAGTAAATAGCCCATAATGATCTCTTAATAAAATGTTATATTAATTAGGGTTTATAATAAGAGCTATCATTCAGTGAATAGTTTGTTTTTTAAAAGGTGAAAATATGAATTTAACAAAAACGATTTTATTACCTATTTGTGCGGTGCTGGTACTTGCCGGTTGTGAGACTCAAAATGCCTATACGGGTGAAAGTAAGATCAGCCGCAAAGCTCTTTTTGGCGGCATAGGTGCAGTAGTTTGTGGTGCGCTGGGTTCACGTAAAGATAGTCAGCGGGCGCGTCAAGCGGCAGCCGGTTGTGGACTTGTTGGTCTCGGCGTCGGAGCTTATATGGACCAGCAAGAGGCAAAGTTGCGCCAAGAGTTAGTTAGTAGCGGTGTTCAAGTGGTGCGCGAGGGAGAAAATATCCGTTTAGTGATGCCAAACAATATTACCTTTGCGGTTAATAAGTCGACCTTAAATACGTCTATTTACGTCACTTTAAACTCGGTGGTTAAAGTACTCAATGAGTTTGATGAAACAATTCTTCAAGTAGCCGGCCACACTGATTCTTCAGGTGCAGCTGCTTATAATCAGTCACTATCGGTCAGTCGTGCCACTAGTGTCGCCGACTATTTGAGCAGCCGTAATATTCGCACCAGTCGACTATTTGTAGTGGGTTATGGTGAGAGTCGACCGATCACCAGCAATACCTCGTCAGCCGGACGTGCAGAAAATCGTCGCGTTGAGTTGTTGATCGAGCCGAGGGTGTAATTTCTATTTGAACTGAACGTGAGACCAATAAATGGGCGGGCATATATTAGGTATCGTTAATATATAACTGCTCATTTTCGATATAAAAGTCAGCCATTTTTAATGATTGATTTTGACAGGGCCCAACAACACATAGGCCAGATTCTATGTCGAACAATGCGCCATGAGTCGAGCATAAGATTAACGACTTGTCGTGATTGAGAAACTGATCTTGTTGCCACTGCAAGGGCGATCCTAGATGTGGGCAACTATTGTAATAAACAGTGATTGCCCCTTCACTTTTCACAGCAAAGAAGCAATTATTATCAAGCCTAAATTCTTTAGATCCCTGTTCTGGAATTTCATTAATGTGACAAATGTTGTTATATATTGATGACATTATTGATTAGCTATTATTTTGTTGTAGTGCTCGAATACGATCTTCTAGCGGTGGATGGCTAGAAAATAGCTTGCCTAAATTTCTCTTGCTAAAGCCACTGCTAATACCAAAAGCGGCCATAGTATCAGGCATTGAGCTTGGTATTTGTGCTTTTTGTTCGGAGCTTAGGCGCTTAAGTGCGTTAATCATAGAGCTACGATTGGCAAGCGTTGCTCCTGCAACATCTGCACGGTATTCGCGATAACGAGAAAACTTCATCACGATAATACTCGCTAAAACTCCCAAAACCATCTCGGCTACAAAGGTAGCAACATAAAAACCTATGCCGTGACCGCGTTCATTCTTAAAGATAACTTTATCGACGGTGTAGCCAATAATTCGGGCAAAAAACATCACAAAGGTATTAACGACACCTTGAATCAAGCTTAAGGTAATCATATCGCCATTGGCCACGTGACCTATCTCGTGAGCGAGCACCGCTCTCACTTCATCGCGCTTAAAGCGTTTAAGTAAGCCTTCACTAACTGCCACCAGCGCATTGTTTCTGTTCCAGCCGGTTGCAAAAGCATTTGATTCTGGGGCGGGGAAGATACCAACTTCGGGCATACCAATGCCTGCTTTTTCAGAAAGTTCGCGGGTAGTCGCAACTAACCAGCGCTCATCGTCAGTAGCGGCTTGAGTAATAATTTTTACGCCCGTTGAGCGTTTTGCCATCCATTTAGAAATCAATAGTGAGATGAGTGAGCCCGCAAAACCAAAGACAGCACAGAATATTAATAAACTCGTTAGGTTGAGTTCGGAGCCTTGTAAATAATGCTGTACGCCCAGCAGTTGTAAAGTAATACTAGCGACGGCAATAACGGCTAAGTTAGTCAATAAAAACAAACCAATGCGCAACATAAAGACCTCGAAATAAAAGTATCAATGGATGAAAATCTAATGGCCTGAGTTATTATCTGTGCAAGATCAAAAAATTCAATAGCAATTATGAAAAGGTGGGTAAATAAAGTCGCTAATACTTGAGAGTGGGTATCAAAGCTGATTATCCGAGGATAAAAAGTTTAGGTTGTTGGTGCTAGCTCTGAGAGCTTTCGGCAATAGCTGCGCTAGCATCGTCAAGCAGCTGTTGTTTGAGTTTGGGATCCAGCTCGTTCCAATGAGTGTCTTGAAGGGCACCCTGTAAGGCGTACAACATCACTTTTGAGACGTGTATATTGCGACGTTGTATGCGCAGATAAACTTCTACAGGCCCAGCCTTCTTCAGGTCGTCATAGCTATTGATACCTACTGCATGTAAAATATTCACTGTAGCTGAACCTAGATTCTTTAGCGTGATCAAATCACTGTGATCTTTATTCATGTGATGACCTCAAGTTATTATTATTATTTTTGCGCTTATGTTTCGATCATTGGTAAAATGTATCTTTAAGTAATTACTATACATTTTTGGCATATATCAGGGAAGCGATAGTTTTTATCTAAAACTATAATGTTGCCTCGCCCTGCTAGATTCGAGGATTGATGAATGACTGCAAATGATATCCATGAAATTTATGCATATTGATGAAAAACTCCTTGATAAGCGGCGAACGGCTACTTTTGGTCTAACCGATGATCATATCACTTGGCACAATAATATAGGCTTACATAGCGACGTGCTTAAGCCCTTGCAGCAGCTTGTCTGCGCTGCTCACACAGCAGGCTTTGATTTAGCTCTAGCTAGTGGTTTTAGGAGTTTTGATCGTCAGCAGTTTATTTGGGATGCTAAAATCAGCGGCCAACGCGTCATTTTAGACGATAACAGTTGCGTATTAGATCTGATGTCATTGTCGACATTGGACAAGATTAATAGCATCATGCGCTGGTCTGCGCTGCCCGGTACCTCCAGACACCATTGGGGAACAGACATAGACATCTATGATCGCGCCGCAGTGCCTGAAAATTATTGTCTGCAACTGGTCGCCGAAGAGTACACCGATAACGGGCCCTTCTCGCCAATGTCGCGATGGCTCAAAGACTATTTAAACAAAGCTGACTCGCCCGCCTTTATTTTTCCGTATATAAACGATAGTAATGGCATTATGCCCGAGCCCTGGCACTTAAGTTATCTGCCAGTGGCGAGACAATATCAAGAAACCTGGTCTTTAAAGCTTCTACAGGATATCTTGCATAAGTCTGATATATTAGAAAAGGCGATGGTATTGTCAACTATCGATGCACTCTACGAACGCTTTATAAAAGACTCGATTAATCCAACGACGGTTAACTCTAAGCTGTCCGAATGCAGAGAAGATCTATGAGTTCAGCTCAATCATCAGTGAGTAGCATTCAAAATTCTGAGCGACTTCAGGACAATATCTGGAAGTCTATTTTAGATGAGGCCAATAAAGCCTGTCTGGCACAACCGGTGATGTCTAGCTTTTTTCATTGTAATGTTCTTAGCCACAAAAACTTTCGTAATGCGATCAGTTATTATCTCGCTAGCCGTCTCGCCAGTAGCACGTTATCGGCGATGTCATGGCAATCTGTTTTTCATGAAGCCTTCAACGATGAGCCCGAGCTTGCCCAGCAAATGCTAAATGACTTATTGGCGCACTTCAATCGTGATGCGGCCTGCGATGAATATATTATCCCATTTCTTTACTACAAGGGTTTTCACGCTTTACAGTCATATCGCATTGGACATTGGTTGTGGCGCCAAGATAGAAAAATGTTAGCCCTATACTTGCAGCATAGAATCTCTCGCATTTTTGATGTTGATATACATCCAGCAGCGCAGATGGGTTCGGGTATTATGTTAGATCATGCAACAGGCATTGTGATTGGCGAGACTTCGGTAGTCGACGACGATGTCTCTATTTTACATGAAGTCACTCTTGGTGGATCGGGTTCGAGTAAATGTATTCGTCACCCTAACATTGGTCGAGGTGTGCTACTTAGTGCGGGTGCAACACTTCTGGGCGACATTAGCATTGGCGTTGGCGCAAAAGTCGGCGCGGGTAGCTTAGTTCTCAGTAGTGTAGGGCCATATCTTACCGTTGCCGGCGTGCCTGCAAAAGTAGTGGGTTCGGCACGCGTTAATATGCCCTCGTTAGAGATGAATCATAATCTCGAAGAATAGGCCAGGGGTAAGACTAATGAGTGACACTAAGGTAATGACAGGTCAATATTCCGTTATATTTCGTGGTGATATCGTAATGGGTAAAAATCTTGTCGATGTTAAGCAAAAATTAGCACAATTATTTAAGGTGGACGACGCTCGTATCGAGCGAATGTTTACAGGCAAGCCGGTACCATTAAAAGCAAATATAGCCTTAGTGCAGGCAAAAAAGTATCAGGCAGTTCTCGCTCAAGTCGGTGTGGTTACAACAATAATTGATAGCTCGGCTGACACGGCTAGTGACAGCAAAAAAATGTCTGCTGCAGATGTTAGCTCGACAAAGACATCTACAGCAAAAGCGCCGACGGCGGTCTTTAGTTTAGCCCCCGCGGGCAGCGATCTATTAGAAGACCGGCAGCAAGCGTCGCATACTCCGGTAGACACCGCTCATATAGTACTTTCTCCGCAAGAGGGTAATATTGTCAAAGACGATGAGCGTCTAGCTCCATTGCCTGCGAGCGTTGATGCCGATGACTTAGAATGGGATATTGCCGACGCCGGTGAAATTCTTCTGCAAGAATCAGAGAAGGTGAAAATAGAACCCTTAAGTATAGATACCGACGCTCTATCTTTAGCCGATGTGGGTAGCAATTTATTAAAAGAAGAAGATCGACATCCACTTAAAGCGGTTGACGTCGATGTCAGCCATTTAAAATTAGACCCGCATAATCCTTTTATGTAATAGCTTATATTAAGGCGTTATTTAAGGATTTGCTGTGAGAAATCGAGTTCGGACATTATTTAAGAGTGGGTCGGCAAGCCAAAAAAAACCCCAACAGTTGTCGAGGCTTTTTTTAGTTAATGCCGAAATGACTACGCTTGTTTGTTATAGCTTTCGACTGAATCTAAAATCTCTTTTTTAGCAGCGTCTACATCTTCCCAGCCGTCTATCTTGACCCACTTCCCCTCTTCTAAATCTTTGTAATGCTGAAAAAAGTGAGAAATGCGTTTTAATAGTATTTCAGGAACATCGGCAAGACAGGTCACGTCTTTATTCATTTGACTTATTTTTTCGATAGGCACGGCTAATATTTTCGCGTCCTCGCCCGACTCGTCGGACATACGCAATACGCCAATTGGGCGGCATTTAATAACAGAGCCTTCAACTAGACCAAAGCGGGTCATCACCATCACATCAACTGGGTCGCCATCACCGCATAAGGTATTGTTGACGTAGCCATAGTTGCAAGGGTAGTGCATTGACGTACCTAGAAAGCGGTCTACAAATAAAGCGCCAGTATCTTTGTCAACTTCATATTTTACGGGATTGCCATTTAGTGAAATTTCGATGATAACGTTAATTTCATCGGGCAGATTTTTACCTGCAGGAACGTCATTCAGACTCATAATCAACTCTTCGCTTTGTGGGATTTACAGTGTGATTTATAAAAGTGCGGATTCTACCATAACTTAACATCAACCTGAGAGCTAAAGTTAAGGTGTAAGATCAAGGTGTAATTTAGGGGCGGGTGATAGCTACTAAACAGTTATTTAGATAGCCATTTAGAGGGCTTAGTAAATGGTGAATCAAATCTTGGCTGAAGTGAAGTCGATAGCGGTCGACTTGATAGCGGTGACATGCCTATTCAATATAAGCCAAGGATACCTACAAAGCTAAGTGCCCGCTTTATGGTCGACGTCATAAGCGGGCTCTCATTTTAATATTGAACGCAATTCAGATAATAAAATTTTTCTTAATTTTTTTATCGACAAAGACTCTTTTCAAGCTTACATACTCAGGCAGACCATTTTTTCCGTAGGGAGGATAGTCTTCCCCTTGTATTAAGGGCTCAAAATAATCGCGACCCAGCTCACTAATACCAAAACCTTCTTTATTAATAAAGTTGCGAGGCATCATTTTTTCTACGTTTGCTACTTGAGCGAGAGGCGCTTCAACAATCTTCCATGAATAGCGTCGGCCTTTGCCACGGATAATAGCTGGCATGACAGCATTTTTGCCTGCAATAGCCATTTCTACCGCAGCTTTACCAACAGCATAGGCTTGTTCAACATCAGTTTTGGATGCAATATGGCGCGCGGCTCTTTGCAAATAATCGGCGACCGCCCAGTGATACTTATAACCTAACTCGTCCTTCACCATGGTCGCTAATGTGGGTGCAACTCCCCCAAGCTGTTTATGGCCAAAGGCATCGGTACTCCCCGAGTCTGCGAGAAAAGTACCGTCTTTATACTGTGCGCCTTCGGAGGCCACAATAACGCAAAATCCGTATTTTTTAACGGTTTTTTGTACGCGCTTGATGAATTTCACTTTGTTAAAAGCAATCTCTGGAAATAAAATAATATGTGGTGCATCGCCGTCGTTTTCGGCAGCTAAACCACTCGCTCCAGCAATCCAACCCGCGTGCCGTCCCATAACCTCAAGAATAAATACTTTTGTCGATGTCGCGCACATAGAGGCGATGTCTAGTGCGGCCTCTTTTGTTGATATAGCAACATATTTAGCAACAGAGCCGAAGCCCGGCGAGTTGTCAGTAAAGGGTAGGTCATTATCAACTGTTTTAGGCACATGAATAGCTTGAAGTGGATAACCCATGGTTTCTGAAAGTTGAGATATCTTCAAGCAAGTATCGGCAGAATCACCCCCCCCGTTATAGAAAAAGTAGCCAATATCATGTGCTTTAAAAACGTTGATTAAGCGTTCGTATTCTGCCCGGCTTTCTTCAAGCCCTTTGAGCTTGTAGCGACATGAACCGAATGCGCCCGATGGGGTATGTTTAAGTCCTGCAATTGTTTTAGCACTTTCCTTGCTAGTGTCAATTAGCTCTTCACGCAGCGCTCCAATAATACCGTTATGTCCAGCATAGACCTTGCCAATATGTTTTTTATTAAGGCGAGCAGTTTCAATTATGCCGCAAGCTGAGGCGTTGATAACAGCTGTTACCCCACCTGATTGCGCATAAAAAGCATTTTTCTTGGCCATGAAATTATCCTGAACTAATCTTGGGTATCTGTATTTAGGGTGCGCATCATACGGTAAAAAAGCATGTTTTTCATGCGCTATGATGCTTTTTTAATTGAGCGAAAGCTCGTAACGTATCCTTGTTTTGTTAATAAACGCGATAAAAACTCAAGCTGGTATGATTTATAAGCATGCTTTATCAGGCAACATCTTGGTAGGCCGGGACCAAACAGGTTTTTCGTTATCGATTGGTGTGGTGAGCCTGCATCGAGGTGGAATGACTGGTGCAAAGGTTTCTAAACATTTACTCGCTATGTTGATGCATAATAGCTCATGTTATCTTGACTAATTTGTTGAGAGTTTTTAAAAGTAACGCATCTAAGTGTCGGGCTAGTATTTAAGAATTATTGACTAACCATTTTATCAACCATCTATCGAAGTGATTTTAGCAATGATGCAGCATATTCATATACTTGGTATCTGTGGCACCTTTATGGGTAGCTTGGCTCAATTAGCAGTCGCTAAGGGGTTTAAGGTGACGGGATGCGACGCTAATGTTTATCCACCTATGAGTACACAGCTTGAAAATGCTGGTATAGAGTTGATTGAGGGCTTTAGTGCGGAGCAGTTATCGCTAAAACCGGATGTATTTATAATCGGTAATGCGATGAGTCGCGGCAACAAATTAGTTGAAGCAATCTTAGATGCGGGTTTACCCTATATCTCCGGGCCACAATGGCTCCACGACAAGGTATTACAGGGTAAATGGGTATTGGCTGTTGCGGGCACCCATGGAAAAACCACTACCAGTAGTATGCTGACCTGGATTTTAGAGTACGCCAACATGGAGCCGGGATATTTGATTGGCGGAGTGCCGTCTAATTTTGATGTTTCGGCACGCCTAGGATCGACGCCTTTTTTTGTGATTGAGGCCGATGAGTACGATAGTGCTTTCTTTGATAAGCGCTCTAAGTTTGTACATTATCAGCCGCGTACGCTGATCATTAATAATCTTGAATTTGACCACGCCGACATTTTTGATGAGCTCAAAGATATACAAAAACAGTTCCATCATCTTGTGCGCACTGTGCCAAAAAACGGTTTAGTGATACACCCCAGTGATAGTCAGGCAGTCGACGAGGTCATCGCCAAGGGCTGCTGGACGCCACTTCAGTCTTTTACGGTTGGACATCAAGCGTTGTCTTTAACAGCTAGTGACGCTGAGACCAGTATTACTGAGAAGTCTAATGGCGAGACAAGTATAAATTATGACAGCACATCTAAAAGCTCGACTAATAGTAACTCAGATAATTGGTCGGTTGAGTTATTAGAGAACGATGGCTCGCATTTCAATGTATTTTTTGAAGCGCAACAATTGGCGAGTGTTCGATGGTCGCAATTGGGTCGACATAATATCGCCAATGCCATGGTTGCTATTGCCGCTGCACGTCATGTGGGGGTGACCCCAGAAGTTTCTGCCGAAGCACTCGCAACCTTTACCGGTGTAAAGCGACGGATGGAGTGCCTGTATAGCGCTCAGGGCATTTCTATTTATGATGATTTCGCTCATCACCCAACAGCAATAGCAACAACTCTCGATGGGTTGAGAGCTAAAGTTGGACTAGAGAAAATTATTGTGCTGATTGAGCCGCGCTCAAATACAATGCGCATGGGCGTGCATCAGGGGCTATTAGCTGAGTCCTTTGAGTGTGCTGATCAAGTGTTATGGTTCAGCCCAGAGTCGATAACATGGGATATAGAAGCTGTTATTGATCAAACCAGAGTGCCGGCTAAGCAGTATAATTCCATAGCGTCAATGATTGGTGCAGCCATCAATTTATATCAAACCTCAACGACACCTGTGCATGTGGTCATTATGAGTAACGGTAGTTTTGAGGGTATTCATCAAAAATTAATAGACGCGCTCTAGTTAATTTTTGTTATCACTCCTACACAATTTTAAAATGATTTTTATTTATGAATAAACTTATTGAATCACCAACTTTTTCAAGAACAATTACACTAGCGATAACCGGCGCCTCTGGCGCGCAGTATGGGCTACGTTTACTGGAGTGCTTGCTAGCGGCTGATTGCCAAGTGTACTTAATGATTTCTCGCGCAGCAGAGGTAGTGATTCGCACCGAAACTGACTTAGTGTTGCCCGATGCCTCGGCTGATACTGAAGATAATGAGCAATTATCAGCTTTAAAGGAACGCTTCAGCGCAAAAGAGGGTCAGTTATTGTTGTTTAGTCGAGAAGATTGGTTTGCACCGGTTGCCTCGGGCTCAAGTAGTCCAGCCTCTATGGTTATTTGCCCTGCAAGTGGTGGCACACTCTCATCTATTGCCCACGGGGCTAGTAATAATTTGATAGAGCGCGCAGCAGATGTGGCATTGAAAGAGCGGCGTCAACTAATTGTGGTTTCAAGAGAGGCACCATATTCTCAGATTCATCTTGAAAACATGTTAAAAATTACGCAAATGGGTGCTGTCGTGATACCGGCTAGCCCAGGCTTTTACCATGAACCAAAAACGATTAATGATTTAATTGATTTTATTGTGGCGCGAATATTAGATCAATTGAATGTTGAGCAGAAGGTTTTACCGCGCTGGGGTGAATAAAACCTGACAGCTGCAAATAAAGGATCGTGGTGACCAATAAAATCGCGCTCCGGCCAATAAAATTTAGTTTCGTTAACTGATAATGTATTAGACCTTTGTTTTTAAACTAAGGCTTATTTAAGGACCTTACATGTTAGATCGCTTCCGTCGTGCTTATTTTTATTGTGTCTTGCGGCAATCTCTACTTTCTTTATTGGTCGTTATCGGCGTTGCTCTCGTTTTAGCGACTCAACTTCCTAATTTAAAAATTGATGCATCCTCAGATTCATTGACCTTAGAGTACGATAAAGATCTCGATTATTTTCGTGAGATCAGTAAGCGCTATCAAGCTGGCGATTTTTTAGTGCTGACCTATAAGCCTAACGCGGACCTTTTTTCTGACGCGGCTTTGAAGAATTTAAAAACCTTAAAAGATGAATTGGAGCAAGTACAGGGCGTTGCGGGCGCTACCTCTATTTTAGATGTTCCGCTATTGTATAGCCCTCCTGTTGGTTTGACCGAGATTGCTACAGATGTAAAAACATTGTTAGACGCAGGTGTCGATTATACACTGGCAAAAAAAGAGTTTTTAGAAAGTCCTATTTATAAAGATATGTTACTTGGACCCGATGGCAAAACAACCGCTATATTATTGAGCTTGGCGACAGACAATAAATTTATAGAGCTTGTACGTGAACGCGATGCCTTGCGCCTAAAGCGCGATACCGAAGGCTTGAGTTTTGATGAGCAGCAACTGTTAGCCAGCGTCAGCGAAACTTTTACTATTTATAGCACCGAAAAAAATCAATTAGATGCTCAGCGAGTCGAGCTAGTACGTAATATTGCTAACAACTATCGTAGTAACGCCGAAATTTTTCTAGGTGGTGTTACTATGATTACCGCTGATATGGTTGAATTTATTCGTAGCGACATTATTGTCTTTGGCTCAGCGATTGTTATTTTTATTATTCTGAGCTTAAGCTTCATTTTTCGCCAATGGCAGTTTGTGGTGCTACCACTGGCTACGTGTTTGTTGACTCTGACTATTATGCTTGGTTTTTTGGCTGCGATTGATTGGCGACTAACCGTGATCTCGTCAAACTTCGTCGCGCTATTACTAATTGTTGGCCTTTCGATTACGATTCATTTGATTGTGCGTTACCGCGAGCTTTCGAGTCAAGATCTGGCGCTTGAGCGCCAAGAAAATTTGCGTAAAACCATCAACTCAATGTTCCAGCCTTGTGCCTATACCTTACTGACAACCATTGTTGCATTTCTCTCACTCGTTGTCAGCGGCATTAGGCCAGTTATTGATTTTGGTTGGATGATGATTATTGGGCTGTCTATTGCTTTTGTACTGGCTTTTGTGATTATTCCTGCAGGCCTAATGTTGTTGCCTAAAACTAATCCTAGCATTGGTGAGGATACGTCCAGTCTGTTTACACTCAAGTTTTCTCGATTCACTGAAAACCATGGCAATATCATCATTATTGGCGGCATTATTGCGGCCATAATAAGTGTCGTCGGGCTTTATAGACTTGAAGTTGAAAATAGATTTATTGATTACTTTCACTCATCAACTGAAATACATCAGGGTATGTTGGTAATTGATCAACAGTTAGGTGGCACCGTCACTCTCGATATTATTTTAGATAGAAAAGTTGAAGATAATATAGTAGATAATAACGTTAACACTAATAATGTCGACAGTAGCACCATTGATGTTGAAAATAATGAATTTTCAAACGATGAATTCGGTGACGATGCTTTCGCCATAGATCCATTTTCATCGCAAGCGTCGGCCTCTGACAACGCGTCCGCGCAAGATGAGTTTGGTGGCGACCCTTTTACTGCGAACGGGGGTGACATTTTTGATGACGACGTTACTTCGGCTAAAGCAAACCTCGACTCCGTTGAGCAGAGTTCTAATTATTGGTTTACCCGCGGAGGTTTAGATCAAATTGAAGCTGTCCACGATTATCTTGAAACATTGCACGAGGTTGGTAAGGTGCAATCGCTTGCGACTGTCTATAAAGTTGCTCGAGATTTAAATGGTAGAACTTTAAATGATTTTGAATTGGCCTTGGTGCGAAATGTATTGCCGAAAGAAATCGAAGAGTTTTTGATCACACCATATCTTGCAAATGACCGTGAACAAACACGTATTACATTAAGAGTGAAAGAAACTGATGAAGATTTACGCCGTAATGAATTGTTAAAAAAAATTAAAAGCCATCTAGTTAACGATTTAGGCTTTGATGATGAACAAGTTCATCTAACAGGTGTTTTGGTCCTTTATAATAATATGTTGCAAAGTTTATATCGATCTCAAATTGTGACGATTGGAGCTGTTTTCTTTGGTATTTTGCTGATGTTTATGGTGCTGTTTCGCTCGTTAAGTTTATCGCTGATAGCCTTAGTACCAAACATGTTAGCTGCCTTAGTGGTATTAGGTGGCATGGGTTTGGCGGGTATTCCTCTCGATATGATGACGATTACCATTGCAGCAATTGCGGTGGGCATTGGTGTCGACGACGCTATTCATTATATTTGTCGATTTAAACTCGAGTTTTCAGTAGAAAAAAACTATCTTAAGTCCATGCATAAAGCCCACGCTTCTATTGGTCGTGCCATGTATTATACCTCCGCTACCATTATAGTCGGTTTTTCTGTGTTAGTTTTGTCGCAGTTTATTCCGTCAATTTATTTTGGTTTGTTAACGGGTCTCGCGATGTTTGCAGCGATACTTTCCTCGTTAACACTACTGCCAAAATTATTGTTGATCTTCAAACCTTTAGGCAAAGAAGAAAATGTTTAACCTAACTGCAAACGATAAAAATTAAAGTCACTATTTTTATCGTTTGCAGGTGATAGACAGTTGGCAGGTATAAATCTACTCGAGAGTATTGTTAGGTAGATAGTTTGTCGATGGCGAGTGCACTGATAGGTAGCTCTATAAAAAAGCAACAACCTTTTAAATGTGGTGCAGGCATATTATTTTTTAAGGTTAAACCACCGCCATAGCTGCTAAGAATGTCAGTGACAATACTTAAGCCGATACCTTGGCCTGTCAGTGCAGTGTCGCCGCGCTCACCTCTATTGAGCAGCGTCGTTTGTAATTTTTCGGTAATGCCTTTGCCATCGTCACTAATTAGAATTTGTAGATTACTGCGTTTTAATTGCGCGCTGATAGTAACGGCCGTTTCGCCATATTTACAGGCGTTGTCCAATATGTTGCCCAGTAGTTCTAGTAAGTCCGCTTCGTCACCTGTAAAAAATATTTCTTCATTGATGGTGTTATTGAACAATATTTTTTTGTCTTTATAAACTTTCTGCAACACTGTGGTCAGTCTGTGGACACAGGGCTTAATCTGTATTCTATTTGAGTTGCCACTAATGGAGTTTTGGTTGGCATTAATCGATGCGCGTTTTAATTGATGACTAATGATTTGATCAATGCGAGTCACTTGTTCGCCAATAACGTCGCGATCGAATGCTTGACTGTCTAGGTGGCTCTGAATAACAGCGAGAGGAGTTTTTAAGCTGTGAGCTAAATCTGATAATGTATTTCGATAGCGTTCACGTTGATTTTTTTCATGTAGTAAAATGGTATTGAAGTTCTTGGTGACGGGTAAAATTTCTATTGGATAGCCATCGTCGAGTACTTCTATTTTATTTTCATATAATTCTTTTAGCTGTGTCGAGAGTCGTTTTAAAGGCCTTAAGCCCCAAAGCATAATAAATAACTGTATAGTGATCAATGCAATAGCCATAATACTAAGCCATTGCCAGAGCCGTTTTTTATAACTGTTTAGCTCGGTTGTTAATATCGTTGCATCGTGTGCAATAACGATACGTAACGGAGAAGTGGTTTCATCGTCATTAACCCACTCTATATCGTAGCTAAATCGATTAAATTGTTGTGTTTTATCAATCGTTATAGTGTTGAACAGAGTCTTAGCTAATGTGAAATTGTTATCGGCTTGGTATAAACTTTCAGTTAAGAGCTCTGCAGATTTCGATCGCCAAAGCTCCTCACCAAGAGGGTTATAAATAAAGCCATAAAGACCAGAGAGCTGTTGGTTGAACTTGGGCTCGGTTAAAACTGGGGGCAGGCTGATTTTATTGTTTTCTAATTCAGTGACGCTTAATACACCATACAATTGTGCTTGTAGAGTTTCTTCTTCGGCATCTAGTTGACTATATTCAAAGGTATCAATTAATGCCGTCCCG
Organism: Cellvibrionaceae bacterium; assembly: GCA_047633635.1. Lineage (GTDB taxonomy): Bacteria > Pseudomonadota > Gammaproteobacteria > Pseudomonadales > Cellvibrionaceae > CANLBN01. The sequence continues at coordinate 6,060 of JBLIFG010000002.1, read as the reverse complement.
ATTGTAAAAATAAAAACAGGCAGCAGTACTAAGGACGCCGCTATAAAGCGACCTAGCAATGAATTTATTTGCAGTATTCTAGCTAAATAAGCTGTCAATTTTTTTTGAATCATACTTGGGCTGAATCATTATTATTTTTAAGACCAAGTTGATAACCTTGGCCTCGCAAAGTGGTGATTGGCTTTAATAGGCTTTTAGGATCGAGCTTTTTTCGCAGCCTTCCTACTAACACTTCGATAACATTGCTATCTAAATCAAAATCCTGATCATAAATATGTTCGGTCAACTCTGTTTTAGAAACAACGCGAGGGTGATTAAGTGAAATATATTCGAGGGTGTTATATTCATATTGTGTCAATTTTATTGCAGCATCATCGATATAGACTGTTTTACTGGCGGTGTTAATTGTCATTGACTCAAAACGTAATTCAGGCGAGGCATGGCCTTTGGAGCGACGCGTGAGTGCATTGAGACGCGCGCGCAGCTCTTCATTATGGAAAGGCTTGACTAAATAATCATCGGCACCAGCTTCAAGTCCCTCTACTTTATCTTGCCAATTATCTCGTGCCGTCAGTATTAGAATAGGAAAGTTTTTGGACTGGTTGCGCAGCTGCTTGATAACATCAATACCGTTTATTTCAGGTAAGCCGATGTCAATTACTGCAATATCGTAAGGGTGCTCTATGCCCAAAAATAAACCATCTCGACCATTGTCTGCAGTGTCAACGCTATAGTCAGTACGCTTCAAATATTGATATAAGCTCTCTCGTAAATGGGGTTCATCTTCTATTAATAATAGGCGCATAGTAGCATGACTTAAGTTTATTACTTTGAGGAGGCGTTAGGTTTGCTAATAATAATATGCCGCATTTGACCGTTTGGCATCAGAACTTTAACACGATAATACCCCGCTTTATTGTGTTTGACCTGTAAAACCTTTCCCCCTGTTTGCGCTTTGGCTATAGCTGCTGCATCTGACTTTGACGTTTGTGCAACTGTATTACTAGTGGGGCTTAAGCTTAAGGCAATAGCCAAAATGAGACTTAATATAAGCCTTGTTAGCAAATTTGATGGGGAGTATTTGTGCATTTTATGCCTGTCTACTGGATCATTAAATATAATTAGGTGTATTGGAGGACTTTGGATAAAGGATCTTTTATCCTCATGTCACTTTGATCACCAATTTGGCGCGCTGCAAATTGTTTCGAGCAAGCGGATCACGATTGATCATCTAAGCTTTTAGATGCTCTTTTGCATAAGTTTTGTCTGAGACAAAAATATTCTGCGGCGTAACAATGGTCTCAGGCGTCGTGTGTGTATTGTAAACTCGCACCTGATTTGAAGTTACCATGCCCTTACGGACTTTAAAACGGCCCTATTGCGCTACGCGGTAGCTTTACTTTTAGCAAATACTGCTTTAACAAGACCTCATCATATAACTGGGCGCACACTTACTGCAATTTTAATCTTATCGCTAGGGTGATGGTCCATGCGCGTATAGTAAGTTTGCCCGCGGTAACGATAGCCCACATTGTAACCAATAATTTTGTCGTGGTAGCGAAGCTGCTGTGTGGTTGTGCAAACCTGCTCTTGTTCCCCGTAGGATGAGCGTTTTCCACGAGTCATATCATTAGCAATAGAGCCCCCCAATATCGCTCCTGCTAACGCACCTACGCGCTTGTTACTTTTTTTATGCCCCAGCTCATTACCAATTGCACTACCTAGTAAGCTGCCAACAATAACAGCGGTGGTATTATTCCCCCTTGTTGCGCGGCGTTCATAATGGCAATCGCGCGTGGGCTCATAGTAGCGAATATTTTGATGAATGGGCTCTACGTCGACGACCTTGGCATACTTGTAATGGGTCTGGTTGGAGCCGCGCTTATAGTTGTCGGCATAGGCCGTTGTACTTAAAGCTAATATAGCCGCCGCAATTGATAATGTTTTTTTGTTCATGTCTAGTCCTCGTCGTTTATAAGTGTTCTAGCCAATATATAGACTAAGCCTCTTAAGTTAGTGCTAGAATAATCAATCGTAGCTGAATCGTGACTGAACGATATTAGGTATTAAATATTAGCTATCCTTTAAGATTGAGCTATTCTTAAAGTAGATTTTATGTCGACAACACAGTCAGACTTCCTCTGAAACCTTTTCTTATGAATATTTAGCAAGAAAGGTTTTAAATTACCTCTAGTAATTTAAGTGCTATCAGCAAGGAAGCAATTTTTTGGATGACAGGGATCCAGAGCTTTAATGAAAAATAATGATGTAAACGCCAGCTTAAATATACTCGTAGTTCAAAATGAAGCTGCTGTTAATAAGCGTATTTACGAAATACTTTTAGCGGCTGGCTATAAGCATGTTGTCTGTGTCGATTGTGTCCGCAGCGCGCTAGATGTGCTGCGGACACAACCTATAGAAACATTGATTTGCAATATTGATTTACAAGAGTTGGATGGGTGGAGGCTATCTCGCCTGGTGCGCTCTGGAGTTTTACGCTGCCACTCAAAAATTCCTATTCTGCTAACTATGTCTACATGGTGCGAGCGAATTGCTGAGGTAACAGCACGTGAATATGGTGTTAATGATCTAGTCTCGACTGACAATCTAAATGAACTGCCCGCCAAGCTTGCGCCATGCCTAGACATAGGCTATCGCCAAGCTAAGCCCCGAGTATTGGTTGTAGAAGACGAGGAAGATACCGCTAATTTAATCGCAAGTATTTTAAGGCAGCGTTTTGACGTTGAAGTGGCCAGCGATGGTCGCGCCGGTCTATACGCATGGCTCGAGCGTCAACATGACTTGATATTGCTCGATGTTATGTTGCCAGAATTATCGGGCCCCGAGGTTCTTGATGAAATTATGGCAATAAAGCCAAATCAGCCTGTTGTTATTATGACCGCGCACGCACCTGTCGAGCAGGCCGAAGAGCTGCTTATTAAGGGCGCAGCTGATTTCATTAGAAAACCTTTCCGGCCAGATGCACTGCGTTCGATCTGTGAAGTGGCCTTTAGGCGCGATGACTATATGGTCAGTAACCAGCAGTTTGCAACGCGGGTAAAGTCATTATCAGAGAGAGAATCTGCCTACCGCAAGGTGTCAGAGGCACACAGGCATCTACTCAATAGCTTACAGACAGTGGTCATGGAGTTAGACGGCGCATTCAACATCACCTTTCTGAACGATGCTTGGGAGCGCATGCTGGGCTTCGAGGTAAAAGACTCTACTAATAAGCCACTAAAGCAATTTCTTAGCGCAGCTGAGGTCATAAACTATCGCGGCATAGAGGCACGCTTAAAAACGGTACTGTTAGGTCGCGAAGCGAGTTGCGAAATAGAGGTCATGTTAGATGATGTGGTTGGCCAAAAACGCTGGGCAAAATTAATCGTGACGCGTTTGATATCGGAGGATAAACCCGACGCTAAATTATCAATATGTCTCGATGATATTACTCACCACAAAAAAGATCAGCAGCGCTTAGAATACTTAGCGATGCACGATTCTTTGACAGGTCTTTATAATCGACATTATCTTGAAAAATACCTTATCAATTTATCAGCTGATGCAATATCAAATCCACAAACACATGGTTTGATTTATTTGGATCTCGATCATTTTAAGGTAATTAACGATACTTTTGGTCATCATCGCGGTGATAATGTTCTCCGTCAAGTTTCTCGCCTGATCAATGATCGTATTCGCGAGTCCGATATAGTGTGTCGGTTTGGTGGCGATGAGTTTGTCATCATCCTAAATCACCTCGATGCTAATAAAACAGTTCAAATGGCTGAAAACATTAAAAATGCAATTAGCGAACATGCATTTACTATTGAGAAGTACGTTAGATCTTTAGCCTGTAGTATCGGTATTAGCTTTATTGACGGCAGCACCAGTGATTCTAATTTGTATTTGATGCAAGCGGATACCGCTTTATTCGAGGCTAAGCGCCGAGGTCGCAATGCCGTTCATGTGTTTAATCCTAATGATGGCGCAAGCGATGAGCTGCGGGACAACTTAGATTGGTCTAGATATGTACGCCAAGCCATAACCGAAGACCGAATGACACTTCATTTTCAGCCTATCGTAAAAATATCAACTCGAGAAACAGTCTATTACGAAGCCTTAGTTAGAATGATAGACCAAGATGGAAGCCTAGTGATGCCAGATAAGTTCATCCCAGCATTAGAGAGTACGGGTGAAATGGCTTTGCTAGATCGTTGGGTCATTAAGCACGCTATTGCTCTGTTAAGCCAGTCCCCACTACTAAAAAAAATAGCGATCAATTTATCAGCACAAGCCTTTAAAGATAAGGCTTTGGTGTCGATTATCACAGATGCCTTGTCGGTAAACAATGTAGCGGCTGAGGCGATCACGTTTGAATTAACAGAGAGCGCCAGCCTGCTCGATATCGTAGAGACAAATAAAGTCATCAGTGAACTTCATCAATTGGGTTGTAGCTTTGCAATTGATGATTTTGGTTCAGGCTTTAGTAGTTTTGCCTACCTTAAAGAGTTACCTGCCGACTATATTAAACTTGATGGTTCATTTATCCGCAATTTACATAAAGACAAGGTCGACAGGGCACTAGTACATTCTATTATCAAAGTTGTTAAAGCCTTGGGGCGTCAAACCGTTGCAGAATTTGTAGAGAATGAAGAGATATTAACTTTTCTAGAGCAAAACGGCGTAGATTACGCGCAGGGCTATCACCTAGGTAAGCCGATGCCCATAGAATCTATTGTTGAACAGTCTTCTGCTGTAAACAACATCACAGCAAAAGGTATAGAGGCTAAGAAATAACTAGATATTTCTTTTTTCGTGTCCAAGGTATTCGATGTCATCACAACGCAGGGGTAAAAAAGAGTCGTTGGGTTTTTGTAATGTATCAAGATAGCAGGCGGTTACTCCGCTCATTACTACAGTCGAAAAAATTTGATAAACCTCGTTTGCAGAGAACCCTTGGTCTGAGAAAAACGCGGCAACGTAACCGTTAATGTTCATGCCCTCACCGAAGCGTTTTTTTATTTCATCCTCAATTTGATAAGCAAGCTTTATATGAGGCCCGTCATTAAACTTTAATTGCTTGCTGACTCTCTCCATCACTTCTATGCGCTCATCGCCTTTAGCAATAGGGCGCACATAACCTGTTATATTAAGTTTACCTCTGTTTTTCTTAATATTATTGTTAATAATTTCTGCTGGTGTTTGATTGTTGTTAAATTTTATAAGTGCAGATTGAATAAATTCTATTCCATCTAATATGGTATACATCCCATACATTTTTGAATCTGCAGCCATAATACCTGCGGTGGTTCCGACAACCACCGAGGTTTTTGCCTCGCCGGCTAAGGCGCCAATTTGATTGCACCAGATTCGGGGGTCTGGCCAACTTAAGCAGCCATACATAGCTTCTGACCAATCGGCTAAGCGTCGCTCTACTAGTTTTCCGGTGGCGTTTAAAATCATAATTTGAAAATATGATTTTTCACCGACTAGCTCATCAAGCATCGAGTAACCGTGGCTATATACGCCTTGCCCAACTCGCCAGCCACCGGTACTGCTGCGAATAATATTACGATTATTATCTAATGCCTGAATGCTGTCTAAGTTACTTTTCGATAACATAATTTTCGTCGCTGATGAAAGGCATTGCAGTAATGGGCTTGTTGGCAAGTTCTAATCCGTGTGCGGCTAGCCCCGGGGCACCGAGAAGTTGAAACAAGGCGCCACCAATTTTTGGTTGAAAGCCGAGGTCGCAAAAAACAGCTGCGGCAACCCCGGTAGTTAGCCAACCCATACTTTTACTGTTTAGAGTGCTGGCGAATGTTGCACTCCATTCTAAAACAGGCTTACTGCCCTCAAGTAATAACAAGCGCTCAACAATACTGTGACTCATTACATCGATACCGCCAAAGCGCTTGCCAAAACCCGGGGCTATGGAGTCACTGGCGTCATGTTCTTCTAATAAATGTGTGGCTGTGGTGATTGGATTATTATTTTTTTGCCTACGTAAAAAGCGCATCGCAGATTCTATTTCGCCACCCCCTAAATAATCACCAC
>JBLIFG010000001.1:0-133012 GCA_047633635.1 Cellvibrionaceae bacterium | reverse complement strand
ATTCAGTAGCCACGCTAGTTTTCTAGTTGTGCTGAATTTATGGCTTTTTAGATCTAGTTTCGGCTGGTAGGTGTGAACCTTCTAAGCTGTTAGGTGGCAGTATGGTAGACACGTTACCTAAGATACTAGACGATGATTTATCAAAGCAACTATCCAAAGTAACTATTCAAAGCAACTATCCAAAGTAACTATTCAAAACAACTATCCAAAGTAATTATTCAAAGTAGTTATCCAAAGTAATTATCAAAGCAGTTATAAAAATTCTAAAAGAATTTCTCGCAGTCATCTAACAAAAAGTTGATGACCATTAAGGTTTATTAGGTTTGAATGGCAGCTTCAAGTTAGACAAAAAAATCGCTCTAAAATAATTAGCCTTAAAATATTGATTTCCTAAACTTCTTTGCTGTAACTTAGCTGTCTATTATCTTGGAGCGGTAGCTTTTAAGTGTCTTCTATTGGCGTCATAAAGATCAGAATACCCATCGCCGGATGATCCACATAATGTAACTCGTTGCTGCGCATTCTTCTTTTGTTTTGGAGTGTAATAATAGGGTAAGGGCTGCTGTAATTTGTATTAAAACCTCTGTTAATCTCGTTTAATACACCGGTACTGGAAGCGGTTTGGGGTAAATTGCCGGCTTGAATATTCGTTGGTTTTAACATCCCTGCTTTAGTTCGGCTGGGCTCCGGGGGTAGCGCAGGCCATTTGATCGTTGGATCGACAGTATCGGCGCTAGTATCTGTTAGCCATAAATTACTTGTCACATGTAAAAAACGTGCAATATGAATTTTTATGTAACCTTCTAGCTCTTGATGGTTGCCAATCTCTTCACCGTCACTAATAATAATTGCCGGCGACTCGGCCTCATTGGCCATTTGTTGTGACCAGGCCATATGTGTCAATATTTTAAAATTCTCATTGCGTGCTAAGGCATCACGATAACGACTCAAAACATAGAGATCATTGTTTAATGCGCTAAGCTGGCTTTTAGCTTCGGCGCTGGGCGCGCGTAAATATTCATAAAAGTGAGGGTAGGCTAAAGCGAGATCAGTTCGCCATATCTCTTGTGATTGAGAGTTTTGATCTAGCCGCTTAAAGATAAGTATTTCAACGTTATACCAGCGACCTTCATTTTGTGCGTGAGAGAACGCAGATAAAAAGCTTAAAATAAAGCCAGTGATTAAAATTAAAGGGTACGCTGAAGGCGATATTAACTTTGATGTTCGTTTGGGCGTATTCATTAACTCTCTGCTTCGTCGTTGATGGTAATTGCATTTAGTATGCTTGCAACAGCTTCTATGCGATCTTGCGCGCTATGCATATTCTGTGTGAATAATAACTGATTAGCACCGCGCAGTTGATAGTGTTGTGGTTTGGTCTGTACCATTTTAATAATGCTCAAGGGGTCGACGTTAGGAGTCGCACTAAAGTCAATCTTACCCTTATGAGCATTAGCGTCAACTTTGGTTATACCTAGTGCCTCAGCTTGCAATTTGATGGTTGTGACGTCGATTAAGTAGTTAACCTCGTTGGGCAATAAGCCAAAGCGATCAATCATCTCTACCTGCAGTTCTCTGAACTCCTTCACATCGGTAACAGATGCTAGGCGTTTATAAAGATTGAGCCTGGTATGCACATCGGGAATGTACTTGTCGGGTATTAATGCAGGGATATGCAGGTTCACGTCGACGCTGTCTACGTTGAGAGTGACTTCAGCGAGGGGTTGGCCTGATTTCAGTGCTTTAACAGTTTGTTCGAGCATATCCATATAAAGTGTAAAGCCAATGGTATGCATCTGGCCACTTTGATCGTCACCGAGTAATTCTCCAGCCCCTCTTATTTCTAAGTCGTGTGTGGCCAGTGTAAAGCCGGCACCTAGATCGTTTGCGTTACTAATTGCCTCTAAGCGCTTTTCAGCATCTGCCGTCATGACTTTAGGCGGCGGCGTTAACATATAAGCATAGGCTTGATGATGTGAGCGACCAACACGGCCTCTTAATTGATGGAGTTGTGCTAAGCCAAATTTATCAGCGCGATTAATAATAATAGTATTGGCATTGGGTATGTCGATTCCGGTTTCTATAATAGTAGTGCACACTAAAATATTAAAACGTTGATGATAAAACTCGGCCATGATGTGCTCGAGCGAGCGCTCTCTCAATTGGCCGTGGGCTACGGCCACTCGAGCATCGGGGATTAAGGCCTCTAAATCACGGGCTGTTTTTTCAATAGTTTTTACGTCATTATGTAAATAATAAACTTGTCCACCACGAAGTAATTCGCGCAGGATGGCTTCTTTGATAAGGTTGCCATCATAGGGACGAATAAAAGTCTTAATTGACAATCTGCGTGGCGGTGGCGTAGCAATAATTGAGAGGTCGCGAATACCATGCATGGCCATATTTAATGTGCGAGGGATCGGTGTCGCCGTCATTGTAAGAATATCGACCTTACTACGCAGTGCTTTTATAGCTTCTTTTTGACGTACGCCAAAGCGGTGTTCTTCATCAATAATTAATAAGCCCAGAGATTTAAAAGAGAAATTTGAACTTAAAATCTTATGCGTGCCGATAATAATGTCAATATTTCCCGAGGTAATTTTTTTCTCGATGGCTTTAATTTCTTTGGCTGTTTTGAAACGTGAGACAACTTCGATATTAATCGGCCAGTCGGCAAAACGATCACAAAAATTATCATAATGTTGTTGGGCTAGTAATGTCGTCGGTACCAAAATCGCAACTTGTTTTTGATCGTGCGAAGCAATAAAGCAGGCGCGCATAGCAACTTCAGTTTTGCCAAAACCTACATCGCCACAGACCAATCTGTCCATTGGCTTGTCACTGCGCATATCGCTAACTACTGCGTCAATCACGGCCTCTTGATCGGGAGTTTCTTCAAACGGAAAGCTGTTGCTAAAGCGCTGATATTCAAGCTCATCGAAGCTAAATGAATGTCCCTTTTGTGCATCGCGACGCGCATATATTTCGAGTAGTTCTGCAGCAACATCGCGTACCTCTTTTGCAGCTTTATCTTTGGCGCGTTGCCAGTGATCGCTGCCTAGTTTGTGTAATGGTACATAAGCTTCTTCCGACCCCGTATAACGATTGATAAGGTGAAGATGCGTGACGGGCACATAAAGTTTGGCTTTGTCGGCATACTCTAGAGTTAGAAATTCATTAGCTTGATTATCGACATCGATAATCTGTAAGCCAAGATAACGGCCAACACCGTGATCGATATGCACAACTGGCGAACCTATTTTTAATTCGGTTAAACTCTTTACAATGTTTTCGGTAGCATTTTGTGTCGTCGCACGACGTCTGCGTTGCTGTACCTGCTGACCAAAGAGTTCGGTTTCACTGATGACCGCGATAGTGATATTCTGGTGATGAATAATGCAGCCGTCATCAATGGGCGACTCTATGATGCCGCATGTTATTGCCGATGAAATAAAAGTATCCCAGCTCTCTACCGTCACTGGTCTTAAAGAGAGAGGTTTTAAAATATCATATAAAGCTTCGCGTCTGCCGGCAGACTCTACACAAAATAATAGGCGATATTCTTTGTTGGCAATAAAATTATCGAGTTGTAGCAGCGGTTTTTTACTTTGGCCTTCAATCGCAAGTGTCGGCAGTTGTTGAGTGGAGAAATTAATGTGTGTGTTGATATTGTCATCTACAATATTAATTTGAGAAAAGCTTTTTAGTTGCTCAAATAAATCGCTGGTTGATAAAAAGCATTCATTGGGCTTAAGAATAGGGCGCTGTAGATCACCGCAGCGGCTTTCATAGCGATTATTAATTTCTCGCCAATAATGATCACCCGCGCGCTCCAAGCCTTGCAGTGAAAACACAAAGGTATTCGCCGGCAAATAATCAATAAGAGAGGCGCAATCGTCAAAAAAAAGTGGTAAATAATACTCGATACCAGCCGGAGCTACGCCATTACTAATATCTTGATAGAGCGAACATTTTCGATGATCGACATCAAACCGGTTGTGCCATTTGTTACGAAAACGACGAATACCATCTTCATCTAATGGAAATTCTCGAGCAGGCAGTAGGCTAATTTGATCGGTGTGGGCGACGGTGCGCTGCGTCTCTGGATCAAAGGTTCTAAGCGAGTCAATGGTGTCGTCGAAAAGATCAATGCGGTAGGGGAGCTCGCTACCCATCGGAAACAGGTCAAATAACGAGCCCCTAACGGCATATTCGCCATGTTCGTAGACTGTATCAACACAGCGGTAGCCAGATTTTTCTAACTGACTACGCATGAGTTGTGTGTTGAATGCGTCATCTTTGTTGAGCACTAAGCTATACTTTTGTAGATGTGATGCGGGTGAGATACGTGTCATTAGAGTACTTATCGGCGCGATAATGACGCCTCTCTTCAAGCGTAAAAGCTTGTAGAGGCTTTGTAGACGACCAGAGACAATATCATCGTGAGGTGAAAAGTTATCGTAGGGGAGGGTCTCCCAGTCGGGAAAATGCAACACAGGTATAGGGCTTTGATCGCCATTCGAGGTGTTATTCGCGTCTATATTGTTTAAGAAAAAGCTGACTTCTTTGGTCAGGCGCACAGCACTCGACGTATCTTCGGTGATAATAAGTAGTGGTTTTTTCTGCCTCGCAGCCATGCTAATAGCAAGTGCTTTGGAGCTACCTTTTAAGCCGCTCCAGCTTTGTTTGTTACCAGCCTTAGCAAGTGAAGGTGGTGAAAGTGGAGAAGTCATAACTGCAGTTGGTGAACTCAAGAGCATGTAGAGGTAACATCACGATATAAAAAATGAATAGGTAATAAAGATTAAAAAAGTCTTTAGATCGATATTTTGAGGGTTGTTTCAACAACTTTTGGTTGAAATGTAAAACTTTAAGTATTTTATCTAACCTAGCGTCTAGAGTCTCTGTATTTTTACAATGTTATTTGTTTTAATTTTTGACAGATACAAACGGCTTTAAACTTGCACTTATTGCTTTTAACTAAGATAATATGCGCGCTAATTTGTGAGGGCCAAAGCTATCGGGGTAACACTTGAATATTTGGTTGACGGAATTTATTTCACTTAAAGGTTACTTAAAATGTTAGGTTTGGGTCTCTTGTACGCCCTCTGACATAAATAAACCTACTCCTATCAACATATTTATTAAAAGGTACCTGTAGTGAATCGACCTAAGCCAGACAATTATTTTAAAGATTGGAAAGAGAGAGAGGCTTTGGCCGAAGCCATGATTCCTATGATCGGTAAACTTTACCGTGAAAACAACGTCAAAATCTACATTTATGGGCGTTCTTTAATTAATAGATCAGTGATCGATATTATGAAATATCATCGCGCTGTGCGTCAGGTAGAGAAAAATGAACTGTCAGAGTTTGAAACCTTTCCTCTTTTAGAGTCTATTATAAAGCTCGGCTTGGGCTCAGCGCATATCGACTTAGGTAAGCTTGCCGTTAAATATATGGCCCTAGACACGGGTACGGAGATTAATGCATGGGTCGCACTCGAACTGGCAGAGTTTGTCGACACTAAAGCTACGCCGCTGCTGCAACCACAAGACGTCGTGCTTTATGGGTTTGGCCGTATCGGCCGCCTGATGGCACGCTTAATTTTAGAGAAGACTGGAGGCGGTGATTTGTTGCGCCTCAGAGCCATTGTCGTGCGTAAAGGTAAAAGCCCCAATGATTTAGTGAAGCGCGCGAGCTTATTGCGTCGCGATTCTGTGCACGGCAGCTTTAAGGGCACGATTCGTGTTGACGAAGAAACCGACACGCTGATTTGCAACGGTTCTGAAGTTAAAGTTATTTATGCTAACTCTCCCGCAGAGATTAACTACCACGATTATGGTATCGACAACGCAATAGTGGTCGACAACACCGGTGTTTGGCGCGATGAAACGGGTCTATCTCAGCACCTGGCTTGTGTTGGCATCAAAAAAGTGTTGCTGACTGCCCCAGGAAAAGGTGATCTGAAAAATATCGTTTTTGGTATTAATAACCATACGATAAATGATAGCGATAAAATCATCTCGGCAGCATCGTGTACCACAAATGCCATCACTCCGATTCTTAAAGCGTTGATGGATGAATACGGCATTAAACGCGGCCATGTCGAGACGGTTCACTCTTACACTAACGACCAGAATTTAATTGATAATTATCACAGTGGTGACCGACGCGGTCGCAGTGCTGCTTTAAATATGGTGTTGACTGAAACTGGCGCAGCTAGTGCGGTACAGAAGGCGATTCCTGAATTGGCGGGTAAATTAACCGGTAATTCTATTCGTGTGCCGACACCTAATGTATCGATGGCAATATTAAACCTGCAGTTAGACAAAGTTACAACAAAAGCAGCGTTGAACGACTATATTCGCGAAGTTGCCCTACATTCGCCATTGCAACAACAAATTGATTACACCAATTCACCCGAAGTCGTTTCAAGTGATTTTGTCGGTAACCGCAAGGCATGTGTGTTTGATAGCCGAGCAACGATTGTAAGCGACGATAGCTGTGTAGTTTATTGTTGGTATGATAATGAATTTGGATATAGTTGCCAGGTCATGCGCTGCCTCGAGCAGATTGCAGGGGTTAGTTATAAAACTTATCCTCTAAAATAAGGTTTGTTTGGCAGCTTAGGTAAGCGTTTTATCGGTTCTATTGAATTTTGTCTGTGTTGCCAACTACTAAATTAATAATCCTAAAGCGTATTTTTCGTGATTAGATATTAGCATTGTTAGTTGCTCGATAATTAATCAATAGCTTTTGAGTAGGGCTGCAAAGGCAAGTCGATTAGTTTATTTTTTAAAAACTTTTGATTGTGGGTTTTTTATGTTCATTGTCGTAAATGATACTGTTTTTACTGGCAAGGTGGCATAGAGCACTTTATAATTAACAATCTGAAAGTTGCATGAAGTTTTTGTGCATTAGTCTACAATTAGTTAAATCTAGCAGGCTTTTGAAGCAATATAATCAATGTATGTTTGGCGGGTTGTCAATTGATTGATGCTGCTTTAAACGAGTAATAAGTAAAAATGCATGTCATTTTTTGTATCCCACCAACCATTAGGTTTGATATATGATCAAAATCCGTCGAGGATTGGATTTACCCATCAGTGGTAGTCCTGAACAAATCATTAACGATGCACCTAAAGCGCGTTCTGTCGCAATTATCGGTCTTGACTACCATGGTATGAAACCAACCATGGCTGTAAAAGAGGGCGATAAAGTTAAGTTAGGGCAGTTATTATTCACCGACAAAACCACAGAAGGTGTACTTTACACCGCACCAGCTTCGGGTACTGTAGCAGCCATTAATCGTGGTGCTCGTCGCGTCTTGCAGTCTGTAGTTATTGATGTCAAAGGCGATGAGGCGGTTGAGTTTAAACATTACAAACCCGAGGAAATAGCCGGTCTTAATGCCGCGGGTATTATTGAAACGCTAGCAGAATCTGGTCAGTGGTCAGCATTCAGAACTCGGCCCTATAGTAAGGTGCCTGCTATAAATAGTACCGCCAGCGCTATTTTCGTTAATGCAATGGATACCAATCCATTAGCCGCAGATCCCAAAATTGTTATAGCCTCACAAACTGAAGCTTTTAGTCTAGGTTTAATGTTGCTTACAAAACTTACGGAAGGTGATGTTTATGTGTGCAAGGCAGTTGATGCGGATATGTCTGTACCGAATAATCCAAAGCTTAAAGTAGAGACGTTTGCAGGCTTGCACCCAGCGGGAAACGCGGGCACGCACATCCATTTCTTAGCTCCAGTGAGTGTTAATAATGTCGTCTGGACAATTGGTTATCAAGATGTCATTGCCTTTGGACATCTCTTCACAACCGGAAGAGTCTATACCGACAGAGTTATTTCTTTAGCCGGTCCACAAGTATCAAAGCCACGTCTATTAAAAACACGAGTTGGTGCAAATTTAGATGAGCTCACAGCGGGTGAGCTAGAAAGTGGCAATAACCGGGTTGTTTCAGGCTCCGTCTTTGGTGGCCGTACCGCTAAAGGCGCGTTAGCATATTTGGGGCGTTATCATCAGCAGGTTTGTGTGCTTATCGAAGGTAATGACAGGCCTATGCTGCACTATTTGCGACCTGGATTTAATTATTTTTCAACTCTGGGTATTTATGCATCACAGTTCATCAAAGACAAAAAGTTTGATTTTACAACAACAACTAGTGGTAGTGAGCGTGCAATGGTGCCGATCGGTGCTTACGAAAACATAATGCCGTTGGATATACTTCCGACACAGCTGCTTCGTTCACTAATTGTGGGTGATACAGCAATGGCTCAAAAATTAGGTTGTCTAGAATTAGATGAAGAAGATCTAGCTCTATGCACGTATGTTTGTCCTGGTAAATATGAATATGGGCCAATTTTGCGCGATAATCTTACACGTATAGAGAAAGAGGGTTAATAATGAATTTGAGATCAATCTTTGACAATATGGAACCGCACTTTCATAAAGGAGGCAAGTATGAAAGTTGGTATGCCCTTTATGAAGCGGTAGATACTGTTTTTTATCGACCTAGTTCGGTTACTAAAACCACCTCTCATGTTCGTGATGGTATCGACCTGAAGCGGATTATGATCACCATGTGGTTATGTACTTTTCCTGCTATGTTTTACGGTATGTACAACCTAGGATTTCAAGCCAACACGATTATGGCTGAATTAGGTCTAGGTGCTGTTGAGGGTTGGCATGGAACTATTATTGAACTGTTAGCTAGTTATGATCCCAATAGTGTGTGGGACAATTTCTGGCATGGCGCAGCTTATTTTCTACCCATTTACGCGGTGACATTTATTGTCGGTGGCTTTTGGGAAGTGCTGTTTGCAATTAAACGCGGGCATGAAGTCAATGAAGGGTTTTTTGTGACTTCCGTTTTATTCGCGTTAATTTGTCCACCTGATCTGCCTCTTTGGCAAGCTGCACTAGGTATTAGCTTTGGTGTAGTGGTAGGTAAAGAAGTTTTTGGTGGCACCGGTAAAAACTTCTTAAACCCTGCCTTAACAGGACGTGCGTTTCTTTATTTTGCCTATCCCGCCTATATGTCTGGCGATTCGGTTTGGACCGCGGTTGACGGCTATACTGGCGCAACTAATTTATCGATAGCGTCAACTAGTGGTATAGAAGCACTAGGCGGCTCTAGTGGTTGGATGAATGCATTTATTGGTAACGTTCACGGCTCTATTGGCGAGGTGTCGACGTTGATGATTTTTGTTGGAGGAGCAGTGTTACTCTTCACCAGAATTGCATCATGGCGCATCATGTCAGGTGTTATGTTAGGTATGATTGTGACATCATCGTTGTTAAATCTAATCGGTTCAGATACCAATGAGATGTTTAATGTGCCTTGGTACTGGCATTTAGTCATGGGTGGTTTTGCCTTCGGCATGGTATTTATGGCAACAGACCCAGTGTCATCCTCTATGACCAATATAGGTAAGTGGTGGTTTGGGGCACTGATTGGTTTTATGACGATTCTTATCAGAGTTGTCAATCCAGCATTTCCCGAGGGTATTATGTTAGCCATCTTATTTGCTAACCTATTTGCCCCACTAATGGATCACTTTGTAGTTCAGGCCAATGTCAAAAGGAGATTAGCACGTGTCCAGTAAAGACTCGATTAAAGATACATTTATTGTCGCGCTATTATTATGTTTGGTTTGCTCTATTATCGTGTCAACGGCCGCGGTCGTGCTCAAGCCCGCGCAGATAGCCAATAAAGCCAAAGATTTTAAAATAAATATCCTTAGAGCTGGCGGCTTGTATGATCAGGGGATTATTGACGGCAAATCGATTAACGAAATGTTTGAAAACGTTACGACTAAAATCGTTGATTTAAATACGGGTAAATACAGCGATGTAGTTAATCCTGAAACTTATGACCAGCGCCGTGCATCCAAGGATCCTAAATTGTCAAAAGATCTTGCTGCCGACGTTGATATTGCTAAAATAAATCGCCGCGAGCAATTTTCGGAAGTCTATATAGTCAACGAAGGCGATCAGATTAAAAAGATAATCTTACCCATCAAAGGTTATGGTCTGTGGTCTACGCTTTACGGCTTCATTTCACTAGAGTCAGATCTAAACACAGTTTCAGGTATCACTTTTTATGAGCATGCAGAAACACCGGGTTTAGGCGGTGAAATTGATAACCCAAGCTGGAAGGCGCAGTGGAAAGGTAAAAAAGTTTATCTAGGGGCAGTTGGTGCAGATGTCGGCCTCACTGTTCTTAAAGGTAAGGTTAACGGTAATACTCCGGACGCCGAATATAAGGTCGATGGCTTATCGGGCGCAACTTTAACAGGCCGTGGTGTTGATAACTTGGTGAAATTTTGGATGGGTGATATGGGTTATTCGAAATATCTAGATAACCTGAAAAGTGGAGAAGCTTAGACATGAAATTTAAAGACTTATTATTTAAGCCGGTTTTTGAGAATAACCCGATTGCACTGCAAATTCTTGGTATTTGTTCTGCACTGGCAGTTACCAGTAGTTTGAAAGTGACTATTGTAATGTGTATTGCAGTGACAATAGTGACGGGCTTTTCAAACTTTTTTGTCTCGGTGGTGCGCAATTATACTCCCAGCAGCATTCGAATTATTGTGCAAATGATCATCATTGCATCATTGGTTATTGTTGTTGATCAAATTCTAAAAGCGGTTGCTTACGATATTAGTAAACAGTTATCGGTGTTTGTGGGTTTGATCATTACTAACTGTATTGTAATGGGACGTGCCGAGGCCTTTGCCATGAAAAATCCGCCGATCCCTAGTTTCTTAGATGGCATTGGCAACGGTATGGGCTACAGTGTGCTGCTGTTGGTACTTGCATTTGTGCGTGAGCTCTTTGGCTCTGGTAAATTGATGGGTTACGAGATACTACCATTGTCAACAGAAGGTGGATGGTATGTCTCTAACGGTATGTTGTTGTTACCACCCAGCGCATTTTTTCTTATTGGTTTCTTTATTTGGGCCTTACGTGCATTCAAAAAAGATCAGGTCGAGGTGGATGAATTTAAAATCGCACCAAACACCCAAGGTCAGGAGGCTCACTGATGGAAGCATTACTTAGTTTATTTGTTCGCGCTATTTTTATAGAAAATATGGCGCTCGCCTTTTTTTTGGGTATGTGTACTTTTATTGCGGTGTCAAAAAAAGTTGAATCGGCTTTTGGTTTAGGTGTGGCAGTTATTGTTGTACTCACAATCACCACCCCGGTAAACAATCTTCTTTATACCTATCTTTTAGCCGATGGCGCTTTAGCATGGGCCGGTTTACCTGATGTTGACTTGAGCTTTTTGGGTTTAATTACGTATATAGGTGTGATTGCTGCATTAGTTCAAATTCTAGAGATGTTTTTGGACAAATATGTGCCAGCGCTATACAACGCACTGGGTGTTTTCTTGCCACTAATTACAGTGAACTGCGCCATTTTGGGTGCATCTTTATTTATGGTTGAACGAGATTACAACTTCAGTGAAAGTGTCGTCTTTGGCGCGGGCTCTGGTGTCGGTTGGGCCCTTGCGATAACTGCTCTGGCAGGTATTCGTGAGAAAATGAAATACAGTGATGTACCAGAAGGCTTACGTGGTTTGGGCATTACATTTATTACCGTAGGTTTAATGTCGTTAGGATTTATGTCTTTTGGTGGCATCGATCTTTAAGAGTGAGGTAAAAAATCATTATGCAAATTGAAATTATGTTGGGCGTTGCGATGTTCACAGGGTTGGTGCTTGCACTAGTCGGAGTGATTTTATCAGCAAGAGCAAAGTTAGTTAGCACGGGTGATGTGACGATTACGGTTAATCACGAAAAGAAAATTACGGTGCCAGCTGGGGGTAAATTACTGAATACTCTGGCGGATGCCGGCCTATTTTTACCATCTGCTTGCGGTGGCGGCGGTAGCTGTGCTCAGTGTAAATGTATTATTGAATCTGGTGGTGGCGGCATTTTGCCTACCGAAGAATCTCATTTTACTAAGCGTGAAGCCAAAGAAGGTTGGCGTCTATCCTGTCAGGTGGCTGTAAAGCAAGATATGGATGTAGAGGTCGAAGACGATGTCTTTGGGGTTAAACAGTGGGTATGTGAGGTTGAATCTAACCACAACGTTGCAACCTTTATTAAAGAGCTGACGCTCAAACTTCCCGAGGGCGAAAATGTTGATTTTCGCGCGGGCGGCTACGTACAGCTTGAAGTGCCTCCTCATCATATTAAATACAGTGAATTCGACATCGAAGAAGAGTATCGCGGTGATTGGGAGCGCTTTGGTTTCTTCAAGCTAGAATCAAAAGTAGTAGAGACCACTATTCGCGCCTACTCGATGGCCAACTATCCAGAAGAGCGTGGTGTTGTTAAGTTCAATATTCGTATTGCTACGCCGCCCCCAGGCGCTCAGGGTATTCCTCCGGGCATAATGTCGTCTTACACTTTCAACCTGAAACCAGGTGACACGATTAACGTGTTTGGCCCGTTTGGTGAGTTCTTCGCCAAAGAGAGTGAGGCGGAAATGATATTTGTTGGTGGTGGTGCCGGTATGGCGCCAATGCGGTCACATATTTTCGATCAGTTACGTCGCTTGAAAAGTCATAGAAAGATCAGTTTCTGGTATGGAGCGCGTTCTTTACGTGAGCTGTTCTACAAAGAAGACTATGATCAGCTTGCCGCTGAAAATGAAAACTTTGATTGGCATGTTGCACTATCCGACCCGCAGCCCGAAGATAAGTGGGAGGGTCATACAGGTTTTATCCACAACGTGCTACTGAAAGAGTATTTGGATGAGCATCCAGCACCAGAAGATTGTGAATATTACATGTGTGGGCCACCAATGATGAACCAAGCAGTTATCAACATGCTTAAAAATATGGGTGTTGAAGATGAAAATATTATGCTTGATGACTTTGGCGGCTAAAATTTAGGTTATAAGATTGAGTATCAGTACAAATATATGATGTTAATGAATAAGTTAGTAGGTGGAATAAGGTCGAGGTTTTCTTTAAATGCCTCTGCCTTATTATTAGTTTATTTGTCTTTGTCAGTCATTCTAGTCTCCTGTGGTCAATCCTCGTCACCCCATAAATTCTTGATTACTGGCCCGACGATGGGTACGAGTTATCATATTACAGTTGTTTCCCCTCCCGCGAACATCGATAAATACGCATTGCAAATTGATATTGATAAATTATTAATCGATATTAATAGACAAATGTCGACTTATATACCCGATTCAGAGATATCCAAATTCAACCAATCATCCGTCGATACCTGGAAAAGTATTTCGACTGATTTTTTTACGGTGTTAGAAATCAGTCAATCGATCTCTTTACTAACCAGTGGCCGTTTTGATATAACAATAGGTCCTCTAGTCGACTTGTGGGGCTTTGGTGCGGCAACTGATCAAGATCAAAAAATACCCGACAGGGATGTACTCGAACGAACTTTGGACAATGTTGGTTGGCATAACCTCGTACTTGATAAACAGAATCGGGCAATAAAGAAACTTAAACCTATAAGTATAAACTTATCGGCAATTGCGAAAGGTTATGGTGTCGACAAGGTCGCAGAATTATTAACTTCTAAAAATATCGATAATTATTTAGTTGAGATAGGCGGTGAAGTAAGGGCGAGGGGATTAAATAAAGAAAATAAGCCTTGGCGTCTAGGTATAGAAGAGCCATTGTTAATGCAAAAGTCAGTGCAAAGAGTTGTAGAGTTGACTGATCAAGCAATTGCGACATCGGGTGACTATAGAAATTATTTCGAAGAAAATGGCACTCGTTTTTCCCATACACTAGACCCCACAAGTGGCAGGCCGGTAAAGCATAACATTGCCTCTGTGTCTGTTATTGCCGATAATGCAGCAACAGCCGATGCCCTAGCAACTGCACTTAACGTACTTGGTGAAAAGGCTGCGTTAGCGTTGAGTGAAAGAGAAAACATAGCGGCATACTTTATTTTGTACGATAATGAAAATACTGAAAGCAAATATCGCGTGGTGAACTCCAAAGCGTTTAGCCCCTTTTTAAATAATTAATTTTAGAGAGCAAACATATGATCACACTGTTACTTGTATTTTTACTGTTAGCCTTCGTTATTCTCGCAACTTCTGTGGGTGTTATTTTTGGCAGAAAACCTATTACTGGTTCCTGTGGTGGCATTGGTGCTGCTTTAGGCGAAAAGAACTATACCTGTGATATCTGTGGTGATGATCCATCTAAATGCGATGAACAACCAAATAAGACAGTACAAAACACTGAACTAGCGGTTAATGCCATGAAAGGCGTGGATAAAAAAACTAAGTGAGAACTCGGTATGTCCGAATTTGCAAAATGCCCTTAGGGCAACAACATTAAATAACTTAATAGTTAATGTGGTTCAAGTTCTTAGTTGTCAGATATCATTTCTCATCATTCTTTATTAACTCATTTTTAACTTCTCTATTAATTGGTTTTTACTCTGTCAATAACTATTCGATCTCGTTGTTGTACAACCTCGGTAGCGCATCTATGGACACCTGAGCCCTATTCAATAAAGGCTCTGTCTCGCTAGTTGATATTATTGACTTCAGTTTTTTAATATAAGTAGCTATCTTAAATTTGTTGTTGCTTGCCACTTTAAAGGGATCGTTTGTGACAAAGACCATCAATATTTTTTGTGCTCTATTTACACTTATGAAAAGATAACGATTAAAATACGTCAAATATAACCATAAGCAAACGTTGAAAATTCATCTTTAGTTGTGAAGTCTCATATAAGATATGATTGTTTTATATTCTACAACTACATCCCTAGCACTATAATAAAATACTTATCATTAATCCTATATTAATAGCTTCGACAATATCCGGTGTAAACTTATATGCGAGAGGCCTGAGGTTCACTTGAATAATAAGTAGCCCCCTGGCCACAAAGACTATTTGATCGAGATTTTTTTAATATATTGATATCGATATATTTAACATTTTATTGGGCGTAAAAATTAGATACCTAGTGGTCTAAATTAGAGCGATGTAGATGGATAATAAGTACAAAAAAAGACAAATAAAAAGGCAGGTGCAATTGATTAATGCAGCAGGCAAAATTATTATGTGTTTCAGCTGAGCTCTCGATATTCTTAATAAAACTACATGATAGGTAATCAAAAAAATGGTATTTTCTAATATGTTAATGCATATGAGTAAGGTCTTTATACTTGCGGCTGTTTTTGCTGAGTTACCCATGATTTATTGATTAAGCTGTATATTAAAAATAGATATGTAACCATTAGTTCATAGTCAGTAATCTATAGACATTAATCTATCGCTATGAATCAGGAAGACTAATATTATGAAGTTGTATTGCAAATAGCGTCAATCTCTTCAATGCTTTATTGATTAGCAGCCCCTACTATAGGTGTAAATCTTTTATATAGTAGTTATAGCACACAGTTTAGGTATAATCAGATTGATAATTTATCTAGTTTGTAATGACTAAAATATTTTTTAAGATAATTAAGGGTGATGATGACTATTCCTTTAACTTTTTTGAGACGTTTGTCTCAAGCACGCCAATGAATAAGTGTTTTATTCATAAGATTTAGTTTTACTCTCATATAACTTTATGATGATACGCTATAAATGTTAATCAAAGAGGATGGTCCTTTGCATAATAACCATAAAATTAATTTAACATCGCTACATGTTGTTCGCGATGAGCTGGTAATAACCATAGAACAAGCGGCTACTCAATTAGAAGGTTATGTTAGTGATCGAGAAAATATAAAGTTATTAAATGCATGTATTTCATCACTGCAGCAAATCCGAGGTAGTTTAGATCTGATTGAATTATTTGGTGCTCGTGAACTCGCCGGTGAGTTATTATATACCGCAAGAAAAATCAACGAGGATGGCGCGCCCCTAGGCGATGAAAAGCTATCGGCCTTAACAAAGGGATTTTTTGTTTTGTCCTGTTATTTTGAATATGCCCTCCAAAAAGAGTGGGGCATGCCTGCTCTAATGATTCCTTATATTAATGATATTCGTATTTCCAATCGCCAACCTATTATGTGGGAGAGTTATTTTTCCGGCGTCTCTAAGAGTTTCACCCTACCTGCAAGTAATGAAGGTTTAACGACTATACCCAAGGGGGAAACGATTGAAGGTTTGGCAAAGCGTTTTCGCCATATGTATCAAATTGGCTTATTGGGAGTTATCAGAGATATACGTGTTCAAACTTCACTTGAATTAATGAAGCGTGCACTCAGGAAACTAACAACACATGCAAAAGGCCAACCAAATCATACCTTCTGGTGGCTATCTTGTAATGTGATCGATGCCTTTTTACAACAAAATATGGTCTTTACGCTAGAGAGAAAACGTTTATTTAGCCATTTAGATAAAGAATTCAAGCGTATTGAAAAAGAGGGTCTTACCGGTTTCGCTCATGTAACTGACCCGCAGTATGCAATTGAAATGGCCTACTATATTGCTCTCGCAAATATTCAGGAAAAGCCCTTTACTACCATTGTAAAATCCTATGGCTTTGGTGATCTTAGCTATACCGAACAAGATCGAATTAAAGAGGCGGCAGTATTAACTGGGCCAAGTGCGAGTACTGTTAGCTCCGTCGTCGATACTTTAAGAGGCGAGCTCCGTATCGCCAAAGAAGTCATCGAAAATAGCGCTGAGAGTGATTCCACCATACTCGAAAATAACGACGACTTTATTATAAGTATTACTAAGATTCGAGATATTCTTGACGTCGTCGGTTTAAAATCGGCTGCCGAGACGATGGGGCAACAATTAGAACAGCTAGCAATTTGGAGAGAGTCAGGTGAAAATCCTGATACTAAAGAGTTGATGGATATGGCCGATGCGTTTCTTTATGTTGAGAGCGTACTAGACAGTATTATCAATGCAAATTTCTCCGACGAGAAGTTATCTGAAATTAACGATCAATCGCGCAATGATATGATTCTTAACAGTCATTTAGCCGGCGCTCAATTAGTTGTATTAGAAGAGGCCGAGATAGGTTTAAACCTAATGAAAAGAGCGCTGAGCTCTTTTTCAGATTCATCATATGATCGAGTCCACATTAAAAATGTCGCTAAAACTATGAACAGTGTTCGCGGTGGTATGATCGTACTAGAGCTACCTAGAGCGGCAGAGATTATGGCTAGCTCGATTCAGTTTGTCGAAGGCTGTTTATTATCTAATACGCCTCCAGCGGCACTTGAGCATATGCTAGAGACTTTCGCCGATACCATTATCTGCTTAGAATATTATCTAGATTGTATGAAGATCGACAAATATATTAGTGCAGATACATTAATTATCGCTGAAGAAAGTCTGGCAGCGCTAGGTTACGGTGTCAGTTATTCTGGTCACTAGTATTAAATAGCGATTAAGTTGCCCTGCAAAAATTGTAAAATAAAACTAAAAAAGATTGGTAAAGACCGATGTTATTCAAATTATATACATTGACATCACAGACAATAAAAAAGGTGCTCAAGGCACCTTTTTTATTGTCTGTGATGTCTGCTAAAAGAAATTAATTTAGCAACTTAAACAAAGCTTCCAAGCTTTCTTTCGCATCGCCAAATAGCATTCTAGTGTTGTCTTTATAAAATAATGGGTTTTCTACACCCGCGTAACCCGAGGCCATACCACGTTTTAGCACAATAGTGTTTTTACCATTCCACGGTTGCAGGACCGGCATTCCGGCAATAGGGCTATCGGGCACATCTAGTGCAGCAGGGTTCACAATATCGTTGGCACCAATCACAATAGACACGTCAATGTTGGGGAAATCTGCATTGATTTCTTCCATTTCAAAAACAATATCGTAAGGTACTTTTGCTTCAGCCAATAATACATTCATATGGCCGGGCATACGTCCCGCCACCGGATGAATACCAAAGCGAACGTTGACGCCTTTTTTACGCAATGTCTTGGTAATATCGCTAACCATATGTTGTGCTTGAGCAACCGCCATACCGTAACCAGGTATGATCATGACTTCTTTAGCATTTAGAACCATATCGGCGACATCTTCGACATTAATAGGAGTCACTTCGCCTTCTATCTCTGTGGCTACGGCTCCAGCCTTTGGTGAACTCGAGCCAAAGCCGCCAGCAATTACGGCGATAAAGTTTCGATTCATTGCTCGACACATGATGTACGATAAAATGGCTCCGCTACTACCAACAAGAGCACCGACAACAATCAACAGATCATTCGAGAGTAAAAAGCCAAGTGAAGCTGCAGCCCAACCAGAGTAGCTATTCAACATAGATACAACAACCGGCATATCGGCGCCACCAATGGCGGCTACCATATGAATGCCAAACAACAAGGCAACAACGGTCATGATCAATAATGCTGTCAAGCCCTGTCCGGCACCGGCATCATTTACAAACTGAACACCAAAATAAATGGCGAGTATTAATAAAACAAGATTTAACCAATGTCGCGCGGGTAATAGTAACGGCTTGCCACCCCATTTACCGCTAAGTTTTAAATAGGCAACAACGGAGCCCGAAAATGTCAGCGCACCAATTAAAATACCAATATAAGTTTCTATATGGTGAATAGTGAGCTCGGCACCACTTAAGCCGCTAGAATGGCTTAAGAAGTTAGCATAACCCACTAGTACAGCGGCTAAACCAACTAGGCTATGCAAAATAGCAACAAGTTCTGGCATTTGCGTCATTTCTACTTTTTTGGCCAGTACCAAACCCACACTACCACCAATCACTAAAGCACCGATCAAGAATGCATAATTACTGGTGACCAAACCAATAATTGTTACGACAAGCGCAATCCCCATACCGATCATGCCGAACAGATTACCGCGACGGGCAGTTTCTTGCTTGCTTAAGCCCCCTAGTGCGAGGATAAACAGAATAGTTGCACCTATATATGCAACGTTAATTAGACCTTGTGACATCATTTTTCTCCAACTACTTATATAGCTTTTTTATCGCTATATAAGTCAGTCTATATTTTTAATATTATTGAGTGATTATTATCTTCTAAACATATCAAGCATGCGTTGAGTGACCGCAAAGCCGCCAAAAATGTTGATGCTGGTGATTAACACAGCAATACCTGCCAGGATAATAACCCATGGATCGGGAGAAGAGATTTGTAACAGAGCACCAATGATGATGATGCTACTAATTGCATTAGTAACACTCATTAACGGCGTATGAAGTGAAGGTGACACATTCCAGATAACCATGTAGCCGACAAAACACGACAACACAAAAACAGTGAAGTGCGACATAAATGAATCAGGTGCTGTAGACCCTAAGCCTAATAAAGCGAGCGCGCCGATGATAAAAGGAATCCAAGGTTTAAACTTACTGGGTATTTTTGGCGCGGATGCTGCAACAGGTGCAGGCTCTGGTTTTTTTGCAGGAGCGGCCGATAGTTTCGGCGCAGGTGGCGGAAAAGTAATTTCACCGGCTCGAACAACTGTTGCCCCACGAATAACTTCGTCTTCAAAATTAATGACGACATTGCCATCTTTCTCTGGTGTCAGATCGGTCATGAGGTGACGTAGATTAGTCGAGTATAATTGGCTTGCTTGTGTCGATAGACGACTGGGTAGATCTGTATAACCAATAATATTTACGCCGTGCTTGACAACCACTTTATCTGCTTCAGTTAGCTTACAGTTACCTCCCATGGCAGCGGCAAGATCGACAATGACACTGCCGTCGCGCATCGATTTAACCATGTCTTCGGTAATTAATTCAGGAGCAGGGCGGCCAGGAATCAGTGCTGTTGTTACAATAATATCGACATCTTTAGCTTGCTGTGCAAAAAGAGCCATTTCAGCGTCAATAAATTCTTGGCTCATGGTT
Source organism: Cellvibrionaceae bacterium (assembly GCA_047633635.1). Taxonomy (GTDB): domain Bacteria; phylum Pseudomonadota; class Gammaproteobacteria; order Pseudomonadales; family Cellvibrionaceae; genus CANLBN01. The sequence continues at coordinate 113,162 of JBLIFG010000001.1, read as the reverse complement.
TTAGCATAACCACCTTCGCCACTTCCATCTTCCTCAAATTCCAGCATAAGGAATTCGCCATCCATACTTTCAACTTGTTCTTTTACTTCTGGACGAGTATCGAAGGCACGTACAATAGCACCCATGCTTCTGGCGGTACCGATAGCGGCAAGACCCGCCACACCCGCACCAATAACCAGTACTTTAGCTGGGGGAACTCTACCGGCTGCAGTAATTTGACCGGTAAAAAAGCGACCAAAATGTTGTGCTGCCTCAATAATTGCACGGTAGCCAGCAATATTGGCTTGCGAGCTGAGCGCATCCATTTTTTGTGAGCGCGATAGACGAGGAATCGTCTCCATCGCCAGTGCGGTGACTTTCTTATCCGCTAATTTTTGTAGCAGCTCTGGGTTTTGAGCCGGAGCCATAAACGAAATAACTATTTGTCCCTCTTTTAAATAATCAATTTCTTGTGTCTCTGGCGCCCTAACTTTTAAAATGACATCTGAGCTTTTCCACAGCTCTTCCGCTGAATCGACAATTGCGACACCGGCGTCGCGATAGTCGTCATCGCGCAATTTCGCTGATATTCCAGCGCCTGCCTCGATAGAGACAGAAAAGCCTAATTTCTGCAATTGTTTGGCGGCTTCTGGCGTGGTGGCAACTCGTTGCTCACCACTAGATATTTCTTTAGGTACACCAATGTGCATGGTAATCTCCAATTTTCTTAGGTCAAACGATTAGGCAAAACAGTCTATTCTAACGGTTTGAGATTTAAAAACCATGTATAAATATAATGCCAATATTTATACACAAATCGACAGTTTAGATACGTCCGCTGTCGTTTATAAGCGCTCTATAAATGGTATAAGGTTTACTTAAACTAATATCTACAAACATCAGAAAAGCGACTTATAAGATAACTCAATAAGACGCTTTTGAAAGACTTTATTTCAAATATGTTCTATAGCTTTAAGCTATTAGCCTTGACCTCTCCATGGTATAAATTTATTAATAACCCAGCGCATAATTAAATCAAACAAGAGCCCAAGTAAGCCGAGGATGATAATGGTTGTCCAGATAATTTCGTAATCAGACTGTTTTCTGGCAACATTTTCGACGAAGCCAATACCGGTAGTACCCGCCAACATCTCAGCTGCAACTAATGTGCCCCAACATACGCCAATAGCAATACGGATACCGGTCAATATCTCAGGTAGCGAGTTTGGTAGTATCACGCGACGTAAAATTTGACGGTTGTTGGCACCAAGTGAATGAGCTGCATGAATTTTTGATAGTTGAGTACCGGTAGCACCGGTTCTTGCAGAGATAACCATAATGGCAAAAGCAACCATAAATAACAGGAAGATTTTACCGTCGTCGCCAATACCAAAAATTGTGAGGATAAGTGGGGCCCAGGCGAGTGGCGGCACCGGACGATAAAGCTCGATTAGAGGATCAAAGAAACCTTTACAGAATCTTGATAAGCCCATAAATAAACCCAGTGGGACACCCAGAATAATACCAAAAAATAGACCCGCTAAGACTCTTAGTAATGAATCCCATACATGTCCAGAGGGCACTGGGATAGAGAATGAGTCAAAATCACCGGTAACAAAGTTATAAACGTTACTCTTGAGATTGTCATTGGTTAAGCCAAACTCAGTATGGCGAGGATAACCACCGGGTATTATATCTGCGATGAAGTCAGGAACAATAAATCCAACCATTTCACCAAAAGGCTTCATTCTGTACCAAAGCAGGGGATGACCTTTGTAGCCAATTTCAGGATCAGCTATACGCGCGAAGGTTCCTAGAGTATCCGCGGGCTTGGGTAACCAGCGACCAGAGCCCTGCTCGCTACAGGTACTAGAGCCAGCTTCGATACGTCCTCCAGGCATCATCCATGTATTGATAAATGTCATTCCACCTTGTTGTGAGAGCTGTTCCTTCTCAAGCGAGGTTAGTGCCGCTTCGATACCCATTAAGGCATTCGGTGGAAAGATAAGACCATCATCGATGCGTCTTAAAACACGAGTCAGCACTTTAGAGAAATCATCGCGCTCATCAACTTCAGCTTCGCTGAGACCGGTAGCGTCATCAGTTAATTGATTGAAGTCTTTTAATTGTCTCTTTTGTAATTTTATTTGTTCTAAAAAGTAAGCACTGGTATTTCTGATACGACTAAAGTCACTAGAAATTTCTTTCATTACCTCAGCTGCAGCATCAAATTTATAACCGCGAGGAGTCGCCGGATGGATAGGTATCTCGTTGCGAGCATCGCCCCATGGCCCCTGATTTTCAGCCAGTTCTATTTGTTCAGCGGTAGGTCTGCCAGGATAGGCTGCATCTGCCAAATTAGCTGTTAACTGGTTGATCCTATTTTCAATACCGGCGATCTGTTGTGTCGTTTTTAGGTCTAGGTATTGTTCGGATGCAAGGCTATTCATGGTGTTGCGCATTGAGCTGATAATCAGTAATGCATGTGCTGTTTTCTCGGCATTTAAGCCTAAAGAGCCAATTTGTGCCTCTAAGCCATCGAGTTGTGCAGCTTCTCGTTTTAACAGTCTAGTGCCACGCAGATAAGCATCATCGATAGGAAATACTGAACGAATTGGATTAACGGCATAGTCTAATTTTGCAATCTGGCAAAGTTCATTGGCAGATTCCGGGTAAAACGCACGGGCGGTGTCCCAAGAAAAATAAAACCAAACAATTAAAATAAAACTAACACCGGTAACAATCCAGTGCCAGCCACCTAACGCTCGTGCCGGGTTGCCAAACACCGCATCAGTTTTTTCAACACGAATTAATTTTCGACCATACACTACGGCAACCACACAAGCGATTAGCAACGCTACAAATAGAAAGCCAACTATTAAGCCACGATATTCAATCATAATTACACCTGCCCCATTATTTCTTCTTCCATATTCCAGATCATAGTGAGAATTTCTTCGCGCTTTTCACCGAATTCTTTGGTGCCTTTAATCTCCCTGAGATCTTGCGTAAGTCCCTGCTCTGCGAAGGGTAGGTGGTATTCTTTATGAAGTCGTCCAGGCCTCGGTGCCATCACAATTAGTCTCTCTCCCAGTAGCAGTGCCTCTTCAACAGAGTGAGTGATAATCATGATGGTTTTACCCGTCTCTTTCCAAATTTTCAACACCAGCGATTGCATCTTTTCACGAGTTAATGCGTCGAGAGCACCCAGTGGTTCATCCATCAGGATTAAATCTGGATCATTAATCAAACAACGAGCCAGTGCAATACGTTGTTGCATGCCGCCCGATAATTGATAAGTTGGCACGTGTCCAAAACCAGCTAAGCCTACAATCTCTAGCCATTCATCGACTTTCTTTTTAATCGTTGCAGCATCTGTCTTTTTGATTTCTAGTCCAAATGCTACATTTTCGGCAACTGTTAGCCACTCAAATAAAGCGCCTTGCTGAAATACCATTCCGCGGTTGACGCCTGGGCCCACGATCTCCTCCCCACCGAGCATGAGGCTGCCACCAGTGGGCCTTATAAAACCTGCGATGATGTTAAGTAAGGTTGTCTTACCGCAACCTGAGGGGCCAAGAACGGACAACAACTCGCCTTGTTTTAGCGTAAAGCTAATATCTTTGAGGGCGTGTACGGTGCCACCTGAAGTGACATTGAATACCATATTGAGGTTATCTGAAACGAGATTGGTCATAAATCACCTTGAGGTGTGTGGTCTTTTGGAACCCAAAATACTTATTAGGATTTTTTAATTATTATTTTTTATAATTTAGAAATCAAAAGGCAGATGCAATTGCTGCAATCTGCCTTTATTACTTGACGACTTGTTACTTAAGGAAAGACGTATCAACTGCTGGACTGTAGTCAGCTTTTGCAGGTGCATTTTCAGTAGCAAACATCTTGCCCATGAAAGGAAGCATTTCCGCAACGCGTCCATCTTTATTAAAGTATGCTGCTAATTGCTCATCGACAGTTGGAAAAGCAAAACCAGACATTTGAGCTTTAGTTTTATCAATAGTTAAGCCAGCATCATCGGCAATAACATTAAGCTTAGATGGGTCTTTTGCAAATTTAGCATTGGCTTCTTCAGTAACTTCCAAGAACAGACGTAAAGCTCCGGGTTTTTCTTGAGCAAACTTTTCTGTTACTGAGATGATATCAAAGCTTGAGATACCCGCTGCTTTTTTCTCTGGAACTGTAAGCATTGGCTTGCCCACTTGTTTCATTTTAGAAAGCGAGTTTTCACCATATCCACATGCCATTGCAACAGCGCCGTCAACTAATGATACCGCAGCATCTGCAGGCTCTTGGTCAACAATGGTTAGCTTGCTTAGATCAACGCCTAAGTGCCCCATAGTTACACGAAAACCAAAGTCAGCCATTGTATTTAAAGGCACAGCTACAGATTGGCCTTCGAGCTCATATGCATTGGCCTTTGATATGCCACTTTTAGTGCTTACAATACAATCATCTGCAGCACCGTAAGCAACTGCAATGGCGACCATTTTAATAGGCGCATTAGCATTAATAGCATTAACAAACGGAGCTAGTCCTTGGCTGTAAGCAATATCGATATCGCCAGCAAGCATGGCTTCGGTCATTGCGCCGCCGCTTGCAAAGTTGATCCAGTTAATTTTTTCACCAATCGCCTCGTCATAAACTTTTTCAACTTTAGCAATTTGGTTGGGTGTAGCCCACTCAAGAAAATAGGCGACATTGACATCTGCTACAGCAGAAGATGCCATGGCACCAGTAAGAGCAACAGTAGATGCAAATTTTAGGATGTTTTTAATTGGTTTCATTTTGGTTAAAGCCTCTGTGAATTATTATGAAAAAAATATTTTATGATGTTGATATTGGATATATGGCTAACCGGACACCATCTAAATATTTATTATTATGACACTATATTTTTAATACCGGTTTGTAAGACCTGTCTACATATCCGATGAACTGGATAATAAACTTTTATTATAAATACATATGCTGACTATACAATATCTAATCTATTGTTGAGGGTAACAGTTGGGCTGCGGTTATTGGTCCAAAACTAATATATCTATGATCCCTATTATGGTGCTAGAAAATCTTAATGACCCAAATTGAGTCGCATACGTAAGAGGATACGCTTGAAGTTGGTTCTAAATTACTCGAAATCAAACGTATAGGTTAAAAAAGCAGCGATATGTGTTTAAGTCTTATTAATGATCGCACCTAATTTATTGTCTCCATGTTTCAGCTATTGACTGTCTTCCATTAGCGCCCATTAACGGTGCGCAAAAAATTACTAAATGATGGCGAAATTGCTCTTGGCGACAGTCAGGCGTTAAAAATTTATTTTTTTATTTACAATGATTGCAGTTATTCTTACGTTTTTTTTAAAATCTTGGCTCGAGGTGAAATTGAGGCTCAAGGCTCAAATATTTAAGAATTCGTTAGCGCTTTAATCCATTAATTGGCGCGAATTAAAAATTCATTGACAAAGAGTAGGTTTGTCATCAATATTCGCGTGAAATTTAACGAGTTAATTTCATTTATCAGTGCTTATTTGGAATTTTCAATTCTTAAGTCTTCAGTTGAAGGCCTAAAAAATGGGGTTATTATGAAAATATTGGTTGGTGTTAAGCGCGTAGTCGACGCCTATATTAAAGTTCGCATTAAAGCCGATCATTCGGCAATTGATATCGAAAAGTTGAAAATGGTTGTCAATCCATTTTGTGAAATTGCGATCGAAGAAGCTTTGCGCCTTAAAGAGTCAGGGGTTGCTACCGAAGTCATTGCCGTGAGTGTGGGCCCCGCTAGCTGTCAAGAGCAGTTGCGAACTGCATTAGCTCTAGGTGCTGACCGCGCTATACATTTATCGACAGACGAGATTGCGCAGCCATTAGCCATTGCTAAATTATTCAATGCTATCGTCGAAAAAGAAAAGCCTGGTTTAATCATTTTTGGTAAGCAGTCAATTGATGGCGACAATAATCAAACAGGTCAAATGTTAGCTGCCTTATCAGGTCTGCCACAAGGTACCTTTGCATCTGAATTAAGTTTTGAGGGCGATGAAGTCATCGTGACTCGCGAAGTCGATACTGGCTTACAAAAAGTAGCTCTAAAGCTTCCTGCTCTTATTACTGCTGATTTACGCTTGAATGAGCCACGCTATGTTTCGCTACCTAATTTGATGAAGGCAAAGCGTAAGCCCATCGAGACTATTTCAGTTGCTGACTTAGGTATTGATATCACCCCGAGATTATCCACTGTCACTATGCTTAATCCTCCTGAGCGCAGCGCCGGTGAAAAGGTTGGCAGCATTGCCGAGTTAATTGAGAAATTGCAGACAGAGGGAGCCATATAATGAGTATTCTTGTTATAGCAGAACATAATAATGAAGAACTACAAGCAGCAACGGCTAATGCGTTAACGGCTGCCAAGCGACTAGCCGAAAAAACGGGTTCTAAAATAAGTCTGTTAATCGCAGGCTATAACTGTGCGGGCGTTGCCACCGACGCCTGCGCTATTGCGGGTGTTGACGAAATTTTATTAGCCGATTGTCCCGCATTAGAAAAACAGCTGCCAGAAAACTTTGCTCCTTACTTGGTAGAGTTAGTCAATCAAAGATCATTTCTCTACGTGATGGCTCCCGCAACTACGAACGCAAAAAGTGTGCTGCCAAGAGCGGCTGCACTCCTTGACGTTGCACAAATTTCTGACGTTATCGATATTGTTGATGCCGATACATTTGTCCGTCCAATCTATGCGGGTAGTGCTTTGGAGACACTAAAAAGTTGCGATGTAATCAAGGTAATGACGATTCGCGCCTCAGCTTTTGATGCGATCGAATTAACCGGTGGTGAGGCTTCTGTAGAAAATCTGGCTGCGGCGGCAGATGCAGGGTTGTCACGCTTTATTAGTGAAAGTGTTGTAGAGTCCGATCGCCCTGAATTAAGTAATGCACGAATTGTTATCTCTGGTGGTCGTGGTATGCAGTCCGGTGCTAATTTCACTTTATTAGAGGTGGTAGCCGATAAACTCGGTGCCGCTATTGGTGCGTCGCGCGCTGCGGTAGATGCGGGTTATGTCTCCAACGATATGCAGGTTGGACAAACGGGTAAAATTATTGCACCAGATCTTTATATCGCCGTGGGTATTTCAGGCGCGATTCAACATTTGGCAGGTATGAAAGATTCTAAAATTATCGTCGCTATTAATAAAGATGAAGATGCCCCCATCTTTAATGTTGCCGATTTTGGTCTTGTTGCCGATTTATTCGAGGCGTTGCCGGAGCTCGAATCGCAGTTATAAATTCTAGTCCTAGATTGTCGTTATAAATCTTATTTATATATATTCTTTATATATCGTAGTTGTATAAATAAAAAGATAGTGCAGTCTAATTATGACAAAGCACTATTCAGTGGAGACTGTTAAATATGATGCAAACTTATCGTTTGATTTTAGACTGTCCTGACCAGACCGGTATCGTCTCTAAAGTAGGCGGTCTGATTACTGACAATGGTGGCTGGATATCAGCCGCATCACAACACTCCGATATTGATAGTAAGCGTTTTTTTTCTCGCCTAGAAGTTAATGCAAACTCACTGGCTTTCGGAGTGGATGTGTTGCGCGAAAAGTTTCAACCATTAGTTGAAGAATTAGAGCTGAACTTGCGTATTGTCGACAGTGCTAAACCTAAGCGCGTTATTTTAATGGTCAGTAAAGGTTCGCACTGCCTGTCAGATCTATTAGACCGTTGGAAAAGTGGCGATATTAACTGCGATATTCCTTGCATTATTTCCAATCATGAGGACCTACGTGGTTTAGCTGAATTTTACACTATCCCCTTTCATCACGTTGTCATTGAGAAAGACGATAAAGCCCCTGGATTTGCCGAAGTAGAGCGCTTAGTTGATAGCTACAACATAGATTGTGTTGTGCTCGCTCGCTACATGCAAATTTTCCCTCAGGTTTTGTGTGAAAAATATCGTCATCAAGTCATCAATATCCATCATAGTTTTTTACCCTCTTTTATTGGCGGCCAACCTTATCACCAAGCATCGCGGCGTGGTGTAAAGCTAATTGGTGCAACTTGTCACTATGTGACAGAGCAATTAGATGAAGGCCCAATCATCGATCAAGACGTTGTTCGAGTCAATCACACCGATAGTGTCGAAGATCTAGTGCGACTTGGTAAAGATGTCGAAAAGGTTGTTTTGGCCCGAGGTCTGCGCGCTCATCTTGAAGATCAAGTTTTAGTTCATAGAAATAAAACGATTGTTTTTAATTAATTATTTTAACAATAAAATTTTAATGATGTGTTTTTAATGTTTATAAATAATTAATTTGGATACCTACGTATGTCAAAAAAACTACCTTCATCGGCCCAAGTCGTCATCGTCGGTGGCGGTGTTATCGGCTGTAGTATTGCATACCATCTAACAAAATTAGGTATCACTGATGTTGTCTTGTTAGAGCGAAAAACCCTAACTTGTGGCACCACCTGGCATGCTGCTGGTCTAGTGCCTACGCTTCGTGCAAGTTATAACATGTCAATGCTAGCTAACTATAGTGCAAGCCTTTACGAACAATTAGAGGCAGAAACAGGTCAGGCAACCGGCTTTGTTCGCAATGGCTCCTTGACGATAGCGACTAATAAAGAACGCTTAGCAGAGCTTAAACGAGGGGCCTCAATGGCAAAAGTTGCGGGTTTTCCCTGTGATGTTATTGGCCCAGATGCCGCTAAAGAAATGTGGCCTTTGTTAAATATTGACGATGTAATTGGCGCGATTCATTTGCCGATGGATGGCATGGTAAGTCCTGTGGATTTAACGCAAGCTTTAGCGAAAGGTGCGCGTATAGGCGGCGCTAAAATTTTTGAAAATATAAAAGTTTTAGATGTAAAGAAACGCGATGGAAAGGTTTCAGGCGTTATTACCGAGGATGGCGATATCGATGCTGAATATGTTGTTAATTGTGCGGGCATGTGGGCGCGTGACTTTGGTCGTAAAGCGGGCGTAAATGTCCCTCTTCATGCCGCAGAACATTTTTATGTAGTGACAGAAAATATGCCTGATCTCACTCGCGCTTTACCAACGATGCGTGATATGGACGGCTATTGCTATTTTAAGCCTGACGCAGGCAAGTTATTAATTGGTATGTTTGAACCGGGTGCAAAACCTTGGGGAATGGATGGTATACCCGAAGATTTTTGTTTTGATGAATTACCCGAAGATTTTGATCATCTAGAGCCTTATCTAGAAGCTGCAATGCATCGCTTGCCTATTTTAGAGCGAACTGGTTTGCAGGTGTTCTTTAATGGCCCAGAATCATTTACACCGGATGATCGTTATCAGTTGGGCGAGGCGCCTGAATTGAAAAATTATTTTGTTGCCGCCGGTTTTAATTCGGTTGGCATACAGTCGGCAGGCGGTGCCGGTAAAATGCTAGCGCAGTGGATACAAAAAGGCCATTCTCCGAGTGATTTATGGGATGTAGATATTCGTCGCAATATGCCTTTTCAAGGTAATCCAAGTTATTTATATGAGCGCACTACCGAATCGCTAGGTTTATTGTATGAAACACATTATCCGTTTAAACAATTTAAAACAGCGCGCGGTGTAAGACGTTCGGTTCTGCATGATAAACTTGTTGCGTTAGGTGCAGTGTTTGGTGTCGACAATGGCTGGGAGCGCGCCAACTGGTTTGCCACTAAAGGCCAAAAACCTGAATATGAATATTCTTTTGGCCGTCAAAATTGGTTCGACAATAATAAAGCTGAACACGAAGCTGTTCGACATGCAGTGGGCGTCATTGATCAGAGCTCCTTTTGTAAATATCAAGTTGAAGGTCCCGACGCTGAAAAATTCTTAAACAGAGTTTGCTCAAATAATGTTGCGGTTAATGTGGGCCAAATGGTTTATACGCAGTGGCTGAATGAGCGCGGTGGTATTGAAGCCGATGTGACCGTTACGCGCATATCTGCAGGTAAATACTTAATTATCTCGGGTGTGGCCACACAAACGCGTGACATGGATTGGTTACACCGCAATAAAGCCGATGATCTTGTCTACATTAACGACATTACCTCTGCAATGGCGGTTGTGACATTAATGGGTCCGCGAGCTCGCGACACGCTAAGCAAATTAACCAGCGTTGATATATCTAACGAAGGTTTTCCTTTTGCCACCTCAAAAGAAATTGATTGTCACTATGCAATAGTGCGTGCTTCACGTATTACTTATGTTGGCGAGTTAGGTTGGGAGCTCTATATCGCAACTGAGTACGCACCTAGCGTATTCGAGGCGATCCTGGCAGCCGGTGAAGAATTTGGCATTAAGCCTTATGGTTATCATACGATGAACTCGTTACGCATGGAAAAATGTTATCGTCATTGGGGTCATGATATTACCGATGAAGATACACCGTTAGAAGCAGGCTTAAGTTTTGCATCCGACTTTGAAAAAGTGGGAGGTTTTATTGGCAAAGAAGCACTGCTTCAGCAAAAAGGTCGAGGTTTATTAACGAAGCGTTTTGTTGCCTTTGTTTTTGAAAACTCTGAGCCTCTGTGTTACCACGAGGAACCTATTTATGCTAATGGCGACATCGTGGGGCGAACAACAGCAGGTATGTTCGGCCACTCCATAGGAGCAACAATCGCTATGGGTTATGTAAACTATGATGGCGGCATTAACAAAGAGTGGTTAGATAAAACTGACTTTGAAATTGAAGTTGAATGCGTTCGCTACAAAGTGAAGCCACACCTTCGATCAATCTATGATTCTGCGATGGAAAAAATCAAATGCTAAAAATATTTTTTTAATGTCGAGCCGATAAATTTCTTCAAACGACATAATTTAAAGTAACTTAATTTCAAATAGTGTAATTTTAAGCAAGTGGCTTAAATGCAAAACAAAAAGAGATAAATTAATGACAGCTCTTATTCTCGATGGAAAAGAACTAGTAAAAAAAAGAGAGGTAGCGTTAGCCGCTGCGGTTAACGAACTTGTTAACGTTAAAGGTTTTCCGACGCCAATCTTGGCGACTATTTTAGTTGGTAGTGATCCTGCATCTGCAACTTATGTGCAAATGAAAGGGGCTGCCTGTCTTCGTATAGGAATGGATTCTATTAAAGTAGAAATGAGTGAGGATACGACAACCCAGCAGCTTTTAATTAAAATTAATGAACTCAACGCCAACCCAGATGTGCATGGAATTTTGCTACAGCATCCGGTGCCGTCACAGATCGACGAACGTCAATGTTTTGATGCGATAGCGATTGAAAAAGATGTCGATGGAGTTACCACCAAGGGCTTTGGCTTAATGGCAATGGGTGAGGCGGCCTATGGTTCAGCAACACCCGCTGGGATTATGCACATACTTGAACACTATAAGATCGACCTAAATGGTAAGCATGCAGTTGTTGTAGGACGCAGTCCTATTCTGGGTAAGCCGATGGCTGCGATGCTTTTGAACGCTAATTGTACCGTGACTATCTGTCACTCTCGCACGCAAAACCTCGCTCAGCATATTGGCCAAGCTGATATTTTAGTGGGAGCTGTGGGTCGCCCTGAATTTATTAAAGCTCAATGGATTAAAGATAACGCTGTTGTTGTCGATGCAGGTTTTCATCCTGGCGGTTTAGGAGATATCGATAAAGCGGGACTCGAAAGTCGAGTTGCTGCTCTAACTCCGGTTCCAGGTGGTGTTGGTCCAATGACCATTAATACCTTGATCAGTCAAACATTGGATGCCGCTACAAAAGCATCATTACAGCTATAAGCCCTCATTACTTATAGTGTTTGAGTGCCATTTAATATTTTAGGCTGATTGTTTTTGACAAACACATAAGGTTATTTGCATGCTTCAATCAACTAATTCTGTATTTACGGATATGGATAAAAATAAAGCTCGTATTGGGCTTCAAATTCGCGACTTGCGAAAAGCTAAAGGTATAACACTTTCTGCTATCGCCGAAAAAATTAGCAGGTCTGTCGGTTACGTCAGTCAAGTTGAGCGTGGCGTCTCGTCACTGCCCATATCGGTACTACAAGCTATAAGTGAAGTTTTAGGCGTGCAGATTACTTGGTTTTTTCATACAGAAAATCAACAAAAAATCGATGAAATTAATTATGTTGTCAGGCACGATTCGAGGCGCACTCTAGATTTTTCTGACACGGGTATTCGCGAAGAGTTGCTATCACCTTGGTTAAATGGCGATTTAATAATGATATTAACTACCTTTCCACCTGGGGTAGAAACTGGTAAAGAGCCGCGTATTCGTAAAGGTCAAGAGGCCGGGGTGCTTCAGTCGGGAGAGTTGGAGCTAACAATTGGTGATAAATCCTTTACTTTAGGCAAAGGTGATAGTTTTTCAATTGTAGGTGACGAGCCTCATTTTATGAAGAATTCATCTCTCGATAAAGATGCAGTAGTGCTGTGGGTAATGGGCTCGCCAGGCTATTAGGCTTTCACTTTACTTTGCTTAACATATTTTTCGCTAGTTCTATAGTAAATGAGACTTAAGTAATCATTATGTCTATTTTTGAATTGATTTAATCTTTAGAGATTGATAATGTATGTATATATGTATGTTGCGGTTAACACAATTTTTATAATAAAGATTACTTGGTGTATCAATTATGTCTACTGAAGTTTATGACTATATTGTCGTAGGTGCTGGCTCATCTGGTTGCGTAATGGCCAACCGCCTATCTGAAGACTCAAATAAAAAAGTGTTGTTGCTAGAGGCCGGGGGTAAAGATACCAACCCCTGGATTCATGTGCCTATCGGCTACTTTAAGATGATGCACAATCCAAAAGCCGATTGGTGTTACAACACAGAAAAAGATCCAGGGTTGAATGGTCGCAGTCTCCAGTGGCCTCGAGGCAAAATTCTCGGTGGCTCAAGCTCGCTGAATGGTCTTTTATATGTTCGCGGACAGGCAGAAGATTATGACAATTGGGTCAAGCTAGGTAATAAAGGCTGGTCTTATGACGAGATCTTGCCTTATTTCAAAAAGTCTGAAGATAATGAGCGCGGTGCCGATGAATATCACGGTGCTGGTGGCCCATTGAGTGTGTCTAACATTCGTGTAAAACGTAAAATTTGTGAATTGTTTATTGATGCTGCAGAACAAATTGGTATCCCTCGTACCAAAGACTTTAATGGTAAGAATCAAGAGGGTGTGGGTTATTTTCAATTGACAATCACCCAAAGAGGCACGCGTTGTAGTACCGCCGTTGGTTTTTTAAAGCCAGTTCTACATAGACCTAATTTAAGCGTCATAACTAAAGCGTTGGTTCATAAGATCAATTTTACGGGCAAGCGTGCCTCCGGCATTACCTATTCGGTAGACGGAGTTGAGCGCACGGTTGAATGTTCGGGCGAGGTTGTGCTTTCTGCAGGGGCTATTGCCTCACCACAAATTTTAATGTTATCGGGTGTCGGTCACAAGGACGAGCTTAAAAAGCATAATATTGATGTTGTCAAACACGCCCCAGGTGTCGGTAAAAATCTACAAGACCATTTGCAGATACGTACTATTTATAAAGTGAATAAGCCGTTGACGCTTAATGACGAATTACGTAATCCTCTACGTAAAATGATGATGGGTATTGAATATGCTTTATTTAGAACCGGCCCGTTAACGATGGCCGCAAGTCAAGTTGCTATATTTACAAAAAGTCGAGACGAATTAAAACGACCAGATATTCAATATCATCTACAGCCACTGAGTGCAGATAAACCTGCCGATGGCACCCATAAGTTTTCAGCATTTACTGCATCGGTGTGTCAATTGCGTCCAACAAGTACCGGCACTATAGAATTAAAGTCAGCTGATCCCGCTGAATATCCAGCTATTCATCCTAATTATTTAGCCACCGAGCTTGATCGACAAACTGCAATTGATTCAATTAAGCATGTTCGTAAAATTATTAATGCGCCAGCACTCAAGCCATTAATTTCCGAGGAGTATGAACCGGGGATTCAGCATCAAACTGATGAAGAACTGCTGGAGTATGCACGTAACCGAGCTACAACTATTTATCATCCAACAGGGACTTGTAAAATGGGCCCTGAAGTTGACGAAATGAATGTCGTTGATGAAAGGTTACGAGTCTATGGGCTCGAGGGCCTGCGTGTGGTGGATTGCTCAATTATGCCAGAGATTATCTCTGGAAATACCAATGCCCCGGCGATAATGATTGCAGAAAAAGCGGCAGATATGATGAAGGAAGATGCTTGTTGAGATCGATAATTGACTGATGCCAGCGATATAGATTGCTCACTCATTAAAAAAGCCTATATAACTAGTTATATAGGCTTTTTTAATGGATTTTTATTGAGCTAATCTTGGATAATAAATTTGAAGCTTTAATCATTCATTGTTTGAATAAGTTCGGCTGCTGCTATTTGTAGTGAGGGTACCTGCTCGAGTGCTTTCTTCATGTCCATGCGAGCGCTTGGTGCATGCATGGCAAGTGCACCAAAAAATTGTCCCTCTGGATTTCTAAGTGGAACAGATACAGCAATCATGCCTTGGATAAACTCTTCGTTATCGATGCCAATGTCCTCGCGACGAATACGTTTTAATTCGACCTTCAGTGCGTCTCCATCAATGATTGTGTTGGGCGTGCGCTCTTCAAAAATAAGTTTTGAAATCAAGCGATTTCTTTTAGCGCTGGGTAGGTTGCTCAAAAATAATTTGCCGCTTGCCGTACAATAGACCGGTACACGGTCATTAATCTGCAGTTGAACTCTTAGTGGCCAGTGAGTCTCTACGCGATCGAAGTAAATCATTTCAGAGCCGTCGGCAATTGAAATGTTACAGGTCTCACCAACTTTATCGGAGAGGCGTTGGAGGATGCTATGTCTTTCAGTTTTTAAATGTTCGTTGTTACAAAAAATGCCCATAGACATCTTTGATAAGCGATTGCCTGGTAGGTATCCATTGCCGTCTAGTCTAGGCTGTAAAAACCCTTCTTTTTCTAGCATTAAGCAAAGACGGTGAATCGTCGGTTTTGGAAGCTTTAGTTTTTGATTGATTTCAGAGGCAGTGATGGGTGTTGGCGATGCTGCAACTGCTTCAAGAATGCTAAGCGCTCTTAGTGCAGAAGATGATTTCTCCGAGGCATCAGAAGATGTTTGCATTTGAGCGATCCTTATAATTATGTTTTTCTTAATGAAAAAAGTGTTTTCTAATGATAAATTATTATTGGTTTTTTAGGTAATATAAATTAATTATATTATTAGCGAAAGTAGTGTACTCTATTTTTAATATTTTTTTATCGATTAACTTCTATCCATAGCCTTCTGAATCTTGACACAGGCTTAATTATTGTGTTTTCTTTACAGTACTTTTAGACTATTTTTATTATCTGACCTTAAACTCATTCTGGCTCAATTGGCTCAATTGGCTCAATTGGCTAAGTTTAAGAAGTTAAAGAATTTTACAATTACTGAAGAAATTGATTATTGGTAGACCCATTATATACATATTGATTGTACATGTTTTCGAGACACTGAGTATCAAAACTATTGCCTAACTGATTTTTTTGAGAGCAAAATATTTGCTATAGGCTTTTTTCTATGATTTAATTAGATTTATGGACTTAATGCCCATACCTATATAACAATAAGAAATTAGGCTAGATGTTGTGAACATCTACACGTTTATTAACTTTAGTCTCTATAAAATAATATCATAAAAAATATAACTAAAGAGGTGGTTTATGACAATAGGCAACAAAGCTCCCATTATCAGCAAAAGCGTCTCGCGTCGCGATTTTTTTCGTGTAGCGGGTAGTTACGGTCTAACTTCAACAGCACTTGCTGCGAGTATTCTTGGTGCGGGTTACTCACTTCCGCAACTAGCAACTGCTGCAGAATCAGAAATGAAGCGCCGTTATCAGAAACCTGCCAAATATAATTTAAAGTTTGGTGGTTCTGGTCTTAATGAACGTACCTTGCTAATTGAGCGCGCTGGTTGTATTGATTTTATCCAAGACCTTGAGTCGCGAAGTGATGGCGAAATTCGTGTTGAGTTCATTGGTGATAATCAAATATGTGGTCAGTTAAACTGTGTTAAGAAAACACAGCAAGGCATTATTGATTTGTTTACAGCATCTACTCAAAACTCTGCGGGCGGTGCGCCTTACCTTAACGTACTTGACTATGCGTATATGTTCCCAAGTCGTGCGTCTATTTACAGTTTCTTATACCATAAAGATAGCGATAAGATCTTACGTGAGCCATTGGAAAAACAACACGGTGTCAAGTTCTTGTTCTCTCACGCTGAACTTCGTGGTCTGCAAATGGGTCTTGGTTGGGATAAGAAGCCTCTTATCACTAATATCGATACTTTACGTGGAACAAAAAACCGTGTGACAGGCACACAACTAGGCCGTATTGCAATGCAGCTTCTTGAACTCAATCCTGTGCCAATTGCTTGGTCAGAAACTCTTGATGGCTTGAAGCAGGGTCTTATAGATGGTGCTGAAACTTGGACTGGTGCTGTTGCGTATGCAAATATGTCACCGGTTGTGTCTCAGTCGGTAGATTTACGTCTATTCTGTGGTACAGAAGCGACTATGATTAACTCCAAGGTATTTGACGGCTTAAGTGGTGAGTTGCAAGATGCGGTTATGGAATCTGCATACTTTACACAAGCTAGAATCCAGTGTGCTAACGAAGCTTCACTTGTGAATACAACGGGTGCAACTGATCCTCAGCTTGACGGAACTATATTTAAAACTCATGGTGTTCGTATGGCTTTGCTTTCAGACGCCGAGCGCGAGAAAGCGGCTAAAATTTGTGCCCCTGAGCATAATCCAGAGCCTTGGGTTAAGTGGCGTGAGCGCATAAACAAATGGTCTGGCGGTCAAGATACCTATACTGCAATTCACAAGATTGCTCGTGAGATTCCAGTTGATACTCTAGCTGAGAATGTTACGCCTCAGCGCTGGTGGAAATCTTAATAGCTTAGACTATTAAATATAGACGATTACCCGACTCCTAATACTAGGGCTCGGGTAATTTTTTATAAAATTTATTTAAACTCCGTCCTGAAGCGTTTTTAAGTCAGTGGTTTAAATAAGTAAAGCTAATAATTATGCTTAAGTTGCCACTAAATACACAGCGTATAAATGGCATATTTTTTTGATAAGCTAATGATTAAATACTTAAAATTATGAACGCATTAGCTATCTAATTCTAATAAAGTATGTCGATAAAATGCATATTTAGTTAGATGACATGAGCGAGGTACTCAGCATGGTTAAATCAGCAGTCAGTTGGCTTAACGAAAACATTGAGAAATGTTTTATTTTGGTTTCATACACAGCGATGGGAACAATTATTTTTTCACAAGTGATTATGCGCTTCTTTTTTCAGTATCAAAGTGCTTGGAGTACAACTATACCTATTTATTTGTTTTTGTGGCTTACCTGGATGGGTGCTTCTCTCAATACAAAAAATAGAACTCACCTGCGTTTCAACGAGGTGCGCGAGCGTCTGAGTTACAAAGCGCAATATATCTGTTTACTCATGGATGCAATCGTTTGGTATGTCTTTAGTGGAGTAGTACTATTTTATACGATCCAACAGGTTCAATTGTCTCATGATAATTTTGCAATCGTTCAAGGCACCGATGATGTTATGCAGTGGTGGTTTTACATGGCAATACCTTTATCATTTTCGCTGTTATTATTTCGTGTGACTCAGAATTTTATCGTCGATACAAGAATGTTTAAAGCGAAACAGCCGCTAATAATAACAACTACTATGTTTGGTGATTAGGAGAGATTATATGGATGGTTTTTTAATTGGTGCAGTTAGTATTGCAGTAACAATATTATTTGTTCTTGGAGTACCCATTTTCTTAATTATTGGTATTTGGGTTGTAGGTATAAGTGTAATCATTGACTTTACGCTGGCCAATGTGGGCGCAACCTTGTTTGAAGGCTTGAACTTTTTTGGCCTGTTAGCATTGCCGTTGTTTATTTTAACTGGTGACTTAATTAGTGGGGCAGGTATTGCTAAGCGCTTAATTAATTTTGCTTACTCGTGCCTAGGTTGGATGCGTGGCGGTTTAGCGATGGCATCACTGGGCGCTTGCGGTATGTTTGCAGCTATTTCCGGGTCTAACTCCGCAACAACTGCTACCATTGGTGGCATTATGCATCCCGAGATGGTTAAAAATGGCTACAATGAAAGATTTGCTGCAGCAACGCTAGCAGCAGGTGGTACGGTGGGCATTATTATCCCGCCGAGCATTATCTTTATTGTCTATGGTTTTATGATGGGTCTACCTATTGGCGAGTTGTTTATAGGTGGTTTTATACCTGGCATCATGATGGTTATTGCGATGCAAGTTGTTTGCTTCTATTTGTCTCGCAAGAATAAATGGGGCACCATCATTAAATTTGATCCCAAGCGTATTGCTATAACCGGAGTTAAAGCTTGGTTAGGTTTTATGGCTATAGGTATCGTTATTTGGGGTATTTACAGTGGTAAGTTTTCACCGACAGAGGCCGCTGGTATAACCTCAGGTTTTTGTTTGTTGGCGGGTATATTTATTACGCGTGAGCTTAGCATAAAATCACTCCCTAGTATCTTGATGCGCTCTGGCACTATTACCGGTATGTTGGCGCCATTAATTGCTATCTCAATTGTTATGCAACAAGTGCTTTCACAATTAGGCGCTAAAGCATTCATCACTGATTTAGTCAATTTACTAGGTGGATACTATCCAATATTATTTGCTTGTATGGCGATTGTTTTATTAGCGGGTACTATTTTGGAGAGTCTGCCAAATACAATTATTCTGGCGCCTATCTTGGCACCTATTGCTGCAAGTATCGGTGTTGATCCTATCCACTTTGCGGTTGTATTTTTGGTGGGTGATGCGATTGGTTTTATTACTCCTCCTTACGGATTAAATCTTTACGTAGCGAGTGGTATTACCGGTATTCCATATCTCAAACTCTTGGCCTACACGATGCCTTATTTGTTATCGTTACTTGTTGTCTGGATAATCGTTGCGATGGTTCCCGATTTTTCGACGTATCTTGTCGAATTAATGCGGCCGAAGTAAGCGAAGATGTAAAATCTTATAGTTACTAAAAAAGGCTCTACTAATTAGAGCCTTTTTTAATTTTTTAAATTAAAGTTTTCAATGAAATTAATCATAAAACATATCCAACCCATAAATTTTACCTGCAAGATAATCGTCTAGTAGACGCTTAACAAGAGGACCGCGAAGATTTTTTTGCTTGCAGATGTCGTCATAACTCATCCACACAGCTTGTATTATTCCCGTGTCTAACTCCATCTCGGGATAATGTTTTATAGGCTGTGCTAAAAAACTATGGCGTAGGTAAGTAATACCATTTTTTGCAACATGCCGATATAAGCCTAAATAATTTGTAACTTCAACTTCCCAGCCGGTCTCTTCTAAGGTTTCTCGTCTAGCGGCATTGATTAAGCTTTCATTTTCATCAAGATGGCCTGCAGGTTGATTGCAAACTTCAATGCCATCAGGCACTTCATTCACCATTAAAAATTTACTACCTTTTACTACTAATGTGGCAACTGTCACATTGGGTTTCCAGCGTTCATTTGTCATTTTTGTTCTTGACTCTTTTTGTGTGCATGTTTTTGCGATTTTTATTTGGCGTATGTTTCATTGCATGTGCAGTTTCGTAGGCGTTATTTTTTTTCTTATTTGCCCGCACTTTGGCAGGCAGAGGTAAGATAAAAGATTTTGTGCAAGACTCGCCCGGCATAAGGTCTTCTAAACTCCATTGGCCTATCGAGCGACGAATCAAGCGCAGGGTGGGTAAATTAACAGCGGCAGTCATGCGCCTGACTTGTCTGTTGCGACCCTCGGTAATTGATATTTCTAACCAATGCGTTGGAATAGCTTGGCGATATCTCACCGGAGGGCTGCGGTGCCAAGTGTTTGGCTCAGCTATATGTTTTACTTTTGCGGGTTTTGTAAGGCCGTCTTTCAGAAGTACGCCCGTCTGAAGCTGTTCGATAGCGGCAGGATTAAAAAGGCCTTCTACCTGCACCCAATATGTTTTTGGCATTTTGCGTGATGGATGGGCTATATGGTGTTGTACCTTGCCGTCATCAGTTAATAGTAACAGTCCCTCAGAGTCAAAATCTAGGCGGCCTGCAGGGTAAAAGCCAGGTTTATCGATAAAGTCAGAAAGATTACTTCTGCCGCCATCATCTGTAAACTGAGAGAGGACCTTGTAGGGTTTATTAAGCAGAATTAATGACGACATATAATGATTATATAATATCTAGGTATAAACAAATAATTTAATATGAATAATAGGGCATATGATATAATTACCTTACCCCATGTATTGATGTTAGCTGTTTTGGGCTTTTAACTACTATACCCTTAGTATATAAAGCTCAGGCAGCTAAGCAATAAAATTATTATTCGGATTTCGATTTAAGGAAAACAAATGACGACTGATACACCAAAGATCATCTATACCCTAACCGATGAAGCTCCTGCCTTAGCCACTTATTCCTTATTGCCGATCGTTAAAAGTTTTATCAAAACTGCTAATATTGACGTTGAGACAAGCGATATTTCTTTAGCTGCTCGAATTATTAGTGCATTTCCCGAGCGCTTACAACCCGAACAACAAGTAGCGGATACATTGGCCGAATTGGGCGAGTCGGTCAAACTTGCCCACACCAATATTATTAAATTACCTAACATAAGTGCATCCATGCCACAGTTGGTAGCTGCTATCGTAGAGCTTCAAGCCAAAGGTTACGACCTTCCTAGTTATCCTTATGAGCCTGCAGACGACGCTGAGAAAGCGATTCAAAAACGTTACGATAAAATTAAAGGCAGTGCTGTCAATCCGGTTTTACGCGAGGGGAACTCCGATCGCCGAGCGCCATTAGCGGTCAAAGAATATGCACGTCAAAATCCTCATTCTATGGGTGAATGGAGTACTGATTCTAAGTCTCACGTTGCCAGCATGACCGAGGGAGACTTTTATGGTAGTGAAAAATCACTCACACTGAAAAAAGCCTGTGATGTACGCATCGAGCATATTTCTCCGGGCGGAGTAGTGACGGTCTTAAAACCAAAAATAGCGCTACTTGACGGTGAAGTTATTGATGCTTCGGTTATGAGCTGTGATGCTCTTCGCGACTTTTTAGAATTAGAGATTGCAGCTGCGAAAAATGAAAATATACTGATTTCAGTGCATCTAAAAGCAACTATGATGAAAGTATCTGATCCTATTATTTTTGGTCATGCAGTGACGGTGTTTTTTAGGTATGCATTTGAGAAACACGCTAAATTATTTGATGAAATTGGTGTGGATACCAATAATGGTTTAGGTGATTTATACCAGAAAATAGCCCAGCTGCCTGAGGCAAAGCGCCTTGAAGTAGAGGCTGATATTCAAGCTTGTTACGAAAAACGCCCTAAATTAGCCATGGTTAACTCCGATAAAGGTATCACTAATTTACATGTACCTAGCGATGTAATAATCGATGCTTCAATGCCCGCAGCTATTCGTTCGTCGGGTCAGATGTGGGGGCCAACCGGCAAGTTAGAAGATACTAAAGCGATCATTCCCGATCGAAGTTATGCGGGGGTTTATCAAGAGACTATGAAGTTCTGTAAAAAGCACGGAGCTTTGGATCCAACCACAATGGGCAGTGTGCCTAATGTTGGATTAATGGCACAAAAAGCCGAAGAGTACGGCTCTCACGATAAAACTTTCGAGGCAGAAGCCGAGGGCGTTATTCGGGTAGTCGATGATACTAATTCAGTATTGTTAGAGCAGATCGTTGAGGCAGGTGATATATGGCGCATGTGCCAAGTTAAAGATGCACCTATTCAGGATTGGGTTAAGTTAGCCGTTAATCGTGCACGAGCGACTCAACTACCAACAATTTTTTGGCTTGATGAAGCGCGCGCGCACGATTCTGAGATAATTACCAAGGTTAACTTGTATTTGAAAGATCACGATACCAAAGGTCTCGATCTTCACATCATGTCGCCCATAGCCGCTACTCGCTTTACACTTGAAAGTATTATTAATGGTAAAGACATAATTTCGGTCACAGGCAATGTATTACGTGATTACTTAACTGACTTATTTCCAATTTTAGAGTTGGGCACCAGTGCAAAAATGCTTTCAATTGTGCCACTAATGAACGGCGGTGGATTATTTGAGACGGGAGCGGGCGGCTCGGCGCCTAAGCACGTACAGCAGCTTGTCGAGCAAAATTATCTACGCTGGGATTCTTTAGGTGAATTTCTTGCGCTCTCAGTATCTCTAGAGCACGTGTTCGATACCTTTAACAACACCAAGGCCAAAGTACTAAGCGAGACACTAGACACCGCTATTGGTAAATTTTTGCTCTATAATAGATCACCGGCTCGTCAATTAGGTAGTTTAGACAACAGAGGTAGCCACTTTTATCTAGCGCTATATTGGGCGCAAGCACTAACGCAACAAGCTGACGATGCAGAATTGAAAGCGCGCTTTGGAGCTTTGGCCGAGTTTTTGACTGCGAACGAAGTTCAAATTGTTGAGGAAATGAACAGCCAGCAGGGTAAAAAGGTTGATATTGGCGGCTATTATTTACCAAATGTAGAATTGGTAGAAGCTATAATGCGTCCAAGTGAGCGATTAAATAAGGCTATATCCTCTTTTTAACAGATCGTTAACGAGTGATATTAAATTATAACAACTAGCTTGTTAGTTGAATTCGAAGCCACTTAGCTAGTTTCTAAGTGGCTTTTCGCTAATTGCTCTGAAGTTATGTCAGCTGTGGACGCTGCAGGCTCCTCAATGGCCTTGTCTGCGGTAATATTGACTGCATGCAAACCCTTGTTACCTTTAGTAATTTCAAAGTTTACAGCTTGACCTGCTTTAAGTGTTTTATAGCCTTCCATTTCTATTGACGTGTAGTGGGCAAATACATCTTCAGATTCATCTTCTGTTAAAATAAATCCATATCCCTTTGCATTGTTGAACCATTTTACTTTGCCGGTAGCCATAACTATTGCCTATATTTTGGCCTGTATCATCCCTTGTACTTATAGATTTTCAGGGATTTCTCAAGGCGCACACTTTTACGTGTTAATATTAAATCACATCGTTATTTCATTACGTATAATTTATACGTAATGTTCGTCAGATGCCAACTTTTTGGTCAAATGCTAATGTTTTTTATCAACTCTCATGCTTTGAGTACTTGATTGACACTTTAGTGACCCGATATAACTTATTTGAAAAGACTTATACAGAGGTAAACTAGGAAATGCAGTTCTTAGCACAATTTAATATGGGTATTCTTGAGTTTCATCGACTACGCTTAAATAAAGACGATCAAGACAGTGATTCAAGTGATGATGGCTATCTATTGCTGGAAGAGATAAAGCCCGAGCTTAAAAAGCCATCGTTATATAAAGTAATGATGATGAATGATGATTACACTCCAATGGAATTTGTAGTTTATGTATTAGAGTCATTTTTTACTATGGATCGCGAACAGGCAACACGTGTGATGTTGCAAGTGCATAAAGATGGTAAAGCTAAGTGCGGAGTATTTACCCGCGATATTGCCGAGACAAAAGCAGCTCAAGTGATCGAGTGTGCTAAACAAAATGAACATCCATTGCTTTGTGAGATCGAAGCAGTGGACGATGAATAAATTGAATCAATGTCATATCTAATGAGGATATCAAATGTTAAGTAAAGAGCTTGAGCAAACCCTAAACGAGGCCTTTAAAGGCGCTCGTGTGAAACGTCATGAATTTATGACGGTTGAACATCTTTTGCTGTCGCTACTAGATAATAATGCAGCTTTGGTTGTTTTGAAATCCTGCGGCGCGGACTTGTTGACTTTGCGCAACGAATTAGTTGAGTTTGTTGACGCCACCACACCTTTAATTCCCGAGACTGAAAAAGATCGTGAAACACAGCCTACACTGGGTTTTCAGCGAGTTTTACAGCGAGCTGTGTTCCATGTCCAATCTTCGGGCAAGAAAGAGGTCACCGGCGCGAATGTTTTAGTCGCTATTTATAGTGAGCAGGAAAGCCAAGCGGTTTACTTTCTCAAAATGCAAAGTATTGCACGACTCGATATCGTTAATTTTATCACTCATGGCATTTCAAAAGTGGGCGATGACAGTGCAAGTAGTGATTCAATACAAGGTGATGATATTAGCGAAGGTGCAGAAGGTGCATCTGAATCAGCTAATCCGCTAGACAATTATACCACCAACCTTAATTTAGCGGCAGAGGAAGGCCGCATAGATCCACTAGTGGGTCGCGATCATGAAGTTGAACGTGTCACACAAATTCTCTCGCGACGACGTAAAAATAATCCACTGTTAGTGGGTGAGTCTGGTGTCGGCAAAACAGCTATTGCGGAAGGCTTAGCCAAGAGAATTGTCGATGGTGATATTCCAGATGTATTAAAGGGTAGTGTTGTCTACTCACTAGATATGGGTGCTTTATTAGCGGGTACCAAATATCGTGGTGACTTTGAAAAACGTTTTAAAGGTTTGTTAGCCGAGCTTAAGAAGCGTGATCGGTCGGTACTCTTTATCGATGAAATTCACACTATTATTGGTGCGGGAGCAGCTTCTGGTGGCGTTATGGATGCCTCCAACCTGCTCAAGCCTTTGTTATCTTCTGGAGAGATTCGTTGCTTTGGTTCGACAACCTTCCAAGAATACCGTGGCATTTTTGATAAGGATCGGGCTTTATCTCGACGCTTTCAAAAGGTTGATGTCAATGAGCCTAATGTTGAAGACACTTATAAAATTTTAAAAGGCCTGAAGTCACGCTTTGAAAAACACCACAATATCAAATATACCGATGCGGCCCTACGCTCGGCCTCTGAGCTTTCAAGTCGCTATATTACTGATCGCTTTATGCCGGATAAGGCCATCGATGTGATTGATGAAGCTGGTGCTTATCAGCAGTTGCAGTCACCCAGTAAGCGCAAAAAACAGCTAGGTGTGACCGACATCGAAAAAGTTGTTGCAAGCATCGCGCGTATTCCGCCTAAAACGATATCGACATCTGATAAAGAGCAGTTACGCAAATTAGATGGCACTCTTAAAATGACAGTGTTTGGTCAAGATATCGCAATTGACGCATTAACAACATCTATCAAGCTATCTAGAGCAGGTTTAAGTGCTGATGATAAGCCAATCGGTTCGTTCTTATTTACCGGACCAACGGGTGTTGGTAAAACTGAGCTATGTAAACAGCTGTCAGAGGCGATGGGTATTGATCTTATTCGTTTCGATATGTCTGAGTACATGGAGCGACACACGGTTTCTCGATTAATCGGTGCACCACCAGGTTATGTTGGTTTTGATCAAGGCGGACTTTTAACAGAAGCCGTTACCAAACAGCCTCACAGTGTTTTGTTGCTTGATGAGATTGAAAAAGCGCATCCAGAGGTTTTCAACATACTTTTACAGGTTATGGATCACGGCACTCTGACAGATAATAACGGTCGTAAAGCTGACTTCCGCAATACTATTATCATAATGACCACGAATGCTGGCGCTGAAGAAATGAGTAGAGCATCAATTGGTTTTACGGAGCAAGATCATAGTAGTGATGGTATGGAGGCACTTAAAAAAGTCTTTACTCCTGAATTTAGAAATAGAATTGACTCAATTATTCAATTTTCTACGCTGTCAAAAGAAGTTGTTAAAACTGTTGTTGATAAGTTTCTGGTGCAACTGCAGCTTCAGCTAGATGATAAGCGTGTTGTCTTAAATATTGATGACGATGCACGAGCGTGGTTAGCCGAACATGGCTACGACGAGAAGATGGGTGCTCGTCCAATGGCGCGCTTAATTCAAGACAAGCTTAAAAAGCCACTTGCAGAAATGGTATTATTCGGTGAGTTAAGTGGTGGCGGTACAGTCAATATCTTTGTGGGTAATGATGACGACCTTACGCTCGAAGTTGAAAATGAGTTGGAGCCAGCCTAGGCAAAAGTTGGCAACATAAGTACAAATAAAAAAGAGCCTTAGGGCTCTTTTTTATTAAGTAGATATAACGGCGTATTAAAATGCGGGCGCTGACAGTTGCTAGCGGCCCGATGATCTAATGCGCGTAATTTTCAGATGTTAACGCGCGCGGAAAGTAATGCGGCCTTTAGACAGATCGTAGGGTGTCATTTCGACCTTAACTTTATCGCCAGTTAAAATTCGTATGTAGTTCTTACGCATTTTTCCAGAAATATGGGCGGTAACTATATGACCATTTTCTAGTTTTACACGAAAAGTAGTATTAGGGAGAGTATCAATAACTTCTCCATCAAATTCAATGTTCTCTTCTTTTGCCATTCGGCACAAACCTCTTGAAAGCCTTTAAAATAAGCGCTGCATTGTGCCTGAATTTTATCTGTGCGCCAAGGCGAATTTACAAAACACGCAACCAATGCGCGCCATTTTGTATTTCTAGTGGTCGATATGATGATTTATAGCTCATTTTCTGACAGGATCGGATCCAATAGCCAAGATAGACAGCGGGTAGGTCGAGTGTCTTTGCCTGCTCTATTAAAAAAAGAATAATAAAGCTACCTAAACTACGCTTAGCTAGAGTAGGGCAGTAGTAGCTGTAGACCGCTGCAATGCCATTATCCATGATATCGGCAACAGATGTGGCTATAAGGCGTCCGTCTTCCCGAATTTCATAATAACGAGTAGATCTCCACTCACTTGTTAAAAAACTACGGAATTGTTGCTGAGACGCTGGATACATGTCGCCATCTTGATGTCTTTCATTAATATATGCTTCGTAAAGAGCATAGTGTTCATTGGTGTCGATAGTGTTAACAATAGAGATCGATAAATCCTGATTGCGTCGCCATGTACGTTTTTGTTGCTTACTGGCGGTGAATGCAGCGGTTGGTATTCTGATAGGGATGCAGGCATCACAATGGGTGCACATTGGTTTGTAAATATGGGTACCACTGCGCCTAAAACCATACTCAGATAATTGTGAATACAGTGCAGTATCAATTTTTTGCTTTGGATTTAGAAATAGCGTGCTGGCAGACTGGCCTTTAATATAGCTGCAGGGGTGTTCTTGCGTTTGAAAAAACTGCAATGATTCTATATCACTGGCAATTATATCAACGTGAGGAATTTTTTCGTCTAGTTCACCCATAATTAATGACTATATTTTTATCTCTCGTATGATGAATAATATCAACAACCTTGCACGATATTAGTTAGTTACTAATCGAGTCTACAGCAACAGGGGCCCCAATAAAACTGCACTTACTTAGCCTCGTATGTACAGGTGATCCACTTCTTTAGGCCTCAGCTAGTCCTTTCTGTTGTTGTCGTAACAATTGCTCTGCCTCCATTTAACTGCGATCTATTGTCCAATGATTACTTGTTAAGGTTATATCTTGTGGCTTCCATTCGGGCAAGGTGATTGTAGTATCAGCCCCAAATGCATTTTGCTGGATGATCTGTTCAAAACTCAACCGATCAATTTCTATGGCGCCAAGACTATTCAAGTGATTGTTGTGTACTTGGCAGTCAATAAGTTTATATTGCCATTTTTTTAAGTGTTCCACTAGATGTGCAAGCGCTATTTTTGAGCCATTTGTCATTTGACTGAACATCGATTCACCAAAAAACACTCGGCCAATAGCAATACCATAAAGCCCGCCACAAAGAATATCGTCTTGCCAGACTTCTATCGATTGCGCGTGCCCAGCAAGGTGAAGTTGAAGATAGCTTACTGCCATCTTTGATGTTATCCATGTCGCCGGTTCACCAACCGATAAAGCACCGCGCTTGCAGTTCGCACAAGCGTCAATAACCGCCTTGAAGTCGCTGTTGATGGTGACACGAAAGCCACCTTTTTTGAGAGTTTTTCGAAGGCTGCGGCTAAGATGAAACTGATGCGGATAAATAACCATTCTTGGTGAGGGCGTCCACCATAAAATAGGATCACCTTCATTAAACCAAGGAAATATACCGCGTTTGTAGGCCTTTAATAGCCATGCGCTAGAAAGATCCCCGCCAGCGCAAAGTAGCCCATTGGGCTCGTGCATTGCCTGATTGGTGTCTGGAAACTCAATAACTAGTGGATCCAGCCAAGGTAATTTCATAAGCTATATTTTTACTAATGGTGTCATTAAACAGATTAATTTAATGGCAGTGAGTCTTGTGCTTTTCTGGTGCTGGTTATCCTTGCAAGGCTGTATCGAGGAAAGAATTTACATTCCACGCATTTGTCGCGTATTTGCAGTGTTATCTTCATCAGTAGATTAAACCTTACTTAAAATCAAACCCTAAGCCGTATTGCTTTCATTGAATAGGGTTTGCCATACTTTAGTTGTCCAGATATTTCTCTGCATCAAGCGCCGCCATGCAACCAGATCCAGCTGAAGTGATTGCCTGTCGGTAGACATGGTCGGCGACATCGCCAGCGGCAAAGACACCTTCGACACTTGTTTGAGTTGCATTGCCATTGAGGCCGCTATCAACCGTTATATAGCCGTTCTTCATCGCGAGCTTCCCCTCGAATAAACCGGTATTGGGTGTGTGCCCAATAGCGATAAAAACACCTTGTAGCGCAATCTCTTGCAACTCGCCAGTGAGCGCGTGTTTTAAGCGCATACCATTAACACCAGACTGATCACCCAGAATTTCATCCAAGGTGTTATTCCACATTAACGTCACATTACCATTTTTGGCTTTTGCTAGTAATTTGTCCTGAAGCATTTTGTCGGAGCGTAGGCTGTCGCGTCGGTGAACTAGGATTACCTGTTTACAAATGTTTGATAAATAAAGCGCTTCTTCGACTGCGGTGTTGCCGCCACCGATAACGGCAACGGTTTGATCTCGGTAGAAGAAACCATCACAGGTTGCGCAGGCGCTGACGCCTCTACCCATAAATGCTTTCTCGGAGTCTAGACCTAAATAACGTGCAGATGCACCGGTAGTAATAATAAGAGAGTCGCAGGTGTAAGTCTCGTTACCTTTTATAAGAAAGGGTCGATTATCAAGATCAACCTCGTTAATATGATCAAAAATGACTTGTGTCTCAAAGCGTTCTGCATGTTCTTGCATTTGTACCATTAAATCGGGTCCTTGCAACGCAGAAATGCCGCCGGGCCAATTTTCAACTTCGGTAGTGGTGGTTAATTGACCACCTTGTTGCATACCTGTTATGACAACGGGGCTTAAATTAGCACGCGCAGCATAAATAGCAGCAGTATAGCCCGCAGGCCCTGAACCAAGAATCAATAAGCGATGATGGTTGTCTAGATTCATGGTGAATTCCACTATAAAATTTACGTTAAAATTGTGTTAAGGTACTGAATAGTCTAGATAAATATATTCAGCTATTTAATGTCGGCATCATACCATGGTGTTATGTCTCTCAATAGTGGAATCAACCAAGCTTATTAATTTTTTGCTATAAAAAGCTGATTCGAGTTAATAATGGCGTTTAAAAGGCAGTGTTTTTCAATCTCAGCGCTAACAATTATCGTGATCACTCAGATACCTTATACGCAGAAAAAAGATTATTGAATGGGAGTAATCGATCTAACCGCCACCTTAAAAATCAGAACTATTGTTTTATTTTGAGTGCGAGCTAAAAGATTGATGGGTTGATAAGAATTTCTTGATAAGATCATGTTTTGAATAGGCCTAATTATGTGAGCTTTTATAAAGGTTGAAACGCAAAGGTCGATCTTGAATTGACCATAAAGATTAATCTACTAAATCTGAATATCAAGGTTATAACAGTTGAAATCTACTACTAAAACTATGAGCGAAGTCACACCTGTTCAAAACGCCTTACTGAGAATATTAAAAGAGGGCGCACTTATTGGCTGGCTATTATTGTGTATTTATTTGCTCGTCGCCTTAACATCTTACTCGCCATCTGATCCCGGTTGGTCCAGTACCGGCACTTCTAGTTATATTCACAATACAGCAGGTCCTGCGGGTGCTTGGATGTCCGATGTGTTTTATTCCTTATTTGGATACATCGCCTACTTATTTCCAGTGATGATTTTGTATCGACTGTGGCGTGTTTTTATGGCGCGTAATACAGCGGCATATTTTGATGTGCTGATGTTTTTTGTAAGAGTGATTGGCCTAATACTCGTTATCGTTGCAGGTACCGGGCTTGTATCTTTGCAAATGGGGGCAGCCAGTGCTGATTTACCCTTTTCAAATGGGGGTATTTTAGGTGTCTCTATGGTCGAGACTTTTGTTGGTGCCTTCGGTTATGTTGGCGCCAACTTATTATTAATGGCGATGGGTCTATTTGGTATTACTATTTTTACCGATTTATCGTGGCTATCATTGATGGACACCATCGGTTTTAAAACAATCAAGTTTTTCGCTTGGGTCGCTAAAAAGTTCTCAATGTATCGTCATAACAAGCAAGAGCAGAAAACAATTTCGTCGAGTGTGCGAGCACGCAAAGACAGCGTATCAAAACAGCTAGAAAAACATAGTCAGCGACTACCTCCTACAATATCAAAGCCAATATCAAGGCCACAGCCAAGCGTGCGAGTTGAGAAGGAAAAGCAGACATCGCTGTTTGATGTGCCAGTGACAGGTGAGCTACCACCTGTAAGTTTGTTAGATCCTAGTGATGAGAAAGGTGATAAAGGTTTTTCTGAAGAATCGTTAAACGCCATGTCGCGTTTATTAGAAATAAAATTAAAAGATTTTGGGGTGTTGGCCGAGGTTGTCTCTGTTTTACCTGGGCCGGTGGTGACTCGCTTTGAAATACAACCAGCGGCAGGTGTTAAGGCAAGCCGCATCACTAATCTAGCTAAAGACCTGGCGCGCTCGATGGCTGTAGTCAGTGTACGAGTCGTTGAAGTTATTCCCGGCAAAACCGTTATGGGTATAGAAATACCTAATGAGCATCGAGAAATAGTGCGTTTAAGCGAAATTATTTCCTCGGATGTCTATGAGTCATCAAAGTCACCATTAACCTTAGCTTTAGGTCACGATATTGCCGGTGAACCGGTTGTAGCCGACATGGCTAAAATGCCGCATCTATTAGTGGCGGGTACAACGGGCTCGGGTAAGTCCGTTGGCGTTAATGCGATGATACTGAGCATGTTGTATAAGTCGACACCGAAAGAAGTTCGACTTATTCTTGTCGACCCAAAAATGCTAGAGCTATCAGTTTATGAAGGCATTCCACATTTACTGACTCCAGTTATTACCGATATGAAAGATGCTGCGAATGGTCTGCGTTGGTCTGTGGGTGAGATGGAACGTCGCTATAAATTAATGGCCGCTCTCGGTGTCAGAAATTTAGCGGGATATAATCGTAAAGTTGAAGATGCTATTAAAAAAGGCGAGCCCTTATTAGACCCGTTGTGGAGACCAGAAGAGCAATTTATTGCCGGAGAGGAAGTTGCCACAGCGCCGCCCCTAGAAACCTTGCCTTCGATTGTCATAGTGATTGATGAATTTGCCGATATGATGATGATTGTTGGTAAAAAAGTCGAGCAACTTATTGCTCGAATCGCACAAAAAGCAAGAGCGGCAGGTATTCATTTGATGCTTGCCACTCAACGTCCCTCTGTCGATGTTATTACGGGTTTAATTAAAGCGAATGTGCCTTCGCGTATCGCCTTCCAAGTATCGTCCAAAATAGATTCTCGAACTATCTTAGATCAGGGTGGTGCAGATCAGTTATTAGGTCATGGCGATATGTTATATTTGCCTTCGGGGACGAATATGCCAATGCGTATTCACGGCGCTTTTGTCGATGATCATGAGGTGCACAGAGTTGTCGCTGATTGGAAACGACGTGGTGCGCCTAATTATCTGGAGGGTGTCGTTGATGAGAGTGCTAACAACATTCCTGTGCCGGGTTTATCAAGTGACAGCGACGAAGACGATCTAGAAAGTGATGCCTTGTACGACGAAGCTATTGAATTCGTGACAGTAACGCGCAAGGCATCTATTTCTGCCGTACAAAGAAAGCTACGTATTGGCTATAATCGTGCTGCACGTCTTGTAGAGGCAATGGAGGCGGCAGGTGTGGTGTCAGAGGCTGGTCACAATGGTGCACGAGAAGTTTTAGCGCCGGCGCCGCCCCGTCATTAACAAACTGCTTCATTAGTTCCGGTTCATTTTTAGTTCAGTATTGGTATGTTAAGCTTTTGCTTAGCGATTTATAGATAACCTATAAAACCCATATGACTAATGCCGCCCCTATTGAATTAGGATCAATTAAATAACTTGATTTACAAATTATGATGAAATGTTTTTTTTGCTTGTTGTTATTTTACTCGATAAATGTCGTCGCCGACGACTCCCAAGAGTTAGCGAAACTCTTAGTAGAATACAAAACAATTCAAGGCGATTTTGAACAAAGCTTACTGGATTCAAAAGGTGAGATTATTCAAGAGTCATCGGGTATCTTTACGGTTAAGTCTCCTGGTTTCTTTCTTTGGGATACGCAAGCGCCATTTCCGCAATTATTGGTTTCTAATTTGCAAGATATATGGCTGTATGACCCCGACTTGGAACAGGTCACTATTCGGCCCTATAGTCAGGATATCGACCAATCGCCGGCACTGCTGTTGAGTGGTAATATTGAAAAAATTTCACAGACCTATCATATCAAAAAAAATAGTAATGTTAATAAAGACAATAACACCAGGAGTGATAAGTTAGTCAATATAACGAGCTATTTTGTGTTGACGCCGAAGCAGGTGAATAGTGTATTTATAGAATTACAACTAGGCTTTATCGATAACACGATCCAACAGATGACACTGGCAGACAGTCTGGGTCAAACAACACATTTTACCTTTAGTAATATGGTGCTGAATCAATTAATTAATGAAGAAATTTTTGAGTTCTCGATTCCAGTGGGTGTCGATGTTCTTATTGATAAATGATGCAGATAAATACTTAGATAGATTTTGTAGATAATTAAAATGAAGACTAATAATCAATGACGACTGATTTTTTTGAACAGTCACCAATAAGTAACTATGTGCCACTTGCGGCACGACTGCGCCCGCAAACATTAACTGATTATATTGGTCAACAGCACCTACTCGCACAGGGCAAGCCACTGCGTGATGTTATTGATAAAGGTCAGCTACACTCGATGGTTTTTTGGGGCCCCCCCGGTGTCGGTAAAACCTCTTTAGCTAAGTTGTTAGCACACTTGATAGATGCACATTTTGAAACACTTTCAGCCGCTATGGCGGGGGTTAAAGATATTCGCGCTGCAGTCAGTCAAGCTGAATTTCAATTACAGCGTGGTAGACGCACAGTATTATTTATCGATGAGGTACACCGCTTTAATAAATCACAACAGGATGCTTTTTTACCTTATGTAGAAAATGGCACTATTACACTTATTGGTGCCACTACAGAAAATCCATCCTTTGAATTAAATAATGCCTTATTGTCACGTTGTCGGGTGTATGTGCTGCGACCGCTAACGCAGCTTGATATAGAAGTTCTATTAAATCGCGCATTAAGTGATAAAACCAATGGTCTTGGTCAGCAGGAGCTAGCTTTGGAACCCGATGCTTTATCACTGTTAGCGGTAGCCGCTAATGGTGATGCTCGGCGCGCCTTAAATTTATTAGAAATTGTTAGTGATTTAGCCGTTGAACAAACAATAACTTATCAATCTGCAGCTGAGGTCATCGGCGGTGATGTTCGCCGTTTTGATAAGGGCGGCGATATTTTTTATGAACAAATATCTGCATTGCATAAATCGGTAAGAGGTTCAGCACCCGATGCAGCACTTTATTGGTGTATGAAAATGCTCGATGCAGGTTGTGATCCGTTGTATGTTGCCCGCCGAGTTGTACGTATGGCAATAGAGGATATTGGCAATGCCGACCCTCGAGCACTACAAATCAGTTTAAATGCCTGGGATACACAGGAGCGCCTTGGCAGCCCCGAAGGCGAGTTAGCAATTGCCCAAGCGGTGATGTATTTAGCCTCCGCACCAAAGAGTAATGCGGTGTACAATGCGTTTAATTCTGCCAAAGCCGATATCAGTGAGCTGCCTGATTATGATGTGCCGGTTCACCTTCGCAATGCTCCCACACAATTAATGAAGTCATTAGACTACGGAGCACAATATCGCTACGCTCATAATGAGCCAGAGGCTTATGCTGCGGGTGAAAACTATTTTCCGGAAGAGATCGCCGATAAGCAGTACTACTTTCCTGTAGAACGTGGTCTTGAATTAAAGATAAAAGAAAAATTAATGTACTTGAAAGCCTGCGATCAGCAAAGTCAATTACAGCGTTATTCGACTCACACAAAAAATGCTAAGGATGCAATATGATTTGGTTGTTTGTGGCATTGGGTGGTGCCTTAGGCGCAGTAAGTCGTTATGGTTTAACGCAGCTTGTGCCGATCGCAGCTAGTGGGTTCCCCTGGGCAATATGGTTTGCCAACGTTGTCGGCTCAATGCTCATGGGTTTATTCTATGTTTTAATTATAGAGCGAGGCGTAATTGCACAGCAGTGGACGCCCTTTATTATGGTGGGCTTTTTAGGGGCGCTGACAACCTTCTCTAGCTTTGCCTTAGATGCTGTATTGCTTTGGCAAAATGGCCAAGTTGGTATCGCGCTAGCTTATATAATAAGTTCGGTTGTTGCTTGTCTGCTGTGTGCAGGTATCACTGTAATAGTTATGCAGCGAGTCCTTTAAGTTTTATGTAGATAGCCAATAGAATTATTTGAGAGGTGTTTATGAAAAATAATGTTGTCGCAAAGCATGCGAACAAATTTAATAAAGCGACTGTTTTTAAAGATAAGAAAAAAACGCTTAAATGCGGAGATGGAAAATATGAAAAAAAGTAGCTCATAATCGTCAAGAGTCTTATTCAATAGCGGTATAACTTTATAAAGTTAAGCCGATAATGGATAAAATTTTTGTAAAACTGTGACCGTTACACACTAGTTGCTCCCCCCATACAGGCTCACCCTAATATGCGGAGGCGAGCAAAAACGTACTTGAGCATCCGCCTATTTTATTAAAGGTTTTGTCTTAAGCTACATGTTTTCTTACCGCGAAGAAAAGCGCCTACCCGTGTAAAGGCCCATGTTTTTTGTTAATGCTAATTATTAGCGTCATTTATTAAATAGATTGGAATAATTCGTTATGCTTGATTTGAAGTTGGTTCGCAGTGAGCCAGAAATAATTGCTAAGGCATTAGCTAAGCGCGGTTTCACGCTTGATATAGATACATTGAACGCTCTTGAAGTTGAAAGAAAAGCCTTGCAAATAAAAGCCGAATCACTACAGCAAGAGCGTAATTCTCGGGCAAAGAATATTGGCAAAGCTAAAGCTGCCGGTGAAGATATTGCGCCATTACTGATAGAAGTTGAAAGTTTAAAAAAGCACTTAGGTAGCGCTGAGGCCGAGTTAAAGCTTGTGCAAGATAAATTAAATACTATTTTGTATGCCTTGCCTAATATGCCAGTCGAGGAGGTCCCCGCGGGATTGTCTGAGGACGATAATCTCGAAATCCGTAAATGGGGTACCCCACGCGAGTTTGATTTTATGGTTAGAGACCATGTCGAGTTAGGCGAGCGCTCTAATGAACTTGACTTTGAGGTCGCGACTAAGCTCACCGGTTCACGCTTTGCCGTTATGCGCGGACAATTAGCGCGGATGAATCGTGCATTGATTCAATTTATGCTGAACACACATATCGAAGAGCATGGCTATGAAGAAATATATGTGCCTTATATGGTCAATAGGGAGTCTCTGTTTGGTACCGGTCAACTGCCAAAATTTGAAGATGATTTATTTAAAACTAATGATGAACGTGAATTATATTTAATTCCTACCGCAGAAGTACCGGTGACTAATATTTTACGCGATGAGTTATTAAAGGAGGACGTAGCCTTACCGATTAAGTTGGTTTGTCATACGCCGTGTTTTCGAAGCGAGGCAGGTAGTCATGGTCGTGATACACGCGGCATGATTAGGCAGCATCAGTTTGAAAAGGTAGAGCTAGTGAATTTTGTTAAACCAGAAGATTCTGATCAAGCTTTAGAAGACTTAACAATTTGTGCCGAGAAAATATTACAAAAGTTAGAGTTGCCTTATCGAACAGTTCTTCTATGTGGTGGTGATATTGGTTTTTCTGCTGCAAAAACTTATGACATTGAAGTATGGATTCCATCACAGGAGAAATACAGAGAGATATCATCATGCAGTAGCTTTCGCGATTTTCAGGCGCGTCGTATGAAGGCGCGGTTCCGTAATTCTGAGACAGGAAAGACTGAATTCTTACACACACTGAATGGTTCAGGTCTTGCTGTTGGTCGTACTTTATTAGCAATTATGGAAAACTATCAACAACAAGATGGCAGTATTAAAGTGCCGGAGGTATTGCAGACCTACATGGGTGGTGTCACTGTTATTGGCACGGTATAAGTTTGTAGTTATTAATATTTTGCATCCTCTCAAAGGCGTCTATTGATGCCTTTTTAATTGATTTAGTTTAATTAAAAAAATTTCGTTCCGTAAATTAAAAAGTTATTCCTATTTGTTACTGGTCAGCAAGAGTTTTGTTATGGATTTCATGCCGTTTTTTTTCGATTTAAAAAATCGTACCTGTTTGTTTGTTGGTGGTGGTGGCATTGCTACTCGAAAAGCCCGATTAATTGCTACAGCCGGTGCGCGCATAGTAGTTGTGGCACCTTACATAACTGATGAGATGCAGGCATTGGTAGCGTCAACTAATGGCGAATGTCATTTTCGTGGGTTTGAAAAAAAAGATTTAGATATTGGTATGCTGGTTATTTGCGCAACTGATGATAAACATATCAATCGTCAGGTATCTGAATTGGCACAAGCGCAAAGGTTACCCGTCAATGTTGTAGACTCGCCGAGTTTATGCAGTATTATCACGCCCGCCATAGTCGACCGGTCGCCACTAATGATTGCCATTACCAGTGGTGGCGAAGCCCCAGTACTTGCACGCCAGATTCGGGCAAAGCTTGAGGTTATGTTTCCTTCGAGCTATGGCGCGCTTGCACAAATTGCCAGTAAATTTAGAGGTGTAGTTAAAGCATCATTAACGTCAGGCGAGCAACGTCTGCGTTTTTGGCAGACAGTGTTTGAGGGCCCAGTGGCTGAAAAAGCTTTTTCGGGACGTTTACTTGAGGCGGAACAGGGTATCCAATCTTTATTAGAGTCCTATCAGCAAATAGGAAGTGCTGCGCTTCAAGGCGAGGTCTATTTAGTGGGAGGTGGTCCTGGAGACCCTGATTTATTAACATTTAAAGCACTGCGTCTTATGCAGCAAGCCGATATTGTCTTATACGATAGGCTTGTTAGCGAAGGTGTTTTAAATTTAGTGCGCAGAGATGCGGAACGTGTATACGTTGGCAAACGCCGTGATGATCACGCAGTTGCTCAGCAAGATATTAATCAGTTGCTTGTCGACTATGCAAAACAAGGGCTACGAGTATTACGCCTGAAGGGTGGAGACCCTTTTATCTTTGGTCGTGGCGGTGAAGAAATTGAATTGTTAGCTGAAAACAACATTCCTTTTCAAGTGGTTCCAGGTATAACCGCAGCTTCTGGTTGCTCAGCCTATTCGGGCATTCCTTTAACGCATAGGGATCATGCACAGTCAGTGCGATTTTTAACCGGTCACACCAAAGACGGTCGCCTTGATTTAGATTGGACATCGCTGCTTGATACACGTCAAACTTTAGTGTTTTATATGGGACTTGTTAGCCTCGAAGAGATCTGTCGGGAGTTGATTGCGCACGGCCGAGATAACGATACTCCCGCCGCATTAATTGAAAAAGGCACAACCACTAATCAACGTGTAGTAATAGGCTCGCTCAATACCTTATCGGTTAAAGTCAAAAGTGCAGAGGTGAGGGCACCAACCTTGTTGATCATAGGCAGTGTTGTGTCTTTACATAAAGAACTTAGTTGGTTTTTAACCAATAAAAGCTAAATGAGTTTTAGCGCTTCGATATTTTCTTATTCAAGGCTATTATTAATAGCCTAACAGTTAACCGTTTTCCTACAGCAACCATTATAAAAAATAAAAGAATAATCAGCATTAATATAATAAAAATAATGAAGTTAATTAATTGAAGAACGGTTATGGCCATAAAAGAGCACTTAAAGGCCTACCTATAAAAACATCGATTTCAGGTTTTTATAGCGGTCTTAGTAAACATGTAATTTTACCATCTAAATCCATCATCAGCATGCTTATCCTTTGGACAGTTTTTTCCGACTAATCGGTCCAATATTGAATGCAATTAAAACCGCAATGTTCATTGGAGCATTACCTTTTTTCTCTTGTTATGATGTCGATGTGTTTTTCTCTGATCAAAGCAATTTATGGTGATGGTTTGCGTGAGAAAGCGTTATTGCCACTCGCTTGCAGCGACTGGCACTTAAATATAGTTGTTCATTTTTGTAATGTCATCTTCTATTAATCATTAAGGTGGCGAAGACAGTTATTCGAGAGTATAACAGTGCCACATTTAACATAGATTCTCGCCTGCGCGAGAATGACAATACAGTGTTGGTTCCCGACTGCACAAATATGACAATCTGCTGTTGAACTCCCAATCACACCAAGGTGGTCTAATTTTCTTTAGGTTTTATTTTACCGGCAGAGTTCACGAGCTTAAGCCAGTGATGTTTGCAGTGGTGATGTCTGTACTTGTTTAAGACAAAAGCTATGAGGTGCTTTTTACTGTCACAAAAAAACAGTGCGTAAATATCGCCAAACAAATAGTTAAAGAAGTTAATTGTTCTTTCAGCAAAAAAGTGCCAACAAATCAACAAAGCTGTCACTCGTATTTTTATGAAAATCTAACTTTATTGAGCTGATAACAATGACGAAGAGCCTGATTATTTTGACCATTTAAAAAGTATTAACAAGAATTATTTTTTGAGATTTAACAAACAAATTGAAGTTGGTTGAACGATGCTGAGTAGACCTCCTCCAAAAAATTATTTTTTGGAGGAGGTCTACTAGATAGCTATGAAATATTAGCCGTCAGTTTTTTAAAAAAGTTTTCATTTATTTGATTAAATTATACGTTTTTTTAGATGGGTTGACCGAGCATATTTTTACAAGTTCCAGTACAAGGTTTTCCATGTCTCGTTCATCAAACTCTTCTCTATCTGCTGGACGAATGGCATCGTGCTCTTCGTTTAATAATTGCATGTAATATTCACGAATTTGAGTAGCGGACTCCGGTGCGTTTTCAACGGCAATCTTAGCCATCTCTAATCGTAGTTCAGGCAACACGCGGCCAATCTCAATCGCAACGGGAACAACTTGCTCTGGATACCAGCCCACTAACTTCTTAATTAGTTCCTCAGCAAGATCAGGTCTCTCGACTACAATAGCACGAGATACATCTAGTACTTTATTAGGTACGGCCTCGCTCATTACTTGATATAAGCGCAATATATCGATGCCCTCGACGTTGACAACGGCAGCGACAACTTCTTCGGCAAGCTGTGGGTTGGCAATAGCAATGGCACGCACAAGTCTAATCGCAGTTATGGGGTCAGTCTCTGCAATACTGCTAACAGTCTCGGCCTCTACTGAAGGAACTGAACTATCGATATATTCTGTTCGTGGATCAAGATCGACAGGTGCCGCTATGGCGCCTGTTTGCATGACAAAACTTTCTTGATCTTCAATAGGTAATGCTTCACTAATCGACATGCGATAAATAACAAATCCAGATAGGAGCAATTGCACCAATGCTAAACAATAGAATAAAACATTATCGCCAAAAATATTCATAAGTAGTGAGATAGAGTAGGGGCCAACAATACCACCTATCGCATAAGCCATAATCATGCTGCCCATTGCAGACACCATTTCGCTTTGTTTTAGTTGGTCGAACGTCTGCGAAATGCTCAGCGGATAAATACACGAGATAATTCCACTAGTAATTGTTGTGGCTAAAAATATCGGCCATAGACCATTTTCTGGATCAAGAAAGCTGATGATTATATTGGTTGCCACAGAAATAATCAGAATATATAAAAGCACTGTGCGCCTATCAAAACGATCCGATAAATAACCAATGGGAAACTGTAAGAAAAAGCCTCCTAAAATTGCAATACCGACATAGAGTGAGATGGTGAAGTTTTCGAAACCATAATGTGTGCCGACAATCGGTAGTAGGCTCATCACAGAAAAGTATATAGCGCCGGCTGTAAAACAACTAACAACGCCCAGTGGCGATAATTTATAAAGTTTAAACAGTGACATTGAAGTCACATCTAAAACTTCGGGAGCCGTGATTTTGCTGAGTGCAATGGGTATTAGTGCAGAGGCAAAAATAATACCAGCAATTATAAATAGATCGTTGCTGGTTATTTCAAATAAACCAATAAAAAACTGTCCGCTAAATAAACCCATGATAACAGTGGCATTGTATACGGCTAGGACACGACCACGAGTCTCTTTAGTAGAGCTTTCACTAAGCCAACTTTCCATCGCAGCGTAGGTCCCTGCGGTACAGAATCCAGCAATAGTGCGAGCTAAGGACCAAGCGATAATGTCGTCATTGAGCGCACAAATCAACACGCTAGCCGCGACAACAGCTACAGAGCCGCTAAATACACGAATATGACCGACATTTTTAATTAGGTATTTGCTATACATCGCTCCCAGCAGCATGCCAATAAAATAGACCGATATGATCAAACCAATACTATCGGTACCTAAACCATTAAGTTGCATCCGTAGTGGAAAAAATGTGTTGGTTAAGCCATTGCCCATAAAAAGAATGAAGCAGCTGGCAAATAACGGAATCAGGGGTGTGAAAGTCGCTAACACATTAAAATCCTTTGAGTATTGCGATGACTAAGCATAATTAGTCACATTATCGGGCTATAAAGACTAGGCATAAGGAATTGCTTCATCAAAAATTTTTTGAATACTGGCGATGCTCTACTGATAATGAGAATGCTTTTTTCTCACCTAAAGATAGAACTTTATCCCACAATATTTAAGCGGATGATTTTGAACTTTGTAGGTAGATAAATGCAAGTAAAAACTAGAATAATCGCGTATTTTTTAAGGTGATTGGGCTTTTTTTAGTCAGTATTTGTGGATATATACTTGTTGGATATTTAAGCGATAAAATTTTATTGATGATTTTCCATTTGTGGCACTCTTTTTGCGATAGTGAAGATATAAATATTTATACCGTCAAAAAAGCGACATTGCATGGAATTACCAACATTCAGTCAGTTCAAAATTCCCGAGCCTAGAAGTGTTTGGTCGTCCTTGAAAACGATGGGTGCAGGTAATATTGGCATTCCTTTAATGTTAATGATGCTGCTGGGCATGATGATCCTACCTGTACCCGCATTTTTACTTGACGTCTTCTTTTCTTTTAATATAGCGCTTTCGATCGTTGTACTACTCGTTGGTATTTATAGCTTACGACCTCTGGATTTTGCGGTATTTCCGACCATATTATTACTCGCGACACTGTTGCGACTCGCGCTCAATGTGGCCTCAACACGTGTAGTTTTGCTAGAGGGACACAATGGTGGCGATGCGGCAGGTAAGGTAATTCAAGCCTTTGGTGAGGTTGTGATTGGAGGTAACTATGCGGTGGGTATTGTTATCTTTCTTATTTTATTGATTATTAATTTTGTTGTTGTCACTAAAGGCGCCGGTCGTATCTCTGAAGTCAGTGCGCGTTTTACTCTCGATGCTATGCCCGGTAAGCAGATGGCTATCGATGCAGATTTGAATTCTGGTCTTATCGACCAAGAGGAAGCAAAGACTCGACGCAAAGATGTTGCCGGAGAAGCAGATTTTTATGGTGCGATGGATGGTGCGAGTAAGTTTGTTCGAGGCGATGCGATAGCGGGTATATTGATTTTAGTGATCAATATTATCGGCGGCCTTGGTATTGGTATGGCTCAACATGATTTAGAGTTTGCTGATGCGATGGAAAAATACATCTTATTAACAATAGGTGATGGCTTAGTTGCACAAATCCCATCTTTATTGCTATCAGTATCTGCCGCCATCATGGTTACGCGTGTCAACAACAGCAATGAAGATATGCGTACACAGATTATGACGCAGCTCTTTGATTCGCCAAAGGCCTTGACTGTTTCAGCTTGTATTTTATTCGTTATGGGTATTGTTCCGGGTATGCCCCACGTTGCCTTTTTAGGCCTTGCCGCTGCTTGCGGTGGGATGGCTTATTTAATTAATAGAAAAAATAGCGAACCCAGCATTGAGGAGGCCTCAGGAGGCGATCGTAAAGCCCGTATGGCTTCTGGTGTCGACAATAATACAGTGCCATCATCACCAAGACTTCAGCAAAACGATCTCATTGAAGGCAAAGCAGAAAATATAGATGTCAGCTGGGATGATGTTATGCCCGTCGATATTATTGGTTTGGAAGTGGGCTACCGCTTGATTCCACTAGTCGATAAAAGCCAGGGCGGAGAGTTATTAAATCGTATTAAAGGTGTGCGTAAAAAACTATCCCAAGATCTTGGTTTTTTAATTCCCTCTGTCCACATCAGAGATAATCTTGATCTATTGCCGAATCAATATCGACTGACATTAATGGGTGTGACCTTAGGTGAATCTGAAGTTTTTACCGATAAGGAGCTAGCGATTAACCCGGGTCAAGTTTTTGGCGATCTTCAAGGGGTTAAAACAACCGATCCGGCTTTCGGTTTAGAGGCTATCTGGGTTGATAAGTCGATAAAGGATAAAGCCCAAACGCTAGGTTATACCGTTGTTGATGCCGGCACAGTAATAGCAACTCATCTGAATCAAATTATGCAAAAGCACAGCGATGAAATGCTGGGCCATGAAGATATACAACAGCTGCTTGATAATCTAGCTAAAAACTCGCCGAAGCTTGTTGAAGAGCTGGTGCCAAGTACAGTAACACTTAATGTATTGCGTAAAGTATTACAAAAATTATTACGTGAGCAAGTCTCTATCAGAGATTTCCGGTCAATCGCCGAGGCATTAACCGGTTTTGGTCCTAGTCAAGATACCGATGCATTAACCGCAGTTGCCCGCAAAGCGCTAGCGCGTCAAATAGTCCAAGGAATAATTGGTAACGACATTGAGCTGCCCGTAATGACATTAGAACCCGGGTTGGAACAGTTATTGCTGACATCTGTTGCACAGGCACAAAAATCTGGCGTTGACGAGGGCGCCTTCATCGAACCCATACTTGCCGATAAATTACAGCAGTCGATTATGGAGGCTGCTAAAAAGCAAGAAATTGTTGGTAAAGCCCTAATACTGTTGGTGGCAGCACAGCTAAGGCCGATGTTAGCAAAATTTGTCAGAATGTTTATACCGGATATGCATGTCCTCGCATTTACTGAAGTGCCAGAAAACAAGCGCTTAACAATTGATGCATCAATTAGCGCAGAGACACAATTATAATGTATTTGAAAATAGTAAATACTATGCAGCGGCAAATGGACCATGGTTATAAATATGAATAGCGTCGGCAAAGGCGATTTTTTTACAGTGCGATTACAAGGTAGGCATTATGCAAACTAAACGTTTTATTGCAGCAGATATGAGTCGCGCTCTCGATTTAGTGCGTGACGAATTTGGCGAAGATGCCATGATTTTATCGACACAGCGCACATCAAAAGGTGTTGAAATAGTAGCAACACTTGAGGAAATAAAAATCCCTGAGCCGCGCCCGGCA
Source organism: Cellvibrionaceae bacterium (assembly GCA_047633635.1). GTDB lineage: Bacteria > Pseudomonadota > Gammaproteobacteria > Pseudomonadales > Cellvibrionaceae > CANLBN01. The sequence continues at coordinate 69,439 of JBLIFG010000001.1, read as the reverse complement.
TCGATAAATAAGTCATCAGCTAATTATTCACAGAATCAAGATTCAGCGCCACAGTTGCAGCGCGGGGGGCACACATTAGCTAATAATTATTCGGCAAGCGACCGAAGTCATCAGCCAAGTGTTGGGCCCGCTTCAGGTAAAACTCAAAACGAGCTGGCGGCAGAGTTAGAAAATGCTCGACGTCGAATGTTGTCAATGCAAGAACAAGAAAATCTAACCTTGACTGAATGGGCTGATCGCCAACCATCACAACACGGACAAGCTTCGAATCAGCAGATAACGTCTAGGGACACAGTTAACGCAATCCACACCAACTCTAATACTAAGGCAAGGCTAGATGTTGTTCACTCGAGAACATCTAAGGCTGCAGCTCCCGCGGAAGCATTAACAACTAGTCGCAACGATGAAGAACTGTCGCGACTTCACGACGAAATTATCAGCATGAGAGCGGCTTTCGAGTCGCAACTGCTAGCGATGGCTGCAACTCAAGAGCGACAATATGAAGAGCAGTTAAGTACACAAGATGTTCTGCCAATGACAGTAGACATTAAGCGTCGCCTCAATTCGTTGGGTTTAAGTCGAGCTTGTAATGATCAAGTGATTCGTTCACTGCGAATGGTTGACGACAAATCATTGAGTAAGGAGTCACTTTGGGGTGAAAGTTTAGCCCGCCTTGCTCATCTTATTCCTGCAATCACTAACGACCCAGTTGCAACGGGCGGGATCTATGCATTCTTAGGCACAACTGGCGTTGGTAAAACCACCACTATTGCAAAGCTAGCGGCACGTTATGTCATTGAAAATGGAGCAGACAATGTCGTCCTTATAACCACTGACACTTATAGAATAGCTGCTCATGATCAATTGCGTTCGCTAGGTAAAATTCTTAATGTGCATGTAGAGGTTGTCAATGATCTGCTGTTGTTACCACAAATTTTATTGTCTTACAGTAACAAGGCTCTGGTGTTAATTGATACCCCAGGGATGAGTTATAGCGACCCTTCATTTAAACAACATCTACAGGCGCTTAAACAATGCCGCCATGTACAAACTTGCCTAACTTTGTCGGCCAATAGCCAATTTCAAATGATGCAGGCAACAATACATAGTTATCGTGCTGCAAACCTGAGATTTTGTGTGATGACTAAATTAGACGAGTGCGCCAGTCTTGGCGATACCATTAGTTTATTGAGCACTAATGATTTACCACTTGCCTATATTACTAATGGACAATCGGTTCCGGATGATTTGTCGATCATGAAGTCCCATCAGCTGGTTGCAAAAGCAGTGAGCTTAATGAAAATCAATAATAATGCAGATAGTCATGCAAATCAGAGTGTGTAATCAAATTATGCATCTATACTTAACCAACAAGTATGATTATATTTCAACTACCATTCACATTAAGGAGTCCTTGCGCTAATGAGTCATCCAATTCAGGTGATTGCTGTCACAGGCGGTAAGGGAGGTGTTGGCAAAAGCAATATCTCAATTAATTTAAGTCTTGCGCTAGCACAACTACAGCGGCGAGTCGTTTTGTTAGATGCAGATTTTGGTCTTGCGAATATTGACGTATTACTGGGTATTCGAGTTAAGCATACTATTGCTGATGTGCTCTCAGGTGAATATGATTTACGCGATATTTTAGTGAGTGGGCCCGGAGGCATTCGTATTGTTCCAGCTGCATCGGGTGTGCAACAGATGGCGACACTTACGCCTTTTCAGCACGGTGCAATGATTCAAGCATTTAGCGAGCTTGGCGATCAGATGGATGTATTAGTCATTGATACTGCCGCCGGTATCTCCGATTCGGTGGTCAGCTTTGTTTGTGCAGCACAAGAAATTCTTGTTGTTGTCTGTGATGAGCCCTCTTCAATTACCGATGCCTACGCCTTAATTAAATTATTGAACACAGAATACAAAATTAATCGTGTTCGGGTTATTGCCAATATGGTTGCGAGTACGAAAGAAGGCCAATTATTATTTAATAAATTGCGTAGTGTGTGCGAGCGTTTTTTAGATATTAGTATGCAGTATGCAGGTGCGATACCTTTAGATGAAAATGTTCGTAAAGCGGTGCAAAAACAAAAAGCTGTGCTCGAGTATGCGCCGCGCTGTAAAGCCGCGCTTGCATTTAAACAAATAGCTAACAAAATTCAAGAGTGGCCCGTTGCATCTTCTCCTCGCGGTCACATGGAGTTCTTTGTTGAGCGCTTACTGCAGCAACAGGTAAGTGCGTAAGCGTGCCGGTAATAGATAGCATGAATATGTACGAGCAAACCAAACAATGTTCTAAGATTTTATCTGTGGAAGATTATGCACCGCTGGTTAAACGTATTGCTCAACATATGATGCTGAGAATGCCTGCGAGCGTGCAACTTGACGATTTAATTCAAGCGGGCATGATTGGTTTGCTAGAAGCCTCTAAAAAATATGATGAAGCTCATGGTGCGAGTTTCGAGACCTACGCGGGCATTCGTATTCGCGGTGCAATTATTGACGAAATGCGTCGTGGTGATTGGGTGCCGCGGTCTGTTCATCGCAATTCTCGTCGTATTCATCAAGCTATTGCCGATGTCGAACTACGTAAAGGACGCAGCGCCACAAGTGTAGAAATAGCTGAGGAGTTAGAAGTTGATATCAATCAGTATCATGCGATGTCGCAAGATGCGATGTGTGGGCGTCTATTTAGCATGGATGAAAGCTTCGATGGCGAGGAGCCACATATTCAAGAGAGTGCCGATGCAAATAATGCCTTTCCTACTCCCCATGCACAAACTCATAAAGAATTTTTAAAAGTCTCGATAGCAGATGCGATTCTAGGCTTACCTGAAAAAGAACAAATGGTGCTGTCGTTATATTATACCGAAGAGCTAAACCTAAAAGAAATTGGTTTAATTTTAAATGTAAGTGAGTCACGCGTGAGTCAGATTCACAGTCAAGCAACATTACGGCTGCGCTCACGTCTACAAGACTGGTTATAACTTCCCTAAACATCTGATTTTCTTCAAGGCTTTAATATAAATACCCTTTTTTTTGATTTAAACTGGCTACATCATAAACACGAGCTAAACTATTACATAAGATAGCTTACAAGTCTAAGTGCGGAGGTTACATTGGATAAAAACATGAAAATCCTTATTGTTGATGATTTTTCAACAATGCGAAGGATTATTAAAAACCTATTACGAGATTTGGGTTTTACAAATACCCAAGAGGCAGATGATGGGCTCACAGCTCTACCTATGCTAAAGAACGGAGATTTCGATTTTCTAGTGACTGACTGGAATATGCCCGGAATGACCGGTATCGATCTTCTTAAGCAGGTGCGCGCTGATGAAAGAATATCTTCTATGCCAATATTGATGGTAACGGCTGAGGCTAAACGCGATCAAATTGTTGAGGCCGCTCAAGCGGGTGTTAATGGTTATGTGATAAAGCCATTTACAGCTGCGGCACTCAAAGAAAAAATTGAAAAAATATTTGAGCGCGTATAGCGATACATCATACTATTATCAGTAAAGGTTTATAAATGACTAGTAAAATAACGTTGCATACAGAAGATTCTATGATTCTTGAATTGCGCGAGTGTGCTTCATTGTTACTGGAAAAACTTCAAGGTGATGACTACCAAGAAGCATCTAAGATGATCGCCAATCTTAATGAGGCTCGCGATAGTACAATCTTTCAGTGTGTAGGTGAATTAACTCGCGCACTTCACGAGTCCATCAAGAATTTTAATATTCCCGGCGGCGAGCAAGCATTAAGTCAGCAAGGATCTGCAGAGGAACATTGTTCCGAGTTAAATGATGCATCTAGCGGTTTAGAATATGTATTAACACTGACTAAAAATGCAGCAGACAAAACCATGGATATGGTTGAAGAGTGTGCGCCTATTTGCAATGAATTAGGCCAAGAAGCAAGCTCACTAAAGCAGGAATGGGCTAAATTACGTAATCGAGAAATGAGTCCCGATGAATTTCGAGCACTTTATAAGAGGCTTGATATTTATTTTGAATCACTAGACGCGGGGACTAATAAGCTTAATGAAAATATGCAAAATATTATTTTAGAGCAAGGTTTTCAGGATTTAACGGGTCAGGTTCTAAAAAAAGTTATTAACTTAGTAACCGATGTAGAAACTAATTTAGTGTCATTAATGAGAATCGCAGGGCAGGTTGAATCAGTTGTTGGTATTGATGTTGAGAAGTATACAAATGACGGTAAAGCCAGCAAAAAAACAGGAGCAGATACTGCTGGCGAAGGCCCCCAGTATAATTCTAATAAGCGTTCTGATGTAATAGACAGTCAAGATAATGTCGACGATTTACTGTCAAGTTTAGGTTTTTAGGAGTATTTAATGAGTTTTTCTGAAGATGAGGAAATCCTTCAAGACTTTTTAGTTGAAGCGGGTGAAATTCTCGAACTTTTATCTGAACAACTAGTTGAGCTTGAGCAGCGCCCCGACGATAAAAATTTGTTAAATGCTATTTTTCGTGGTTTTCACACGGTTAAAGGTGGCGCTGGTTTTTTGCAACTCGACAATATGGTCGAGTGCTGTCATGTAACAGAAAACTTATTTGATATTCTTCGCAATGGTCAACGCGTTGTTACACCCGAGCTAATGGATGTTGTATTACAAGCGCTCGATGCAGTTAACGAACAATTTTCTGATGTTCATCATAAAAATCCACCGCAAAATGCCGATCCAGCATTAATCGCAGCTCTCGATCGCCTGGTGGCTTGCGAAGATTTATCGGAAGCAGCTAACGAGTTAGACGAATCTAGTAGTGATACCTCACAAGCGCAAGTTATAGCAGCAGCAACTGATAGTGACCCCGTCGGCCAAGCGGGTGATGAAATTACAGACATTGAATTTGAGAAGCTAGTTGATGCGATAAGCGTTCAGCCCGCTGCTGTAGCATCTCCCTCTACAACATCTCCCTCGGCAACAATTAGTGTAGATGCCGTTGCGGCTTTTGTTGAAGCTGATGGTGAAATATCCGACGACGAATTTGAGCGTCTTCTCGATCAGCTTCACGGCCAAGGTAAGGCACCGACAAAGAACGCGACCCCAGCTGTTGCTGAGGCAGAAACAGCAGCGCGAAAACCTGCAATTACGGCAGGTGAAAATACTAATCTTATTACTGACGATGAGTTTGATGATCTATTAGATCAACTTCATGGTCAAGGCAAAGGGCCAACTGCAGTTGTCAAACCTGCGTCTTCCCAATCTGATGGGGCTGGGCCACCTCCAAAGCCTAAAACAGCAGATGCTACATCGGCGCCAAAAAAAGATGACGACAAAACTTCACCCGCACCGGTTGCGCGTGAACAAGTGGCTCCGACGCGAGAAACGTCGGTTCGTGTTGATACTCAACGGCTCGATGATATTATGAACATGGTTGGTGAGCTTGTGTTGGTGCGTAATCGACTTGTGCGTTTAGGTGATAAATCAGCAGATGAAGAACTCACCAAAGCAGTTTCTAATTTAGATGTGGTGACCGCTGATTTACAAAGCTCTGTAATGAAGACGCGTATGCAACCGATCAAAAAAGTGTTCGGTCGGTTCCCACGTGTTGTGCGTGATCTTGCGCGCAATCTTAAAAAAGAAATTATCTTAGAGATGGTAGGTGAAGAAACTGACTTAGATAAAAACTTAGTTGAGGCCTTGGCCGATCCATTAGTACATTTGGTCAGAAACTCTGTTGATCACGGTATTGAATTACCCGCCGTACGTGCAGAAAGTGGTAAAGACACGACCGGGAAAATAATTTTAGCCGCTCGGCAAGAGGGCGATCATATTCTGTTATCTATTACCGATGATGGTGCAGGCATGGACGCAGACAAACTCCGCGGTATCGCAGTCGCTAAAGGCCTAATGGATGAGGATGCTGCACAGCGCTTGTCTGATACCGAAGCTTTTAATTTGATTTTTGCACCGGGCTTTTCGACTAAAACTGAAATATCTGATGTGTCTGGTCGAGGCGTCGGTATGGACGTTGTAAAAACTAAAATTATACAGTTAAATGGTTCGATAGAAATAAAATCTATCATGGGCGAAGGTACCGTCATTACGATTAAAGTACCCCTTACCTTGGCAATTATGCCAACATTGATGATTATGATAGGTACGCAAGCTTTTGCGCTACCCTTAGTTAGTGTCAACGAAATTTTCCACATGGATTTAAGCAAAACGAATATTGTTGACGGACAAGAGTGCATTACTGTTCGCGATAAAGCGATACCGGTATTTAATTTAAAACATTGGTTGATTCGCAATATAGACACGGTTGATACATCCGCTAATAAATCCGATGAAAGTAATGGTCATGTCGTTATCGTCTCAGTGGGAACGCAACGCGTTGGCTTTGTAGTTGACCAATTAATTGGTCAAGAAGAAGTCGTCATTAAACCTCTTGGGAAAATGTTGAACGGTACCCCAGGTATGGCGGGCGCTACAATTACAGGTGACGGCACGATTGCTTTGATACTCGATGTTCCGAGTATGTTGAAACGTTATGCCGGTAAAATATAAGTTAAAGCATAAGTCACTTTGAAACACTATACTGAGGGTCATAATAAAAGCAGAGTAATAGTCGCTCTGCTTTTTTGGTTTTAAGTTCTTGCTTGCCCGTAACAACTATTATAAGTGCTTATGTGTGTAAGTTTTTTAAAATTTTTTAGTTATAAAAATTTATTTAACTGCTGCTGCTGCTTATTTTTAACAGAAGATAAAGTCATTTAATAACTTGTGATCGAATAAATAATTAATGGATATACTCAGTTTACTTGGAATTATTATTGCTTTTATAGCTCTTTTGGGAGGTAACTTTCTAGAGGGTGGTGCATTGCAATCACTGATCAATCTACCCGCTGCACTGATTGTTTTTGGAGGCACTATTGGTGCAGCATTACTTCAAACTCCGATGATGACTTTGAAGCGTGCATTGCATTTATTTTCTTGGGTTTTTAAACCTCCCATCGTAAATTATGCTCATCAAATCAAACAAATTTCACAATGGGCAACTATCGCTAGACACAGTGGTTTATTAGGACTTGAGAAAATAGCACAAAAAGAGCCCGATATATTTGCAAAAAAAGCCCTAAGTTTATTAATAGATGGTGCCGACGCGCAATCGATACGCCGCATACTTGAGGCCGATATCACGCTTGGAGAACAGCGCGATATCAATGCGGCAAAAGTTTATGCGGGGATGGGTGGGTATGCGCCAACAATAGGCATTATTGGTGCAGTTATGGGTTTGATTTACGTGATGCGAAATTTAGGTGACCCCAGCGAGCTGGGAGCAGGTATTGCCGTTGCGTTTGTTGCGACCATCTACGGCGTTGCCTTTGCGAACTTATTGTTACTGCCCATTGCTAATAAATTAATTCTTTATGTAAATCAACAGTCACAATTAAAAGAATTAATTGTTGAGGGCGTGCTTTATGTCGCCGATGGAGAAAATCCAAAATCTGTTGAAATGAAGCTTAGCGGTTATCTGTAATATGAAGAACAGAAATAAGATAAGGGGGTATATCATGGTTTTAGCGGGCAAAAGTATTTGGTTAAAAACACGGATGATTAGGCTTTTCATCGTCTACGATCGTGTAGGGTAATATTTTGCGCCGGCGTGTCGACACAGAAATATCACTTAATCATGAACGCTGGTTAATTTCATACTCAGATTTTGTCACCTTATTATTTGCTCTTTTTGTAGTGCTTTACTCTATTTCTCAGGTTAATGAGAATAAATACAAAGATCTCACCGAGGCGATGAACAAAGTTTTTCACGAGTCTAAGCGTTCGATAAAACCTATTCAAGTTGGTGAGGTAGCACGCGCTATTAATTTAGAAAATAACAGTGCGAATGACCTTAGCAATCAAACATCTGAAAGCTATCAACTAAATACCAATGGACAAGGTGCGATTGCGCCGATTGCAGAATTGCCACAATTATCAAATCAGTTTGTCGACGAATTCTCAAGCCTGATTGACGACGAGATTATCCAAGTTAACAACAATGAACTCTGGCTTGAAATATCATTGAGTAATAGTATTTTATTTCCTCTAGGCAGTGTTAAAGCTAATGATTCAGCAAAAAAAGTTTTATTCGAGATTGCCGATATTTTAAAGCCGTTTAACAATCCTATTCAGGTTGAAGGCTATACCGACAATTTACCGGTTAACTCCACAAAGTTTCCAAGTAATTGGGAGCTTTCTTCTGCACGAGCTGCAGCCATCGTTAAAATATTAGTCGAGGGCGGTGTGGTGCCCGCGCGATTATCGGCGGTCGGTTATGGTGAGCATCATCCTATCACCGAAAATAATACTCCTGAAGGCCGTGAAAAGAATCGACGAGTTGTGTTAATGATTGCACGAGAAAAGCAAGACAGACCTAGAGTTAAAGCATCCGTCGCCATTAATGATGTCCTTAATCCGCAGACTATTGAATCTGTAAAGGTCAATCCTCAACTGGATTTAGAGCGAGCTAATGCAAACAATGGCAATGTTGATTTAGAGAGTCTTGAGGCCGCAGATCGAGCATCTAGGCCAAACACATCGCTCGATGAGGGTAATGCCCCTATCAATGATGGCACTATTGTTCCTGTAGAAACTGAAAAAGGTGGTTTATTATTTAGCAGTGATCCCGATCGATAGCTCAACCCAGCTAGTGATATTAATAATTGGCGTAGTACTTGCATTTGACTAATAGAGTATTCATTAAATTGGATTAATACCTAAATGTTGACGGTAAATTGGCGTAAATTTGAAGTTATCAACATAAATAGATAAAGGTACTTTTGTGCAAGTCTGGACTATTTCAAATCAAAAAGGTGGCGTCGGTAAAACCACTACAACAGTTGCGCTAGGTGGCATTGCCGCCGAAAATGGGCAGCGTGTGTTATTGGTTGATTTAGATCCTCATGGCTCATTAACCAGTTATTTTGGTCAAGATCCTGACACTATTAAAAATAGCTGCTTCGACTTGTTTCAGAACCCTAGCGACATTACCCTCGATAAAGTAGCCCAGTTATTGCTACCTACAAAATATTCAAATATTGTGTTGTTGCCTGCTTCAACTGGTTTAGCAACACTCGAACGACGTGCCATCGGTAAGGATGGAATGGGGCTAGTAATCACTAAGGCGCTTGCCGAATTAAAAGATGAATTTGACCTTGTCATTATCGATTCGCCCCCGGTCTTGGGTGTGCTATTGATTAACGGTTTAGCGGCCTGTGATCGACTGATTATTCCCGTTCAAACAGAGTTTTTAGCTTTAAAAGGCTTAGATCGAATGCTGCATACCTTGCGAATGCTAGAGCAATCGCAAAAGAAGAGTATGAAATATGTGATTGTTCCCACTATGTACGATCGTCGTACGCAGGCATCTATTAGCTCTTTAGCTGATATTAGACATCGCTATGGTCAACAGTCATGGCCGGGTAAGATTCCTGTAGACACACAATTTCGCAATGCAAGTAAAGAGGGCGTACCACCCAACCTATATGCAGAAAAGAGCCACGGTACCGAGGCCTATCGAAGTCTCTCAAAATGGCTGCAACCCCCTGCTAACTCAGTAGATTCGTCACGCTATTGGGAAGCCAGCTAATGTCTAACCAGCAAGTTGATGATGCATTAAGCGATTATTTTACAGATCTCTTAGGAAGTGCTGAGACTCTAGCCGATACCGAGGAGGATAAAGCTAAACCCCCTATTGTTGAAAAAATCGAGAGAGATAAACTCGAATCGACACCCATTAAAGCCCTTTCAGATTCGGTCACCGGCGACGCTGTTACCAGTAACGGCAAGTCAATTATCCACACACCTTCAATTGCCGACAAACCAAAGAGTGATATCCCGAAGTACACATCGACGTCATCAAAAGTTGAGGCCTCGCGCGAACGATTGTCGCCAGAAAATAAAGCCGTTGAAGAGACAGCGATCAAGACTGTCCATAAAAATTTTACCGAGACAACTACCGAAACAGATAGTTACAACGCGCACAAAGGTCGACTCGAGCGCATGCTGAGGCAAGTGACCAGTTTAACCGCTAGCCAAGACGTAAACGATAACAGTAAAGTGGCAGTTCAGGTAAAAACTAGTGTTGAAGGAGATGTAAGCTCTTTAGTTAAAATTACTCAGCCTGTGCCTGCAGTCACCCCCCAAAAGCTTGCCCAAACCTCTGAGGTTAGTAACGCTGAGGTATCTCTAAAAGAGGCGCTTAAAGTAGAGGCAAGCACAGATGCGGTGCCCATTTTGGCAAATCAGTGGAATGATAATGGCCGCCCCGAGTGGGCACAAGAAAGTTTTGATATTTTATTGCTCGAAGTTAATGGTCTACAACTTGCCGTACCTTTGATGACGTTGGGTCAGATACATGAAATTGATGACGAAATCACCCCATTATTTGGTCAATCAGATTGGTTTATGGGCTTACAAAAAACCCCTGATGGTAATCTGAAAGTTGTCGATACAGCAAAATTTATTATGCCCGAGCGCTATCGGAATCAACATAATTACAAGTATATTATCTCTATTCATGATTTATATTGGGGGCTTGCGGTCGATAATATTAAGCAACCCATTACTATTGATCCAGAGGCTATACGATGGCGCCCTAAGCGCGATTCAAGACCTTGGATGGCCGGTATGGTGAAAGATCATATGTGTGTTTTATTAGATATCCCTAAAATGGGTGAGATTTTACAGAAAAAAGACAAAAATCGTGTTGAGTAAGCTGGCGTTACACGCGAAATACACTATATTAAAGTTATGTTTAATTATTTTATTGGTAGAGGTTGACATAAATGGCGAACAACTCAGCACAAAAAACAACAAGTGATGATCCAGTCCTTCAGTGGGTAACGTTCAGACTGGCAGGTGAAACCTACGGTATCAACGTAATGCAAGTTCAAGAAGTCTTACGCTATACCGAAATTGCACCAGTCCCCGGAGCACCTGGCTATGTATTGGGCATTATTAACCTACGCGGTAACGTGGTCACAGTCATCGATACACGCAACCGCTTTGGGTTAGAAAGCGGCGAAATGACCGACAACACTCGAATTGTAATTATTGAAACTGAAGGCCATGTTATTGGTGTTTTAGTCGACAGCGTGGCAGAGGTGGTCTATCTTCGCCAGTCAGAAATTGAGAATGCACCGAATGTCGGTAATGACGAAAGCGCTAAGTTTATTCAGGGTGTTTGTCACAAAAATGATGAGCTACTGATTTTGATCGAGTTAAATAAGTTATTGACCGATACAGAGTGGGCAGAGCTCGAAGAAGTGTAATTTTAAAGATGAAAAAGAGTGAGTGGCAATATGACAATTAATCAAGTCGCAACACAAGCGACACATATTTTAAGCCAAATTAATGGCGAAATAATGCTAGCTTTAGTGGCTATGAGCGTGTTGCTGTCATTGACTCTGCTGTTAAGTCTTAGGCAGATACGCAAGTTAAGCAAACAGCTTAGCCGGGTTCAGCATGACTTGAAAGTGTCAAATAGTAGTATGATTAATATCGGTCAACAATTACTGAGCCTCGAGAAAAAAGTTAATCAACAAGTCTTCTCTGAGCCAGTTAGTCGCAATGCAAATACTCTGAACAAAATGAGTAAGACAGATTACAAAATACCGCAAAGTGCTCGAGAGGATGACTTCAATTTATCCAACACTCCCACAGATAACAGCTCGTTAGATAAAGCAGAATCAATCTATGATAAAGCGCGCTATTATTTAGCCAAAGACGAAGATGTTGAGAGCATTGCTAAACGTTGTAATTTGTCCTACGCAGAAGTCTCTTTATTGAAAGCCCTCAGCAAAAAACCAGCAGAGTCACTCTAAAGCCTATACGGCTAATTAAGCTGTAATCTTGTTCTTAGATGCTAATAGAGTCTGATACTATAAAAAACAATATCAACAAACCAATATATCAAAAAGTCACTATCAATTTGCCAATATAAATATTTAGAGCATATTCTTTTGTGATGGTGTTTATCGATATTTTCGCTGGCTTCTGTATTACTTAGATTTCGAGCCCGTCTGTCTTCCTTAAGCTAACTATCATTATAGCAGCCAATCTGTATATTATTAAATCTATAGTTTCATTGTTTGAATGTATTCGTAGTCAATTGCCTTTTAAAAAATGCCATTAACTTTTACAATAACAGTAGGTTAGCTTCTATATTAGGGCCCTTAAGTGAGCTATTAATGTGGCTAAAATTTCATAAAAAATGTTCAGTGCACACCCGCGGAGATTTTGTGGCAAATATTACCTACGATAACCATCAGTTTGAAATTAACGAGCCAGAAACAGTGCTAGAAGGTTTAGAGCGCTCTGGTTTTAAAATACCGTTCAGTTGTCGTGTGGGTATTTGTCACAGTTGTCTAATGCAAGCTAATTTACAGCCGCCATTTAGCTCTCAAATTGGTTTAAGTGATAATCAAAAAGCGCAAAATTATTTCTTGGCTTGTAGTTGCATACCAAAGAAAGCGATGAGTGTTAGTATTATCGGTAACACCAATAAAATTAATGGCATAATAAAAGATAGAACATTTGTAAATGGACAAGTTTTAATCTTAAAAATTGAAGTGGATTGCCGTTGGTATCCCGGCCAAGCAGTTGATGTGTGGTATGACGATTATGAAGCACGCCCTTATTCAATAGCGAGTCGCTACGATCACAACAAAACTATTGAATTACACATCAAGAAGCATGATCAAGGTTTAGTTAGTTTATGGCTACACAATGAAGTAGCTATAGGGCAAAGTATTAGATTATCAAAACCATCAGGCAATTTTTTTTATAATGATAATCAGCAAAATAAAGCGTTATTAATGGTTGGAACGGGTACGGGTTTGGCACCACTTTATGGCATTGTTCAAGAAGCTATTCATCAAAAACATCAAGCGCCTATTTATATTTATATTGCCGCGTCCAAAAAAGCTGATCTTTATTATGTTGATCAATTAAATTTTCTGTGTAACCGCTATAATAATATTCATTATATACCGACAGTGCGTCATGCTTATACACATAAATACGATCAAGATATTAATAGCGGTAATGATGCGGACGATATAACTTCAGCTGATATTATATCGCTTGAATCTATTGAGTATGGTGGCGAGATTGTTAATTTAATAAAAAAAAATCACCCTAATTTAAAAGATTGGAAGGTATTCTTAAGTGGTAACCCTGACATGGTTAAAAAAGCACAGCGCGAATGCTTTTTTTTAGGAGCCGGTGTTGGTGATATTTATGCAGATGCCTTTGTTGTACAACAGAAGTCATTGCAAAAATAGTTGATGCGTAATAGACGTCGCAAAAAAGGACAATACGAAAACAGTGTTTAAAAAGAATAAATGAAACGTTATGGCGTTTAACTTATATGTTTTTGAGAAAATAGAATGTTAAAAAATAGAGAGATAACAAAATATGCCAACGCGTTATAATATTTCTCAGCCTTATAGCGTAAACTTTTGAGGGAAGAGGTGGCAATGCCAGCAAAAAATTTGCGCATAGATATCATTCATTAATCTCGTCTAGTTTTTTTTAATAAAAAGTTATTTTTCAGGATGACGACACGTTAATTAAATGAGCGCCTGTTAGTAATGTCGACAAATAATTTGATCAACTGACCCGGTTGAATGTACTTGCTATTAGTGTTGTTATTCCAATCTTGTATGTCTCTTACTCTGACCTTAAAGCGACTGGCAATATATGCCAGTGAATCACCTTTACGAACGGTATAAAAAACAGTGCGTTTTTCATTTGAGGCTTTTTTTATGGGCGTCTTTTTTGACCAAATAACGAGTTTTCTATTAAGCGCTAATATATCCCCGGGTGCCATACTGTTCCAACGTGCTAACTCGTTAACACCTACATTGTAATGCTTGGCAATATCCCAAAGACTTTCACCATTGCTTACCTTGTGTTCAACTTGTTGCGTCTTATTTTTTGGCGCACTATTTTGACGTCTACTTAAACGTTGATCTTCGCTCAGACGGTAAAACTCACTTGCCTTAGCTGCTGACGGAATCAATAGCGCTTTACCTGCGTGAATTCGATTATTTTTTATATTATTCACACGTGCGATTAATTTAGGGCTGGTATTGAACTTATTCCCAATTTTAATCAGAGAGTCGTTAGGTTGAATAATATAACGCTGCCACGATAATCGTTGATCACTAGTAAAATTGACAAGCTTTTCCTCCAAAATAGCGGCATTATCAACAGGAACGGCGAGTAAGTGAGGAGCTTCGGGATCTGTTGCCCAACGATTATAAGAACCATTTAAGTTATAGATCGTATCGATATCGACATCTGCAAGTGCTGCCGCCTCGGCCAGATCAATTTGTGATCCAATATTAACTAGCGTGAAGTGAGGTTCGTTGGCAATAGCTTTTAAGTCGATAGCATACCGATCTGCATGCTTAATAATGTCGCGCCATGCCAACAGCTTAGGAATGTAATGTTCAGTTTCTTTAGGAAGATCTAATGACCAATAATCTGTTGGTTTACCTAATCTTTTATTTTTCCGAATTGCCTTGGCAACATTGCCTTGACCGGCGTTATACGCGGCCATTGCCAACAGCCAATCGTTATCAAAGCGTTTATGTAGCGACGATAAATAGGTAATGGCACCACGAGTAGCAAGCACAGTGTCTCGACGCTTATCTTGCCACCAATCTTGATGGAGGCCGTAATTTCGGCCTGTCGCGGGAATAAACTGCCATAAGCCCGATGCGCGCCCCGGCGAATAAGCAAACGGGTCATAACGACTTTCGACGATGGGTAACAGAGCAATTTCTAATGGGATGTTATTTGCTTTTAATTCATTAACAACAAAGTATAAGTAGGGCTCAGCGTTTTCGGTAATGTTGTAAATTGCCGACGGCGAGGCTAGTAGGCGCTTACGGTAACGCTCCAAACGTTGTTCAGGTGTTTTATAAGATCTATTTTTGTTGAATTGTGAAGCGGTTGGCAGCTTATCTGAAAAGCTGAAACCATTGCGTATTTCTTGCCAAAGATCAATTTGTGCTGGTTGTGTCTCTTCTGGCGCTATGATGGTTAACTTAGCAACTGCTAATGCCTTATCTAGCCGATTTGTTGAGTTATCCGAGCCCTCATTGGCGTAAGCAGAGGTGTTTAAAGGTCTATCGGGTAGTTTTAGGTCGTGGGTTGCCGTGGTGTTTGTAGGCTCTAAGGTTGATAGGCTTTGGGTGCTTAATGGATCGCTAGCGTCAGCTAGATTGGTTTTGTTGTCTTTTGTTCCTGTTGTGCCGCAAGACGCTAATACTAAAGCGGCTAAAAAAAAGGCAGGCAGCTTCAAGATGCGAAATCGAACAGAGCAATAAGATGTGGTAAAACCCATAAGAAAACTTTAGCAGTAATAGTGATTGATAAAAAATGACTGTGGAGTCTAAGGAATAGTAGCCTTGTGTGCAAATCGTTTATTATCGTATTGGAGCATGTGTCTCGAATCAGGGTTAAGCAGAGCTTAAAATAATCATCGGTGTATACAACTTAAAAATTATCTTTCCAAAGCCGCAATCCCGCAAATAGTTGCAGTTCGCTCTGCCAAGACTTTTTCCAATGTCGATTAATTGTTGTCATCACCTCTGCCTGTGCGCATCTTAAAAAAGGATTAGTTTGCTGTTCGAGCTCGATTGAGCTAGGTAGGGTAGGCATGCCGTTATCACGCTTAATCGATTCGACATTAACTCTCGCTTTTAAAAGCTCGTTGCTGGGCTCAACAGCCTCTGCAAACGCTAGATTAGCTAACGTATATTCATGGGTGCAATAAACTTGAGTATTAGTCGGTAGTGTTGCAAGAGCTTTTAGAGAGCTAAATAATTGCTCGGCTGTACCGCCAAGTAAGCGGCCACAGCCGCCGGCAAATAAGGTGTCCCCGCAAAATAAAATAGGCTGATTTAGGTTGTTTTGAATGTTGAAATTAGCGCGGTCATTATTATCGGAGGCATCTGCAAAATAGGCAATATGTTCATTGGTATGCCCAGGTACCGCAATGACCTTAAATGATATTGACAGATCGCCAAATAAATCGATATTACCATCATGCTGTTGAATACGAGTAATTTGAGGTATTTTGTTTGATCTAGGGCCATAAACATCGACATCCTGGTAGGCAGCCACCAATTGCTCAATGCCGTCCGTATGATCCCAGTGGTGATGTGTCACTAATATCGATGTCAGCGTCAAGCCCCTAGCTTTTAAGACCTCTTGTACCGGTTCAGCATCCCCAGGATCTACTACGCAGGCGTTGCCATTTTTATGTTCGATAAGCCATACATAATTATCGTTAAAAATGGGTATAGGTGAGATAGATATCATGGTGGTCGTCTCTGTTTGTGTATATGCGCTAGGCTTGTGCTTTTTATTGTACCTGTACGCTAGTGACTACTTAAGTGATTGCTGATTATGTCATGTTGTTGAATTGGATGATTCATTTTACTAATAATCGATAACAGCTTATATTACATAGTACGTTTTAAAGAGTTTTTTTAATAAGTAGTTTTTCAAGGATGAAAAATGATATTTATTGTCTCAATTGTCATTGGTATTTTTAGCATTTCGCTTGTATCGGTGTTACCCAGCACTATTGCCTTCTTCTCTCTTATTTTAATATCGCTAGTGTCTGCTTATGGTAGTTATATTAGCGTTATATTTTGTATAAGAAGCAAAGCTAACTATATTACCTACTATCAAATTTCTCAATGGGCATTATGGCTAGTTTTTGGTTTTTTAGTAGGTATCTCGTACGGTTATATCAGCGCTAATTCAATAATTAATAAGCAGTTACCTATCGATTTAGATAATAAGGTGTTTATTGTTGACGGCCTAGTAACGGGGCTCGTTAAAAATTCACAGGCGTCAGTTCGGTTCGACTTAATTATTAATGACCTATTTTTAGTGGACGACAATAAACAGTTGTCGATATTAGATGAGCATAAATATAAAAAAATACGCTTATCATATTATCGACATAATAAAAAATTTAACGACTATAATATCACTGTTAATACCGGAGATAACTGGCAGTTTTTAGTCAAACTTAAGCGGCCTAGAGGCTTTGTCAACCCGGCAGGGTTCGATTATCAAGGTTATTTGTTATCTGAAGACATAGCGGCGACAGGCTACGTGAAAAAGAGTGATAAAAATATAAAAAATGGTAATAAATGTATAGACCCTTCATTTGATTTACTTGCTGTCGCCTGTGTAAGAGCTAAATTATTTAGATTTTTAGTGATGAATTTTAGCGACTCAAAAGTTCTAGGAATGTTGACTGGATTACTGATTGGTGAAAAAAGTAAAATTACCAAGCCACAGTGGCAGACCTTAAAAGATACCGGCACTATTCATCTATTAGCTATATCTGGATTGCATATTGGACTCGCTGCAACAATAGGATATTGGTTAGGTAAGTTTTTTCAGCGATGCCTCCAAGTTATCATGTATAGATTACGCGGTCATCTAAACCCTAAAAGTTTTTTAGGCGGTAGGCGCTGGCTGTCATCGATAATTTCAATAATTTTTGCTGTGGCTTATAGTTTATTAGCGGGCTTTAGCTTACCGACACAGCGTGCATTAATAATGCTGAGTGTGTTGCATGTTGGTTTACTTTTTTGCCGCAATATTCGACCGTGGTGTTTGTTTGTGGTTGCGCTGTTGGGTGTTGCATTGGTTGACCCTTTGGCAATCTATTCACAGGGGTTCTGGCTGTCTTTTCTAGCGGTAGCAGCATTAATTATTGTGTTTAATGGCTACCTTAAAGGCCAGCGCTTCACTAACAAAAATACATCTACAAATATTTTTTATCTTTTTTTTCAAAGTTGTATGCCAATTATAAAAAAGTTTTTAAAAGGTTTCTTTAAAGCACAGGGATCTATTTTAATCGGACTATTACTACCGAGTATTATATTGCTTAAAGGGTTAAGTGGTTTAGGTTTCATCGCTAATTTTATTGCAATACCGTTAGTGACAATAGTTACTGTACCCTTGTTATTGTCAGGTATATTACTCATGCCTGTAGCAGTGTCTGCTGCAGTGAGAGCTATCGATCTTGCCAACAGTAGTATTGAGATATTGCTAATAATTTTACAATCAATGCAAAAATATGGAATTAAGTTTTGGGATCTATCGATGGGCGACCCAAGTTTTTTAGCATTAGTAACGGCTAGCATAGGTATCATCTATTTACTTTTACCAAAAGGTGTTCCGCTTCGATGGTTAGGTGCCGTTTGTTTGATACCATTATTTTTTTCGGAGCAAAATGCGGCTTTACTAAAATTAACCGTTTTTGATGTAGGGCAGGGAACTGCAGTTATTGTAGAAACTCCTGATTTTGAATTGATTTATGATACCGGTAAAAAATATAGCGACTCTTTTAATATAGGCGAACATATTTTGGATCCCTATTTAAAAAGTATAAAAAGGCAGAGTGTTGAGAAATTAATGATAAGTCATAATGATCTTGATCATGCCGGTGGCGTTGAAGGTTTATTAAAAAAAATAAAAATTAACACTATTTATGCCGGAGAGATCGATGCAAGCACTCCGTTAAAGGCACAACAGTGTTTGGCTGGGCAAAAATGGTGGTGGAATAATGTAAGTTTTACTGTTGTTTGGCCTAACTCTGAATATATAACAGCTATGAAGACAAAAAGCGTTAAAATTAATGGTGTTCAAACCGAGGCGTTAATGAAAAGTAATAACTTATCTTGCGTATTACTGATTCGCTACCAATCTATTGCCATTTTACTAGCGGGTGACATTGAAAAAAAAATAGAGAGGCAATTAATAAATAACAAGCTCATTCCTAAAAATATAACTCTGCTGCTTGTGCCCCACCATGGTAGTCAAACATCATCACATCAAGCTTGGGTCAATTATTTAGACGCAAAATATGTTGTATTTTCTGCAGGTTTTAAAAATGCATATGGGCATCCTCATCAAAAGGTAGTGGCAAGATATAGAGCGAATAATGCAATATTACTCAATACTGCTACCGATGGAGCTGTCCAGTTAGTCATAAATACTGATCATACACTAAGTATTTATCGTAGTAGGATAGTAGCGCGCCATTATTGGCATGATGCTTACAGACCATAACTAGATAAATTAGTTATAGAGCCTAATCGAGAAAGTTACTTTGATAAAAAACAGCAACTTTTAGATTTCTCTAAAGCCTAAAAGGCTCCTAGACTAATGGCTAAAGTTTTTGATAAAGTTAGCATTATTATAAAAGGTGTAACAAACATGCAAAAAAAGCGACAGCTCTATCGCTTAGGTATTACCCTTGTTTTCTTATGGGTATTGCTTTCTGGAATATTTACCCCGCTGCATTTGCTATTAGGGCTAATCTCTATAGTGATCACGCTTTATATCTCAGTTCGAATGGATGTATTGATGCACAAAAAGCAGCCCCTTTATTTTCGTTTTTTTCGAGTGTTGGGATACTTTTTATGGTTAATTGGGCAAATATTACTATCGAATCTTGATGTTGTGCGGCGTATTTTTTCGCCTACACTAGATATTAAACCTATCTTAAAAGCTATTCCTTCGTCACAAAAAACCGAGCTAGGGCGCGTCTTCTATGCTAATTCGATCACGCTCACACCAGGGACCGTGGCAATAAACATTGCAAAAAATGGGGATGTTCTTGTACATGCTCTTCACGCTGATGTACTTTCTGACTTGGAAAAAGGCACCATGGGCAAGCGTGTGAGTCTGTTGGAGCCTAAATTTGGCGATGCGTTATTTGATCCAACACTAGATGCCGACACCGATACAAAAAAAAATAAAACCATCTCGGGTGGTAAATAACTATGTTTTTGATACTCGTTATCGTGATTGTTATCTCTTTGATCTTAGTTATGGTGAGAGCTCTTTTAGGCCCTTCACTTTATGACCGTCTGTTAGCCGTTAATTCAGCGGGAACAAAAGTGGTTATTTTAATCGCAGCTTATGGGTTTTTGACAAATCGGCCTGACTTTATCGACATAGCTATGCTTTATGCCCTAATTAACTATATTACAACAATCGCAGTTTTGAAATTTTTCGAATATGGCGATCTTGGCTCAGGCTCTTATCAAGAGGACGATATTTAGTGATTTTATTGATTGATATTGTTAGTGGCGTCTTTATATTTATTGGCTGCTTATTTATATTTGGCGGTGCCTTTGGCCTAATTCGTATGCCCGATTTTTATACTCGTTTGCACGCTGCGAGTGTTACTGATACCGGTGGCATACTCTTCATTTGTATTGGGCTGGTGCTTCAGGCAGTTTTCGTTTTCGATAATCCAATGGCTGCCATAAAAATAATTTTAACTGTTGTATTTTTATTTTTTACAGCTCCCACTGCTTCACATGCAGTCGCAAAAGCAGCACTTATGGCCAATATTATTCCGCAGTGCCAAAATGGTCAATCAGTTGTTGATGAATCATTAGCATCTACTTACAAAGGGCAGGACTTAGCGTCTGTTTTAACCCATCAGCAACCCGCAGACAATGCTAAGCAAAATACTGATGAGATTAGTAATAAGAGTAAACCTTCGTGAGTGTTGATATTTTAGTTGTAGAACATATTATTGTTATGGTGTTATTGACTTTATTAATAGTCGTTGTAGTGGGTATCATCATTTTAAATGATTTGTTAGCAGCCATTATTTTATCGGGTCTATACAGCATAATTTCTGCGACCGTCTTTGTGGCAATGGATGCAGTCGATGTGGCTTTTACAGAAGCCGCGGTGGGTGCAGGTATATCGACTATACTCTTATTGGGAGCTCTATCCTTTACTAAACGGATTCAAAAGCCTCAAGCGCATAATAATTATTGGGCGCTATTGATTGTTTGCTTGACGGGCGGCGCATTGATTTATGGGACGCTTGATATGCCCCGATATGGAGACCCCAATTCTCCGGCTAATTCAAATGCTCTTGTGGCTCAGCATTATTTAACGAAGTCCAAAAAAGAAATAGGCGTGCCCAACGTTGTGACGTCAGTATTAGCAAGTTACAGAGGCTACGATACTTTGGGCGAGACAGCCGTTGTGTTTACCGCTGCTATCGGTGTTTTGAGTTTGATGGGGCTGCGTCGTCGCCGGCGTAAAGAAGACCCAACTGTCAGTGAGAAGCAACAGCGCCGACAACAAAATGAAGACACTTAATTAAGTTTACCAGCCGCTTTGTCGGCAAGCTTCCATAGGGCAGTCTATATACATGCAAAAGAAAATTACGTATCAACGACATCGAGTTGTTCAGGTTATTACCAAATTTTTAATACCTATGATTTTGTTGTTTGCTTTTTATGTGCAGTTTCATGGAGACTTTGGGCCAGGTGGTGGTTTTCAGGCCGGTGTAATTTTTGCATCGGCATTTATTCTACATGGATTAATTTTTGGTGAAGCGCGAACGCGCTTAGTTGTCTCGCCGAACGCACTGCGATTATCAATGTCTATGGGTTTGTTGCTTTATGCAGGAACAGGAGTTGTTAGCTTGCTACTAGGGGGTAATTATTTAGACTATTCTGTACTTTTGAGTAACCCTATAGCTGGCCAGCACTGGGGTATATTTGCCGTTGAGTTAGGTGTTGGTATTACCGTTGGTGCCGTGATGATATCTTTATTTTATTGCTTCTCTAGTAGGCGCGATTTTTTCGAAGAGGCAGCTTTTCCTATTGCTCATAATGGACTAGATTCCGATGATTGAATGGTTAGCGCTTTATAATGATTGGGCCGTAATTGTTATTATGATGGGAGGTTTTTATATCATGATTGCACGTTATAACTTAGTTAAAAAAATAATTGGCTTAAGTATATTCCAAACGGGAATTTTTTATTTCTACGTCGGTCTCGGAAAGGTTGAAAATGGCACAGCTCCTATTTTTATTGAGCCTAGCGTCGTTAATGGTGTTGTCGAAGAAGTTGTAAACGGTGCTGTTATCTACTCTAATCCATTGCCACATGTACTTATTTTAACGGCTATTGTGGTCAGTGTTGCAACGATGGCTGTTGGTTTAGCATTAATTGTGCGTATTTATGAGAAATATGGCTCTATCGAAGAAGATGATATTCAAGCAATAGATAATAAACTCATTTGCCAGTTGGATGATAATAACTAAAATTATTTGTTAATCGCAAACTCAAATAAAATTGATAATAATAGAAGCCAGTATTCATGTTTTTTAATAGCCACTTTTCCGTCTTATTAATTGTTTTACCCTTAATGGCGGCACCTATTTGTGTCATTCTCAGAAAACCACAGTCAGCTTGGTTAGTTGCACTCATATGTAATCTCGTCGTAGTGCTGCTGTCTTTTTCTTTGTTGAGTCATGTTGTCGATGGCAATGTTGTGCAATATAAGTTGGGTGGTTGGGCAGCACCTACAGGTATCGAATACTATATAGACGCTCTTAATGCTACTTTAATCAGCGTTGTTGCGGTTATCAGTTTTTTAACCATTATTTATTCCAAACAATCTATTTATAAAGAAATTGCAAAACCACGCCACTATCTTTTTTACGCAGGTTGGTTACTTTGTCTAACCGGCCTACTGGGTATTTTGATTACCGGCGATGCCTTTAATGTTTTCGTCTTTTTAGAAATTTCTTCGCTATCGATGTATATGCTTATCGCTCTTGGTCGCGAGCGCAGGCAAGCGCTAGTCGCTGCGTTTAGGTATCTAATCTTAGGCAGTATAGGCGCATCGTTTATTTTGTTAGGCATTGGTTTTTTATACGCCGCAACAGGCACATTAAATATGTCTGATCTTGCACAGCGCCTAGCTCTTATTGATGACTCTCGAACTGTAATTGTAGGGTTTAGTTTTATCACTATCGGTTTGCTCATTAAAACCGCAATGTTTCCTGTGTTCTCTTGGCTGCCTAATGCTTACCAATTTGCTCCATCTGCGGTGTCTGCTTTTTTGGCAGGAACAGCGACTAAGGTTTCTTTATATGTATTTTTGCGCTTTTTTTATCATATATTTGGCACAGAATATAGCTTTGGCAATTTACTTTTAGGGTATGTTTTATTGCCACTTGCTGTTATTGGTTTTTTTGTTATGTCGGTTGTTGCTGTTTTTCAAACGGATATTCGCCGCGTGCTAGCTTATTCGAGCATTGCTCAAATTGGCTATATTGTTACTGCCATTAGCATGGCAACACACGCAGGGCTTACAGCCGGCATCGTTCATATGATTAATCACGCCTTTATTAAAACGGCTTTATTTATTGCTGTCGGTTGTATTATTTACAGATACGGTACTGCTCGTACAAGTGATCTAGGCGGTATCATTAAAACGATGCCATGGACCTGCGCGGCATTTATAATCGCTGGTTTAAGCCTTATTGGCGTGCCTTTAACAGCTGGCTTTGTGAGTAAATGGTATTTAATTACAGCTGCCATTAACAGTGGTTGGTGGATAGTTGCGGTTATGGTTTTAATGAGCTCATTAATGGCCATTATTTATATTGGGCGCATCATTGAAATGTTCTGTTTTAAAGATGCTAGTTCTACTGTGCCAACAAATAATGACAGGGTTAAAGATGCTCCACTGAGTATGCTACTGCCGTTATGGGTGTTGATTATTATTAGTGTTTATACGGGTATCAATGGTGACTCGGTTGTCGACCTCGCAAAGCTCGCCGCCACCCAACTATTAGATAACCTCCCCAGTATTAGCGCTAGTGAAATTACAAGGGATTCACTATGAGTGTAATTATAGACCCTATCATTACGCTATTACCGCCGCTCTTACTTATCCCATTTATTATTTTTTTTGGCGAGCGTCGAAAAAACTTACGCGAAGCTTCAATTTTAATTGCTGCCAGTGTTTTATTTATAATAAATATTTTTTTATACCAACAATTTTTATCAGGTCAGGTATTACAGAGTCAAACCTTTGTTATATTTAACGGTTTAACCTTGTTTTTAAAGGCTGAACCTATTGGTATTGTCTTTGGTTTGTTGGCGAGTTTTTTATGGATAGTGACAACTATTTATAGTATTGGCTATATGCGCGGTCATCATGAAAAAAATCAAACGCGTTTTTATACCTGTTTTGCTATTGCCATTGCCTGTGTCATGGCGGCAGCATACTCGGGGAACTTATTAACCTTATTTATCGCCTATGAGGCTATTACCTTATCGACTTTTCCATTGGTTACTCATGCCGGTGACGCCAAGGCGAAAAGAGCAGGGCGCATCTACATTGGGGTCTTAATGGGTGGGTCAATTCTTTTACTGATGCCGGCGATTATCGTGACTTGGTGGATAACAGGCACAACAGATTTCACTGTCGGTGGAGTTTTTAATGAGGTTGCTATATCGCCATTATGGGTAACTGTATTACTGTGCTTAATGGTATTTGGTACCGGTAAGGCTGCCTTGATGCCGTTTCATAGTTGGTTGCCTAATGCAATGGTTGCTCCAACCCCAGTCAGCGCTTTATTGCATGCGGTAGCGGTAGTAAAAACGGGTGTGTTTCTAATTATAAAAATTATTGTCTATATTTTTGGCCTTGATTTAATCAATAAAACTAATGCTTCTGAAATTTTAATATTTTTCGCTGCAGGCACTATAATATTATCGTCTTTTATTGCGATGAGAAAAGATAATTTAAAAGCACGCCTAGCCTACTCAACTATTAGCCAACTTTCTTATATTATATTAGCTGCACTCATTGCCAATGCCCGCGCAATTGAAGGCGCAGTTTTGCATATTGTCGCCCATGCCTTCGGCAAAATCACTTTATTCTTTTGTGCGGGTGCTATTATGGTCGCTGCCCATAAAAAATTAGTGAGTGAGCTTGCAGGCTTAGGGCGTAAAATGCCGTATACCTTTACGGCGTTTTTTATTGCTGCCATTAGTATTATTGGTCTACCGCCTTTAGTGGGAGTTCTCAGCAAATTTGTTATTATTGAGGGTATTATCGATAGCGATTATTATTGGTTACTCGCTATTTTAACCGTGAGCTCTTTGTTAAATATTGCATATTTACTACCAATACCCTTTGCGGCATTTTTTAAAGAAAATAATAACTTAAGTAATAACAACGAAGCTATTCAAGAGGCTCCAATCACCTGTCTAATTGCCATAGCGATAACAACATTGGCTTGTATTGTTTTATTTGTGCAAGTTGATCCTATTATGCACTTATTGTCTTTAATTCAATTTGATCGATTTAATGTACAGAGTAATTAAAAATATGTTTGGAAAGATATTATGACAAATTCTATTGATTCTCTAAATACTGACGATGGTTTTTTTGACCGCCCCCAAGTTATTAAGTGGATGCTTCGCATCTTTTATAGCATTTGTATTGCTCTAGTTGTCGTAGATTTTATTATCCACCGTCATATCTCAACTGATATTGAAAGAATTCCTGCGTTTTATGCCATCTACGGTTTTGCTGTGTGTGCCATCCTAGTATTAACTGCTAGACAGCTGCGGAAGCTATTGATACGCGAAGAGCATTTTTATGGCGATGTCGTTAAGCCAACAAAAAAAGGCATTGAATAATGTCCGCATGGATTAGTCTACCTATTCATCCACTTTTTTTATTTTTTATTGCCGCTACTGCAGTTATATTTTTACCCAATAAACACGACAAATTAGCATCGATCATCACTGTGATTGTGCCGGTCATTAGCTTCGTTAGTTTATTACAATGGCAGCAGGGTAGTTTTGGCATCTATCATTTACTAGACCTAGAATTAACCTTAATTAAAGTTGATCGCTTAAGCTTATTGTTTGGTTATTTATTTCACCTCGCGGCTTTTATTGCGAGTATTTATGCATTTCATGTAAATGATCGAGTTCAGCAAGTCGCCGCACTGTTGTATACCGGAAGTGCTCTCGGAGCAGTTTTTGCCGGCGATTGGATTACTTTGTTTATTTTTTGGGAGTTACTTGCACTTACCTCAGTATTTTTAATTTTAGCAAGACGTACACGAGACAGCTTTCTCTCAAGCATGCGCTATTTGGTTGTGCAGGTGTTATCGGGTGTCTTATTATTCTCTGGTGCCCTAATGATTGCACATCATACCGGTACTGCGTCGATAACAGCATTAGTGCTAAATACCGATATTTTCAATATAAGTTCTAGTTATGATGTAGCAATTTGGTTGATTTTTCTAGCTTATGGCATTAAATGCGGTTTTCCACTCTTGCATAATTGGATTGTCGACGCCTATCCACAAGCAACACCAACCGGAACAATTTTCTTAATTTCGCTAACAACGAAAGTGGCCGTGTACGCTTTGGCACGTAGCTTTGCCGGCACTGATATTTTAATTACAATCGGCTTAGTTATGGCTTGTTTTCCTCTAATCTTTGCCGTAATCGAAAACGATTTAAGACGTGTACTTGTCTATTGTTTGATTAACCAAATTGGTTTTATGGTGTGTGCTATTGGTGTGGGCACAGAAATGGCCATCAACGGTGCAGTTGCAACAGCCTTTAATCATGTTTTATATAAAGGTCTGTTAATGATGTCTCTGGGAGCCGTGTTATATAGAGTGGGACATGTCGATGGATCGCATTTGGGCGGGCTTTATAAATCGATGCCTAAAACAGCTATTTTCTGCATAATTGGTGCAGTGTCATCATCCTTCCCATTGTTCTGTGGCTTTGTCAGTAAAGCTATTATCATGCTTGAGATGTTAAATGCCGGTCATACTTTTGGCTGGTTATTATTATTGTTTGCGGCCGCGGGCGTGTTTCTTCAGATAGCTATTAAAATTCCTTTCCTAGCGTTTTTTGCCAGTGACTCGGGGCTGCGGGTTAAAGAAGCACCTACAAATATGTTGATTGCAATGAGTATCTCAGCCGTTTTGTGCCTTGCGATCGGAATTTTCCCATCTTACTTATACAGTATTTTACCTTACCCTATTAACTACTCACCTTATGATGTAACCCACGTAGTCACACAGTTACAATTATTGTTCTTTTCTACTTTTGCTTTTATATGGCTAAGGCGTAAAAATTTATATCCATCACAATTGCGTTCAACAAACATTGATTCTGATTGGTTTTATCGGAAACTCTTCCCCTTAGTATGGGACTTTATTTGCCCTTACATATCACGTTTAGTGCAATACTCTTCAGGGGTTGGCTTAAGGGCATTGGCTATAACTGTAACAGCACTGGCAAAATATAGTCGCTCGGATGCCGTCTTGGGTCGAGGTTGGGGTATCAATACTATGTTGATGTGGCTTTTGAGCACGTTCATTTTTGTATTATTATTTAATTATATGCAGTGAATATTTTATATAAAAACTCAAGTGGTAATTAAGAGTGCACTATTATTGGGTAAATGTTATTGATCTAGCAACAACCAAGAGGTCCAGAGTCTGATGTTTAATTTAGAGCTTAACTGAGACTTAAGTGAACTTGTTAGTTAAGCGCTTAGTATTGTCATTACTAAAAGACAAGGGTAATCTGAGA
Organism: Cellvibrionaceae bacterium; assembly: GCA_047633635.1. Lineage (GTDB taxonomy): Bacteria > Pseudomonadota > Gammaproteobacteria > Pseudomonadales > Cellvibrionaceae > CANLBN01. The sequence continues at coordinate 41,955 of JBLIFG010000001.1, read as the reverse complement.
AGATAAACAATAATGATAGCTACCTAACGAGGTAGTATTATGGATAAATGAGATTATATTTTATGGGCTATTTAATTATATCAGCTATATTTGTCGTTGTTGCCGTTGCTCTTACACTATGGGTGATCAAATTATTATTTAAAAAGAACTGGTTTTTAGGTTGGTTAAGAGGTTGTTTTGGTATTGTATTAATTTTTGGTGTTTTTATAATGGGTGCTACGGCTTACGATGTTTATAGCTATAAACAATTAGAGCCTGAACAAAATATTGCAACAATTAGTTTTATCTCATTGGGTGAGCAGCACTACGCGGCTAATTTTGCAGAGAATGGTAAAAGCCAGTCCACCTTTGAGTTACATGGTGATCAATGGCAGCTCGATAGCCGCATTCTCGAATGGAAAAGTTATTTTGCACGTGTGGGGCTTAAAACGGGCTATCGGCTCGAACGTATCAGCGGCCGTTATTTATTATTAGACGATGAACGCTCAAAAAAACGTAGTATTCATTTAGTTTCGACACATCTAAAAGGTGTTGATGTATGGAGCTGGTTAAAACATTCTAAAAATGCTTCTGTCATTGATGCACGTTATGGCAACTCTACTTTCTTACCGATGGTTGATGGTGGTCAATACCAAATTTCGTTAAGTGTATATGGCCTGCGCGCGCTGCCACTTAATCAACCTGCAATCGACGCAGTTGAACAATGGCGTTAAATACTCTATAAATTTGTTATACTGTGTCAATAAAACTAGCCATAAGTTCTTTATGGCTTTATCTATTCAATATTTAGGAGATCTCGTGGAATTTATATACGAGTATGGTTTGTTTTTGCTTAAAGTAGTCACTTTTGTTATTGCGATTGCTATTGTAGTGGGTCTTATTGTTAGTGCTGGTGCTCGTCAAAAGCCATCGAATGTTGGCGTGATACAGGTGTCTAAAATTAATGATCGATTTGACGACATGCGCCAATCAATGAAGCAGGCGATGTTTGATGGCGATGTGATTAAAAAGGCAGAAAAGACACTTGCCAAAGAAAAGAAGCAACAAATAAAAGCTAACAAGAAAAAGTTAAAGCTTAAGGAGGCCCTTGAGGAGCCAAAGCGTGTATTTCTAGTTGATTTTGATGGCGATATGAAAGCATCGGCCGTGGCTCAACTGAGAGAAATTGTAAGTGCAGTACTTTTTGTGGCAACACCCAAAGACGAGGTTGTACTTCGGCTAGAAAGTGGCGGTGGTATGGTTCATAGCTATGGCCTGGCTGCCAGCCAGTTAGATAGAATACGTCAGCGTGAGATACCACTAACTGTGTGTGTCGACAAAGTAGCGGCCAGCGGTGGCTATATGATGGCCTGTGTCGCCAATAAAATTTGTGCCGCACCCTTTGCGGTTATTGGCTCTATTGGTGTGCTGGCGCAATTACCTAATTTTCATAAGATTCTTAAAAAGAATGATATAGATTTTGAGATGCTGACAGCAGGTGAATATAAGCGAACCTTAACAATGTTTGGTGAAAACACGGATAAAGGTCGAGAGAAATTTGTTGAGGACCTAGAATTAACGCACGGCTTATTCAAAGACTATGTGCATCAGCAACGTCCTATTATCGACATTGACGCAGTAGCAACGGGTGAAATATGGTTTGGTACTAAGGCTAAAGAAAATAGCCTCATTGACGAGCTAACAACTAGTGATGATTATATTACCGGTTTAGCATCCGCTTTCGATGTATTTGAAGTAACCTATACGTCCAAAAAGAGTTTGCCAGAACGTTTGGGGCTCTCGGTTCAGATGGGTATTGAAAAGGGTATTTCTCGTATCATAGGGCAATTTCAAACAAGTCGATTTTTTCATTAAATAATGTAAAAAACACTTGATTTTTTAATTCATTTTTTAAAAACGCGATTAAATTATCGTGTTTTTTTTTGTCTAACGAAGTAATCAGTGGCCTACAGTTAAGAGACACTAACAAACTTTATGCACATACGCTATAAATTGCAATTTTTAAGACTAAATGTCTGTAGTTTTATTGATTTCTTCGTTGACTTTGCCAAGCTGTTGTTTTTAAACAACTTTTTACTAGATTAAAAAACAATCAATTTGTTAGGTGTCGCTATATTCAAGGCCTTTAGCTATTTGTAAAATACCTATCCACTGACTTATCCACAGAAGCTGTGGAAAATATTGAGTGCCAAACTTGTGACTCCCGAGCGTCACACAATAATATTAAAGGTACTAGACAACAGACAGGCTAGCTTGACGATTATTACTGACCAAGTCCATTAAGGTAGAAATATAGCGGCAATCATGAGGGCTTGTGATGCTGTTGATATCGACACGGTAAACCTTGATGCGCCAGTGGCTAGTTTTCAACGTTATTGCAGTAAGGCAACCGGCAGCCAAAAGCGGGTTACAACCGAATTATATGAGGATGTGAGAACACGATACAAAAAGTACGCGAATGTGGCTTTCAAATTTTGGTGATAACTATCATCTCGCATATCCTGAATTAAATGAAGTTGGAGACGTTATTGATGGACCTGAATGGTACTGCGCAGCACAAGAAAGCATTGACTTTGTTGGCAGCCTCAAACCCATTGAAAAGTTCTAGGGACTTGTCGAACTTATAAAGTTATTACCTCGATGTAGTTGGCTTAACCCAATAAAGGCCTTCTTGCTCTTATTGAAGTTTAGCTGAGGCTGTAGTTGTAGTTATGAGTTGCCATTAAAGTAACAGACATAAAAAAACCAAGCTTATGAGGGATCACTTGGCTAAGACCATCGGAGATAATAACTCACAAAACATATTGCTAACTAAACTACATAGTATCAATAGCTCTATAACTTCAGTATGGTGCATATTCGTTTGATCTCCAGTCAAACAGGCAATGATTTTGTAATTAAAAATATTATTTTATAACCTAATTAGCAATTCCTCGTTATAAATAAAGTGTATTTATATTGGGGACACTTAATTAACAACTACAACCGCTGGTATCTATGTTACCGTCAGTTTAGCTTCGTTTAAGCCTTATAATTATCTTTAAATCAATGGCTTAGCAATAAAAATAAATAAGAGTGTGCGAATTTTTTGGCCTAGGTAATATTAAAGCTTTATCTTTAGGCTAGCTCGCCGATAGCACTTAAACCCGTAAATTTGTCTGAGCTAAAGTCATGTCTAAATTTGTTGTTATTCTTGTAATAAGTATGTCTATTTTCTTATCGGCTTGTTCTGGGCTTAACCGCCAAGATTTAAGACAAATAAACAGCATAACCTCACTTAATAATAATGTGTCTATTAAGCGTCAGCGGCATTTCGTCATATCACCTGCAAGCACTGTCGCGTTGCAGGTGACGCTTAGCCCGTCAATCAGTGATTCTAAGGCAGAAATTTCGGATAGTCGTCAATTGATTCTTAATAGCTTTAAACAGCACTTTCAGCGAGTTGAACTATTTGAGATAAGTGACTCTATTGGGAATGATTTTGATTTTATCGTGACGGTTAATTTACTAAATGTAGTAACAAGCCCGCAGCAGCTTGATGATATAGAGGGAGATGTTGATAAGACTCAAAGCCTCAATGCTGTTGCTGCTGCCGATACGGCAGTTATGACAACCGATGGTGTTATTAAAAACAGTTTTAGCCTTAATGGCAGCAACAATATTGGGGCTTTAGACGGGGATATTGAGAAGAAGCAAGAGAGAAGAGCCGTAGATAATGTTGCAGAGAACAGCGCCGAGAAGCGAGTAAATAGGGCGCAGGTAAGCTTAGTTGAAGGCGATATGGGCACAGCAGAGCCCGTCACCAAGACATCTTTAACACCGCTTCAAGTCCTTATGAAATTAAGTCTCGTCGACGCTAGAAGTAATCGATTAATCGATGTGGCGCTTATTGATGCCTATTCCAGCTCTATCCGTAAGCCGAGTTACGATAATTTTTTGATGGACACCATTAACCGCTATGCGAACAAAATAACCACCATATGATCTTTATCGATAAATTCAAGCCTAAAGACATAGATGCAAAGTATATACCTGCATGGGTACGGTTTTTTTGCATTTCGTAGAAATAACCTATCTGTTGGGTTAGTTATAAGCTCTTCACTCAAAAATTCTGTATAATTCTCAATTAAGGTTCTCAGCAAAATGAATGTTTTGATGAAGATCTGTATTATGGGACTGATTTAAGAGCCACACAAACCATCACACAATTAATTTGCTGGCTGCTTTTATGTCGATTACACAGTTCGAAACGATTTCACTATATGTTTGTATTACGGGTTTAATACTTTTTATGTGCTTTATTATGTGGGATCTATCCAAGCGCTCTAAAGCGGGGCGTTTTGGCAGCATTATCTTATTCTCAGCACTGGGCATTGGTTTATTAGGCTTCGTCATAAAAACGGTACTTGTCGAATTTATGCTTGCCTAGCAAAGAATGTAAGCAGATAAGGTTTGTGAGTAAGGCTAAATGAAGCTCTGGGTGAGTTTTTTCGCAAAAAACTTTCATCAAAATTATAGTCCCTAGTCACTTTATAGCAAGTATCGTTTAAAAAATATTATTTAAAAAGCATCAATAAAAATAAATACTAAAAACCTCAGATAAAAAAGAGTCACTATGCAATTTAGTTTCTTTACCCCAACATTAAAAGTACACAAACAGCGTAATCTTTTACGAAAGACCGATTCTCGTCTGTCGAGTTATTCTGTCCGCGGTTTAGGTATAAGTATTGTTATGTTGGTACTGTCACTATATCTAGGGGAATATTATGAACAACATCCTGTAGCTGCAATTATTTTTGTGTTGGGTGTTGTTTTAACAAATATATTTAGAGCCTATTATCTAGTTCGATTTGATATTTTATATTCTCGCGGACCTACACGTTGGCGCAACATATTTTTTACATTATCATTGATTCATGCCGCTTGGTGGGGAATGTTATTAGCTGCAATTACCTACAGTAGCGGTATAAAAAATGAAGTTCCTCTGTTATGGTTTTATAGCATTGCTTTTATCAGTAGTTGCTCCCATGTATTTTCGCCGTACACTCGCTTTTACCTGTTGTATATCTCTTTAGTGCTAATTCCTTGCAGTATTGTAGCCATTCTTTCTTTTAATGCACTAGAGAGTATTTATGGCATCATTATGCTGCTGTTATTTGTTTTATTGAAAAGGCAGGGTGAAATTATTGGCAGCGCTTATTGGTCACGTCTACAAGCGATCTACGATCTTACGCAAAGAGCCTACGCACTCGAGGCAGAAAAAATAACCTCCGAAAGCTCGTTGTCGAACAAAGATACTCTGTTTATGAACTTAGCGGATGAGCTGAAAACGTCGCTAAGAGAAATATTAGGTAGTTTGAAATTACTTAAGCTTGCAAAGTTACCCAAGCAAGAAGAAGTGCTTGTTGCATTAGCTGAGCAAAAAAGTCAGCAACAAATTCATATGCTACAAAATGTTTTAGAGTTTTCTTACATCTCTCGTAACGAAGTATTACTTAACTCTCAAGTTATTGATCTCAGGTCCGTCATTGAAAAATCGGTAACAGAGATCAGCAATCAAGCTTATGAAAAAGAAATAGAAATATTTTCGCGTTATAGCAATAACTTTCCGCTGCGAGTCCGCGCTGATGCCAATAGACTAGAGCAGATAATCATTAATATCGTCAGTAGTGTTATAGGCTATGCAAACAAGGGTTGTTTAGTGCTGAATGCTGATTATAGTACCGATAACGATATGCAAGATATATTAACCGTTGAAATTACTATTGATATCCCGCATCGTACCGTAGAAATAGAACAGCAATTGCTCGATGCTTTTAAGCCACACTACGCCAATGATATGAGCCAAGGGCTCAGTTTAGCAATTGCCAATGGTCTAGCGACTTGTATGCAAGGTAAGGCCGGAGCAGGTTACACCAGCGATGGTCATTTAAAGTTTTGGTTTAATGCTATCGTGCCAATGGTTACACCTATTAACACCAACACACAAAAAGTGTCTAAGTTAAATGGTAAGCATCTGCTGCTCTATCAACCACCTAAAATTATCGAGGATGAATATAGAAATACGTTAGAATCCTGGGGAATAATTGTTGAGGTCACCCATGAGGAAGCCGAGGCCATTAATTTAATTCGCCTATCTCAATCGGGGTTTCATCCCATTGATGTGGTATTGATCTATACACGTATTCAAAACTTAGAGACGCTAGCGCTATCAACCAAAATTGCGGGCTTATGTCTAGATAATCCGGTGAGTCAACTACTGTGCGTCAGTGAAAATCAAAGTAAGCTGCCAGAAATAGAAGAGCTTATTCGAACGACCCCAAATCTGGAGCTTATTCGAAAGCCTGTTGAGTATAATCGTTTGCGTAAAAAGCTTAAATATTTATTGATCGATGATATTGAAGAAACTATTGAAGAAGCCAGTGAAAGCTTCCTTAAAAATAAAGCGATTTTATTATTACAAAATGAAGATATTGATAGAACTATCGCAGATGTTATGTTGAAAAAGCTGGGCTGTATAGTGACGACAGTGAAAACAGCTGATGAGGCGGCAGTTAAGTTCAAAAAAATACCCTACGATGCCTTCATAACAGACGTTCAATTAGTTGATGATGAAATGAGAACATTTATTGCCTCGGCGAAATCCATGAACGCAAAACTCCATGATAAAAATTATATATTACCTGCACTTGGCTTAAGCCACCACGAACAAGAAGGCGAAGAAACTCGATGCCTTCAGTTTGGTATGGATTACTATATTGATGTTCCCTTAAAAATTGACGATCTAACCGCTATCTTACGCCGCTGGATAGGCCGAGCTATTCACCTATCTGAAAAGTAAATGAATAGGAGCTCTTAAGGATTAAGAGCTTTTTAGAAAAATACTAAAAAATATATATTAAACTTATTGACTTTTAATCACGTAAAAAAACTGATAATCATTGCGTAGGTCATGTTTAATGCGATTGCAAAAACCATCCAAAAGTGTCCAGTTTACTACTAAAGATATATATGGCGAGACCATCAGCCTAGATGGACTTGCGGGTAGACCAGTTATGCTATCTTTTTTTCGTAATGCGTCCTGCCCATTTTGTAACTATCGCGTATACGAGTTAGCTAATAATTATCAGGAATGGCAACTTGCCGGACTAGAGGTGATCGTTGTATTCAGTTCAACGGCGGCTGAAGTGCGGCAACACATCGCACGATTCCCACGACCGTTTAGGGTCATTGCCGATCCAGACTTAGCTCTTTATAGCCGCTTTGGCGTCGAACATTCGTCATCTGCCTTATTAAAGGCATTGTTATTTAAGATGCCGCGTATAATCAAAGGCTTTCAGACAGGTGGTCGTCCCAGTAAAAACTCACACCTAAAGCTTGTACCCGCTGATTTTTTATTAGATGAAAAAGGTAATGTAGTCGATTTATGGTATGGACGCGATACCGCTGACCACATGCCCATTGAACGCATAAATGAATTTGTTAATCAAAAATTACTTACCATCACGGTCGCAGAGCGCAAAGAGTTGACTAGGTTGCGGTTAGAAAATAAGAAAATGAAGCAAATACTAGAGTCCATAATAAAAGCTCAGAAAAAGAAAACGGCTCAGGCAGCAAGTTCATTAAAATAGATTGTCTTTATTTGTTGAGTCTATAATAGATTAAGTCTTTTTTTACTTTTTTTTAAAAATGTTTGAATCATTACGAGCTAGAGTCTTGTGGTGTTGGTAGTACTTATAGAAGAGCTCTATAGCCATGTCAAAACGATTGAGCCCTGTTGATTCTCCCACGCCCTAATTAAGAGGTAGTAACGCCAGATATGTCTACATATTACAGAAGCATTATGGTTATGTTTACTGTCTTTATTCAGCTGTGCATAAGTATAAGTTAAATAATAATGCTAGAATATTTATGGCTAACTAAATACATATCTTAGTGGTGTCTATTCAAGAAAACGGTCTGTCAAAATTTTTTTTTAATTCACAGTTGGCCATTATATTAGTTATTTCAATTATACCTATCAGTGTTGATCCACACATTAGATTTTAGTGTTAGCCATCATCAAATTTGTGAATGTGTTGGAAATTATAGTCAAGTTACTCCCTAGATTGATACAAAGAGACCTTCTAAAAACTACTCACTAGCCTCTTGCTCTTAGAAATGTCATAGTTAGCTGTCACTAGCAGGATTAGTCGATAATTTTTTTATGTCTTGTTGGGGAACGTTATCTCACTTAATCTATTATAATTTTATGATTTAAGCCAAAAGCGAGTAGTGCGTTATTAAAACTATGCTACATTAAACCGAGAGCGTTGATTTCATGATCATTATTCCAACAGAAAAGCGCTTTGACTGGAAGCACGCGCCGATCGCATTAATTGCGCTAGTCATGCTCAATATTTTTATCTATTTCATTCCACAATCTGGTGATAACGGAGTTATTGGTTCAGCATTTATTGAGTATAAAAAACAAGACTATCTGGTTATTGAGTGGCCTTTTTTAAAAACCTATCTGAGTAGTACCGATCAAAAAAACACTCTCGAACACCTAGATAGCCTTTTTGATCAGCAGCAATTCGATCCAATTATTGGCCATATTCTCTTTGATTCAAACTTTTATCGTTACCTGCGCCAAGATAAATATGAGTATTTCACATCAAATGATGTTGGTGATTGGTTTTCTGTAAGAGAGAAAATTAACAATGCCATACAATCTACAACCATCGTTTCATATGGTTTGATTTCATCAGATATCAAATTATTTTCTATGGTCAGTTATCAGTTTTTACACGGTAGCGTGATGCATTTGTTGGGCAATTTGTTTTTTCTAATTATCTGTGGGTTTGCTGTAGAGGCCGCTATTGGTCATTGGCGTTTTTTATTGTTTTATCTCATATCAGGTATTGCAGGTGGCTTATTTTATGCCTTTTTTAATGGCAAAATATCGATGCCCCTAGTCGGTGCTTCAGGCGCTATTTCTGGGACCATGGCTATGTATCTGGCTTTATTCCGCCTCAAAAAAATTGAATTCTTTTATTGGTTCTTTATATTTGTAGGTTACTTCAAAGCCCCAGCATTACTTATTTTGTTTTTTTACATTGGCAAAGAGTTATTCCAGTTGTTTAGTGACACTCAATCTAATACTGCATTTTTGGCCCATATTGGCGGTTTTATTGCAGGCGCTATACTTATGGCTGTGACCTATTGGTTTAATCGAGCTTTCTTTAAAAATGAGGGGTTTAATCAAAGCTATATAGAAGAAGATCAAAATATTGATCCACTGCAAGAAAAAAAATCTACGGTTTATCAGTTTTTAGGTAAATATCAATTTGATGCCGTTGAAAAAGTACTCGCACGAATACAGCAAGAAAACTATGAAGACTTTGATTTTGAGCTTGCGCTGATTCGCTATAACGTTGAAAAAATAGAAAAGAAAAATAACTTTAAAAAAAATCTGGTAGAGCTGCTGCTCACTAAGCATCCAAACCAACAGCAAGCCAGCCGCTTAGAAAAAATCTGGCAAGAGAATGAGTCTATTCTTAAAGATATAGATTCAGGTTCAATTATAGACATTGCCATTGGACTTGCAGAATCTAGGTCACCCAAACAAGCCACGGTTCTATTCGATAAGATTTACAAAAATTTTAAAAATAATAAAGACACTAAGCACGATACGGCATTAGCTGTGCTCGCTAAAAAATTGGCAGATGCCTACGAGAAAACAAATAATTTATCACAACAGCAAAAATATACGACTTTAAAAGACCAGTTGTTAGCAGGGAATGCAAGATGAAATACTGCCAGTATCACCCTTTAACGCCGGCTGCCTACAAGTGCGATTACTGCCAAACTGGTCAGTGCGACTACTGTGTTGACGAGGGCGCGCAGGGGGACAATCATAGCTGCTTTCTTTGCCGCAATGAAGTTGAGAGCTTGGGTGCCAGGTACAGTGCCGACCCCTTTTGGCGACGCTTTCAAGAATTTTTTCGCTATCCATTAAAAATTGAAACTATCGTCTTTATTATCGGTATGGCCATATTAAATATTGTCATTGTATTTTTACCCTTTACGATTATTTGGTTTTTAATTTTATTAGGTGTTTTTATGAAATACTGCTTTTGTTGCCTTGAAAAAACTGCTAAAGGTTCGCTACTTCCACCTAAGATTACTTCCGCCTATGAAGGCGGGATTGTTTTAGCGTTAAAATTGATTGCTATTTTATTTATTATTGGCGTAAGTATTATTGGCGTTCAATTTTGGCTGGGTACGGCAATAGCCACTTTTTTTGGTGTTCTGGCTCTGTGTTGTTGTCCCGCTATTATTATAAATTTTTCCTTAAGCGAAAGTGTTATCGATGCAGTTAATCCTTTAAAAATTTTATACCTTATAACTGCTGTGGGTCTGCCTTATGGTTTGTTACTTGCCATTATTCTAATCATGTCAGGTTCTGTTAGCTTTATTAATGAACTTATCAGTAGCGAGGCCTCTTATATTTCTTTAGGCCTTCAAATGACAGTGTCAAATTACTACACTATTGTGATTTTTCATTTGATGGGCTATATGTTGTTTCAATATCAAGGACAGTTAGGTTTTATTGCGCGACAAGAGGAGGAAGAAACCAAGTTCGTTCGCAGTGCAGAAGAACGCACTCTTGCCAATATAGAGGTACATGTCAAAGAAGGTTATTACGATGAAGCTTTGATGATGTTTCAAGAAGGTTTGAAAAAGCATGGCAAAAATAAAATATTACACGATAAATGTTTAGAGCTTTTATTAGCAACTAAAAACTTCTCTATAATTGATGTCTTTGCGCCTATTTATATTAAGTTTTTAGCAGACAATCAAGGTAAGGACCAGTTAACACTTACCTACAAAAAAATACTCAAAGTTTATCCCAAGTTTATCCTTAAGGCTCCAGAAGATAAACTGCTTCTAGCTCAAGAATGTCAGGCTAGTGGCGATTCACTTTCTGCGGTACGTCTACTTAATGGGCTGCATCGAGAATCACCTAATTTTAAACACTTAATTATTGCCATGGAGTTAATGCTAGACGCTTTGAGAGACTTGCCTCACTTACGTGAAAAAACTGAAGAGTTTGACGTTTTCGTTAAACGTTTCAAAGAAAAAAAAGTGTTAGAACGGGCCAAGTTTAGAGTGCGGATTAAGCCCAAGGCTTCTATTGAATCTAATGAGTCTTCTAAGCCTAGTGCTCCTATCAAACTAAAACTTCGTGACAGTAGTCTAAGTTTAGAAGATCAAATAAAAAATAACACCGAAGAATTCAACACAAAAAAAGCACCCAACATAACAGCAGGTAATAAAACAGAACCCAATATTAAATCAAATAATGATACTGATTACGATGGCGGCATCGATTTTAATTAAGCCCTGTTTTAGCCGTTAGCGTTACGTGAGTGGCTATAGCGCTTATTAAAATATCTGTTTAGTTATGAATATTATAAAATTTTTTCCGACTCTATTACAAACAGCGCTTCTTTTAAGCTACTTTCTTCTATTTCTTTGTATAACGTCATCTCATCAATAACATTAGCCCCTAGGCTTTCTTCAAATAACTTTTGATTTGATTGCTGCGTATAGTTAGATTGTGAATTATTATTTAGATTTGATTGAAAAATTCCGGCTGCAGATACAGGTAAAAAATCTTCATAGATTTGTGGTGTTAAAATCAATGCCCCAATATCGATGAGCTCTTTCAGGGTTTTATCGCCTTCTGTAATTAAGGCTTTTATGTCGGTATGATATTTAAAGAAGGCAAGTTTCTCATCGTGCAGTTCTCGTATATCGTTAGGGAATAGTTCAAACGCTTTTACAAGCTCTAGGCTATATTGAGAGGGATTAGTTTCTTTTATATCTTGATCAATACTGTTGAGTAATTTGTCGTAAAGATCTCTGCCTTTCTTTGTAAGTGCTGCACCTCGTTGCTCTATCTCACCAAAGCGTGCGGTATGCATACCGGCAACATCATCTAAGAAAGTAATGTTTTCTGCTAGAGCTTTAAAGGATGTTTGTCTTAATAAAATTTGTGTTTGACGACATGGGGGTCCTTCGATTGTTGCTTTAACCGCCAAGCCTTGATCAATCATTGCTTGCTGAGCTAAATCGATATCGAGTGCGCGCGGGGTAAGGTGGTTGATATGTGGACCATGAAAGCTAACCACATCCGCGATTAGGCCATGTGCACCCCTAAGCCGTTGATAAATATTTTTGTTGACAGTTGCCTGCGAGTGCCACCTAAAAGTCTCAAGTGCTTCGTCTATAAATTCCTTGGTTTGGACTTCATTCAAGCCGTGATTCAACTCGGCTATGTCAATAAGTTCTAGTGCTCTAGTCGTCATTATTTTACGCTTTGATAATATCTTCTCAGCCTCTTTTGCAAGCTGGCGGTCCTCTATTAATTCTAGCCTTAATAGAGACGTAAACACGCGAAAGGGGTTGCGTGAAAGTGACGTCTTGTCTGTTGGTCGAAAGGCAGTCGAGTGCACCGGCAGTCCAGCTACTGAGAGATCATAATATCCAACAGGATACATGCCCATGACTGCAAATAAGCGGCGTATATTATTAAGTTCTACCCCTGTGCCTAGACGTATAGCTCCATGCCTTTCTATATCAATACGGTTTAATTCGTTAGCAGCGATTAGCTGTTGCTTTAACAAAGGCTTAGCATTCAACACCTGGTTATTTACCCTTTTAACGAGGTCTATAAGATCACTGTATAGCGGTACTTCTTGGCGATACATTGCCGACATAGCGCTTGAGAATCGCGAGCGGATGTCATCGGTATGAAGCGTATTTACCATCTTAAAAATCCTTGTGGCGATAATGAAAGAGTATCCTACTTGCAGGAAGAGTATCATAACCGTCAATTATCAGTGTGATCAAGTAAGTTGCTATTTTGCTTGTGCTAGCAACTACAAACTTTAATGAACTTCTAGCTTGAAGGTGGGCGTATATTAGGTGTGCTTATAAATACAAAGAAATCTACTATGACAGCGTTGTTTTTCTCAAACTTTGCAAAAGGCTTACTTCATGGTGTGTTAGCGGCGATATGCTTATGGCTTGTCAATACGTATGTGCAAGATAAACGAGTATTGGTAATAAGTTATCTGCTAATTGTTTTTTTACCCTTGTTACTTGTTGGTTATCGCTATCGTCTTTATATCCAACAATCACTCATACAACAGTTGATCATCATCAAAGAGAAAATATTTTTATACCCTTTTGGTGTAGCTCTATGTCTGGTTGCTTTTTATTTGTTGAACCTCAGTAGTGCCAACCCACTGGCGTCTTATAATCTCTTCTATATTATCGGTATTTTGATTCTTGTATTATTCTCTTTGACGGGTAAGCTAGCTGTGATTATTTGGTTTGGCTCTATATTTTTTTCAGGTGCTACCCGAGATAAAGACAGAAACTAAAAGTTCGAATGATGTCACTGATATGAGTGCAAGACAGGTAGTGATAAGTAAGCAAATAGTACTAGCTAGGCGAATGATAGGTCCATGGAATTTAAGTGGTGTATTTAGAGCTTTCAGAAAATCAAAAAAAACGCTCTTGTAGCGTTTTTTTTATTGCACCACAAGCTGTTAACGCTTACTCGAAGCGTGTCCAGATAGGCGCATGATCAGAAGGTTTTTCCATGCCACGGACGTCATAATCGATACCTGCAGCTTGAGATCTGTCATAAAGCGATGACGTGGTAAGAATGGCATCAATGCGTAAGCCACGTTTAGGTTCGCGGTCAAAGCCACGGCTACGGTAATCAAACCAGCTATACATATCATTAACATCGGGGTAGTGTTTGCGAAAGGTATCCGCTAAGCCCCAAGATTTTAATGTCTCTAACCATTCACGCTCTTCTGGTAAAAAACTACATTTCCCTGCCTTTAGCCAACGTTTACGATTATCTTCACCAATACCTATATCATTGTCAGTAGTCGAGACATTGATATCTCCCATGACAATAACTTGATCATCGGGCGAATAATTATCTTTTAATGATTGCGTTAGGTCGGCATAAAAATTCTTTTTGTTTGGATACTTGGTCGGGTGCTCATTACTTTCTCCCTGGGGAAAATAACCATTAATCACAGTTATTTCGCCACCAAAAGGCGATGCAAAGCGACCACTAATAATTCGTTTTTGTGAGTCTTCAGTATCGTGAGGAAAACCTTTTTCAACACTAAGAAATTCATGTTTTGAAAGTAGAGCAACACCGTAGTGTGTTTTTTGCCCATGAAAGTGAACGTGATAACCCAGTTCATTAATGGCAGCCACAGGAAAATCTTCATCGGTTACTTTGGTTTCTTGTATGCCGATAAAATCAGGATTGTATTTCTCAATGAGTACACTGAGCTGATGTATTCTTTGACGAATACTATTGGTGTTAAACGAGATAACAGAAAGCATAGGTATGGGTCTATAATAATTAGTGATTAAAATGTGGCTGATTCATTAATATATTCGCTTAATATGTAGGCCAAAAAGTTAAGGTTGTATACGAGCGACCTTATCTTTTCTTGAAATAGATAGTAACTCGGAAAAATCTTTGAGTATATAGCCGGCTTCTTTTAGCATTGCATCATCGTTGATATCTATGACGGTTGTTCCTGCTTTTGCTGCACGCTCTGTATTTTTCAGTTCATTGTCATCACTAAAGGCTTCATAAGTACTAAATAAAGGCAAGTTCTTATTTGATCGACGATTATTTTCTAGAATCAGAGTTGCTTGTTCAAAACTAATTTTTTCTTTTAATCGAACAGATTCGTTTAAAGAAATAATTTTTTTATCAGTAAAGTCATCAAGTAATTTTTTTTGCTCAGTTAGATACAAAAAGTCTGGATCATTATCGATTCTCATTTCATGTCTCAAGGTTAACGTTGAGACAGTGCTTGCTATAGGCAGATATTGTGAGTAGGGAACCGCTTTTGTTTTACTCCATACCAACGCAGTGTCGTAACTACTTTCGCCAATAGTTTCTGTATCTAGCAACTCCGGAAAACTAATGTCGGGTATAACGCCGCGATGTTGGGTGCTATCGCCAGAGACACGATAAAACTTAGATTCAGTTATCTTTAAATCGCCGCGCGCTTTAAGTGGCGTCAAGCTCTGTACAGTACCTTTACCAAAAGATTGAGAACCAACAATTAACCCACGTTTGTAATCCTGTATTGCCCCTGCAAAAATTTCTGAAGCTGAGGCACTTAGACGATTGATCATAACCACTAACGGGCCGCGATAGTGCGCATTAAATCGCGATTCAGTCGTTGAGTTATCGTCATCACCTCTACCTATTTGAACGACGGGTCCTTTATCAATAAATAAATCAGTTAAGGTAGTGGCCTCCTGCAGTGAACCGCCACCATTATTACGTAAGTCAATTACAACACCATCTACTTCTTCTTTCTCTAACTCTATAAGCAGTTTTAATACATCTCGTGTTGTGCTTTTAAAATTAGGATCTCTATTTCTATAAGCTTCAAAATCGAGATAAAATGCAGGAATATTAATAACGCCGACTTTGTAAGGTGAGCCATCGCGATCGACAGTAAAAACTGCTTTTTGAGCCGCTTGATCTTCAAGTTTAACCTTGTCGCGTTTAATTCGAATATATTTCGTGCCTTTTTGTGGCGTATCAGCTGCTGGGCTGATTTGTAGACGCACAACACTATCTTTAGGTCCGCGAATCAATTGCACAACTTCATCGAGGCGCCAGCCAATAACATCAATAAGCTCACCATCATCGCCTTGTGCTACCGCAGTGATTTTATCGGAGGCTTTTAACTCTCCTTGTTTTTGAGCGGGACCACCAGTTACTACACGAACAACTTTGGTGTGCTCGTCTTCGGTTTGTAGAACAGCACCAATGCCTTCAAGTGACAAGGACATATTAATATTAAAATTTTCAGAGGTGCGAGGCGCCAAATAATTTGTATGTGGGTCGTAAAGCTCAGTTAATGAATTAATATAAATTTCATAAATTTCATCATCCGAGTTTTTTTGCACACGCGCTAATTGATTGATGTAGCGTTTTTCTAATTGCTGCCTAGACTTATCTGGTGAGTCACCCGATAATTTTTGTGACAGCAAGAACGATTTTATGCGTTTGCGCCAATAACCATCACCATTGTCGATTGATTCTAACCAGGTGTTATTTGCAGTATCCGTGTTTAATGACTCGTCTTTAGTAAAGTCGAAAATAGTTTGGTCATCTTGCAATAACGCGATCACTTTTTGTAGGCGATCTTCAATACGCTGTCTGAAGCGATCATAAATAATAAAACCTGCGCTATCGTCACCATTTTTGAGTTGATCGTCTAGGATTGTTCGGTACTGATTAAATTCACTAATATCCGCTTGATAAAAAAACGCTTTGTTAGGGTCTAACCTGTCGATGTAATTATCGAGTAACTTTGACGACAGCGCATCATCTAACGGTAATGTTAGAAAATGTCGCTCGTCTAAAATCTTTAAGATTTCTTTGGTTAGGGCAGAGCTTTTTTGATGATTCTGAACCGAGCCATCGGGTTCTTTTTGAATAGCATAAGTGAAAGCAGCTGCAAACATAATAAGTATTGCAATAATACCAAAGCGAAATGCTTTAAGAGTCTTCATAAAATTCACAGCGTTAGATGCTCCTGCTTCGTTAGATATTTATCAGATATCGGATATTTTAGCCTATCTTTTGATTTGCGGCGTCTTTAGTATTTATTATCATACATTTTAATCAATAAATAACATTACGTGCGTCACATTAATTTTACGTTTCTGTCTGTTAAATAGCCTATTAGGCCATGCATTAAACATTGTTACATTACTAATAAATGCTCAGACATCAAAAAGCCTAATATATTCGAACTTATGCAGGCTATTTATCTAAAATGGCGATAAATAGCCATTTTTTACTGATGACTAGACATTTTTACAAAGCATCCAATATTAATGGTTAGCGTTATTTAACGTTGCCTTTCGTCTACTTTAAGCTTATTTCATGTCTAATAAGCCCAGAACAGTCACTTTAGTCATCGGCTTCAACATAATAATGACCGGTGATATATCCATGAATATATCGCTAAAAATAGGACCTTTCTCCGACGCTAGTGACTTAGTAATCGTTTCCGCACCTATGAAGGTTGCTGCAGTCGATCACAAGATAGATAACCCTATTTTTTTATCTAGCGCATATGCCGACTAAGACGATAACGGAGTACACATAGAAACAGGCAGGTATATGATATATGTATTTGTCATCAATATCGCTAAGACTTAAGCAACTAAGCGAGTGGTATAATAAATGCTCGTAAACTCACCAATTTTTTTAACCTAAGTTGTTGACTCCAAATGGAGAGCGTATGTCTCTCATTTTGATAGAGCTGAGGCTGAGTGAGTTTTTGGTCGGCTAAAAGCTAAATGCAACAGTTAACTGACTAGACGTAGAAAATGAACTTATGTAAGATAAATATTCTCTGTCAGAGTGTGATTTTTGAAATAATTTCAACCCAAATCGTTATTACATGTGTACTTATATTTCATTGCATCATCCATTTATTATTATTCCTTCTAATATTACGAAGTATTATCTATGAAAAAAACTTTCTTTTGGGTCGTTGTTGGCCTTTGTCTTGTTATTAGTTCGTTGGTTTATGTCAAGTATGAGCAGATATCGACTCTAATCAGTAGCGGTAAAAACTTCACTCCACCAGCAACAACAACGACTTCTTTTGACGTGCAAAAAACTTCGTGGGAGCAAACCTTATCATCGATAGGGTCATTAGAGGCAACTAAAGGTCTGATCGTTACAGCAGATATTTCTGGGCGTATTTCAAACGTATTATTCGAGGCCGGAAGCGAGGTCAAAGCAGGGGACTTATTGATTCAACAAGATACCTCGGAAGAGCAAGCAAGATTAAGATCAAATCAAGCTGCTGCGGCTCTAGCAAAAAGCACTCTCGAGCGTATCACTAAACTTTATAATCAAAAAGTTGCCTCCAAATCTGAACTAGATAATTCAAAAAGTACTTACGATTCAGCCGTGGCTAATGTAGATAATACTAAAGCCGCTATCGAGAAAAAAAGTATTCGCGCACCATTTGCTGGGCGTCTAGGCATTCGTCTAGTTAATTTAGGGCAATTTATCAACACGGGCGATTCAGTTGTGTCACTCCAAGCGATTGATAAAATGTATGTGAATTTTTCACTACCGCAACAATTTAATTCAAAAGTAGATGTTGGTTTATCTATTCGCTTAGAGTCAGATGCTGTGCCTGAAAAACAATTTTTAGGATCAATTAATGCAATAGATCCAGAAATTGAGGTGGCAACCCGCAGTGTGCGCTTGCAGGCTGTTATCGATAACCCTAATAAAGAATTACTACCTGGCATGTTTGCCACTATTGATGTGCTTTTACCAAACAATAAAGCAGTCTTATATATTCCCGTAACCGCTGTTCAATATGCAACATTTGGCGACTCTGTTTTTGTAATAGAGGCCGCAAAAGACCCAGAAAAAAATCAAGTTGTTGATCCAGAAAAGTTAATTGTAAGGCAGCAATTTGTAAAGCTAGGTGAGTCTAGAGGTGACTTTGTGGCAGTTGATAAGGGTTTAAATGAAACTGATAAGATTGCCAGTACCGGTGTATTTAAGCTGAGCAATGGTGGTAGTGTTGTTATTAATAATAGTGTTGTGCCTAACTTTAGCATTACTCCCGATGTGCCCGACGAATAAAGCGTTCATCCTTTGTAGATGCCTAGACTTCAAATCGTCAACTAATATGTAGAGTTAGCATTTTCATTTTGAAAGTTAACTTTCTTTAAATACAATTTTCTTTAGATACCACTTTTTTGAGATATAGCCATTGAAAAGCTTTACAGATATTTTTGTTTATAGACCCGTTTTGTCATTGGTAGTCAGTTTTATAATTGTCATCGCTGGGCTGCAATCGATTAACTCTTTATCGGTGCGCCAATACCCTCGAAGTGACAATGCCGTTATCACCATTAATACAGCTTATATTGGCGCAAGTGCAGAGTTGGTCCGTGGCTTTATAACGACACCCATTGAGCAGGCAATCAGCGCAGCTGAAGGCATCGATTATATACAATCTTCTAGTCAGCTAGGCTTATCGACAATTACTGCGCGCCTAGAATTAAATTACGATCCTATTAAAGCTCTTTCTGAAATTAATACTAAAGTTAACAAGGTTCGTAATGACCTTCCAGCCGAGGCAGAAGTGCCTATATTAAATGTAGAATCTGCCGATAGTCAGTTTGCCTCTGCCTACTTAAGTTTTAATTCTATTATTTTAGATAATAATCAAATCACAGATTTCTTAGTGCGTGTTGTGCAGCCAAGATTATCGGCATTAGAGGGCGTTCAGCGTGCAGATGTATTAGGGGCGCGAAAATTTGCTATGCGGATTTGGCTAAAGCCTGAAAAAATGGCGGCTCATAATGTCACGCCACTGCAAGTTAGACAGGCACTAAGTGCTAATAATTTTCTCTCTGCCTTAGGCACTACCAAAGGCTCTTTAATTAAAGTTAATTTATCTGCAAATACCGATCTCAACGAAGTCGATGAGTTTAAGCAACTGATCTTGCGCTCAGAGGCTGGAGCAGTTATCCGCCTTAAGGATATAGCTGATGTCGTGCTGGGTTCCGAGTCTTATGATTCAGAAGTTCGCTATTCTGGAGATACAGCAACCTTTATGGGTATATGGCCACTACCGAATGCTAATTCATTAGATGTCATCAAGCTCGTACGCGAAGAAATGGAAGCTATTCAGCAAACCTTGCCAAGTGGTTTAAATGGTGTGGTTGCCTACGACGCGACCAAATATATTGATAGCTCAATCAAAGAGGTGATCTCCACGTTAATAGAGACACTGTTGATTGTTATTCTAGTCATCTATCTTTTTTTAGGATCATTACGCAGTGTTTTAGTACCTATTATTGCTATCCCAATTTCATTAATTGGAGCAGTATTTTTAATGTCGCTGTTTGGCTTTAGTTTAAACCTACTCACGCTGCTTGCGATTGTTTTATCGGTAGGCCTAGTGGTTGATGACGCCATTGTTATTGTTGAAAATATTCAACGTCGTATTAGCGAAGGTGAATCCAATATAACCGCTGCCATCAAAGGCGCACGCGAGTTAATTGGGCCCGTTATTGCAACCACTGCAGTACTAATCGCCGTGTATTTGCCGGTGGGTCTGCAAGGTGGTCTAACGGGTACCTTGTTTAAAGAGTTCGCCTTTACACTTGCCGGAGCTGTAGTTATTTCAAGTATTGTAGCCTTGACATTATCGCCTATGATGGCCTCGACTTTTTTGAAAAAAGGTGATGATAAAAAAGGTTTTGCAAAGATAACGGGTGATTTATTTTTGCGTCTAAAACACGCTTATATGCGCGCACTTACGCACACGCTAAAAACACGACCTGCTGTCTATACAATTTGGATTGTTGTTACACTGTTGATTATCCCATTATTTATGTTTTCTGAAACAGAATTAGCGCCCAATGAAGATCAGGGTGTCATTTTTGGTATTGTAGAAAGCTCTGCCAACTCAACGCTTAATCAGGCGAGTATTTATGCTGAGCAAGCAAATGAGGTGTTTTCAAGCTTTGAAGAAACTGACTTTACCTTCCAGCTAACATTTCCAGACTCGGGTTTTTCTGGCATGGTGCTCAAGCCATGGGATCAGCGCGAGCGCAGTGTTTTTGACTTGCAGCCATTAGCCCAGCAAGGTTTAGGTCAGATAGCCGGCATGAAAATTCTTCCTATTATTCCAGCTGCTTTGCCCGGCGGCGGGCAATTTCCAGTAGAGTTTATTCTCGCCTCTACCGAAGAGCCCGAAGCTATTTTGAAGGTGGCGACCGAGCTAAGGGATAAAGCCGCAAGATCAGGCATGTTTGCATTTCCGCCTATAATTGATACCAAGATAGATAGGCCACAAGCAGAGCTTATCATCGATCGCAATAAAGTAGCTGATCTAGGCTTAACTCTAGAGGAGGTTGGTCGCGATGTCGGTATTATGTTGGGGGGTAACTTTGTCAATCGCTTTAATATTGACGGCCGCAGCTATCGTGTTATCCCACAGGTTAAACGTAGCGAACGCCTGAACCCCGAGCAACTCGAAAATCTATATATTACTGGTCCCAATGATCAATTAATTCAATTGTCATCGGTCGCTAGCATTCGCAACAGCACAGTGCCGCGTAGCTTGAATCGCTTTCAACAACAGAACGCGGTCAAATTAAGTGGTGTTGCCATCAAGCCCTTAGGTACAGTACTCGAATATTTGGAGACTGAAGCTAAAAAAATTGCGCCTCAATACAGTATCGACTACACCGGCGAGTCACGTCAATTGAAGCTAGAGGGCAGTAAGTTTTTACCGGCTTTTTCAATGGCGCTACTATTAATATTTTTAGTGCTGGCCGCCCAATTTAACAGCTTCAGAGATCCATTTATCATCATTATTGGTTGTGTTCCGTTAGCGATGTTTGGCGCACTACTTTTTACTTTTTTAAATATGCCAAGCCCCACACCATTTTGGACCGACGGCTGGACGACAACATTAAATATTTATTCTCAAATAGGTCTGGTTACGCTTATTGGCTTAGTCGCAAAAAATGGTATTTTAATTGTAGAATTTGCCAATAAATTACAAGAGCGAGGCCTGGCAAAATTAGAAGCTATTAAAGAAGCCGCTAGTACCCGCTTGCGACCTATTTTAATGACGAGCGTTGCCACCGTAGCTGGTCATTTTCCATTAACATTAGTCAGTGGTGCTGGCGCTGAAGCACGCAATTCAATTGGCCTAGTGTTAGTCGGTGGTATGGCTATCGGTACTCTATTCACATTATTTGTAATTCCTTCTGTTTATATGTTGCTTGCAAAAAATCATGAGCTACTTAAGAGCAGCGAGATCGATGAACTAAATGCGCTTGAGTCGGTGTAAAGATTACAACCGGCTTTATTGGTAAATAGAAAAATTGAACTATACTTTAAGTATGACAGTGCATATCACCGGGCCTATATTTGAGTTTTTTATTGGGTGAATTCCTATGTAATGCCCTAGATTGTATCTGCTATTAAATTTTGAGTGACTTATGAATCTTAAAGGCGACATTAAGTAGCAGCTACTTACAATAATTAAGATAACAGTTATGAGTCGTTGATAGCCACAAGAGCGATTTTGAAAATTAAGTTTTAACTATAAATAGTGAGTTCTTCTTATATAAGTACCTAGTTTTGTATCTACATAGATTGACATACTATTAATACAAGAAAGTGCTTGCCGTAGGGCAAGAAGATACTTTTGTTTGTAAGAGGCTCATAAGTGTATTCAGAAGATTTCAATTACGATCTCCTCAAAAAAATAGGTTTAGATAAAGAACTGTTTATATCTGGGAAGTTATCACCTAAGTTAATGCATCTAGATCAAGGTGAGATTATTTTTTTGGCCACAGATGCCTTGAAACCTGATGCTTGTAATAATAAACATAATGATATTGCCGTTGGCAGTTTATTAATTTTAGTGTCTGGTATCATTCATGTTGATATGAATTCGCTATCAGGCCAAAAAGTTTTATCCTACCAAATTACACAGCCATTAGAGGTTTGCTTTATTACGGCGTCAATTAAAATAAGCGACAGTGAATTTTATGCCAATGTAAGCAGTGCTGCCGAATCTCGTGTTATTGCTTTTTCAGCCGCTGAATTTGACTTGGCTTTGCAGTTGTCTAGTGTTTTTTCAAATATCGTTTTAAAAAACTACACTAAAAAATTAGGCCGATTAATTAATTTTTTTAATAAATCAAGATGAAAAATCCCTAAGAAGATGATCTATGTTTGAATTTAACGATCAAGCTATTCGCGTCAGTATTTTTTTAAGCGTATTTATACTCTTTGCAGTGCTTGAGACAGTTTTTCCAAAAAAACACAGGACACAACCACGCTTAGGCAGGTGGTTAAGCAATATTGGCATTATTATAATTGATAGCATTGTTATTCGATTAATACGTCAGGTTGCGGCGGTTAGCGCCGCATTAATTGCGGCTCAAAATGGCTGGGGCTTACTCAATTGGTTTACATTACCACTATGGCTAGAGCTATTTGCCGCAATAGTTCTTCTCGATTTAGCTATTTATATACAACATATTGCGTCTCATAAAATACCCCTGCTTTGGAGAATGCATCGCGTCCATCACGCCGATCGCGATATCGATGTGACGACAGGTGCACGTTTTCATCCTCTAGAAATAATGTTATCGATGTTTTATAAAGGCTTAGTCATTTTTATTGTTGGGCCTAGCATATTGGCAGTTTTTTTATTTGAGGTTATATTAAATGCCTCTTCAATTTTTAACCATGCCAACTTAAAATTAACAGCCGGTCTCGATAAAAAATTGCGTCTTCTTATCGTCACTCCCGATATGCATCGTGTTCATCACTCTATAGATAGCCAAGAGACCAACAGTAATTTCGGTTTTTTTCTTTCTATATGGGACAAGCTATTTAAAACTTATAAAGAACAACCTAGGGCCGGACACCTAAAAATGATCGTTGGTATAAAAGAATATCAGGATAAACATCCATCAAATATTTTATGGTGTTTAAAATTGCCTTTTATTAAATAAATATAGCTTACGTATTTTTATAGTTTATTTGTTAGTAGGTTATACGCGTCACACCATTTAATTCTAACAAGCGCACACGTTCACCTGCCTGAAAAAATATCTCATCGACGACTTCTTGTACAACAGAGATCGTCTTACCCGACTCCATTCTAATAGACACTTCTTGGCCTTGTTTGCGAGTGGCTTTTTCTTGAACTGTTTGTCCTGCAATACCACCAGCAATAGCACCAATAACGGTGGCAAGCGCGCGGCCACTGCCATCGCCGACAGAGCTGCCAACGATACCGCCTATAACGCCACCCCCTAAATTACCTACAATACCTTCTCTATCTCCCTCGATAACCACTGGGCGCACAGAAATTACGTTACCAAATTTTACTTCTTGTACTTTACGAGCATCCTCGCGAGTATAAGTATCCCCAGTTAGGCCGCCCGTGGCGCAAGCTCCAAGAAATAATACTGACAATAAAGTTAATGCTAATAATGAATGCATTTTCATGCTGAGACCCTCGTTATATCTAATGTAGAGACTGTATTGTCCAGTCTTGGTTCAAATATATGATTAAGTTCTGTGTAAATTGTTTGTTCGAATAACCGCCAAAGTTAAATTAGCGTCCGTTAACATACCTAGTACAGCGCAATTGATATAGCTTTCCTGTCTACTACAATAGTTACGCGCTAATTCTATACATTAGCTTAATAATGCTAACAGTTTCTAAAACTTATAAATACTAAGCAGCCAGCAAATACTTTTTTATCACTCGAGATGGCGATAACTTGCATCTACTTGCTTTAAGCAAGTAGATTGATATATGCTAGCTTTTTATTGATGCAAGAAGGAAATTCATGAACTCAGATATCGTTATCGTCAGTGCGGCAAGAACTCCTATGGGAGCGTTCCAAGGAGCTTTAAGTAGCGTCACCGCCCCCGACTTAGGTGCTACAGTTATTAAAGCTGTCATTGCACGCTCAGGTGTTGATAAGGATCAAATTGATGAGGTTTTAATGGGTAATGTGTTGAGTGCTGGAGTAGGCCAAGCTCCAGCTCGGCAGGCGGCTCTCAATGCAGGCCTTAGTCAAGCAACATCGGCAACCACCATCGGCAAAGTCTGTGGTTCAGGTATGAAGAGCGTTATGCTGGCTTTTGATCAAATTAAAGCGGGTAGTATTGAGCTTGCGATTGCGGGCGGCATGGAAAACATGTCCCTGGCACCATATTTTTTGCCAAAAGCCCGTGCAGGTCAGCGCCTAGGACATGGTGAGATAGTTGATCACATGTTTTATGATGGCTTACAAAATGCCTACGATGGCCAGTTAATGGGTTGTTTTGCCGATGCTAATTCGATGGCAGATAAGATCACTCGCGAACACATGGATGACTACGCCATCGAGTCTTTGAAGCGTGCACAACTAGCCACTAGTCGTGGCTATTTCGATGAAGAAATTAGTCCGGTAACCTACCAAACTCGAAAAGGGGACATCACCGTTTATATTGATGAATCGCCCCAAAAAGCCGTAATCGAAAAAATACCAACCCTAAGGCCAGCGTTTGGTAAAGATGGACTTGTGACTGCTGCCAATGCAAGTTCTATCTCTGACGGTGCCGCAGCGCTAATGGTGATGAGTGCTGCCAAAGCTAAATCACTTAATCTGACACCTTTAGCCGTTATTAAAGCGCACACAAGTCATGCTCGTGAGCCCGAGCGTTTTACCCATGCACCGATCGATGCCATTAAGAAACTCTTAACAAAAGTAAATTGGACTGTGGCAGATGTCGATTTGTTTGAAGTTAACGAGGCTTTTGCAATGGTTGCTATCGCCGCCATTAATGCACTTAAACTGCCCCGTGAAAAAGTTAATATTAATGGTGGTGCAACTGCACTAGGGCATCCTATTGGCGCTTCTGGTGCACGTATTATTGTGACATTGTTATATGCATTACAGCGTATTGGTAAAACTAAAGGTGTTGCTAGTATTTGTATTGGCGGTGGCGAGGCGACGGCTATTGCGATTGAATTAACCTGAGTTGATGCGCAATAGTTTTTAATCCTAGTTGTTAGCAACAAAGTAAGCCTGCGTTGAATAGGTCTCAAGTGAATTTCATCTTGTACGCGTTTAAATTAAAAAGTTTTCATCAAAAAACATTGGAAAAGACATGACTAAATATATTGCGCCCATCGACGAAGTAAACTTTGTTTTAAAGCATTTATGTCATATTGATGAATTACAAAAACTCCCTGGCTTTGAAGATGCAACGCCGGACATTGTTAGTGCTATTTTAGAGGAGGCGGGTAAGTTTGCTCAAGAAGAGCTGTCAGGCCTTAACTGGAGTGGCGATCAAAATGGTGTAAAAATTGACAAAAACGGTGTGCAAGCCGCTCCAGGATTTAAACAAGCTTACAATAAATTTGTCGAAAGTGGCTGGATAAGTCTAGCTCAGCCACAAGACTATGGCGGTCAAGGCTTACCATTTACTCTGCACATGGCAGCGAGTGAATTTTGGAATAGCTCAAACATGGCCTTTGCACTCTGTCCGATGTTATCAGCTAGTGGAATTGATGCGCTGCTTGCTCATGGTAGCGATGAGCTTAAGAATCTATATTTAGAAAAAATGATCTCGGGTCAATGGACGGGCACCATGTTGTTAACCGAACCTCAGGCGGGTTCAGACTTGGCTGCCTTACGCACAAAAGCAATTCCCAATGGTGATCATTATCTAATCTCAGGTAATAAAATCTATATTACCTGGGGCGATCATGATATGACCGAAAATATTATTCAATTTGTACTAGCGCGGCTTCCAGATGCTCCAGCGGGTGTAAAGGGAATCTCTTTATTTTTAGTGCCTAAATATCTAGTCAATGATGATGGCAGTCTTGGCGCGTTAAATGATTCTAAAGCGAGTTCGGTGGAACATAAGTTAGGCATAAATGCGAGTCCAACTTGTGTGATGAATCTCGGTGAACAAGAGGGTGCGGTGAGTTATCTAGTAGGTGAGAAAAATACAGGTTTAGCATGTATGTTTACCATGATGATTCATGCAAGACTTGAAGTTGGACTCGAAGGTGTCAGTCTTTCTGAGCGGTCATATCAAGGTGCGGTTGACTATGCCAGACAGCGCTTACAGGGAGAGAAGCCTGGTCATGAAGGTAAAGTATGTATTGCCGAGCACGCAGATGTAAGGCGAATGTTAATGCTGATGCGGAGCTTAACCGAAGCCTCCCGCGCACTTTGTTATGTCGGTAGTGCGAGCTACGACCACAGTAAGCGAAATACTGATGAGGGTCTAAAGTCTGATCACCAATGCAGAATGGATTTATTAATTCCCATATTAAAAGGATGGTCCACAGAAGTTGCGCAAGAAGTTACAAGCTTAGGTGTGCAAGTTGCTGGTGGCATGGGCTATATTGAAGAAACCGGTATGGCTCAGCACTTACGTGACGCCCGAATTACGACAATTTACGAAGGCACAACAGGTATTCAAGCGAACGATTTAATAGGGCGAAAACTACTCCGTGATAACGGTTCGGGCATGTACTCACTCATTGTTGATATGACGGCAGTTGTTGCACAGCTATCTAAAGCAGAGCTTAAAGATATTGCCGATGATCTTCAAAAAGGTATCAATAGCTTAGAGTTGGCAGTGCAAACTATTTTTAATCAGGTAAAAAATGATTATGATTTTGGCGGCGCGGTCTCAGTTAACTTTTTAATGCTAGCAGGTACTGTATGTGGTGCTTGGCAAATGGCACGTGCGGCATTAGCGGTGCAAGCCGAGAGCGATTTTTCGAGCCAATTTTGTAGCAATAAACTAGCGACAACACGCTTTTATATGAAGCATGTTTTACCCCGAGCACAAGCTTATGCGCAAACTATAGAGACAACGGGCGACTGTGTGATGAGCATCCCTGTTGAGCAGCTATAAGTTAACACGGCGTATCTAAAGACAAGCAAATTTTTAGAGTTATCCGCTTAGCTATAATTAATAAAACGACTTATCAACAATAAACACTTGAAAATACTATGCTTGTAGAAAAAAAATTAACGAATCAAGAGCGTATCGACCAATCCGATAAAAGTATGCTTGCTTGTGCTGTTGAGCTTATTCTTGAAAAAGGTACTGAAAAAACAACATTGAAAGAAGTGGGTGAAAAAGCAGGATACAGCCGAGGCTTAGCGGGTTATCGTTTTGGATCTAAATCTAGTCTGTTTGCCTTCGTGCTCACAAAGCTGCATCACTATTGGTTGTATTACTTAAAAGAAGCTACAGCCGGTACGGTTGGCTTAGCGGCTATTACGTCTTGTACTGATATCCATTTTCAAGTGTTAGATAAAAATTACGACAATGTGAGGGCTTTCTATATTTTATGGTTTGAGGCCCTAGGTGATGATGCCGATCTTAAAAAAATTGTGATCAATATTAATGCTGAGCGTCATGAAAGTGTTAAGCACTGGATTATTAATGATGCCTCCCTTGCTAAAAATCATAAGGATGCCTTTATGTTAGCCACTCAATACAATTGTATGATTAATGGTATCGTCTATCAGTATTTGTTAGCTTCTGACTCAGCTCAGATCAATTCCGAAGAATTAAAAAACTTACACAATAGTCTTAATAAGACTATGAGTTTACTGCTAAGATAAATCAATTATTGACACTAAAGCTATCATAAACAATAAAAAAGCTTTTCTTCGTCTAGGTATATTAAAAGCCTCATCGATTTATAACTTCTTAACATTAAGTATCCGATCGCATCAGTTTATGCTGATGCTTGCAAATAAATTTTTCTAGGCTTAGCTACTAAAAAGAGAGGCGAGAGCGCGAAGTTTTAAATGCTCAAGGGGTAGGAGTGTTAATTCTGCCAGCTCGTGTTAATAAGTTAAAAGATAAAAAAATATCTGACCAATTTACTCATCGACTTTACTTATTAACGTCCCCTTTTAGCTGCCTTTAAGATTGCCGCTTTTAATTTTCTTGGCATCCATAACAGCTAATAAATGAGCGAGTGAGCAAACTTTAAATAACACTAATAGAAACGCCATTCGAATGAGGCGATTTATACATATTTTTTTGACGATCAGATCATAAAGATCGCCACGAACTTTATTTTAATTTATTTTTGACGTTTCGTCTGTTTTTTTAAATCCAAAAGGTAAATCTGACGTAACAGAATATGTGCATAAATGATGCATAGTATTGACGTATAAATTTATGACTAAATCTAATTAATTGTGAGGTATATTTAAATGAAAACAATCTTAAACACAATCGCCGTTGGAGTCTTCTCGTTAGCTTTATCAGCGTTTACTTTTGCAGGCGGCCACGAACCTAAAATGGATATTGTCGATACAGCGGTAGACAACGGTAGTTTTACGACCTTAGTAACTGCAATTGAAGCAGCAGGTTTAGTGGAGACATTAAAAGGCGAAGGTCCGTTCACAGTCTTCGCACCCACGGATGCAGCGTTTGCTAAGATACCCGCAGAAACTTTGAATGCCTTGCTCGCCGATAAAGCCGCTTTAGCCGGTGTACTTACTTATCACGTAGTTGCTGGTGCAGTTATGTCAGGCGATGTCGTAAAGCTCGACAGTGCTAAGACCGTCAACGGTCAGTCGGTTGCGATCAAAGTAGTCTACGGTAAAGTCTTCGTCGACGATTCCGAAATCACTACAGTCGATGTCAAAGCTAGCAATGGCGTTATACATGTCATTGATTCGGTGCTATTACCTAAGTAGGTAGTGTTATTATAGCGAAAGCCACCTGTGTAGGTGGCTTTTTTTTCAATTGATTTTGACTTGTATCGAGAGCTTATTCGTTATCATATGAATAATTAGCGCAGGATGACAAAGCGTAAGAGATTGCATTCACTAAACCTAAACCTAAAACTTCAAACCCAAAGTCCTAAGCTCTAAACATTAATGTTGCATATATTTGAGTGCTTTTGCCGCTGCAGTCGTTCGGTTTTCTACATCTAGTTTTTTGTAAATTTTTTCAGAGTGCTTATTAATCGTTCTAGGACTAGTGCCGAGTATTTGCCCAATTTCTCTATTTGTCTTACCTTTAGCAATCCAAAAAAGAACTTCTGCCTCACGATTAGTAAGTGACCAATATTTTTTTAGATTCGATGACTCATTAGGTGACTCTTGATGTACAAGGCGAAGGAGATACTCATTGTTGCTAGCCTTACCAAGAAAATAAACTTTTAGAGTTTGAGTTGGCGTAAGTAAGGTAACGTTCATCCCTTGGGCGGGTTCATGTTCTAACCAAGTTTTTATTTCATCACTAAAGTTATTCGCAAGCCATGCTTGATTATCATTGGCAGTATCTAATAATTGATTGACTTGAGGTGTCGACCAAAGAGTAATTCCTAGTATATTAACAGCAAAAATATATTGTCCTGCCAAATCAAGAGCTGACTGAGCACTTAAAGCCAAACGGCTGTTGGCAAGATGCACACGTATGCGTGCGACTAACTCGGAATTAATAATAGGCTTTGTTATATAGTCGATACCGCCAGCCTCAAAGCCTTTGACAACGTTTTCTGTATCGCTTAAGCCCGTCATAAAAATAACCGGTATTGAACGCAGCTCCGGGTTCTCTTTAAGTTTTTTACAAACATCAAAGCCACTGATTGTCGGCATAATCGCATCTAACAAAATAATGTCAGGTATCATTTTTTGAGCAATAGCCAACGCTTGATTACCCTCTAATGCAACAAGAGTCTCCATGCCTTCCTTTTCAAGCGCTTCATTAAGAATACTAAGTGTGTCAGATGAGTCGTCGACAATTAATACTAAGTCTTTCTCATCAGTATTGTTATTCATTATGGTAGTTCCTTAAGCACGTTATCAATTTATCGAGTCTAACTTCTTGTAGCCAGGTCTGTATCTGCGATGCGAGCTCCTCATTCATGGTGTCTTGTTCATTTAAAACTCGCACTTTTCGTTTTAACTCAGACAAATGCCCAACTTCCGCTAATTCAATGAGCTCGTTAATTATTTTAGAATCGAGAGGTTTATGTATTTTTACTGTAGGTTTTTTTGCTTTAATCATTTCTTTTTTAGGCGTGTATATCCATTCGATATTTAATAAAAACCCAACTTTTTCGAGTAGGTGATCAATTTTAATAGGCTTAATAATATGATCGTCGACTATGTTTGGATAAAGATTATTTTGAGAACTTTCATTAGCATTTGCAGAAACAATTATTATAGGCTTGGTATTTTGACGCCCACGTAATCCTGCTGCGACTTCCCATCCATTCATATCAGGCATCGAAATATCTAATAGATATAAATCTGTTGCATTATCATCATCTGTCGATAGGCAATCTAGCCCTGAGCTTACTTGACGCACAATAAAGCCAAGAGGTGACAATATATCCTTCATTAATTCACGGTGAGTTGGATCATCATCGACAACGGTAATTATTTTTGGAGAGCCTTTATAACTACAAGCGCGTTCGATTGGGAGTATTTCTGCATCGGGATAAATAATATCAGACAACATTAACAACACTGTAAAGGTAGTGCCTCCGGTTGCGTTATTTTTAACTTGAATTTCACCGCCCATAATGTCGGTCAGTAATTGCGTGATAGTGAGGCCTAAACCTGTTCCTGGACTGACAGGAATGCCGGTGTGGGTAACCCTCTCGAAAGGTTTAAAAATGCGCTCAATATCGGCTTCGGGAATACCAATGCCCGTATCAGTAATTTGAATTTCGGCCACTTGATTTTTATACTTTATGGTGAGCTTTACACTACCTTCGAGTGTAAATTTTACAGCATTAGAGAGTAAGTTAATCAATATCTGTCGTAGACGCTTCTCATCTGTCGCTACAAACTCAGGTAAAACATTAATACATTCGTATTCAAATACTAAGCCTTTCTCTTGCGCTTGAAGAGCGAACATATGCACAACCTGATCAAGTAGAGCCGATATACGAACTTGATTACGGTTTATATGGAGCTTGCCGGCTTCTATTTGTGAGATGTCTAATAAGCCTTCTATTAAATCAGCAAGATGCTCGCCACTGCGCCGTATAAAAGAAATTTTTGAACGTTTTGATGTATGTATTTCATCATCTGCCTCTAGTAACTGTGCATAACCTAAAATTGAATTGAGTGGCGACCTAAGCTCATGACTAATGCCGGTTAGATAACGACTTTTTGCATGATTTGCAGCCTCGGCACTATCTTTGGCTTTTTGTAGCTTTTTGTCGGTTTTATTGTGAGCATCAATTTCTTTTGTGAGCAATATGTTTTGCTTTTGCGACTCTTCTCGGGCTACATCCTGGCTCTCGTGAGCCAATACAAATAACCAAGAAATAACACCGGCAATAATCGTTAATATTAAAAATACCTTCCACAGTAATTCGTACATCAATAAATCAACAACATTGTCATCTGTCTTTGCATTAATGTATGACAGTGCCAGCAGCGCACTCACAATACTTAAAATAGTAATGACGAGTAGACTGAAGCGTATTAATCTTCGATTTAGCACCGATGTGGTGTTCCAAGGCAATAATGGCGAGAGTGTATCTACAATAAGCTCAGGAATTTTTTTTGTTTTTTTGCAAATATCCTGGCAGCGTGAATCAAGAGAGCAGCAAAGCGAGCAGATGGCTCCATCATATGCAGGGCAAAAAGCCATATCTTCTTTTTCGTAATGGTTCTGACAAATACAGCATTCTATGTGGCTGTCGGTAAATCTAGCATCGTCATTTTCGCGGGCAAGGTAATATCTACCTTTAGTCATTACAGCGATAGCGGGCACCAGCATAACAGCAGATATAATAGTAATAAAATGCGCCACAGCTTTAATATCTTCACCAAAAATACCAATGTAACAAATCACACCGATAATGGTTGAGATGATCATTGCGCCAACGCCAACGGGATTAATGTCGTGCAAGTAAGCGCGTCGAAACTCTATATGTTTTGGACTTAATCCTAAAGGTTTGTTGATGACAAGATCGGCAACGAGACTGCTGACCCAACTCACCGCAACAATTGCATAGGCTCCAAGTGTTTGCTCAAATGCTTGATAAACGCCTACCTCCATCAATACCAAAGCAATAGCTACATTGAACACGAGCCAAACTACTCGGCCTGGATGGCTGTGCGTTAAGCGCGAGAAAAAATTTGACCAGGCGATAGAGCCAGCATAAGCATTAGTGACATTGATTTTTAATTGAGAAAGAATAACAAAAATACCACTCAGCAAAAGTGCCGTTTGTGGATTGTTAGTCACATTTTCGAAAGCAATTAAATACATATTAGTCGGATCAGCAGCAACTTTGGCATCGACACCGCTACTAAAAGCTATGTAGGCTAATAGCGAACCCGCAAACATTTTTGCAACACCAATGATAATCCAACCCGGTCCGGCTGTTAGTAGTGCAATCCACCAGCGGACACGGTTGGCTTTATTTTTTTCTGGTAAAAATCGTAAAAAATCAACCTGCTCGCCAATTTGGGCGACTAACGAGAAGAGTATAGCTGAGGCGGCGCCAATGTAGATTAAACTGACACTACTCTGATTTTTATTTTCGATTCCTGAAAAATCTTCCCAGCCTTCGAGTGAGCTACTGTCGTAAAATAAAATGTATATAAAAGGTAATATTTGTAAAAAGACCCATATGGGTTGAGTCCATAATTGAAATCGACTGATAAAGGTTATTCCGTGGGTAACTATCGGTATAACAACAACAGAGCAAATAATATAGCCAATACTTAAGGGTACAGAGAAGAGTAACTTTAAAGCCATTGCCATAATGGCAGCTTCTAGGGCAAAAAAAATAAAAGTGAAAGATGCATAAATTAAAGATGTGGCAGTTGAACCTATGTATCCAAAACCTGCGCCCCGTGTTAATAAATCAATATCAACCCCATACTTTGCAGCGTAGTAACAAATAGGTATACCCGCTAATAAAATAAGTATGCCCACTAACAAAATCGCTATTGCGGCATTGTCAAAGCCATAGCTAATGGTAATAGCACCACCAATGGCCTCTAGAGCTAAAAATGAAATGGCACCTAAGGCAGTATTGGCTACGCGAGCAAGCGACCATTTGCGCGCGCGCTTAGCAGTAAAGCGCAGCGCGTAATCTTCTAGTGTTTGATTATTAACCCATTGATTATAGCTACGTCTAACGATAGATATATTTTGTTTAGCATTCATATGATGTGTCTAACGCAGAAAAGTCATGATTTGAGAGTAGTTTGTCAGTATCTATGCCAGTTTAGTGCCATCTAATTTAAAGCGCTGGGAGAGTCTTATCTAACTAAATATGAGACCTATAAATTATTCTCGAACATTTTCTTGCACCATAAGAGTGATTGTAATCATTGACGTTCTAAAACGGTGCGTTTTATTACGTGTTATCCGTCTTATTTTGGAGCGTGTTTACTGCGCATGGTGAAAATAATTAAGCAGATGTTCGTTATCAAAATGAATATTTACCCATTAATATAAATACTGCTTTATGGCTATGCATGCGTCATAGAGCGTATTTTTTGCACACGCTACGCTTATCTACTTACTTAGCTGCTTTGATATCCAATCATTTAAATTTTAAATCATAAAGCATACCCATTTTATAAGTCATTACGCGTATGCCTATAAACACATACGCTCATTTTATTTTTCAATTCAATTAAACATAATAGCTCTACTGAATTTTATTCACTAATTGAATATTTTTGTATAACTCAAACGAGGCTTCATTATGAAACAAATAAATCAAGAGAGCTTTACTTCGCTCTTTTCATATCAAAAATTTTCACTGAGTAAAAAAATTAGTCACTGGGCAATGGTGGGTGCATCTTCAATAGTAATTAGTGCATATGCTTCATTCGCTACTGCAGAAGCTAATACCACAGGTCTAGCTGTCACTGACACCGAAGTAACTGTAGGCATATTACATTCTCTTACAGGAACAATGGCGATCAGTGAAACTGGTGCTCAAGAAGCTGAGAAGCTTGCTATTAGTCAAATTAATAAGTCGGGTGGAATTCTTGGTCGACAAATTAAAATCGTACAAGAAGACGGTGCAAGTGATTGGCCAACCTTCGCTGAAAAAGCTAGAAAATTATTAGTACAAGATAAAGTGGCGGCAGTCTTTGGTGCTTGGACCTCGGCTTCACGTAAAGCAGTACTTCCTGTTTTCGAGAAAGAAAATGGCTTACTTTACTATCCAACATTTTATGAAGGCTTAGAACAATCAAAAAATGTTATTTACACTGGACAAGAAGCTACCCAACAAATCCTAGATGGACTTAACTGGGTTGCAAGAGAAAAAGGTGCAAAAACATTTTACTTGATCGGTTCCGATTACATTTGGCCACGTACTTCGATGAAAATTGCTCGTAAACACATCGAAAATGTTCTGGGCGGAAAAGTTGTTGGTGAAGAATACAAGCCACTTGGCAACACCCAGTTTGGCACTGTTATTAATAAAATTCGTCTAAAAAAGCCAGATGTGATTTATGCGGCTGTTGTTGGTGGTAGTAATGTTGCATGGTTTAAGCAATTAAAAGCTGCCGGTATAACTGCTAAAAATCAAACCCTACTAACTATTTCTGTAACTGAAGATGAAGTGTTGGGTATAGGTGGTGAGAACTTAGAAGGTTTTTATTCAATTATGAAATACTTCCAAAGCCAAGACAATGAAAATAATAAAGCGTTCGTTGCTGCATTCAAAGAAATGTGGGGTGACGACAGTGTTATTGGTGATGTAACCCAGGCCGCTTATTTAGGTCCATGGTTATGGAAAATTGCAGTAGAGCGAGCAGGTTCGTTTGACGTTGATAAAGTTGTTGCTGAATCTAGGAAAGGCGATATCGAGTTAACAACAGCACCTGAAGGCTACGTTAAGTTACACGAAAACCATCACTTGTGGAGTAAAGCTCGCGTTGGTAAGTGGAACAAAGACGGTCAAGCAACAGTTGTTTATACATCTGAATTACTTGAGCCAGATCCGTTCCCAGCGGGTTATCAGTAAACAGAATTTGTTATGAACAAGGATGTTCATATTGAATAATTAGTAAAATAATTACTTAAGTGATTATTTTACTAATTGGTATGCAAGCAGTTACATAAATTTAAATTCTTATACGTTTCTTGGGGCATAAAAATGGGTGACTATACGTATAGCGAGCTGGGTTCTATATTTGCAATGCAAGGATTTGCAGGTATTAGTTTATTCAGCGTGCTTTTGTTAATGGCATTAGGCTTAGCCATTATTTTTGGGCAGATGGGTGTCATTAATATGGCTCATGGAGAGTTCATGGCAGTCGGTGCTTATACCACTTATTTTGTCTCTGTAATCACAGAAAAATATCTTCCTGGCTTTATGCCATATTATTTTGTGTTTGCAATATTTTTAGCATTTATTGTCGCCGGTATTTTGGGTTATCTTGCTGAATTTGCATTAATAAGGCATCTCTACAAACGTCCACTAGATACTTTGCTGGCAACTTGGGGATTAAGTTTAATTATGCAACAGTCTTTTCGCTCTTTATTCGGCGCACGTGAGGTGAGTCCAACACTTCCTGAGTGGTTGTTAGGTTCTTACCAACCCATAGAGTCAATACACATCCCTATTAACGGCATGTTTGTACTAGGATTAACAGGCTTTGTAACACTCGGTGTCTTTTACTTATTATACAAATCAAAATGGGGTTTGTGCGTTCGTGCAACAACCCAAAATCGCATCATGAGTTCAGCTGTTGGTATCAATACTAAAAAAATTGATCGCTATACCTTTGCCTTGGGTTGTGGCATTGCAGGTATTGCCGGCGGTGCATTTACAACTATTGCGTCAACTGGGCCGACTACAGGAACACTCTATATAGTCGATACCTTTATGGTGGTTGTATTTGGTGGTGCAGCAAGTTTATTCGGAACTATTATCTCGGCATTTTCAATCGCGCAAGCTCAATCATTATTAGAATTTTTTATAAGTGGATCTATGGCAAAAGTTTATACCTTATTTGCTCTAGTACTTATTTTAATGTTCAAGCCGGAAGGTTTGTTCGCTAGTAAAGTTCGTCGCTAGTTGAAATTTTTTTAAAATTGAAATATATATTTATTCAATAATTTGGAGATAGGTATGACTTTTGTTTATCAGAAGTTGATGGGTGGTAAAAGCGGTTTATCGGGTTTTATTATTTTAGCAACATTAATTTTAGTAATATTCCCATTGTTTTTAGACTCTTTTAGATTAAACCTTGTTGGTAAATATTTGACCTATGCCTTTGCGGCAGTCAGTTTAGTATTGATCTGGGGATATGGAGGCGTACTTAGCTTAGGCCAAGGCATATTTTTTGGTCTCGGCGGTTATGGCATGGCTATGTTTCTAAAGCTAGAAGCTTCTTCTGTAGCTAATACGGCTATTCAATCTACGCCTGGTATCCCTGATTTTATGGATTGGAATCAGATCACCTCACTACCGTGGTTTTGGGAACCGTTTAATAGTTTCACCTTTACTATCTTAGCCATCTTAATCATACCGACAATCTTTGCTTATATCATTGGCGCCGCTATGTTTAAGCGCCGTGTTGGCGGTGTCTATTTTGCGATTATTACGCAAGTTATTGCAGTCATCTTGACCATTTTGATTGTGGGTCAACAGGGTTTTACCGGCGGTATTAATGGCATAACAGATTTGCGTACCTTAAATGGCTGGGATATTACCTCTGATAGTGCCAAGAATTTATTTTACTTTATAAACTGTGGTCTATTACTAACAGTGATCATTATCTCAAGATTTATTTTAACCAGTAAGTTTGGCAGCTTGTTACTGGCCATTCGCGATAAAGAAGATCGCGTTAGGTTTTCAGGTTACGACGTATCCAACTTTAAAATATTTGTCTTTTGTTTTGCGGCATTAATCTCTGCCATTGGTGGTGCGATGTTCACTTTGCAAGTAGGTTTTATGTCACCGTCTTTTGTAGGCATCGTGCCTTCGATTGAAATGGTTATATTCGCTGCAGTTGGCGGGCGCATGTCGCTTATTGGTGCTGTCTATGGAACCTTACTGATCAACTTTGGTAAGACTGGCTTTTCTGAGTCATTTCCAGAGCTTTGGTTATTTTTAATGGGCGGACTATTTATTAGTGTTGTTATGTTTTTTCCAAATGGTCTAGCTGGGCTTTGGCAAGATTATGGCCATCATATAACCAATAAGTTTACTTTTATTACTAATCTATTTAAAACAAAATTTTCCGCGACTAGTGATGATCCGGTCATTCAAAAAAATTAAATAATTTATATTTTGTTAAATATTTGTTATTAATAATAGTTTTAAAAAATGGTTTTGAAGGGTAGGAGAGAATAATGAATTCAAATACAGATTTTACACTAGCAATAGAGGGTTTGACAGTTTCATTTGATGGCTTTAAAGCAGTCGATGACTTGAACCTTTACATAGATAAAAATGAGCTACATGTTGTTATTGGTCCTAATGGAGCGGGTAAAACAACGGTTCTTGATCTCATTTGTGGCAAAACAAAATCTACTTCGGGTAG
This sequence comes from Cellvibrionaceae bacterium, assembly GCA_047633635.1. Classification (GTDB taxonomy): domain Bacteria; phylum Pseudomonadota; class Gammaproteobacteria; order Pseudomonadales; family Cellvibrionaceae; genus CANLBN01. The sequence continues at coordinate 3,765 of JBLIFG010000001.1, read as the reverse complement.
TATTAAATTCTTAAATAAAGAATTAACCAAATTGTCCGAACATGAAATCGTAAGGCAAGGCGTTGGTCGTAAATTTCAGACGCCATCAATTTACGAAAACTTAAGTGTTTTAGAAAATCTCGAAGTATCATACCCCTATGGTAGAAGCGTTTTTGGTTCATTATTTTTTAGAAGAAATGCATCAGTCATTAGTAAAATTAATGAAATTGCCGAAGAAATTATGTTGGTAGATGATTTAGATACAGAGGCAGCCTTGTTGAGTCATGGTCAAAAGCAGTGGTTAGAAATTGGAATGCTACTTATTCAAGATCCTAAATTGTTAATGTTAGATGAGCCTGTTGCAGGTATGAGCGTGAAAGAGCGCGAACAAACGGCAGACCTACTAAAAAAGATCAGCAAGGGGCGATCGGTTCTTGTTATTGAACACGATATGGAGTTCGTTGAACGCATTGCACAAAAAGTAACAGTGCTTCATCAAGGTAAAATTCTGGCAGCTGGTGAAATGAGTGAGGTTCAAAAAAACCCTAATGTTATTGAAGTTTATTTAGGCCATTAGCCAAATAAAATATTATTTCTAGTCAATTACTAGGTAAAAAAAGGTTAACGGTATGTTAAATGTCTCAAATTTAAAAGTATCTTACGGTCAGAGTGAAGTCATTCATGGGCTAAACTTTACGGTGCCAAAGAATGAAACCCTAGCAATAATGGGCCGCAATGGTATGGGTAAGACGACATTATTTAAGTCACTTATTGGTATATTGCCCACTACCGACGGGCAAATACAAGTCGATGGTGTTGATGTTACTAATAGCGAAAGTTATCAGCGTGTTGAAAATGGTATTGCCTATGTACCACAGGGGCGGATGATATTTCCCTCCTTGACTGTTCAAGAAAATATTGAAACAGGCATGGAAGTTTCAAAATTAAAAAATATTCCCGATGAAATATATGCGCTATTTCCAGTGCTAAGAGATATGCGTAATCGCAAGGGCGGTAATCTTTCAGGTGGACAGCAACAGCAATTAGCTATCGCGCGTGCACTAGTGACTAATCCTAAAGTGTTGTTGTTAGATGAGCCTACAGAAGGTATTCAACCTTCAATCATTAAAGATATTGCTAATGTTTTGAACGAAATAAAAAAAATGCGTGACATTACTATTATTGTCTCCGAGCAAGTGCTTAGCTTTACACTCGCAATCGCAGATCGAATTATAGTGATCGATAAGGGTAACTTTATTCATGAAAATATGCGCGATGATGTCGATACCGACACTATCAAAAAGTATCTATCTGTATAAATATAAATACGCAATCAATAATTTTAACGATAACTTTAACGATAACTATGACTGAAACTAGGAGTCTAAGATGGCAGAAACAATTATTAAAATAAATTTAGATGAATCGCCTTATACTAACGAAAAAATTCACAATCGCTGGCATCCAGATATTCCTATGGCTGCGATGGTAAAGCCTGGTGATGATTTTAGAATTGAATGTTACGACTGGACCGGCGGTCAAATTCATAATAATGATGACGCTGCCGACGTACGTGATGTCGACCTAAGCCAAGTCCATTTTCTATCGGGACCTGTTGGTGTCGAAGGCGCTGAGCCCGGTGACTTATTAATTGTTGATATCTTAGATATTGGCACATTTGACGAGAGTTTATGGGGCTTTAATGGCTTCTTTTCAAAACAAAATGGTGGTGGTTTTTTAACTGATCATTTTCCAGAAGCGCAAAAATCAATTTGGGACATCAATGGCATGTTCACCAAGTCTCGCCATGTTCCAGGTGTTGAATACGCTGGTTTAATTCATCCAGGCTTAATAGGTTGCTTGCCTTCTAAAGAACTTTTAGATGAATGGAATACTCGCGAGCAAAAGCTTTTTGACACAGATCCAGAAAAAGTACCTCCGCTTGCAACACTGCCTTTCGCTGATACTGCGCATATGGGCACCTTGACCGGTGATGAAAAAGCTAAAGCAGGTGCTGAAGGTGCTCGAACTGTGCCACCGCGTGAGCATGGTGGTAACTGTGACATTAAAGATTTATCACGTGGTTCTAAAATTTATTTTCCTGTTTATGTCGATGGTGGTGGTCTATCTGTTGGTGATTTACACTTCAGCCAAGGCGATGGCGAGATTACTTTCTGTGGTGCTATCGAGATGGCCGGTTGGATTCATCTTCGAGTTAATTTACTGAAAGGCGGCATGGAAAAATATGCGATTAAGAATCCTATATTTAAACCAAGCCCAATTACGCCTAAATATGATGATTACTTAATTTTTGAAGGTATTTCTGTTGATGAAGGTGGTGAGCAGCATTATTTAGATGTACATATTGCTTATCGTCAAGCTTGTTTGAATGCGATAAATTATTTAGAAAAATTTGGTTATTCACCGGCCCAGGCTTATTCGATTTTGGGTACAGCGCCAGTTCAAGGACATATAAGTGGTGTAGTCGATATACCCAATGCTTGTGCTACTTTATGGCTACCTACAGATATCTTTGAATTCGACGTTAACCCAAATGCCGATGGACCTAAGAAAGAACTAGATGGTTCTGTTCAAATGCCATTAGCACCAGATCTATAGGAGAATAATTATGCCTGTATATGAATACAAATGTCAGGAGCATGGAATTTTTTATAGTCTAGCGACGATGGATGATTCAGATAAGCCATCAAATTGTACTGAGTGCGGTGTGGTTGCACCAAGAATAATAATGATACCTCCTGAAATTTTGGATATGGCTCCTGAGAAAAGAAATGCGCATACCACTAACGAACGTAGTCAACACGAGCCAGTTTTCTCGACAAAAGATCGTCGTGAAAGTGATGATGAGCATAAGTCGGGATGTGGCTGTGATGCTCGTAAGCCGACTAAATCAGTTATGTTGTATACCGCTGCAGGAGAAAAAATGTTCCCTTCTATGCGGCCGTGGATGATCAGTCATTAGTTTATAAAATAGCGATTGTATGTATCAGGTATAGTAGAAGATAAAAAATGGATTTTTTATCTTCTACTTCATCAGCTATTTTTATTGATAGAGGCTACTGTTATAGGCTGTCGTTAAAATTTATTGATGAAACCCTAAAGTTTTCAGCGCTATGTCAAAACTTACAATTTTTATAATACCTTAATAAACATTCAAATAAAATCTCAAGTAAAACCTTTCAATAAAAAAAATCTTAGTAAAATCGTAAATTAAATAACTTAAAAACTATTACTTAATTACTGACTACTAGTTTATTTTCCGTTTATTAATGAGTCGTGATTCACACACCAATTACTTAGAGAGTCAAAACCAATGACTATTGGCTCTATCCAAAAGCAATAATAAAAACGCTTAGGCAGACATTAGTGCAATAGTATTATCTAGCATACGATTAGAAAATCCCCATTCGTTATCGTACCAAGACATAACCTTCACTAAATTTCCGCGCACCTTTGTTTGATTCATGTCAAATATTGACGACGCAGGGTTATGATTATAGTCGATAGAAACTAAAGGCAGACTATTGCATTGTAATATGCCGTTAGCTGATTTTTTTGAAGCAGCCTCTACAATCGCGTTTACCTCTTCAACACTGGTGTCTTTTTTTGTGTAAAAAGTAAAGTCGACGAGGGATACGTTAATGGTGGGTACGCGCACAGCCATACCATCTAATTTTCCATTAAGCTCGGGCAGCACTAAACCGACCGCCCCCGCTGCACCTGTTTGAGTAGGTATCATTGACTGTGTGGCAGAGCGTGCTCGAT